>JAJXZS010000055.1 GCA_021779955.1 Chloroflexota bacterium | reverse complement strand
AAGATTCATCCTGCTATCATTATTAATCATCAGGAGCACAGCATGACGAAGACGATCGGAATATTAACGGGAGGCGGTGACGTGCCCGGGTTGAACCCCTGCATGAAAGCCGTTGCATACAGCGCATTCGAATTGGGGTATAAGATGGTGGGCATCCGGCGCGGGTGGGGCGGGTTGCTTCAGTACAACCTGGATGAACCTTCAACTCACGAATATAACGTCAGGTCGTTGTCGACCGATGATGTGCGCACAATCGATCGCACCGGAGGCACTTTTTTACACACCTCCAGGACGAACCCGCAAAAAGTAAAAGCGAAGAACATCCCTGATTTTCTCAAAGGCTCGAAGTATGGGAAAACCATCGATGCTGAAGGAACGATGGATTACACAGATTACGTTCTAAAGGTGCTCGAACACCTTGGAATCGATACTCTGATCACCATCGGTGGCGATGACACGCTGAGTTTCTCGGTGAGGTTGAATAAAGAGGGCTTCCCGGTCGTGGCGATCCCTAAAACGATGGATAACGATGTGTTCGGCACCGATTACTGCATCGGCTTTTCAACTGCTGTGACACGGAGTGTGGACTTCATCACCAACATGCGTACATCGGTAGGCTCGCATGAGAGGATCGGCATCGTGGAGTTGTTCGGCCGTAACTCTGGCGAAACCAGCCTGATCTCGGCATACCTTTCTTATGTGGACCGGGCGATCATATCCGAGGTGCCTTTTGATATCGAGAGGTTGGCGGATTTCCTGCTTTCAGACAAGCGCAACAATCCTTCGAATTACTGTATGATGACTATATCCGAAGGTGCCATCATGGAAGGCGGGTTGGTTGTCGAAACCGGCGAGATGGATGCTTACGGCCACCGCAAGCTGGGAGGTGTTGGTGAAAACACATCCCAGGAAATCAAGCGGATTACCGGTCAGGATATCATGTACCAGCAGTTAGGTTATCTCATGCGCAGCGGCGCACCCGATTCGCTCGACCGCATGGTCGCCATGTCCTATGGCAACCTTGCCGTACAGCTTATCCGCAGGAACGAAACGGGCAAGATGGTGGCTTTGCACGGCGGCAAGTACACGACCGTACCCATCAGCATGGTGCTTGCGGGTCAAAAGCGGGTGGACGTGCCCAGTTTTTACGACATCGAGAATTACAAACCTAAGGTGCGAGATTTCATGGGTGTGCCCATGTTCCTGAGCTAGTTGATGCGATCGATTCGACCTGGATAAGTACCGACTTATCCAGGTCGCTCATTTAAGAGGGAAGAATGTCCAAGAATCCGCAGAAAATCTTGAAGAATCGCTACATGGTGGTGGCCCGTACCCTGATATTGCTATTCGACGGCAGAAAAGTGCTGTTGCAGAAAGGTGCGCCAACGAAAAAGCTCTGGGCGGGTCTGTACAACGGCCTTGGCGGTCATATCGAACGTGGCGAGGATGTGATTTCGGCCGCCAAACGTGAGGCGAGGGAGGAAAGCGGATTAGCCGTACACAATCTACAGATCAATGGCGTGGTGATGATCGACGTCGAACCTGAACAGGGGATCTGTATGTTTGTGTGTTCGGGAAATGATTTGAGCGGTACGATGAAGTCGTCGGACGAAGGCTTATTGGAATGGGTCGATGTAAGCGAGCTTGGAAATCATCCATGCGTTGAAGACTTGCCGATTATCATTCCAAGAGTGATGAAGGGGGACTTCTTCTCTCTTCAGTATTTATACGGTGAAGATGGAAAGCTGATCGTCCGCGAGGGGGTGTAGCTACTCTTCGCGGTTTTGATAAAACAATAGAACCGTAGAGCCGTATTTGCGGCGATCGAATTCCTCCAAATGAGTTAGTTCGACATCCGCAAGCTCGATCGGATGGATCTGCACAATAACCCAGGCATCTGGGCTGAGCAATGCCGTATTCTGGTCAACGGCTTGAAGGGCGCGAATCCAGAGCTGCTGATATTGGGGCGGCGCTATGTAGATGTAATCAAAAGCGGAAGAATGCGCCGCAGCGAGAAAGCGAAATGAATCCGCCTGAACGACTTTGGCTTTCATTGCCAGATGAGTTGTCTCGAGATTGGCTCGAATGGTGGCAATGGGTTTCGAGTTGAGGTCGACAAATATGGCGGATCGGGCACCCCGGCTCAACGCTTCTATCCCAACGCTGCCTGTGCCGCCGAAAAGATCCAGAAAATCGGCATCGATAATATCCGGACCGATGATATTGAAGAGCGCTTCTTTGACCCGATCGGTAATCGGCCTGGTTGTGTCACCGGGAACGGATTGGATGTGAAGGCCCCTGGCGGTACCCCCGATGATGCGTAGTTGGCCCACGTTTAATCTCCGGAAGAGGTGACGGTTTCGATTGCAGCAAGTATGTTGGAGTGGGGCGCAATAATCGGCAGCACGCAACCTGTGCCGAGGATAAAGCGCTTGCCACCTGTCTGATCGACGGCATCGAGTGATTCGCTTCTCACTTTATCTGGCATGCCATAGACCATGGTATCCCACTGCCTTAATCCGCCGCATACTGCGCCTTTGAATTTCCCCAGACCGTATTGGAGCGCGATATTCTCTTCGCGATCGTGCCAGTTCAGCACGTTGACCGGGTATTTGACCGCCTTGTCAAACATGATCTGTGAACCGTGGATATGGCCAACATTCAGCCAGAGGTCCTGTACCTCGGCGAGGATGCGCAGATCATCTTCCATGCCGAAACGGACGAATTCTGGTTCAGTCATGAGATGCTTTTGGGCGTGCTGAACGGCATAAAAAATGCCGTCGATTCCCAGCTTCTTGCACTCGCGGATGAAGAGTATGGTCTGTTCTGAAATCACCTCCAGCGCAGCAAGAAGCGCGTCAGGTGCTTTACGAAGATGCTCGGAAAGCCGCTCTTTACCTGCCAGGTGCTTGGCTTGAGCGAGGGGAGAGAAGATGGTGGGAATGATCGAAATTTCTGCAGGAAGCGCGGTGCGGACCAGGCGGATGCATTCGAGCGCATCGCCCAACGCGCCTTGGGTTGGCGAATGCACTTTAATTTTCGCCCAATCTTGGGGATACTCAATAGGGAATGTTGTGACAGAGCCTGAACCTTCCGGATTGCCATCCCAGGATTCCACAGTGCCCCAGTCTCGGCTTGCGTATGATGAGGCGAAAGTGATCTTCACAAAATCGAAATTGTATGTGTTTTGGAACAAGACTACGGAACGAGCCAGGGTAAAAGGAGTGAGATCGTCTGTTGGAAAGTGTCGCCATAGGGCAACAGGTGGCCGGTCGACTTCTTCGCCCGCCAAGCATTTCTCAAGCCGTTCGCGTGGTTTCATCATTTTTGCTCCTTGGTAACTCCGATCGGAACCATCTTGAATGTCCAATAACGATTGGCGATGAAATTCCAGAGCATGACCACAAGAATGACCAAAGCTAATGATACATTATGGCCGATGAATGTAGCAGTGACAAGATCCTGATGAATTTTACCTGCCAACGGGATAAGCTGGCTTTCGAGCCAGGCGAACAATGGCAGCCGAATACCCAACCCGATGAGGCTAACAATGGCGAACTGTAAAAGCTGCTTAAGGGCAGGAGCACTGCGCGATTCTGGAAATGTCCAAATACGGTTGAGCACAAAGTTATTGATCACGGCCAGGCTAAAAGAGATAGCGCTTGCCAGGATGGAATCGACAGCTAAAAGCGTAGCAAGAAGATTGAAGACTCCAAAATCGATTACGGAACCGGCGATACCTACAAGGGCAAATTTGCCAAAGCGAATTTTTTCAGTGGCTCCTGACAGGTTTGACATCTACTGGCTCAATTGAGTGCGAAAGTACTGGATGGTGCGTTCCAAACCAGTTTCGAGGTCGGTAACGGGTTCCCAGCCGAGGATCGATTTGGCGCGAGTGATATCAGGTTGGCGGCGCTGCGGATCGTCACCAAGACGTTTATCTGGTTCGTAGACGACGCCGGCTTTGTTGCCAACCATCTTGTTGATCACCTCTGCAAATTGACTGATAGCGATTTCGGCAGGATTGCCAATGTTGACAGGCATGTGTTCGTCGGAGAGAAGAAGCCTGTAGATGCCTTCAATCAGGTCGTCGACGTAGCAGAAGCTGCGCGTTTGGCTGCCATCACCATAGATGGTGATCGGCTTGCCCAGCAGAGCCTGTTGGAGGAAGTTGGGAACAACGCGCCCATCATCCAGGCGCATCCGTGGGCCGTAGGTGTTAAAAATACGAACGATGCGTGTATCCAAATCATGAAAACGATGATAGGCCATCGTCAATGCCTCTGCAAAGCGTTTGGCTTCATCGTAGACAGAGCGAAACCCGATCGGATCCGCATGCCCCCAGTAAGTCTCTTTTTGTGGATGCTCGAGAGGATCACCATAGATTTCGCTGGTGGAAGCAAGCAGGAACCTGGCGTCGTTTGCTTTTGCGACACCCAATGTGTTGTGAGTACCCAGTGCGCCTGCCTTCATGGTCTGGATGGGCAGATTGGGGTAGCTAAACGGTGATGCAGGGTTCGGGCTCGCAGGCGAAGCAAAGTGAAGCACCGCATCGAGTTTGCCCGGCACAAAGATGTATTCGCTGACATCGTGTTTGATGAAAGAAAACCGGTCGCTGCCGGTTAGCTGTGCAAGATTCATGGGGTTACCGGTGATGAAATTATCCATCCCGATCACGGTGTGACCTTCTTTGATCAAGCGGTCGCACAAATGTGAACCCAGGAAACCTGCTGCTCCGGTGATTAGTATTCGCATCGTTTTTTCCTACTTCCAATCAAATTTGCTGACTGTTCCGTCTCCAGTCACCTGCGAGATGGAACCTGTGGACATGTCGACAAGCATTATATTCCCTTGTGAAAGAAAACCCAAGTACACGTTTTTGACTGACGATGGAGACCAGGTAACTTTCTGCGGATTCAATCCCTGGATCCCTTCGCCCGGGTACAACTTGCGGATATTCGAGCCGTCGCGATCCATGGTTCGAAGGTCATATTTGCTGGTTTCGCTTTGAGCCGGCAAAATGGATGTCATCACTCCCATGAGGTATGCGCTGCCTGCAGATGAAGGCACGGCTTCAGCGAACATTCCAGCGTTCGGATATATTCGAATCACCGAACCCGAACCCATCACAGTTGCAGCCAGATCGAACTCGGTGGAGGTCTCATCAGCCGCGCTGCTCGTAGGCGCTCCATGCACAACGGTGAAGAGCAGCCTCCCGTCAGGCGACCAGTTCAACCCAGGCACCCAGGCCCAATCGCCGCCGGTTTGGTACGGAACCAAATTGACCATGGGATCGAGTTCGCCAGTCGAAGTATCGACGAGGCCGATCGAATCGGGACGGGCATACGCAATTCGCGAACCGTCTGGGGAGTAGCTGTAGAGGGTTCCCCACCAGCCATAGATGCCCCCGGAATTGACTTCGACGATCGTTTTGCGATCGATTTCGCTTCCCGTTTCATCGAATTGGAGAACGATCAGGTCGTTATTCGCCTGCCAGCCGGGAGGTACGTCGCGAGGTTCGACGGTGGAGTACGCGATGGTCATCGGAGATCCGGGCACCCAGTCGGCAAAATGGACGACGTTTGTCACTCCGAGTGAGATCGGTTTGGGGTCGGAAGTCTCGAGGTTGACGATCCAGAGCGAGTTGATTGCGCTGCTCTTGTCCGCATCTTGAGCCAGGCGTGAGAAAAGAAGCCATTTCCGGTCTGGAGAGATGGAGAATATCCGGCCGTCCAGGTCGCCTGTGGTGACCAGTGGACGGCGGTTGCCGGTGGTTTTTTCCATCAACCACGCAGAGGATGCAGTTATATAGGTTAGTTTGCCGTCGATGGGGAGAGAGACATATGGCGATTGCACGCCTACCATGACGATCTCCGGCTTTGCCGCTTCGATCGTTTCAGTCTTTACGATTGTGCGGGAGACCAACACGCCATCTTCTTTGAGTGTGCGATATGTAGTGGAAACCTTGCCGTTCACGCCTGGTTGAATCAACACGGTCTGTCCTTCGGGCATCGACTCATTTTTGACAGTCTGATTCTCGAAAGGAAGCACCGATTCCTCAACATCGAACTCTTCAACAACGCGTACAATTTTGATGGCTGTATCCGAGGTCAGGACGGTGCTCAAAGCAGGCTCGACGCGGTCCAGAGCACCCAGGTTGATATTTGCGGCCTCTAAAGCCATTTGAACGGTTGTGCCCGGCTCGACGGTCAGCGTTTGAGCTTTGCCGTCTGCATTGACTGTAATCGTCAACGCACCGGGTGACGGCAGGACAAGCTGGCAGGCCGTCAGTATAAAAAGCAGCGGAATAATAATCAACAATCTTTTCATCAAGGAAGCAGCGACTCTCGCAGGCAATTCATGAAACGTAACTCAAGTTCGATTATAATGAGTGAAATCCATCCAATTCTACGATTATAGCATGAGTGAAAATCCCGAAGACTACATTACCCAAACCGATATCGCCAGAGTAGAAGCACTGTTATTCGTAGCTTCTTCACCTGTGACGCCTTCGCAGCTCGGCGAAGCGCTGAATATCGACTTGAAGACCATTGACATCATCTTGGGAGAATTGGATCAGCTCTACGCAGCAAAGCGCGGAATCAGCCTGCAATGGCATGGCGGAAGAGTGCAACTGACCACTGCTGCTGAATTCGGTGAGGATGTTGAGAAGTTCCTGGGGCTCGAAGCCGCACAAAGGTTGAGCAAGGCTGCCATCGAAACGTTGGCGATCATTGCCTACCGCCAACCGGTAACGCGCCCAAGCATCGATGCCGTTCGCGGCGTGAGCAGTGACGGCGTCATTAAAAGTCTATTGAGCAAGGGTCTGATCCAGGAAGTGGGCAGAACTGAAGGACCTGGCAGGCCGATCTTATTTTCGACAACTGCAGAATTCTTGCAGCATTTCGGACTTTCCTCTCTTGCACAATTGCCGCCATACGAAATCGGCGAGGAAAATGTCGATGAAGTCAAGAAAAACGGGATCTTGAAGGATTAGCGATGGTAGAAGAACGTGTGCAGAAGATCCTGGCAAGGGCAGGATATGGCTCGAGAAGAGCCAGTGAAGTATTAATCAGCGAAGGCAGAGTTACGGTCAACGGCAAAAAGATCGAACTTGGCGCCAAGGCTGATATTGCGGTTGATCGGGTTGCTGTGGATGGCAGTGTCATCGCGAAGCTGCCTGAATTCAGATATGTTGCCTACAACAAACCTCGTTTCATGCTCTGTGACAAGACCTTGCCAGGAGACGAAAGACGGACAGTTTTTGATGCTGTCCCCGGAGGATTGGACATGGCGGTGGTAGGCAGGCTTGATTTCGAGAGCGAAGGCCTGGTCATCCTGACCAATGATGGCGACCTGGTCAACAAGCTGACCCATCCGCGCTATGAACATGAAAAAGAATACAGGGTGCTCTTGAGTACCAAACCCGACAATGCACAACTGGAAACTTGGCGTAGAGGCATAGTTCTTGAAGATGGTCACAGATCGGCGCCGGCAAAAGTCATCGTAGAAGCGCAAGCGGGTAAAGGGACATGGTTGCGGGTCGTGATGAAGGAAGGCCGGAAACGCCAGATTCGCGAGACTGCCAAGTTGCTTGGCATGTTTGTGGTGAAGATTATTCGCGTACGGATTGGGGCAATAACTCTGGGTAGCCTAAAATCGGGCGAATTTCGCGACTTGAGCAAGGATGAAGTGGAAGGGCTCAAGCGAACAAGCAATGAGCCGAGAACACGAAGGACGCAATGGAAAAGTAGTGAATTGAAACCCCGAAGATCGCAGCGGATAAGCAATGAGTCGAAACCGGAAAAGTCCCACCGTACAAGCAGTGAATCGAAACCGGGAAGACCCCAACGGACAGGCAGCAGTCGCCAGCAAGGGAAAAACCCAGGCAGGCACGATTCAAGGAACTCAACCGGACCAAAGAAATCACTGAGACGGACAGAAAAATAAACAACACCCCGGATTTCCGGGGTGTTGATCTTTTATTCTTGAGGTAATTTGGCCTTGAAGTCTTCGATCCAGTCAACAGGCATGGGGTTTTCTTTCATCTTCCTGCGTAGATAATCTTTCAACTTCTCGCCGGTCGTTGCAAGGTGAGGTGAGTCTGCCAGATCGACATTCGCTTTGGGATTGGTGAATACAACCATCACATTGTTCGAGAGGGGTGCAGGGTCGAGTCCCAGTTTCTTGACATATCTTACAAGGTCTTCCTGTGTGTATCGGATTTCAAGGTCAGGCCTGCCCAGACCTTCATTGGCAAAGAATTTAAGAAGTGCGTTGCCGCCAACTTGGCGCCAGCGGTTGCGCTTGGTGTCGAAATAGATTTTGCCTGCCTGGTTGTAGGGCAGGAGCGCAAAAACACCATTCGAACCGACGATGAGATGAAATATCGGAGTGGAATAATGGTAGAGAGAATATGTATTGTCCAATCCCTTCAAGGTAGATGATAAAAGCTGATCAGGCCGGGGTGATTTTCCCCAGCGGGTGAGATAATAATTCGCAAATTGAAAGAGCAAGAGTCCGACGATGAGACCGCCAAAGGTCAAGGAGATATAGGTCCCTTTGGTATCTGTGAACGAAACATAGATCATGGCGCCAATAATCAAGATGCTCAAGATCGATGCTATGTTGCCAATGCGGCTGTTTCTCTTGACCAATTTCTCGTTTGTGTACGTTTTCATCTATTTCTCCGAATCGATTGGGTGATTTTCTGGAATCAGGCAGAGATTTTCGCCTGTACTTCGTCTTTCATGGCGGTCAGCAAGTTGGCATCGATCGTACGCCGGGCCAGCTTGATGGCCGAGAGGAGTGCGTAAGCATCTGATCGGCCGTGACCGATGAACACAAGTCCGTTCACGCCGAGCAATAAACCAGCGCCCACTTCTGCCGGGTCCATCATTTTCTTTAACGCAGCGAAGGCGGGTTTTGCCAGCAGGTAACCCATCTTACTGCTGAAACTTGCCGAAATTTCCTCTCTGAGCACGTTGGTGATCAATCGTCCGACCGATTCGCTGGTCTTGATGAAGATGTTGCCCGTGAAACCATCGGTCACGACAACATTGACGTTGCCGGCGTACACCTCTTTCGGTTCTGTGTTCCCGTAGAAATTCAGACCGCTGTTCTTGAGGAGCGGATAAGCATCTTTGACCAACTGATTGCCTTTGCCCGCTTCTTCACCGTTTGAAAGCAACCCAACCTTGGGTGAATCCACATTGAGTGCTTTTTCGGCATAAACACTGCCCATGACCGCAAATTCAAGCAGGAATTCGGGACGGCAATCGGCGTTGGCGCCGGTATCTACAAAGACTGCCTTTGAGTGGTAGACCGGAATGATCGAGGCGAGCGCAGGGCGTGAAATCTTGTCCATACGGCGCAGAATGGTGACGGCGTTGAAATAAGCTGCACCCGTGTTTCCTGCGGTCACAAATGCTTCACCCTCGCCGTTCTTGACCAGGTTCAAACCAACTGCCATTGAGTTGTTCGGTTTTTTACGTGCAGACTCTACAGGTTTATCTGTCATCTCCACGATATCGGGTGCATCGACGATGTGTAGCGGCTTCTCATTGGGGAAGAGCTGCTTGAATTTCATTTCGAGCATGTCGCGCTTGCCAACAAGAGTCAGCTCCTCGTGGAGGGTCTGGCGAACCATGACCGCCGCCTTGAGTTCTGGTTCAGGATATGCGTCGCTTCCCATTGCATCCAGGATGATAGTCATTTTGTTCCCTCTACTTAGAATGGATTAATCTTTATCAATCTGCTTGACAACATACCGTTGCCGATTATAATAACGAAGCAATTGCGCTGGTGCTGGAATTGGCAGACAGGCATGGTTGAGGGCCATGTGCCGCAAGGCGTGTGGGTTCAACTCCCACCCAGCGCACAAAAGCTGAGCCGCAGAAAGCGGCTCTTTTTGATTCCCAGGGAATGTCCTCATAATTTACGATTCACAATAAAATCGGCGATCTCGAGAAGTGCCGTCTTTTCGGGACTCTCATCGAAAGCACTGAGGTCTTTCTTCGCTTGATCGGCAAACTTGGCTGATTCATCCAGCGATTGCTGGATTGCGTCACTGTAGGCGATCTTCTCGACAATTTGAGCAAGTTTATTTTCGTCTTTGGGACAATTGCGGTCCATAAAGCCGGCGAGGTCGGGGTCATTCGGATGATTTTCGAGGTAGAAGAGTAGCGGGGCGGTGATCAGCCCCTGGCGCAGATCTCCGCCAACCGGTTTGCCGATGCTTTCTTCTGAGCCGACATAATCGAGCACATCGTCGACGATTTGAAATGCCATCCCCAGGTTGTAGCCAAATTGGTGGAGAGATTCCTTTTCCTTGTGAGGGACATTGCCCAAAATGGCGGCGGTAGTCGAGGATGTTTCAAAGAGTGATGCAGTCTTCGAATAAATTCTGCGGTAATAATCGCTGCGTTCCAGGTTGCACTTGCTGGAGAACAACTGGTTGATCTCTCCATTGACAATAGTGAGCAGAGTCTTGCTGAAGATCGTAACAATCTCGTTCGATTTCGTCTGGGCTACCAGGTGTGCCGCGCAGGAGAACATGAAATCGCCGGTCAAGACAGTCGCGGCAGGAGTCCATTTTGAATTCAACGTTGGGACGCCTCGCCTGAGTAGCGCGCCATCGATCAAGTCATCATGCACCAGCGTTGCTGTATGCAATAACTCGATCGACGCAGCCAGGATGATCGTCAAATCGGGTTCTGCGCCAAGCATGGATCCGATGAGCAGGATGATTGTCGGCCGGATCCTTTTTCCGCCGGTTGAAAGCAAAATATTGAAAGCATCCCTCAAAGCCGCTTCGTAACCTTCGGATTGAGCGGCCATGAGTCTTTCGACATCATTGAGTCGGTTTTGTATCTTGGGGAGGGTAATGATCGAGGTAATCAACTTATGCTATCCATCCAAATATTCGTTTTGCGCAGAATGTGGTCTTCAGGGCGACCGTTTCCAAGGGTTGGTTCAAAATCTCAGAGAGTTTCAGTGCAACTTCTTTAAGATGGGCTGGTTCGTTCCTCTCTCCTCGGTAAGGATGGGGTGGGAGGTAAGGTGAATCGGTCTCGAGAACAAGATGCTGCAATCCAATGGCTTCGAAGACATTACGCTTGAGCACGGCATTCTTGTAGGTGACAGGCCCGCCGACTCCCAGGGCAAAGCCCATCCGGATGGCTTCTTCCGCTTGGTTCAGGTTGCCCTCGAAAGCGTGCATGATCCCTGGTGCGGCTGCGAGCTTGCTCAAACTTGCTGCATCCAACCTGTTTATCCAATCCGCCAGGATGGATAGCACTGAACCCATCGCATCCCGGCTGTGCACCAGTACCGGTTTTCTCACCTTTTCCGCCAATTCAAGCATTTCGTTCATCACGCTTTGTTGTAGCTCGGCGTCCACAGGCGGGTAATGAAAGTCCAATCCGATCTCTCCAATTGCCACCACTTTTTCCATTCGAGCCAGCTTCTCGAACTCAGCAAAATGCTCATGCGAATAACCTGTGCTGAACTCCGGTTGGACGCCCACGGCCGCAAAGAGCAGGGGATGGCTTTGCGAGAGCTCGATCGCCCGACGGCTTGATTCCAAATCTACACCCGGGATCACAATCCTTCCGACGCCGGCGTCACCGGCGGCCTGGAGCACCTGATCGAGGTCTGTGGCGAAATCTTCAGATGTTAAATGGCAATGTGTATCAATCAGTTCAAACACTCAAGCCAATCCCGCGATCTTCAATCCATCGTGCAAGATGGCCTGGACCTTATCCTGATGCGTGGTCTCACAATAGACGCGCATAATCGCTTCGGTGCCAGAGAAGCGAATCAGCAGCCAGCCGCCATCTTCCAGGATGAATTTGTAACCATCCAGGGTGTTAAGGCCGGTCACCTTGAGCCCGCCTATCTCCCTGGGATGTTCATTCAGGATCATCTTTTCGCGGTCACTGCGATTGCCGTCGAAACTTGTATCGATGCGGTCGTAGTAATGCGCACCGACCTTGCTGAAGAGAAGCGCAAGCAATTCGGACGGTTTCTTGTTCAGTTTGACCATGAAATCGAGCATGTACAGGCCGGCAAGGATGCCATCTCTTTCTGGAACATTACCGCGGAACGCATACCCTCCGGATTCCTCGCCGCCGATCATCGCATCTGTCTCCATCATCTTTGGAGCGACGTATTTGAATCCGACGCCGGTTTCGTACACAGGAACGTCATACAACTTACCCAGCTTTTCGAGCATGCTGGTGGTAGAAAGCGTCTTGACGATAGCGCCACGCTCTTTGCGCACTTCCAGGAGATAGAAAGCCAGCAAACCGTAAACCTGGAGTTGATTAACAAACACGCCGTTTTCATCACCGACACCCAGGCGGTCTGCATCGCCATCCGTGATCAGAAGAGCGTCCGCATTTTGCTCCACTGTCGTACGCAGACCGACATTGATATTCGGGGGAATGGGCTCCGGGCGCTTCATCTCGGGAAAGATCGGATTGCGCGTGTTGTGAATTTCCATCACTTTGGTCTTGCCGCCCGCGAGAAGGCGGGTGAACCAGCCAGCGCCGTTGCCCCACATGGCATCGACGACGATATTCAGCCCGGCATTCTTGATGGGTTCGAGATCGATCAAGTCCTTGAGATGGACGATGTAATCGATGGAAGCATCGAAGTATGTGATCTTCCCGGACGCCTGAGCATCTTTAGCGGGCATGCGTTTACAATCGGCTTCCGAATCCGGGATCAGGCTTTCGATCTCTTTCAGGCCATCCGGAGCGATCGCACCGCCGTGCTCATCGCGAACCTTGAAGCCGTTATCGATCGGGGGATTGTGTGAAGCGGTGATGTTGATCGCGCCGGTTGCCTTTTTATCCACAACGGCGTAGGCGATCACAGGTGTAGGTGTTGCGCCGTCCGTCAGCAGAACGTAAAAGTCATTGCCTGCCATCACTTCTGCAGCAGCGAGAGCAAAATCTTCAGAGAGAAAGCGTTTGTCGTAGCCGATGACCAGCGTTTGACCTTGTTTGCCATGGTGGAGTAAATAAAAGGCGAACCCCTGGGCACAGCGCCGTACATTTTCGAAAGTATAGTCTTCTGCTATTGCGCCGCGCCATCCGTCTGTTCCAAATACGATCTTTGAACCCATGGTATCTCCCTATTCTTATAAAATGTCAATTAATTATAACAGCAATGAATTCGATTGATGAGGAAAGGGCATGCTATAATACGCGATTGGAGATCAATTATGGATAGGATATATCTGGATTATGCCGCGACGACTCCATTGGATCGACGCGTTTTTGCGAAGATGGAGCCCTTTTTTACACAGGATTTCGGGAATCCATCGAGCATCCATACCTTTGGACAGCAAGCCGAAGCCGCTGTCGATAATGCCAGAACCGGGATTGCCGGGATGTTTCATGTTTCGACGGACGGCGTCATCTTCACTAGCGGCGGCAGCGAGAGCGACAACCTGGCGGTGAGGGGAACAGCTCTGTGGCAAAGACGGACGCACGGGAAGAATAAGATCATTACCAGTCCTGTTGAACACCATGCCGTGTTGGCTACGGTTGAGCAGTTGGGTGACGCATACGGGTTCGATGTACACCTTGTCAAGGTGGATCGTTCAGGAAAAGTCGATTTGACAGACCTCGAACGTCTGATCGATGAGGATACCGCGGTAGTCTCGATCATTTTTGCCAACAACGAAATTGGTACGATCAACCCGGTCAGTGAAATCGCAGAGGTTTGCCATCGAAAAGGAGCCATTTTCCATTCGGATGCAGTGCAGGCCGCAGCCCATCTCGAGTTCGACCTGGAGAATAGTCCGATCGATCTGATTTCGATCGGAGCGCACAAATTCTACGGTCCGAAGGGCGTTGGGGCGCTGGTAAGCAGGAAGAAGCCGGAGCTTTTCCCGCAGATTACAGGTGGAAAGCAGGAAAATGGTCTGAGGGCAGGTACTCATAATGTCCCATCCATAGTCGGGATGGCTGAAGCCCTGTTGCTTGCGCGTGAGGGGATGGCTGTTCGCTCTCCCGAATTAACCCACATGCGGGATCGATTGATCGAAAGAGTAACCGAGGAGATCCCTGGCGCAATGGTTACCGGAGATCTGAAAGAACGATTGCCAAATCACGCTAGTTTCGTTTTCGAAAGCGTAGATGGAAACCGGCTGCTCGTTCAGCTCGATATGGCGGGTTTTGCCTGCTCATCGGGTTCGGCCTGCAAGACGGGCGATCCGCAACCCTCAGATGTCTTGTTGGCTTTGGGGATCGAGCCGAAACTGGCATTGGGTTCGTTGCGTGTGACATTGGGCAGCGGAACGACTGACGAGCATATCGATTCATTTACCCGGGCATTGCCAGGGCTGATCGAAGCGAACCGGAAGAGGAATTCTTGATGGAGCGCAAGAAAGTCGTCGTTGCCATGAGCGGCGGCGTGGACAGCTCGGTTGCCGCAGCTCTGCTACTGGATGAGGGATATGACGTCTCGGGGATCATGCTGAAGCTTTGGGCCGATGAATGCGGCGAAAAAGAGAATTCCTGCTGCCCGCCCGAAGCGATCAGGCAAGCCAGAGAGGTCGCATCGATCCTCGGAATCCCTTTCTACGTGCTGGACGTGCGCGACCTCTTCAAAGCCAGGATCGTGGATGGTTTTATTAGCGATTATGCAAACGGATTCACACCGAATCCTTGCTTCAACTGCAACCGCTGGATTCGTTGGGGAGTTCTGTTGGATTTTGTACTGCAAAACGGCAATGATTTCCTCGCCACTGGCCATTACGCCAGGCTTGAGCGGGAAGGCGAATTCGTGCGCCTGAGGAAAGGCGTCGATGAAACCAAGGATCAGTCATACGTCTTATCAGGATTGACCCGGGAACAGTTGAGTCATACGTTGCTGCCCCTGGGCGGCTATCGCAAAGTGCAGATTCGAGCCATTGCCCGCGAAAAAGGTTTGCCCGTCGCAGACCGGCGTGATTCACAAGACTTATGTTTCGTCGGAAAATTGGGTTACCGTGATTTCTTGAAGCGACATGCGCCTGAAGCCTTTGTAGAAGGGCAGATGGTCGATTCGAGTGGAATGCGAGTCGGAACTCATGCAGGACTGGCCAATTTTACGATTGGTCAGCGTAAAGGTCTTGGCGCAGGCAATCGCGAACCGGTCTATGTTCTGAGCAAGGATGCTGCGCAGAATGCAATTGTGGTAGGTTCAAGAGCAGAGCTCGGGAGAGACAGGTTCACGGCCCGAGACCTCAATATAAGCCCGGGAGGAATTCAGTCCGCGGACAAATACATGGTGAAGACCCGTTATAAGGCATCTCCGGTGGGTTGCTCATTGATTGATATTCAAAACGGTAAACTGGATGTGATACTCGAAGAGCCTGTTCTGGATATCACTCCCGGGCAAATTGCTGTATTCTATGATGGTGATGAAGTTGTTGCCAGTGGAATCATTCAATAGGATAAGGAAACTTCCATGACCTTTCCATCGTTTATCTTGGGCTGCATGATCGCATCGATCCTGGGTTGCGCCTTCCACTTTTGGCGCGGAGGAAAGCTGGGTAAGCTGCTCCTTTTCAATATCTTCGCCTGGGTGGGGTTTTGGGTCGGCCATCTGCTTGCCCAATGGATGGGATGGCACTTCCTGCAATTGGGGCCGCTGAATTTGGGCATCGCCATTCTTTTCACCTTGCTCTTCCTTTTCCTGGGCAATTGGCTTGGCCAGGTCCAGGTCGAAGCCAGGTAGCATAGAAAGCAGGCAGAGTGATCGTATCAAAGGGAAGTATTGCCCAAGAAGGTGACCTTGTGGAATTGGTGGGGTTGAGCTACAAGCATTTCATGCTCAAGCTCGAGTATGGGGTCGAATTTCACACCCATCGCGGAATTGTCAGGCACGATGATTTGATTGGGAAAGAGTGGGGGAGCCAGGTATTCAGCCACAATGGAAGCCCGTTCTTTATGTTACAGCCGGCGCTGCCCGATCTCTTGAAGGAAATCCCCCGCGCAACGCAGATCTTGTATCCCAAAGATATCGCCTTTATGCTGCACACCATGGGGATAGGACCCGGTGTGAGCGTGATTGAGGCAGGAACAGGAAGCGGAGCCCTGACGATCGCATTGGCTTACGCTGTGGGAAAAGAGGGCAGGGTCTTTTCATATGAAATCAAAGAATCTACTCAGGCCGTCGCGCGCAGAAACCTTGACCGGTTGGGACTGACCGAGAATATCGAATTCTTCGTTAAGGACATAGCAGGAGGATTTGACCAGACAGGAGTCGATGCGCTGATCCTCGATGTGGCCAACCCGTATGATTATATCGGCCAGGCGCGGGTCGGGCTCAAATTGGGTGGCTACTTCGCGTGTATTTGCCCAACCACCAATCAGGTGATTATGGTCTTGAACGCGTTGAGGCAGAACAACTTTGCCTTCATCGATGTCTGCGAAGTCTCTGTGCGGTATTACAAACCCGAACCACTCAGATTCAGGCCAACGGATCGGATGGTGGCACATACCGGGTATCTCGTATTCGGCAGGCCGGTAAATATCGACCCGAATCAAATGGATCACAAACTGCTCAAGGAAACCAAGATGGTCAGCGTTCTGGACGAGGAATTTGGGGATGCCAGGAAAGACATCGAAGAATCTGAATCTGAGTAAAAGCATGGCTGGCAGTTATCCCTTGGATCCCGTCATAGATTTTTTAAGTACACAACTGCAAGATTCGATAGCCGAATTTCCAGATGTGCCTCCGTACGAAAAGATGGCAGCTGTACTGGTGCCTTTGCTGAAGAAGGATGGAGAATGGAGTCTGCTTTTCACTCGCAGGGCAGACAACCTGGTGGATCACAAGGGCGAAGTCTCTTTTCCGGGAGGCGCCGTAGAAAAAGTGGACCACGATTTCGTGGCAACGGCGCTGAGAGAAACCTGGGAGGAAATCGGCCTGACACCGGACAAAATCTCAATACTTGGCAGCCTGCAGGCGTTCCATACGGTCTCTGGGTATTTCTTGAAGCCGGTTGTAGGTGTGATAGACTGGCCGGTGGTTGTTCGCAACAATCCAAGTGAAGTGGCGCGGACATTTTGCATTCCGATTAGGTGGTTGTCAAACCAGAATAATTGGGAAGATCGCCCAAGAAAACTGCAAAACGGTGAAACGGTATCCGTGATCCATTACCACCTGTATGAGGGCGAAATACTTTGGGGGATCACCGCAAGGATCACTCACGAACTCTTAAGGCTGATAAACAAAATGCCGGAGAATTAACTCCGGCATTGTTTTGACATTCGGTGATGAAAAAAGGAGAACTAGCTTGCTTCTTCTTCGCCTTCTTCTACCTTCTTGCCTTTCTCGATCACTTCCACATCCGCAGCGCTTTCGACAGCAGGAGCCTCTTCGACTTCTTCTGCAGCAGGAGCCGTGATGAGCACGACAAGTTCTTCCAAAGCATCGAGTAGTTCGACGCCGGAGGGTATTTCGAGATCCCGTAGATAGATACCATCGCCAATGTTCTCAAGGTGAGATACATCGACGGTGAACCGTTCCGGCAGATCCCCGGGAAGCGCCTCGACATTGATCGAGCTGACACCTTCAACGACCACGCCATTAAAGTTGCGGATCGCAGGTGCAGTGCCGACGAGTTCGATATTGACCTTGGCGCGCAACTTTTCAGTCAGTGAGACTGCCTGGAAGTCCGCATGGATGAACGTGTTGCGCAGATAATCCTTCTGCTTCTCGCGCACCAGAGCTGCATGTTCCTTGCCATCGACCACGACATTGATAATCGTCGATGCGGTGGAAATGCTCAGTACCTTGGATGCTTCTTTGAGGTCCATTAAAATCGGGAGCGCCTCGAAATTATGCCCGTAGATTACACCGGGCAGTTTGCCTTCACGACGCAAAACACCGACTTTCTTGCCGATTACTTCGCGTTTTACAGCTTTGATCACTAGCTTTTCCATCTTTTTTCCTTCGAGCGCCTCTCACCAGCATAACCGGTTACCTTCGCTCTATTAGAGAATGATTGCCTGAGGTCAGGCAAATACGAATTTTATCTTTGAAGCCAATGCTGGTCAAGGTAGGAATTATCGGGCTGCCGTGGGATCGATCCAATCAAAAGAGCGGGAAACGGCCTTCTTCCATTTGGCCATCAAGGCTTCTCGATGAGAGGTTTCCATATTGGGGATCCATTCTTTGTCTCTTGCCCAATTTGCACGAAGTTCATCCAGTTCGCCCCAAAATCCTACCGCCAGGCCGGCAGCGTAGGCTGCTCCGAGCGCTGTCGTCTCGGCAACCTGCGGACGGACGACTGGAACGTCGAGGATATCCGCCTGAAATTGCATCAGCAGATCATTGACCACCATACCGCCGTCGACTTTTAGCGATGTCAACTTCACCCCTGAATCGGATTCCATGGCTTCGAGCACTTCCTTGGTTTGGAATGCAGTGGCTTCAAGGACAGCCCTGGCAATATGACCGCTGTTTGCGTAGCGTGTGAGTCCGGTAATAACGCCGCGCGCATCCGAGCGCCAATACGGGGCGAACAGGCCCGAGAACGCAGGAACAATATAGACATCGCCATTGTCTTCGACCGTTCGCGCCAGTGGCTCAATGTCAGAGGAATGCTCGATGATTTTCAGATTGTCGCGCAGCCATTGTACAAGAGCGCCTGTAATGGCGATCGACCCTTCGAGGCAGTAGACTGCCGGCTGATTGTCTAGCTTGTAACCCAGTGTTGTCAGCAGGCCGTTTTTACTTTCGATATGCTTCTCGCCTGTGTTGAGCAGCATGAAACAGCCTGTGCCGTAGGTATTTTTGGCATCACCTGGCTCGAAGCATACCTGGCCGAACAAAGCAGCTTGTTGGTCACCCAGGTCGCCGCTGATCGGTACGTTGGTCAAACCGTAATGGCTGAACCCATAAGTCTCTGAGCTGGAGCATATGCGCGGAAGAACTGACGCGGGTATTCTCATGCGGTCGATCAGATCTTGATCCCATGAAAGGGTGTCGAGGTTCATTAATAAAGTTCGTGATGCGTTGGTCACATCGGTCACGTGGACGCCGCCCTGCAAGCCACCTGTAAGATTCCAGAGGAGCCAGGTATCCATATTGCCGAAGGCCACAAGTCCATTTTCAGCATCTTTTCTGGCCTGTTCTGAATGATCGAGAATCCATTTGATTTTGGGTCCGGAGAAGTATGTGGCAAGGGGAAGGCCGGTGCGCTGTTTGAAGAATGAAGCTCCATCGTTTGCTTCAAGTTGTGTGCAGATTTCACTTGTGCGGGTGTCCTGCCAGACAATTGCATTGGAATAAGGATGCCCCGTGACCCGGTTCCAAAGTAAGGTGGTCTCGCGCTGATTGGTGATGCCTAGGGCGGCAATATCCTCTGAACTGAGGCCGGATTTGCGCATGGTGTTGCCGATCAGCTCGAGGGTGTTGTTCCATATTTCTATTGGATCATGTTCCACCCACCCTGCAGCAGGATAAATCTGGCGGTGTTCCTTTTGGTCGATTCCGGCGATCTTGCCATTGTGGTCAAAAAGGATGAAACGGGTACTTGTGGTGCCCTGATCGATTGCAGCTACAAACCTGGCCATGAGACACTCCTTAAATCGATATGGTACAAAAACGATTATACAATTAGAGTGAAATCAACTCAGAGCGAGGGGTCCATGAAAGCCAAACTCATTGCTATCGCTTTAGTGTGTATGCTGCTTGCGGTTTCTTGCTGGAGGAATGGGGGCAGTGATCGGAGCATCGAAATCCATGATATTCAAGGGTGCGCGCACATTTCTCCTTTGGAAGGGCAGTATGTCAGAGATGTTGACGGAATCGTGACGAAGAAATATTCCAACGGATTTGTGATCGAGTCAGACCAGCCGGATGGGCTGGATTGCAGTTCAGAGGCTCTTTATATTCATACAAATGAATACGTGGAGGTGCTCGTAGGTCAGCGCGTAGCGGTCAGTGGCACCGTGGCTGAATTCACGCCGGGAACCCTGGAGCAGAATAACCTGTCGCAAACCGAAATAACGCATGCGAGAGTAAAGGTAATTTCGAGCAGCAGCAGTTGGGTTGAGCCGGTAGTCCTGGGTAAAGAGGGCAGAGTCTTCCCCGAGAAGATCGTCGAAGATGACGCGATGAGGATCTTCGACCCCGAAACCGATGGATTGGATTTCTATGAGAGCCTTGAGTTTATGCTCGTCGAACTGCCTGAGATGGTCGTCGTTGGCCCTCGCAATGACTACAATGAGATTGTGGTTGTGGAAGCGGGCAGTGACCAAAGAGATTCAGCCTCACCGCAGGCGGCTGTCATGTCCGAAGAGGATCGCAGACCCGATCGAATCATGATCGCGCTTCCCGATAATTGGAAAACGAAGGTTAATGTTGGCGATACACTTGTATCGGGGATGGAAGGGGTGCTGATCTATGATTATGGCAACTATAAGCTCGATCCAATCAGTGAAGTAAACATTGAGGAAGGTCAAAACGAAAGCAAAATGTTTTATTGCGCCGATTCGTTTTCAAACGAATTGCGCGTAGCCAATTATAACCTCCGTAATTTCTCCCAATATTCTTCTTCATCAAGAATCAAATCTTTGGCAATCCAGATCGCAAATGACATTTGCGCACCTGATCTGTTGGTGCTTGAAGAAGTGGAGGATGACAGCGGTGAAAAAGATGACGCCGTAATCAACGCAGATGTCAATCTCGAAATGTTGATCGCCGCGATAGGTTCTGCAGGTGGACCTGAATATGAGTATTTTGATTTTCCTTCGGAAAACAATTCTAGCGGCGGGATCAATGGTGGAAATATCCGCACCGTATTCCTGTTGCGCAAGGACAGCAAGCTGAAGATTGCGGGCAGTTCAGGGAGATTGACGAAAAACGGTGGCGTTGAAGTTGGATATTCTGGGCATATAACCATCAAACCCAATCCCATGCTGATCGGTTGGGATGATCCATCCTTTGAGAACAGCCGAAAACCGGCAGTGGGCTTGTTCAGCTTTGGCGAAAGGCAGGTCTTGGTGATCGGCTTGCACCTCATTTCCAAGAGTGCAAATTCTCCTGAGTACGGACGCATTCAACCGCCGGCTGAACCCGAGCTGCAGGTGCGAATTGCGCAGGCTGCATACGTGAATCATTGGATTGCCCAGGTGCTTTCACAGTCACCGGATACGCTCGTCATCGTTGCGGGAGACATGAATGACGAATACGCGAGCGAGGTACTGAAGACACTTCAAAGGGAAATGCTTATCGATACCGCTGCAGATATCAACCCTGCTGACCGGTATTCGATCCTCATGGATGGGGGAGCATCTTTGTTCGATCACATCCTTGTATCTCAAAATATTTCCGAATTCACTGCCAAGATCTCTCATCTAAACACTCCATTGGACGAATCCTCGCAGGTGAGCGATCACGATCCCATCGTTGCGACGATCGTAATCAATAAGTAACCCGTGCATACCCTCATGAATGTGTATAGTCATCTATCGAAAGATAGAAAGAGGCTTACCTCGTGATGCTATAATTTAAGACAATGGATAAATCGGACTCGAATTCGTTCAGTTTTTCGACCGGAGTCGACCTTGCGTTTGCACTGGTCGTCTTTCTATCCTATTTTGCTACCTTCAGCCAAACGGATATCACTTCGCTATTCATGATTTTGATCTTGATTTGCCTGGGCATTGCATACATCACTGTGGGCATTTACGGGTTCAGCTATATCAGCAAGACAAATCACATGATCGAAAGGGTTGGATATTTTGTCCTCCAGCTGATTATTGGCGGATTCATCGTATATTACACAAACGGTGTAGGCATCAGTCCATTCATCCTGCTGCCGCTTGTTTCTCACACTGCGATGCTGCTCGATCAGGATTGGATGTTCGCGGTCAATGCTGGAATCATTGGCACTTATGCTGTCGCAACCTACGCCTACGCACAGAATTTCGAAGCGGTTTGGGCGCAGCTGCCGATGTTCTTCGCAGGCCAGGTTTTCATTTTGATTTTCACCTTGATGGCGCTGACCGAACGAAAAGCCAGGATCAAGCAAGAAAAACTCACAATGGAACTTGCGGAAGCCAACAAGCATTTGTCCGATTACGCGAACCAGGTCAAAGAATTGACGCTTACCCAGGAGAGAAACCGGTTGGCGCGCGAAATTCACGATGGCTTGGGTCATTCGTTAACGACGATTAATATGCAGATCAAAGCTGCCGAAGCCATGATCGAACGCGACAACGAGCAAGCTCGTCACATGATGAAAGATGCTGAGGAGATGTCGGCGCAAGCTCTGGTCGACGTGCGGAATTCGGTCTATGCCTTGAGAGTGGATGAGGCCGAGAACGGATCGCTCGATGAACGTATTCGCAAACTCATTGCTTCCACCAACGTGAATGCAATCGACATCCAATTCAATGTCGAAGGGGATTGGCGGGTGCTCACGCCTCAGGTGGATCTTACGATTTTCCGTGCCTGCCAGGAAGGCATTAATAATGCGCTCAAGCATTCGAATGCGAGCCACGTGATCATCACACTTTCCTTTCAGGATCCCAATGAGATCAAACTAGTGATCGCAGATAATGGCAGCGGCGCCGAAGATATTCAAAGTGGCTTTGGCCTGATCGGCATTCGGGAACGAGTTCGTCTTCTGAACGGACAGGTCGATGTGAATACTGCGTCAGGTCGTGGATTTACTATTACAATTCAAGTACCAGGATAATCATGCCGATACGAATTTTGATTGTTGATGACCAGTCTCTGTTTCGCGAAGCCTTGCGCACCCTGCTGAGCGCTTATCCCGATTTTGATGTGGTCGGCGATGCATCAAACGGTGATGAAGCGATTCGCCTGGCGATGCAGATGAATCCCGATATCGTCCTCATGGATTTGAGAATGCCGGGAACCGATGGCGTTTCGGCGACGAAGAAGATCACCCAATTCTCGAAGACCATCAAGGTAATCGTGCTGACAACGTTCGATGATGATGAAAACGTCTTCGACGGGCTGCGGGCAGGTGCAGTTGGATACTTGCTGAAAGATGTCTCTTCTGACAAGTTGACCGAGGCGATCCGCGCAGCTTACAGGGGCGAGTATTTCTTATTGCCTTCGATCGTTGCCAAAGTGGTCAGCGAGTTTTCTAAGATCTCTCATCCTGCGCCAAAGTATATCGATTCCTTCATCTCCGATCCGCTCTCGCCAAGGGAAATTGAGATCCTGCGGCTCGTGGCAACCGGCGCCAGCAATAAAGATATTGCCGACCAATTATTCATCTCAGAAGGTACAGTGAAGAATCATCTTTCGAATATTTTGAGCAAATTGGGCGTACATGATCGTATGCAGGCGGTTCTGAAAGCCAAGGAACTGGGAATCATCCATCTGTAAGGCGGCCGAAAAGCTTGAAAAAGGAAATCATGAACCAAGAGGAAGTCATTAACAACAGGCATATGAAATCAAGTGAGATTTATAAACTCGGCTATTTACTGGTCGGAGCGGGAATCCTGCTATTCATCGATCAAAAACTGAAGACTGGCTGGTTGACTTTTGCAATTCCAGCCATGGCCGGCTTCTTGATCATGGCCTACGCATGGATGCATCGAAATGTGGGCTGGACAATTGCAGGTGCGATCCTCTTGGGAGCTGGGGCTGGGTTGCTGACAGGTGTTGTATTCATGACAGCCAGACCGTTTGTCGAACAGGCGGGAACTGCGATTGTGGCGTTTTCAGGTGGCTGGCTCCTGACCTTTATTCTCACCAGCCGGTTAACGCGTAAAGTTCAGTGGTGGAGCCTGGTGGTGTTCTCGGTCGTCCTGTCCTCAGGCATATACCTGTGGTTCTACTCGTCTGCAGGCATCTTTGCCTACTTCGTATCGCTCAGTGCCAGCCTTGGCCTGACGCTGCTGGTGTGGGGGATCATCGCCCGGCGGATGCTCGGCTTGATCATAGCGGGCTGCATCGTCCTTACCGTAGCTCCAGCCTTGTATTATGGCTGGGTAGTCACTCCTGATTTACCGATCCTGGTCAAAACAGGCAAAATGCTCGTGTGGCTTGCGTTGGGTTGGTTGCTGATATCCTTTATGGCCAGATTAGTATTCCAGAAGTTCATTTGGTGGCCGATCATTCCCGGTGGCGTGCTCGGAATGGTGGGGTGGGGGTTGTACATTGGAGGTTCTGCGGGCAAGGAGCTTGGATTTATCAGCAATACAGGCTCTGTAGCATTGATCCTCTTTGGAGTCTACCTGATCCTCTTGAAATACAGCTTGCGGAAGTAGCCGCTTCTATCCCTGGCAAGTAGTGCGGCGACCAGCTGTTATTCGACCCTGTTCAATCAGCCTCGGGTCTGATAAGATACAGGTTTGGTTGAAGTTTGTACTCTTAGTTTTGAAAGCAGGTATATGAATCAGGTAAGAGAAGATATTCGCAACATCGCCATCATTGCACACGTCGATCACGGCAAGACTACACTGGTAGATGGATTACTGAAGCAGGCAAGAGTATTTCGAGAGAATCAGCAGGTCGCCGAACGTATTATGGATTCGAACGACCTGGAACGCGAACGCGGAATTACCATCCTGGCCAAAAACACTGCCATCAGCATTCCGAATCCCAAGACCGGGAAAATGGTCAAGATCAATATTGTTGATACCCCGGGCCATGCAGATTTCGGAGGCGAGGTCGAGCGTGTGATGAACATGGTCGACGGCGTGCTTTTGCTCGTCGACGCCGCTGAAGGACCCATGCCTCAAACCCGTTTCGTGCTCAAAAAAGCGCTCGAAATGGGCCATCGTGTGATTGTGGTCATCAATAAGATGGATCGCAAGGATGCCGACCCCGAGCGTGCGGTAAACCTCACTTTCGACCTGTTCATCGAATTGGGCGCAACGGATGAGCAGGCGGATTTCCCGATTATCTACACCAACGCCATCACCCAGCAAGCTGGAACGACCATGGAATTGCAACCTACCCTCCAGCCGCTTTTCCTGGCCATTTTGGATACCATCCCGGGGCCTACCGTCGATCCGGATGCACCATTGCAGTTGCTGGTGACCAATCTTGGATATGATGATTACCGCGGAGTCACTGCTGTTGGAAGGATCCATTCGGGTTCGTTGAGCGCAGGTGCCCCCGTAGCGCGGATCGAAAAAGATGGCAAGATCGTCCCCGAGCGCGCCAGGTATCTTTACATTTTTCAAGGCCTCGAAAAAGTCGAGGTCGAAAAGGCGGAGGCAGGGGAAATCGTGGCGATTGCAGGCCTGGAAGGTATTGCGATCGGCGAGACGCTCGCGGATCCGCAAAATCCTGTAGCGTTGCCTGTGATCGAAGTGGAAGAACCGACGGTGCGTATGACTTTTGGGGTCAACACATCGCCATTTTCAGGAAAAGAAGGCAAATGGGGAACCTCTCGCAAGTTGCGCGAACGGCTTTTTGATGAACTCAAAAATAACGTGGCATTGCGTGTAGAAGAAACTGATGCTCCGGATACGTTTATCGTATCGGGCAGGGGAGAGTTGCACCTCGCGATTTTGATCGAAACCATGCGCCGTGAAGGTTACGAATTCGAAGTGTCGCGCCCTGAAGCGATCTTCAAAATTAGCGAAGCGGGCGAAACCCTGGAACCTTTCGAGGAGGTGCACGTCGATACCTCGGCCGATACTGTGGGCACTGTCGTTGAAATGATGGGCAATCGACGCGGCAAAATGCTGGATATGACCAATAATCCAGATAACACCGTCCACCTGCGCTTCCTGGCCCCTACGCGCGGTTTGCTTGGCTTCCGATACCAATTCCTGACGGCAACTCGCGGAATGGGGATCATGAACACGATCTTCCACGACTACCTGCCCCTGGTGGGAGGGATCAATGCCAGATCCACGAGCTCGATCGTCGCCTGGGAGACTGGCCTCACAACCACCTACGGCCTCAAGAACGCGGAAGAACGCGGTGTTTTGTTCATTGGAGCAGGGGTCGATGTTTACGAAGGTATGGTCGTCGGCGAGACACAACGGCCGGATGACCTCACGGTCAACGTCTG
Organism: Chloroflexota bacterium; assembly: GCA_021779955.1. GTDB lineage: Bacteria > Chloroflexota > Anaerolineae > Anaerolineales > Anaerolineaceae > UBA6107. The sequence goes on along the minus strand of JAJXZS010000055.1, from coordinate 39,287 downwards.
CAAGAAGAAACATCTTACCAATATGCGCTCATCCAACAAGGATATCGAAATTCGCTTGACCCCTCCAGTCAATTTGAGCCTGGACCAGGCGATCGAGTACCTGGCTGAAGATGAACTCCTCGAGGTCACGCCGCTCAACTACCGCATCCGAAAACGCATCTTGAATACTGAAGAACGCGGTAAGCAGACCAAGAAGGCAAAAGAAGCCATCGCCGAGGCTTGACCGGGAATATTAATGGAATCTCATTTACCCTTGACGTTCTTCAAAGAACGTGATAAAGTATTGCAGTAGGATGCAAAGTAGTTCTTGTTGGATGTAATGAAAGACATCAGCCCAAGGCGAAAGCACCTGGGCTGGTTTTAATTGACCGTCCGATAGAACGTTGCAATCCTCAACAATTTTCTTCTGTAGTATTTGCTCTAGGAGGCAAAAAATGGCTGAACGGATCGTCGGAACGGTCAAATGGTTCAACGGAACCAAGGGTTATGGTTTTATCTCTCGTGATGGTGGGGAAGATGTATTCGTACATTATTCTGCTATCTCGGCTGATGGATACCGCAATCTTGAAGAAGGTCAGAAGGTCGAATTCTCAATCGAGAAGGGCCCCAAAGGTCTTCAGGCAAGCAACGTAGTTGTTTTGAAATAACGACAACGTAACCCATAAAGCTCCGGGATTTCCCGGAGCTTTTTTTATTTCTTGTCTTCGATTGCATCCCAATAGCCCTTATCGAGTTCGTCATTCGAAAGATGGGCGTAGCGCTGCGTCACGGTGATATTTCGATGCCGCGCCAGCTCCTGCGCCAATTTGAGATTACCTGAGGCTCTCAGGACGCGTGTGACAAAGTAATGACGGAAGGAGTGCGGAGTAATCGTACCTGCAGCGGTGTCTCCCAGGACTTCCACGACGCGCGCCGTGACGATATTTCGGCCTGTCGTCGTGGTCATCGGCTTGATCTTTTTACCCGATCCTTTGTCATGGCGCGCAAACAAAGGCAGGGATGAGAGCGATTTTCCTGTATTGCCGTCTGTGGCAGTTCTTTCGTGTAGATAATCCTGCAGCGCCTGGGTTGCCCGGGTGGAAAATCGCACGACATCCTGGCGGTTTCCCTTACCGATGATCACGGCTTTTCCCTCGAACCAATCCACATCGCCGCGTCGCAGCGCGCAGGCTTCATGCACGCGTAGACCTGTGTCAGCCAGGGTGAGCAGGAATGCCCTGTCGCGCAGATTGATCAGCCGCTCGCCGGGATCTTCATAAGGCTTGTTGATCAGTCCTTCGCTGTACTCCAGCACCTTTTCGATCGCATCCGCAGGAAACTGCGGCAGTCGTATCCCCGGGCGCCTGGCACGTTGTTGAATGAGCAGCCGGATCCGGGGGAGATTGACCTGGTTGAGGTTCTCTGCCGCAATGTAGTTGAAAAAGCCCGATGCGGCTGTCAGATACAGGCGCTCCGTTGTGGGTGCGTAACCCTTGAGGTCGTCTGCAAACCACGAGATGCTGTCTTCGCTCAAATCCCCCAGTAGATTTGTGGCAGAATCGATCCTGTGGTCGTGCAGGGTCGCCACAAAAGAATCCATGGCATTTTTGTAGGCCATGGCTGTGTGCGCGCTCCTGGAGAGCTTTACAGAAGAAATGTAGCGTTCTATCGCATCAGAAATGGTCATGTCCATGGCCAAAAAGCCCTCTCAATCCAGTTTATTCATGCTTATGATAATCGCACTTATCGAAACCATAAATATCATAACACCACTCCCCCGCCCTGGTCAACAAGAAATGGACAAGAGAAATGCGGCGTGTATATTTCTATATTCTTGACCAACGTTTCCAAAAATGTATGTGAAAATCATTTGGCAAAACAGACCCAAAGACCGCTCCTCCACTCCAGGCTGGAACATGCCGTCTCTCTCGTTGCGCCGATCCTGGTGATGGCCTTACTTCTTGGCAGGGGCCGGTTCATCGAAAGGATGTTCGAATGCGTCAGACATACCATCGAACATCGCTTGCCAGTATTCCTGCGCGGCAGCATGCTTGTCCTTGTCGAACTTGAGAATCCACTCGTCAAGCGTCGGGTTGTTCAGCCCCTCTTCTTTCCAGGAATGCAGATAGGCGTGGATGATGTCGACAATCCGTTCGGATTCCCAGAATACCGAATCTTTTGACTGGTAATCATGAATTTCTTTGGCCAGGTTGAAATTCGTCTTCCAGTAATCGAAATGCAGATCGAAATGGCTCAGGATAATGTCATCGATGATATCTTCGATCCATTTCCGGTGAAAGCGGCATGAACCGCTATTCTCCGAGTAAAGCTCATACACAAACCGCTCCACATTTTTCTTTCCCAATTCGAAAGGCGGTATGTAGTCAAATCCGTAATAGGAAAAGTACTTGCCCATCAGCGGCATGGGCGCAAACATGCCCGGCACCCAATACTGGTTTGGAGCCATGCAGCCATTCTCCCCTCGGGCGTTGTAGACAGCCGAATCGATCGAGTGGATGTCCGCCTTTTCATCCAGCCGCTTGGCGGCATAACGAATCCCATGCCTGAAGAGTTCACCCTTTTCTGTAGAGAGAATCATTTTCAGAATCTCAACCGCATAATTGGCATTGTAGAGCGAATCGTTCACGATGTCGAAGTCATCTTCAGTGGAAACGAACCGGAATTGCGGCTTTTCAGCCGGCAAATCGTATTCAGCGGGGTCGAGTTTTCCCGCCCAGATTAGTTCCATGAGCCAATCGACCAGCCCTCCTGCCTGGATGGCATCGATGCCCATGGTATCGACGTATTTGTTGATCACCTCGGCTGCGCGTTGGTCGAAAATACCGCAATTGGGACCGAACACCTCATAGGGCTCGTAGTCCTTTTTGTACACATCGTTGACCTTCTTGCAGACGATCGCGCAGGGTTCGCCGCAGTGATTGAAGCCCTTCTTCTGAATAATCTCTTCGTTGAACTGTTTGAGATAATGTGGCTGGATAAAGTTTTGGTTCTGCTCCATGCGTTTTGTCGAAGCTTGGTACACCGAGGTGTAATTGAAACTGAAAAGATGATCCTCGCCCTGGTACATATTGACGCCAAAAGTGCCGCCCGTGTCGAACTCGGGAACGTACCGGTATTTGGCGCTGAAAATCAGGTCTGCGGGAATCGCCCGCTTGCCAAATCGCTCCAGGAAATAGTTGTCGAGTTCCTTAGAATCATTCAGCTCGGGATCTTGGAAATCTCCGCCAAATACAACACCTGCGATATGGTGGTATTGAAGCAAACGCGATCCAAGCCCTCCCCTCCCCGCCCAATCATCGATATTGGTGAGATAGCCGCGTGCAATGTGATTTGATCCGATCGCGCCCATGTTCGTGTTGGCAGACGCAGGACCAAGCGTCAGGATCCTGAAATTGTCTCCAACAAATATGCTCTGGTATTTATCGAATAAATATTCCTGGAGTGCATAAAATCCTTCGCTCGCGATTCCCTTCTGGTTCACATAAGACTTCCATATCGGACCGGGATCAATGGGTTCGAACTTGACCGTATATTCGCCATTAACGTAATTGATCAAAACTACAGAAGTCTGTGGGCACTGACCGCGTATCCAGGCGTAGCTGAGATGCGTGCGTCTGAAAATGTACATCGCTCCACCCAGCGCAGAAACATAGAAACCTTCCCACTGAGGAGAATAACCGCAAAAGATCATCCTTCGAGTGCCTGGTAACGGGCTGCCGGCCAGCAGACCACCGCCGAAGGTCATCGAATCGTGGTCCTGCTTGAATCGATCCCAGCCATACTCAACCGGCCCTAACAGGGTGCCGCTTGGCAGCGTATTGACTGCATATTGCTGAGCTGAGCAATCCAGAATAAGCTCTCGAACGATGGCGGGATGACCCATTTTCTCCTCTTATGGATTTCGATTGTCGAATTCGAGGTTCCCCGCTAAAATGAATTGCTGGTGAACCAATCAACCGAAATGTGGAAGCATGTTCTCTCAGATAGATTATACAAACCCGGTTTGGATTTGCCAAACATGCCATTCATGAAACGCATGCAGCAGCCTTGGAGATCCACATGAACCCGCAGACCTCTTTCCCCATCTTTCAAAATCCTGATTCGGAAGGAGGCTCTTTCGATTGGCTTACCCCGTCTGATACCGGTGTTGTCTGCCTGCACGGGTTTACGGCCACAACGGTCGAAGTGCGGACGTTTGCCCAAGGTTTGCACCAGGCAGGCTTCAACGTGGCTGGGCCTCTTCTGCCAGGTCATGGCGGAACGCCCGACGCTCTAAATCGCGTCACATGGCAAGATTGGTATAAAGCCGCTGAAACCGCCTATCTCCAGATGCAGGAGCGTTGCAGGAACGTCCATCTCGCCGGTGAATCCACTGGCGCTTTGCTGAGCCTTCTCTTGGCCGCGAAATATCCCCGAATCAAGGGTCTGATCCTTTTTTCGCCCGGCTTGGTCATTCACGGGATCTGGAAAACACGACTTCTGTGGCCATTCAAGCAGTACATCAACAAGAAGAATATCAATCTCGATTCGCCGTGGCAGGGTTTCAACGTCATTCCGTTGCACGGAGCCAGTGAGCTGTCGAGACTTCAAGGCAGAACTCGAAGGATCCTCAAGCGCGTCATCGTTCCCATGATCGTGTTTCAAGGCAAATTGGATCAGACCATCGACCCGCTGAGTTCGCAAATTATCCTCGAGAACGTGGCTTCGCAAGATACAGAACTGGTTTGGCTCGAGGAATCGCCGCACGTTATCCTTCTGGAAGGTCCTGTCCAAGATGTAATCGAACTCTCGATCGAATTTATTGCATCGCACCAATAGGCCCGATCGAATAGATTTCAACTCTTTCGGGTTATAATAACAAAATCAACCCATTACTGACGAATTCGTGGTACTGAAAAGGTGACATTATGATGGGAAAAACGACAATCGCTCCTGAGGTTCTGATCTCGATCGCACAACTCGCGACCGTGAGTGTCGAAGGTGTAAGCCGCTTGACCCCCGGTCCGCTCGATGTCAACAAACTCTTCAAGAAAGGCTTGTCGAGTGGAGTAAGCATCACCGTTGAAGACAATTTGGTCTACACAGATCTTTATGTCGTCCTGAAGAAGGACTATAACGTTCGCGAAGTGTGCCGCACCATCCAAAACCAGGTATCCCGTTCGATCAACGAAATGGTTGGCATGGAAGTCGGCAGGGTGAACGTCCATGTTGAGGATATCGATTTCTCAGAGTAGAGCATTATGAAATCACGCACCAAGGCTCGTGGTTTGGCCTTGCAGGTTCTTTACGAATATGACTTGACCGGTCATCCAATTGGGGTCATCCTTGAGCGCCGGCTTGAGGAAGAGCAACTCGATGAAAATTTGGTGGAGTTCGCCCGCCAGATTGTCACCGGAGTATTCCCAATTATCGATAAACTGGATAATATCATTGCGGAACATGCTCCTGAATGGCCGTTGGACCAGGTTGCAGTCGTAGACAGGAATATCCTGAGGATTGCCCTCTGGGAATTGGCGGTATCAGGCTCGACCCCGGTCAAAGTTGCGATCAATGAAGCCATCGAACTGGCAAAAATCTATGGATCGGACAGTTCATCCAGATTTATCAACGGCGTCCTGGGGGCGCTTGTCGATCACCAGGCAGAGATCAGGCAGTTGTTTCAAGAAAAATAATCATCCTCGCTTCACTGGGGAAGGCTATGCGACAAAAATCTACCATACTCCTGACGCTCTGTGTTTTGCTGTTTACAACAATCCTGGCTGCTTGCAGTCAGATTTCGTCAGTTACTTTCACAGAAACTAAAACTGCATACCAGAAAGCGGAAGTTTTACTTGAAGCTGTTCTTCCATCAGCCCTTCCCGCCGAAACTAAAATGCAGCTCGAAGTTTTGGATGATGTGACAGGGCTTCCGTACAATCCCACGCGCATCGATATGATCCAGAAAGACGAGCGAACTTACTACGCCAAAACAACATTTAGCGTTGGATCGATCGTCAAATATCGGTATTTGAAGACAAGCCAGAGTTCGACGGCGGAATATACGTCGACGGGCGAACCGGTTAGATTCAGGGCTCTCAAAGTAACAGGTCCTCTTGTCCTCTACGATACCATCGCCGCCTGGCAGGACGAACCTTACCTGGGGAATATCGGCAGAATCCGCGGACAGCTAACTGATTCCGTGGATAATACCCCCCTGCCCAACCTGCTGGTAACTGCTGAAGGAATTCAGACTCTTACCGCATCCGATGGCAGTTTTGTTATCGAAGGATTGACCCCTGGTACTCACAACCTTGTGGTCTTTGCCCTGGATGGGACATACGAAGAATTCCAGCAAAGCGCCTTGATCGCGGAAAATGCCACCACACCGGTACAGATAAGCCTGGTCAAGCGTCCCCTGGTCGATGTAACCTTCGAGGTGGAACTGCCTTCAGCAACCGATATCAATACAGGATTGCGGATCGCCACGAACTTTTATTCCCTGGGCAACTTGTACGCCGATACTTATGCAGGAGTGAGTGCTCTGGCGGCAGATCTGCCTGTTTTGCAGACAAATTCGAACGGTATATTCAGCCTAAAATTGTCTCTTCCGGCTGGATCTTACCTGAATTATAAATTCACGCTTGGTGATGGATTCTGGAACGGTGAACTGAATCCCGATGGCTCTTTCAGGGTTCGGGAATTGATCGTGCCCAATAAAGCGATAACTGTGAAGAGCATCGTTGCCAGCTTGCATCCTGAAAATTCTGCTCCTGTCACCTTCAAGGTCGTTGTCCCCTCGGAGACTCCGGTCGAGGATTCCGTCTCGCTTCAACTGAACCCGTACCAATGGACTGCTCCGCTTCCCATGGCGAAATTGGATGCTCAAACCTGGTCGTATACGCTCTACAATCCGCAGAGCTATTTTGGGGAAATCGCGTTTCGCTATTGCCGCAATACCGCATGTGACCTGACAAGTGAAGTTGAGCCCGCGGCAGGCACTCAGCCTCGAACCTTTACGCCAAATGCCATTGCCCAATCCGTGCAATCGACGGTGGCACAATGGCAATCGCTGAATCCGTCAACTGGGCCAACTTCGGTCACTACTGAAGTCGCAGGAACTCCCCCTCGAACCGATCTTCTGACCGGATACGAAATTGATCCCGCAGGAGCCGTTTCGAGCCGGTCGTTCGAACAGACGACTTATGCTTCGATTGCTGCTACAGGTGCCAATTGGCTTATCCTCGATCCCACATGGACGGTTTCCGGCAGCAAGCTGCCCGTTCTGGCGCCAATCCCTGGTTCGGATTTGCTCTGGAGCGACGTACTCTCAAGTGCACTTAAGGTTCAGCAAGCCTGTCTGGCGCTTGCGATTTTCCCACGGATCAACTATCCGGTCGATGGCACGACCTACTGGAATACGGCCCCCACCAATCAAGGTTGGTGGCAGACCTGGTTCGATGCTTATCATCGCTTTGTGATTCAAAATGCGGATGCCGCAACCCTGTCAGGTGCATCCGCCATTATCCTGGGTGATCCGGGCATGAGTTCGACCATGCAAAATACTGTGTTGCCGGATGGCACGCCTGCAAATACTCCGGTGGATGAACAGGCGCAATGGATTCAATTGGTAAAGGACGTTCGTGCCAGATATTCAGGTGCCATCATCGGAGTGCTCGATCTGCAAACGCCAGGCGAAGAAATCCCGGCCTGGCTGAACGAAGTGGACGCCCTCTACATCATCATCCGCCCGGAAATCTCGGCTGAAGCAATGACCTCATTTTCCGCGATTCTTAGCGAAGCCGGTGCTTATCTCGACAACGTGGTTCAACCGGTCGCCACCCGGTTCAACAAGCCGGTGATTATCGGCCTCAACGTGCAGTCGACATCCGATGCGTACCTGGGGTGCAGCGCTGCCGAAGTGAATTGCCTTGTCGACCAAACGCCGGCTGGCAGCGCAACAAACATCAGTCTGGATACACAGGCTAAGATTTATAATGCCTTCGTTATGGGCACGGGCAGCAGGACCTGGATCGGTGGTTTCTTTTCGCGCGGCTATCAATCTGCCGGCAGCCTCCAGGACAATTCCGATTCTGTTCACGGCAAACCTGCAAACGACGTGCTCTGGTACTGGTATCATTTCTTAGCTGGAAAGTCACAATAATCCAACAGGAGAGACTGTATGAAAATGTATGGGTTGCAGAGTAAATTCGGCATCGAGAGTGCCGGATTGAAGAATCTTGCGAACGTCTTCTGGAATTATGGCCCTGCTGAATTGATAGAAGCCGCAGTCAAAAACAATGAGGGCTATCTATCCAATGACGGCGCCTTCATGGTAAATACAGGGCAATTCACGGGCCGCTCTCCCAGGGACAAATACATCGTCGATTATCAGGACGATGCTTCACGCAAGATTGACTGGGGGAAAGTCAACCAGCCCATCACCCTTCAGCAGTTCGATTCGCTGCTTGCCAGGATGCAGGCTTATCTCGAAGGCAGGGACGTGTACGTTCAGGATTTGCAGGTCGGCGCGGATCTGAAAGAAAGGATCAACGTTCGTGTCATCACCGAGCAGGCATGGCATAGCCTTTTCACCCGCAATTTGCTCATCCGCCCAGCCACTTCACAGTTGACCGGCCTGCAGCCCAATTTCACGATCCTTCAGCTTCCGTCATTCAAAGCCGATCCTGCAATAGATGGCATTCATTCAAGCACATTCATCATCGTGAATTACAACCGCAAGATGGTTTTGATCGGGAATACATCCTACGCCGGTGAGATCAAAAAATCGGTGTTTTCGATTCTCAATACAATCCTTCCGGAGCAGAACGTCCTCCCCATGCATTGCTCCGCAAATATTGGCCAGAACGGCGATACTGCATTATTCTTTGGTCTTTCAGGCACTGGCAAAACGACCCTTTCCTCTGATCTCTCGCGCAATCTCATTGGCGACGACGAGCATGCCTGGGGTGAAGACGGTGTCTTCAACTTCGAAGGTGGATGCTACGCGAAGACCATCAACCTGGATGCATCCCTCGAGCCGGTCATTTGGGACGCCTGCCACCGGTTTGGCACAGTGCTCGAAAATGTCGTTTTCGATCCGCAAAGCCGCGAGATCGACTTTTCCGACGGTAGTCTGACCGAGAACACGCGTGCGGCTTACCCGATCACATTCATCTCAAATCATGTAAAGAGTGGCCTGGGCGGACACCCCAGGAATGTGTTCTTTCTGACGGCCGATGCGTACGGCGTGCTGCCTCCCTTGTCCAAATTGAATGTGGACCAGGCGATTTATTATTTTCTCTCGGGCTACACCTCAAAACTGGCGGGGACTGAGAAGGGACTGGGCGCTGAACCCGAACCGACATTTTCAACTTGCTTCGGCGCTCCCTTTCTCCCCCTTTTCCCCCAGGTCTATGCCAGGTTGTTGGGCGAGAAGATCCAAAAATATGGCGTGAATGTGTGGCTTGTCAATACCGGTTGGACCGGCGGTCCCTTTGGCGTCGGAAAACGAATCAAACTGCCGTATACCCGTGCCATGATTCGAGCAGCCATCGCAGGCAACCTCGAACATGTACCTATGCGCAATGACGCAATTTTCAATCTCTCTTCCCCCACTGAATGTCAGGATGTACCGTCCAGGGTGCTTGATCCAAGATCAACCTGGGACAATCCCGAAGCATATGACGCAATGGCACTCACCCTTGCCGGTCACTTCAAACAGAACTTTTCAAAGTTTGAGAAAGCTGTGGGTGGAAACATCACTAAAGCGGGTCCTAAATAGTCTTTAGGCAAAATGACCGCTCCGGTGAGAGCGGTCATTTTATTCTTATCTGTTGTATGCACCAGAACCTTAAAATATGGTTTCCCAACCTTAAAATATCTCAAAAGCTCTTGACGAATAGAACGCTTGTGCTATAATCATAACCTGAAGCGTTCTGTACCTTAACATCCGCATATCAAATTGGCTTTGCTCATGCATTTTTCTCCAAATCTGGCGGTGCATCTGGCTGAACTGAGCCTGGTTTCCTATTTTTCCTTTATGAAGTTGAACTATTGTTTTACATTTTCAATTCAATTAAATCAATTCGGGGGTTCAGGTGAACGAACCGCTGCTTTACAGCCCTGCTTCCGCTCGCTTTTGGAATGAACAACCACATACAAAGGGTATCGATCTCTCAGGTCTATCCTCCTGAGGTGAATATGAGCAGCACTGCGGCAAGGATCAAAAAAGGTGTATAGGGAATGGCCGTAAAGACGTGATACTTTTTTAGCAGCAGCAAGCCAATGATGAAGAGGAAGGAAATCACCCCGCCCAGCAGGATCGCCAGGACCAACGTGGATGCAATGGCGGGCCAGCCCATCAACAGCCCGAGGAACCCTGCAACGTTCACATCGCCATACCCAAGGGCAACTTCATCGATTTCCTGGTGCCGTATGCGCGAAAGTAGTTTGGTGAAAAGGACGCCACCATAGTAAAGGATGAGCATTGCGCCGTAACCTGCTGCTCCGCCCAGTAGCGTGTTCCAGATCCCGTGGGATAACGTGCCGGCAATCAACAGGAAGATTGCGCCAAAAATACTCGTTTCGTTCAACACAACCCGGTGCTCGAGATCGATGACCATGATCAACCCCAAAAAAGTGAGCACAGGCAGAACCACCCAGTAGGAAAGCCCTTTGACAGGGAAGGCCGCAGCAAGCAGACTCACAATCATCATGCCAATGACCACGAAGAAATAGCGTGTTGAAGGTCTTGATTTGCACTCGGGACAGCGGAAAGAGATAAGTGATTCACGCAGCGTGAAGCGGTGCCCGCATTCAAGGCAGACCTGAGCGGTCAACCTGCGGGTATACGGCAGCACATCCGCCAGGTAGCTGATCAGGATTCCGGCGATGGCTCCCAACGTTACTGCGATGATGGTATAAATGATCATAAATCCTCGCTTCAAGGGATGGTTTTTTCAATTATATGCGCGAAGCTGAAAAAGGACTGGGTTCTGGTGTTTCCAATTATGCTAAATAAACTGCTATGAGACAAATTTCTACCCATGATGATGAGCCTGTTGAAAGAATTCTCGGTCAGTGGGAGCACGACCCTGACCGTTTCTCCAATATCGTCTCATGGTCTCAGACTCCACAAGCACCGCCGCAGTTCCGCGCATTTCCACCATGGCTTTCAGCAAGGTTGATCCAGAGCCTGAACGATCAGGGAATTCGGTCGCTTTACTCGCACCAGGCCGAAGCCCTCGAACGAATTGCTGCCGGCTGCAATGTAGTGATCTCAACGGGTACGGCAAGCGGAAAGAGCCTCTGCTACAGCTTGCCCATTTGGAACCGCATCCTGTCAGAACCGAACAGCAGCGCGCTATGTTTCTTCCCCACCAAAGCGCTGACTTACGACCAGTTCAACTCATTCAAGCAATTCGAAGTTGAGCTTTTTCCCAATTCGACTTCCTCGCGGGTTGCTGTCTATGATGGCGATACACCCGCATCGCAGCGCTCTGCTGTTCGCGAGCAGGCGCGCATCTTGCTGACCAATCCGGATATGCTGCACCTGGGCATCCTGCCCCATCACACCATTTGGGAGCGCCTGCTCAGAAATTTGCGTTTCGTAGTGATCGATGAGGTGCACACCTACCGTGGTGTTTTTGGGTCGCATATTGCCAATGTGATCCGCAGATTGAACAGGATCTTGGACTTCTACGGTGCCCATCCGCAGTACATTTTAACCTCGGCAACCATTGGCAATCCAAAGGAACTTGCCGGGAACCTGCTCGAAGCGCCTGTGGAATGGATCCATGCCGATGGATCGCCAAAAGGCGTGAAGAATTTCCTGATCTACAATCCTCCCATCGTCAACCAGGAATTGGGTATCCGCCAGGGACTTCTGGACACTGCCAGCCAGTTGACAGGTGATCTGATGGAACGCAAGGTGCAAACGCTGGCGTTTTGTCGCACCCGCAAGGGAGTTGAGCTGCTCTTGCGGCGCTCGATCGAACGCATGCCCGGTTATAAAGCTCGCATGCGGGCTTACCGAAGCGGCTACTTGAAAGCCGAGAGGCGGGAGATCGAAAGCGGACTGAAGCGGGGCGACATCTTGCTTGCGGCTGCCACAAACGCCCTCGAGCTCGGCATCGATATCGGAGGCGTGGATGCGGCTGTGCTTGTCGGTTATCCGGGCTCGATTGCATCGACGACCCAGCGAGCCGGTCGTGCAGGTAGAAAGTCGAAATCTTCATTTGCGGTGCTGATCGCTTCCTCTGCCCCATTGGACCAATACCTTGCCCGACATCCCGAGTTCATCCTCGACAAATCGCCGGAACAGGCATTGATCAACCCCGACAACCCTTTGATCCTCCTTCAGCATCTGCAATGTGCAGCATTTGAGCTGCCATTCACCCCTGGCGATTCATTCGGAAAGTTGCCTGCCGCCACCCTGGAAGAATACCTCAATTATCTTGCCGAAGCCGGAGTACTGCAGTACAAAGCCAACCGGTTCTACTGGATGTCGCGGGATTATCCCGCGAACGTCATTTCTCTGCGCAGTTCAAACGCGCGCGAAATCCTGCTGCAGATTGCTGACGAGGACGGAAATCTCACCACCATAGGTGAAGTGGATTACCAGAGCAGCCTGTGGATGACCCATCCAGGCGCAATCTACCTGCAGGGCGGCGAAACGTATTACGTCGAGAATCTCGATCTTGAGAAAAATATCGCCACTTTGAGCCGCTCAATGGCGGATTACACGACCGAGCCGATATCAAACGTGGAGATTGAAGTACTGCAGATTATGCGCAGCCAGGAACTCCCCATGTGCACCATCCACTACGGCGAAATCAATGTCACCACCCAGGTGACCGGCTTCAAGAAAATCAAGTGGGACAATCAGGAGATTCTGGATATCCAACCTTTGGACATGCCTTCGACAACGCTGCGCACCTTTGGCTATTGGATGGTCTTGAACGAGGCTTGTGTGGCAAAGATGCGCGAAGAAGGCATGTGGAAGTCCGATCCGAATGACTACGGCCCTCAATGGAACCAGATCCGCAGCGCCATCCGCTTGAGAGACGGTTTTCGCTGTCAAAATTGCGGAAAACTCGAAAGCGGCAAGGCATTCCACGTTCATCACAAGCTCCCCTTCAAGGCGTTCACAAGTGCAGTAATCGCAAATGCTCCTTCCAACCTGATCACCCTCTGCCCTGAGTGCCACATGCTTGCCGAGTCAGCCGTTCGTATCCGCAGCGCCATCTCGGGCGTTCGATATGCCATGGCCAATCTCGCGCCGCTTCTCGTGATGAGCGACAGCGAAGATCTCGAATCGAATGCCGATGGCGCTGCACCCTACGCAGACAACCAACCGGCAATCATGATCTTCGACACCATCCCCGCAGGGATCGGCTTATCAGACAGTCTGTACAATAAGCATCAAGAATTGCTGGAGAAGTGCCTTGAACTGATCAGCTTCTGCAGTTGTAGCGACGGTTGCCCTTCATGCGTCGGGCCAATTTCGCAGGATGGAAGCGGTGGTAAGATGGAAGCAAAACGACTACTGGAATTGCTCGCGGGCAAAGGCTGAAATGGAATCGCTTTCAGACAAACTTAAATCGCTGGGAATGGTCCCCGCCAAAAAGGTTCAGGCTCCTCCACCGCGCCGGGGTCTTCCCTCGCTGGAATCGCTCATTCCAGGGAATGAGTTGAGCAACAGCCTTGGCAGTTTTTATCTCAGTCGCAGCGAATATCCATTAGGATATCAGCACGGCATCGTCTCATTTTCCGAGATCATCTCGACCTCCGAGATCACGGCTGTTACCAGGAACGTCGATCACACCAATATCAATCCGAACGGTCTGTTCTTCCTGGATACCGAGACAACAGGGCTTTCAGGCGGGACGGGCACACTGGCCTTCCTGGTTGGGCTCGGCTATCAGACAGAGTCAGGTTTTCGCGTCGACCAATATCTCATCCGCGATCCAGGCGAAGAGCCCTCCATGCTGCTCGAGCTGGCCAATTTTACAGAACGATCAAGCATTATCTCGACGTTCAACGGCAAGGCGTTCGATATTCCGCTTCTCAATGCAAGATATACCATCAACAGGATGCAGGTGCCCTTCGGCCACCTCAATCACCTGGATCTGCTCCACCTGGCCCGCCGAATATGGAAGAATCGCCTTGCCAGCCGCTCACTTCAGGACCTTGAGCGAGAAATTCTGAACATTCCAAGGGACGAAAACGAAGTCCCTTCCTGGATGATCCCCGAAATCTATTTCGATTATCTTCGCACAGGTGACCCGACCCAGCTTGCGGGCGTGATGGTTCACAACCGCATGGATATCCTCTCGCTTGCTGCACTGATGATTTACATCGCGGATGCCATGAGGCAGATCAACCTGGATCAGTACTCGATGAATCTCACCGACCTCTACTCGATGGGCGTCATCTACGATGATGTCGGCATGTCCTCTGAAGCTGAAAAGCTCTTTACGGCTTGCCTGGGCGATAATGCCATGGATACTTCCTTCCTGCCTGAAATTTGCATGCGCTTGGGTATGATTTACAAGAAACGCGAAGATTGGGCGGCGGCCGTCGAAGTGTGGGAAAAAGCCGCACGCTTCAACAGAATCGACGCTGCGACTGAATTGGCAAAATATTATGAGCATCATGCCGCTAACTACGCTGCTGCCTCCAGATGGACGCAACAGGCGCGCGAGTCGGTTGCCAATTCGATCATGTTACGGTATAAAAAGAATAAGATGCTCAAAGAGCTGGACATCAGAAGTCATCGATTGCAGCAGCTCATTGAAAAGATGGGAAACAGGGAACAAAATGAATAATAAAATGCGCGATGAAGTTGTCTACGTAGCCTCGGGTGGTATCGAAGCCGAATCGGTAAAGATCCTGCTCGAATCATTTGGTTTGAAAGCTTATACTAACCAGGAATCCGCGGGCAGGACATATGGATTGACCGTTGGACCGCTTGGCCTCGTAGAAGTGCGTGTGCCTGCAGACCAGGTTGAAGAGGCGCTGAAGATCATCCACGAGATGAATGAAGGCAATCTGGAAGAACCTGGCGATGAGACTGAAAATGAGGATGATAATTCCTAGATCGGCTCGACCAATTTGGGAATTCGCTCATCGAACAATTGGTGCAGCTTTCGTGTGATCGGGCCCGGATTACCGGGTCCGATGATTTTATGATCAATGGAGACGACTGGCAACACACCTCTTGAAGTGCTGGTGATGAAGCACTCAGAGAATTGCTCGATCTCGCGGAATTTTGGCTTTTGGTAGATGACGTTTATCGCCTCTCTCCTGGCAATATCGAGCACGATTTGACGGGTGATCCCGTTCAGAACTCCCCTGCTTGCGGTATAGACAGACCCTTCTTTTACCGCAAAGAAGTTGCTGCTCAGTCCTTCCAGCATCCCCCCAGATGGGTCGAGCATGATCACCTCTTCGACACGCTGCCCAAATTGACCGCGAATCTGATCTTGGATCTCGACGAATTCGAAGACTTTGGCCTTGGGATCTTTACGGATATAGGTAGTCGTGTAAACCTGGACGCCTTTCTTATATTCTTCAGGGTCGGGTGTGGGCAGTGGTTCGATCATAAACAAGATGGGGTCTTTCCACTTCGGAGCAATTACAATCTTGATGCGCACCTCACCGGCAATTGCGGATTTGTCAACAGCCAGCCTCAGCGCGCGCTTCAAGCGCGCTTCATCAAATTGGAAGCGTCCATGCTCGATTTCCAGAGATTCTTTCAAACGCCCAATGTGCCTTTGGATGTAAAGGTATCTTGGCGTCCTTATACTCCGAAAATATGTCCGGACCGAAGTATAGACCGCGCCTTCCATATCGCCTGTTCCCGGTTGAGCTTCTATCAGAACGACGTCTACGGTTCGGGTCTGTGGATTTTCGCTTACGTTCCAGATTTCATAGCGGTGACTCGGCTGCAGTTCCATAACGATCCTGTGTTATTGAGGTCGAAGCCGCTCATAATCCTCGGGAGTGTCCAGGTCTTCGAGGATTTTTGACATTTCGACAATGTAATATGCGATTAGATTGCTGTGCGCATTCACAAATTCCCGCATGGTATCAGGCGGTTCGATTTTCATCACATCAGGCCAGAGTTCGCGGTCGATCAGCCACGGATGTGCACGCCGCATCGAGTAGCTTGGAACGATGAGCTTGGCCTTTCCTTTGTTGTACAGGTCGATCATCCCGCGTATGTCATGGCTGGAGATGAATGGATGGTCGGCCAGGGCAACGAACGTGGCCGTTGAATTTCCATCCATGATCTTTGCCAATCCTGCTTTGAGAGAATCGACCATCTCGCCATTCTCATATTTGGGATTAAACACAGTTTTGGCATTGTGCTTCGTTGCTTCCTGCTCTACCAACTCCCGGCTGCCGCCGGTCACGACGACGATATCACCTACCTCAGCATCTTTGAATGCACTGATCACCGTACCCAGGATGGTATCTTTACCCCACGGAAGTACAAGCTTGGGTTGCTTCATTCTGGTTGAGAGTCCGGCGCTCAAAATAATTGTAGATATATTCCTATGCGCATTTTGTCTCTTTTCCATTATTGTCCTCCTAAATCGCCGCTATTATCGATATCCCTGTTTTCTCCCACATTCGACCAACTCAACTCATAAATTGGGTGATTCCGAAAAATCGCCCTCCCTCCCTGATCGCCATGAATTTTTCTTAGCTCGGAAAAACAGTTTTTGCTAAAGATCACGGGGTTGCCCCTCGTTCCATCAAAAACTGGAACCAGGATCTCAGGCT
Organism: Chloroflexota bacterium; assembly: GCA_021779955.1. Taxonomy (GTDB): domain Bacteria; phylum Chloroflexota; class Anaerolineae; order Anaerolineales; family Anaerolineaceae; genus UBA6107. Next base: position 22,517 of record JAJXZS010000055.1, on the reverse strand, counting down.
TGCTTTCAGTATATACTTCGATTTCCCGCTCTACCAGTGCTTTGGTGATGAATGGCTGGTCTCCCAGAAAGAACATGATTGCATCGCAGTCTTTTTCCAGCAACTCGACGCCCTTTCTGACAGAGCTGCTTTGACCGAGGCGCCAATCAGGATTATCCACAATATCAATGCACTCGCTCACTTGCAACTTTGCTTCGATCTCAGTCTTTTTTGCCCCCAGGACCAACACAATCCTCGCGAAGTCGATGGATTGAACCAGGTCGATGACCCATTGCAGCATGGGTTTGCCCTTGACGTCCACCAGTTGCTTTGGAGATCCAAATCGGTGAGATTCTCCCGCCGCCAGAATGACTGCGCCAATTTTCAATTTCCCATTCTCCAATCAAAAGAAAAACCTGCTCGATGAGCAGGTTCTCTCGCTATTTCTTGAGTCGCGACCAGACCCGCTCGGCGGTTAAGGGAAATTCGTCGAACCAGATACCTGTCGCATCTTTGACAGACGCAGCAAGCGCTGCCACATACGGTAGATAGGGCATCTCGCCCATGCCCCTGACTCCATATGGCCCACGCGGGTCTGCATTCTCGATCAGCACGGAATTGATTTCATCCGGAATATCAAGCACTGTTGGGATCAAGTATGTAGACATCTTGGTCGTCATGGGGATGCTGTCTTTCTGGATGAAGTTTTCCAGCGCGGCATAACCATTCGCCTGAACGATCGCACCCTCGATCTGTCCAACAACTTGCTGTGGATTGACCGCTTTTCCCACATCATCTGCGCACACGACCCGGGTAACGTGCACTTCGCCCGTCTCCAGGTCGAGCTCAGACTCGACCGCCTCTGCGACGTAGCCGTAGGCGAAGTTTGGCTCGCTCTTGCCTGTCTCAGGGTCGAACGGTGTCGTCTTGGGAGCAAGGTAGGTAAACTCGCCAATAGCCGGACGTTCTTCTGCATCCCATTTTCGGAGTGCTTCTTTGGCAGCGCCAATGATCGCGTTTCCCGACATAAATGTCATCCGCGAAGCGCTTGCGCTTCCAGCACTCTCGGTAATCGCCGTATCTGCGGCCGCCATCTCGATCTTTTCCATCGGCAAATTCAATGCCTGTGCAGCCATCTGCACCATCGCCGTCTGTGCTCCCTGGCCGACATCTGCAGCGCTTTGCCGCAGCACTGCCCTCTCTACCTCGGATGCGCCGTACAACTCGATGGCTGCCCAGCAATTCTCCTGATATCCGAAGGAAAAGCCGACATTTTTGAAGCCGATCGCGAAGCCGATCCCTCTGGCAAGGCTATTCGCGTGTGTGTGCATGACTTCAGGTCGATGCCAACCGGATGCGTCCTTGGTCCAACCTGCTTCCAGCGCGCACGTCTCAGTCACTTTGTCGATCGTGACTCCCGGCGGAAGCGGTGTGCCTACAGAGAGTGTCTCCCCTTCATGGATCACATTGCGCATGCGAATCTCGACCGGATCCAGCCCGAGTTTCTCTGCCAATTTGTTCATTTGACCTTCGGCCGCAAATGCACCTTGAGGTCCTCCGAACCCACGGAAAGCCCCCGAGGTGATATTGTTTGTGTACAGGCCGTAAGTGTCTACTTTGACATTCGGAATGCTGTAAGGTCCGGTCGAAAGTAACGTGGCATTGCCCAGCACCTTTGGTGTGGTCGAATAATAGGCACCGCCATCGGCATACAATTCCATCTGGGCTGCAATCACTTTCCCGTCCTTCGTCGCGCCCCATTTCGCCTTGATGAAGAACGCATGGCGCTTGTGATGCCCGAACATGGACTCTTCGCGGCTCCATACGATCTTGATCGGGCGGTTGATGCCCCTTTCATGCAGGCGTATCACAGCAAGACCAAGGATTACCTGCACAGACATGTCTTCTCTCCCGCCGAAAGCTCCGCCAATCGCCGGATAGATAATGCGCACCTGCTCTTCTTCGAGGTTAAGCGCATGTGCCACCTGCTCGCGATCTTCGTGTGTCCATTGGCCGCCAACAACTATTGTGACCCGGCCTTCATCATCGATATAGCTGACGCCCGCCTCGGGCTGCAAATAGGCGTGCTCCTGAACTGGAGTGTGATATTCATCCTCGACGATCACATCTGCCTGGTTGAACGCGCTGCTGACATCGCCCATGCGGATTCGGTAATTGACACAGACATTCGATCCCCGATCGGGATGAACAAGGGTGGCATTCGGTTTGAGCGCATCCTCGATCGTGCTCACGACGGGCAGGTCTTCATAATCAACAATGATCAGTCGCGCAGCAGCTTCAGCTTGCTTCTCTGTCTCGGCAATGACCAGCGCGACTTTATCTCCCACATAGCGCACGTGATCGGCGAATGCTTTGTTCGATCCCGGCCCGCACAACACCGGCTGATCCTTGATTCCGAGTCCAAATTCATTATTTGGAACGTCTTTGGAAGTAAAAATCGCGACGACACCTGCAGATTTCTCTGCTAAAGAGGTGTCGATATGCTTGATGATCGCATGAGGCCTTTTTGCGAAAAGAACCTTCATGTAAAGCTGCGAGGGTAGATTGTAATCGCCGGCGTAAAGCGCTTTGCCGGATACCTTATCTGCAGCATCGATTCGCTGGACTGATTGGCCTACATATTCCATATCGCTGTCCCTTGTCATTTATGCAATAAAGCTTGATCGATCACGCATACTCCCGCCAGATTACCGGCCGGCGATGCTATTGATCAGGAAAGTAAAAAATGAAATTGCTATGAATAATACGAACGCCACGAGGATCGTACCGATCAGCTTGGCTGCGATGAATGGATCCCAAAGGTTCTGAAACACAATTTCCTTTGGAATCTCCAACCACGGCACAAGTGATGGGTTCTCGATAAAGTAGCTGACGATCAAAAACGACATCACTGGAAGCACGATTAGAAAAACCAGACCGATACCTCGCCAGATCGGATGAGGTCCCAAACGCTCAGCTTTCGACCGTGTATCTTGTTTGTAGTGGTCCGTATACTTTGTCATAGTTCCCTCTATTGGCTGGATGCTGCCTTTTCTATGGCCCGCACGATTTTGTAATAGCCTGTACACCTGCAAAGGTTGCCGCTGATGGCTATCTTGATGTCGTCGAGGTCAGGAGAACTCTTCTCCTCGAGCAGCTTCTCAGCTGACATCACAAAACCCGGAGTGCAATATCCACATTGTACAGCACCTTCTTCGACAAAAGCTTGCTGAACTGTTGATAATTGCCCGTCCTGACTCAACCCTTCAATAGTGATAAGTTCCGCCTGATCCACACGGGGGGCAGCTACAAGGCAGCTCATCACCGCCTTGCCATCCAGAAAGACTGTGCAGGCTCCACACTCCCCCTCAGCGCAGCCTTCTTTTGTTCCGATGAGCAGTGCCTCTTCGCGAATCCAACGCAAGAGGGTCTTTTGATAGCCGCCTATCAGGCTGAGTGGTTTTCCATTTACCCTGGCCTGAATCGATTCAGACCCTGTATAGGCTCTGCCCGTTTTGAGCCAGGGATTCGAGGTTCCTTGCTTTTTGCCCCACAATAATACTGGATTTTTCGGGAGATCGGTACCGCTCGTTCCGGCGTTGATTTCACTCAATCCGCGTTTGACCATCGTTTCTGCCATGCCTGCACGGTAACCTGCCGAACTGCGAATATCACTGATTGGCGCGATTTCGGAAGCTGTAAGTCTTGAGGCCTCTTCAATGACTGCTTCTGAGAGAGATTTTCCAACAAGAAATTGTTCGGCTTTTGGAGCATGGATAATTATTGGCGCCACAGAACCGAGCGTGATTGCGGCTTTAGTGATTTTCTTGTCTTCTAACGTCAAAACGATGGCAGCATTGACAAGCGAGATCGCTTGCGTACGCCTGAGAGCATACTTCTTATACACTCCCTTTTGTGTCTCCTTCATTCCGACAAAAGAAATATCGGTCAACACTTCATCAGGGGCGATGACGGTCTTGCGCACTCCCCTGTAGAATTCGCTTAGCAGCACTTTGCGTTCGCCTCGCTTGGAAAGCAAGGTTAGCGACGCATCGAGAGCCATGAGGGGTGAAATGGTGTCATTCGCCGGCGAAGCAGTGATCACATTGCCTGCGATTGTCCCCCGATTTCGGATTTGCGGAGATCCCACCATGTAGCTTGCCATGACGAGTGGAAGCGCATACCTGCGCAGTAGTTCGGATTCTACGCAATGGTTGTGAGTTACCAACGGTCCAATGTGCACGATTCCATCGGCATCAACCCTGATCCGATCCAGCCCTTCGATTCTTGAGACGTCGATCAGTAGATCAAGTTCATGCTCCTGCTTCTCGAGATCGAGCAGGATATCCGTGCCGCCGGCAATCAGGCGAACGGAGCGCCCGGGTTGGTCAAGAAGATCCAAAACTTCAGGCAAGGAGGATGCGTTGTAATATTCTTTCCACATTGTCGCCCTAATCCTTTTTCATGCTTTTACCGGTGCCGCGATTGGCGGCCATCATCACCTCGGCAATGATGCTCACGGCGATTTCCTCGGGGGTTTCTGCCTGTAACTCAAGTCCTATCGGCGAATGAACTCGCTTGAACTTCTCAGGATCGACACCCTTGGCAATCAAGCCCTTCTTTGTGAATTCCCAGCGGCGTCTTGATCCAATTACACCAATGTATCCGGCGTCTGTATCGAGCAGCGGCCCCAAACCCGCAATATCCACGTCCCCTCCGCGAGTCGTGGCAACGATACTGGTGAACTCATTGATCGTTATTTTATCTGGCAAATCCGCCATATCGGCTGTGATATATTCATCAGCGTCAGGCATCGACTCAGGCGTGGCAAATTCCGGGCGGTCATCTACGACAATCACCCGGTATCCCAGCCAGTGGGCCAGGAACACCACTTGCCGCCCAACATGCCCTGCTCCAATAACCACAAGGGTCATCTTTGGTATGATCGGTTCCACGTACACCTCCATTTGGCCGCCGCAGATACCCACATCGCCCCGTTTTGGATCGACCAGGGTATATTTCAATAATCTCGTTTTGCGGTCTTTCAAAGCTTCCCGGGCTTCTTGTTTGACCTGATTTTCGATCTCGCCGCCGCCAACAGTACCGATAAAGGAGCCGTCAGCGTAAACGAGCATTTTTGTGCCTTCGTGGCGCGGGGTCGAACCCCTGGCGTCCACGACCGTGCATAGAACTGCGGCTTCGCCGGTCTTTTCCAGCTCCGCGATTCTTTGGTAAATCGACATCTCAATCCTCCAGTAAGCCCAGCACAACAGGTAATAATTGTTTCTTCCTCGAGACCACACCTTCGGCGAGGCGGGTGTTATCGTTCATGGGTTTGTAAGGCAAATCGTTAAGCGCGGGCGGCGGGTTCGAAAGCAGCAGCCTGCTCGAACCCCTCACCACATCAGTAACCATTAGCATGGTGAAATCCAGATTCTTCGTTTCGCGTAATTCCTCGAGGGCATTCGTCAATTCGTTGATATGATCATCGAGCTCATTCAGGTTATTGACTTCAGCCTGAGCAATGGCAAATTTCAAGTTTCCGGCAGAATAAAGCTTGAGGTCGGCAGTGACCACCTCTTTTGGCGTTCGGGTGGAGATGCCTTCGCTTGCTTGAAGCACTTTCTGTCCGTAAGATGCGCGCGTTTCAGTTGCCAGAGGTGAACCGGGTGCGAATGCCCACCGCTCCAATCTTTCTGAAGCGGAGCGGTCACGTTCTGTCGTCGTCGGTGAAGTGAGAATCAGCGTATCACTTAACAAGCCCGCCAGCATCAACCCGGCGAGCTTCGGCGGAGCGCTTAACCCGGCGTCTTCAATCTGCTCGGATACCAGCGTGGACGTACTGCCAACGATATCCACGGTCATCTTGATCGGCATGCGCGTCGACGGGTTGCCAAGCCGGTGGTGATCCAGGATCTCCAGCAGTTCAGCCTCTTCGAGTGAGCCTATCGATTGTTGCTCCTCGTTGTGATCCACCAAAATGATCTGAAGCCTGGGTGGGTTGAGCAAGTCCCGTTGGCGGCAAATGCCTTCGTATCGCCCGGTATTTTCATCGACCACCCAAAATTCATCACCTTCGACGCGCAATACTTTGTTGAGCACGTCACGAATACGTGTGCTGGATGAAAATTTAGGTACTCCGCGATTGACTGCCTCTTTGCACGGGTATTCAAGGATATCGTCTATCGTAATCTTGTGACGGTCAGGACGCACACCCACTTGCCTGCTCAAGAACTCGAACAAGCTGCGACCATTGATCAACCCATACGGAGTGCCATCCTCATTGAGCACAGGAGCAACTCCTCCCGTTCGGGTGGCAATAGCCCATGCCTCTCGAAGTGGTTTCTCCGGCGTAGTTGTATCCATGCGCCGCATGACCGAACCGAACCTCGGGCTCGCATCAGTAATCAACTGCGGTGCTTCCAATCCCAACAACTTGAGCACAAAAACAGTCTGCGGATTGGTCGCCCCTGCTCTGGCTGCAACAGTATCCAGGCCATCGCGTTCGCGCAGCAGCCAGGCATAGCCCATGGCAGAAGCGATCGAATCGGTATCGGGATTTGCGTGACCTACAACATAAATCGGAGTCACCATTTATTTCCTTCTCTTGATTGCCTCCAGAACACGCTCTGGAGTGGCCGGATTCCTGTATAGCATGGCCCCACACGCATCCTGAATTGCATTTCCCACAGCCGGCGCCACACCATCCATGGGGATCTCAGCAACAGCTTTGGCTCCGAACGGATGCGATGGCTCGTAGGTTTCGACAAAGATGGTCTTCATCTCAGGCATTTCGTCTGCCCTGAAGATGTGATAGTCCACCAGGTCTCTTTCGCGCGCCCTGCCCTTCGCGTCGTAGACCATTTCCTCACTTACTGCGTATCCAAGCGCTTGAACCATGCCGCCCTCGATCTGCCCTGAGGCGGTCAATGGGTTGACGATGACTCCGGAATCCACCGCCATTACAAGCTTGTCAACGATGACTTTACCAGTCTCAATATCAACGGTAACTTCGGCAAATTGAGCAGCAAACGGCGGAGGAGCCACTGGCGATACGTAGGATGCCGTGCCCATGATTTGCTCCTGATTTGCATGGTGCAGCGATTCGCAAGCCACTTCTGCCATTGTGACGGACCGCCCATCTGCAGCAAATGCTTTGCGCTCGCGCAAAACGATTTCCTCAGTCGTCACTTTACGTTCGTCCTTAGAGAGCATGAACGCTGCGCGTACTTTAATGCGTTCAGCGGCTTGCATGGCTGCGTTCGTGACTGCTGTCCCTGATATGTACGTGGTGCTCGATGCGTACGCACCTTTGTCGAAAGGCGTCATATCGGTATCTGACGAGTAAACCAGGATATCTTCTGTGGGAACGCCGAGGACTTCAGATGCCATCTGGGCAAGAACAGTATCTGAGCCTGTACCCAGGTCGGTGGCGCCGATCAACAGGTTGAAAGAGCCGTCTTCGTTGATCTTGATGCTCGCCGCGCCCATGTCCAGGTATGGGATTGCAGTGCCTTGCATGACCATCGCAACGCCAATACCTTTGCGCAAATGCGGTTTTCCGGCAACTGTGTGCCATTCGGATTTTGAAAACTTCTTTTCCCAATCAATGGCAAGCTTCCCCAATTTTACGCACCGTTCCAGTCCGACCGTATGGACAATTTCAGGCTTTGGTTCGCGTCCCTCGCTCCACGATGTACTGAAAGGCTGCAGTTCGCCGGCGCGCAGCGCGTTCTTCAACCGGAACTCGATTGGGTCAAGATTCAATTCGCGCGCGATCGTTTCCATCTGGCGTTCCACGGGCCAGAACCCCTGGGGCACACCGTATCCGCGGTATGCGCCTGCAGGCGGCGTATTGGTATAGACAATATCCGCGTAGAAGCGAATATTGGGTGATTTTCGATACTTGCCATCACCAACATACAATGCCATAGCCTTTTGCCCTGTATTGCCTGTGACGGTCAATGCGTGGCAGCCGTAAGCGCCTGTATCGGTGAGCACATGCATTTCGTTCGCTGTGACCGTCCCGTCCATCTTGACGCCTGTCTTCATGTGAATCTTCATGGGATGCCGTGAGCGCGCAGCGATGAATTCCTCTTCCCGTGAGTACCCGAAGACGACCGGCTTTCCTGTGGCGATGGTCAGATGAGCGGCGACGTCCTCTATGAGGATCTCCTGCTTTCCGCCAAATCCACCGCCGATTCTGGGTTTTATCACCCTGATTCGTTTGATGGGCAATCCCAATACCGGAGCAAGTTGCCTGCGAGCATGGAAAGGTACCTGTGTGCTCGTGCGAATAACAAGGCGGTCGTCAGAATCCCAGTAGGTGACTGTGACATGAGGTTCGATATGTGCTTGTTGGACCTTGGGGACCTCGTAGTCCGCTTCGAATATACGGTCGGCCTCTTTAAAACCGTTTTCGACATTTCCAATATCGATGCGGATTTCAGCAGCCAGATTCTTCGAAGGATCGGAATCGGCAAAATTCTGGTATTCCGGTTCGTCATGCAAGATCGGAGCGCCAGGCTTCATGGCATCTTCCGAATTCAGCAAAATCGGAAGCTCTTCGTATTCCACATCAATCAACCCGAGTGCTTTGGCAGCAATCTCGGCTGTTTCGGCTGCCACGAATGCAACCCTGTCCCCCACAAATCGGACTTTGTTGTCCAAACTGAATGCATCCAGCGGTCCTGGGATGGGATCCGATTGGCCCGCCGTGGTGAAAACAACCCTCGGAATATCCTTGTAGGTCAAGACAGCGTGTACACCTGGCAAAGCACGTGCTTTTTCGACATCGATTCGCTTGATCCGAGCGTGGGCTACCGGGCTGTGCAGCACCCTGGCGACCAGCAGATCTTTGATGTCGATATCCGCAGTGAAAGCAGCCTTGCCTTGTACAAGCTTCATCGCGTCAACCTTGATATCAGGCTTTCCGACGCTCTTGAATCCCTCCGCCTCCGGCGCAAGATCCATTTGTGGCATGGAGTTCGCCTTGATGTCGTCGCTAAACTCGGACAATGTCACCGAACCGTTCATCAACGCTGCGGCTGCCCTGACCGCTTCTACAGGCTTCTGATAACCTGTGCATCGGCAGAGAATTCCCGAAAGAGCATCGCGAATATCCTCTTCAGAAGGTTCCGGTGACTTATCGATCAGTGATTTGGTACTCAGCACCATGGCTGGTGTGCAGTAGCCGCACTGGATCGCGCCGGATTCAATGAATGCTTGCTGCAGCGGATGCAGACCCTCGGTTTTCTTCCATCCCTGGTCGGGATGTTGGCCAATTCCCTCAATCGTTTGGATTTTGTGACCCTCAGCCTGCGCAGCAAGCATCGAGCAGGAATTTACCGGTTTCCCATCCAACAAAACGGTGCAGGCCCCACATTCACCCTTCTTGCATCCGCCAAATTTGGCTCCAAAATATCCGGCCCCGCGCAATACGCTTAGCAATGTAACAGCTGGCTGTATCTCGAATGGGATCATGCAGTTGTTGATGTCAAGATTGATATTCATGGTGGCCATTCCTCACTTACCTTCCGCCAGCGCTTCGATCAATCGCTTTGCCAGTATTGTGCCTGCTTCGACACGATATTCAGCCGAAGCCCATTCATCTCCGGCTGCATTCAACGCGCCGCCCACCGATTTGGCTACATCGCCCCATGCATTACCTTCATACCCAAGAATCGGAGCTTCTCCAAATCCCCCCAGGGCTAATCGCAAACTGCCATTGGGCTGTCTCGTCACAGCGCAGCAGATGATCGGTAGATCCAGCGGGCTGCGGCCCACTGATTCGAAGGCAACTTGAACTTCCTTTGGCATTCGAATCTCAGAAATGAAGTCGCCAAATCTGCCTGCATCCTTGCTCGCAAGCCAGGTGTCGATATCTGTGACTTTATCGCCTGGTTTCCAGACGATTTCTATGCCCAGGGCTTTCAGGACGGTGAGTAGCGCAGACCTTCCGCCGTTCGATACCACCGATCCGCCAAGTGTCGCCATGCATCGGATATTTTTACCTGCATCGATGACAATTGCCTGGCCGATGGCAGATTCTTTGCCAAAATAACTGAGCATCTCTTCAAGTGTCGTCATGCTGCCGATCGCGATAGTCTTGTTCTCTTCGCGAATATAGTTCAAATCCAGGAATTGCAGGTCTACGACGGCGACTTCTTGGCTGGTCTTGCTGACAACAGTTCCGCCGCCTAGCGGGATGGTGATAGGAATCTTGCGGTTCAACAAAGCGAGCGCTTGCGATTCGTCCTTGGGACGATGATATTCGATGATCATCTTAATTCTCCTCGCCTGGTACCATTATCCATTCGTCTGATTTGCCGGTATGGTTCATGGCATTTTCTTCCTTGATCTTGACGAATGTACCTTCTGCCTCGGCAAGCACCTGCCCGTCTTCGTCCATGATTTTGCTTGTGGCAACGGCCACGCGCCCCTTGCGCCTGACCAGTTCAGCTTCCACAAAAAGCGCGGTCTCACTGTACGCAGGTCGTCTGAATCGCACATTCAGGGTTCCGGTAAGAAAAGTCTCGTTTGGGAATGGGGCGGCCTCGATCGAACGTCCTGCCGATTCATCAAGAATTGCCGAAAGAACACCGCCATGAACAATACCCGGCCATCCATCAAACCGGCTTGGTATTACAATCTTCCCCGATACGCGACCAGGTGCATCACTTTCGAGAATCAATTTCAGACCGTTGGCGTTTTCGATGCCGCATACGAAGCAATACCTGGAATTTGCGAGTCTGCTCATATCACTTCTGCGCAAAGGTATCGATAAGGAGTTTCACGTCCCCCCCTACGGGGTAGAGAATCGGGCAAGTGCAGCCATTCTTGATGTATTCTTTTACTTTGGCGCGAGCTTCATCAGGCGTGCCGGATGCCGTGATCCTGATGATCAAGTCCTCGGGGACAAGGTATTTGGCTTTGGCAATTTGCTCATGCGTGGCAGGCCAACCCAGAATCGACTGAATCTGCTGCACCACTTCAGGTGCAACGCCTGAAGCTTTGGCGATATGTGGCTGTTGCGCGAGATATTGAGTCAGCAGTTCTCGTGTCGTATCGATGGCGGCGTCGTGGTCTTCGTTGACTGAACACACGATGAGCTGTGGCCGGTCAAGATCGTCAAACTTGCGTCCTGCTCGCGTTGTGCCATTTTTCAAAAGCTCGATCGCTTTGAGATTGTATTCCGGAGGAACGCAATAATTCATCACCACGCCGTCGGCGATCTCACCGGTCATCTCCATCATCTGATCCCCTGTGGCGCCAATGTAGATGGGAACATTGCGAGGTTCTGTGTTGCCATGTACCACATCCAGTTGAATACCGTTGACATGGATAAATTCGCCGTCGAAAGTAACTCTCTCCATGTGCAGCAAGCGACGCAGAATAAGCACGGTCTCTTTCATCGCGGTTAAAGGTTTCTTGCGGTCGATGCCGACATTTCTTGCCAAAGGATCCCACCAGGCGCCAATACCGCAAATAATCCGGTTCGGAGCCAAATCATCGAGAGTCAGAAAGGTGGAGGCAAGCAGACCGATATTGCGCGTCCAGTTATTGATCACGCCCGAGCCGACCTTCAGGTGGTCTGTCACAGCAGCATAAGCCGCCATGGGCACAATTGCATCTCGTACCAGCCGACTTTCCGCCTGCCAAACGGCTTCGAATCCTCTTGCTTCTGCATAACGAACATAATCCAATCCGTCGCGCAGATTATGCGCATCTTGTAGATATAAAGCAACTCGTTCTGGCATCCTAACCCTCCGATACAGATTTGGTGATGATGGCGTCTTCCGATTTTAGCTGTTTCAGATAATCAAGGTCTTCAGGTAAATCGAGATCGAGGCTGAAGATAGGATCGTCTATTATTTCGATGCGCGAACCGGCTTTCCTGGCTGAGTCGACATGGGCATTAAAAGAACCGGATCCGTAGCAGAACGGGATCAACCCTGGTGGATTGATGTACAGCGCATTTGTCCCATCATGACGGCGGTCCGGGGCAATGATCACCTCAGGCGGTTGGCCGCTGTGAGCTAGGAACTCCTTCATGTGCTCCCAGGTCAGCAGTGGAAGATCTGCCGGCAGGACGATGATCTCGTGCGCCTGGTAGGCTTGGGCAACTGAGGCTGCTCTGCGTAATGCCGTATTCAATTCAGGACTGCCGTCTTCGAGCACCGTCCTGGCTCCGTAATCCCTGGCAAGCGCCAGAGCAGAGGGATCGCGCGATACGACCAGGGTGGTATCGATTTCTTCTACTTTTCGTAAAGTCTTCAGGGTATTAACGAGCAAGGTCTTGTTTAGAGAGGTTCGCTCATCTTCACTTAAGACCTTGGAGAGACGAGATTTCCCTCTTCTGAGAGGTTTTACGGGTACGATAGCCCAAAGTGTCATAAAAATTACCTTCTAAACTAATTTTAAAGAGAATTCCAACACTTCCTGCGCTAACCTTACCTTTGCCTCGTCGTTTGCCATGATCGTATTTGTAACCATTGAAATTATACCCCACTGGCTTAAAATATCACCTTGCTCTTCGTCAATTACATCGAGAACGAAGCCTTTGATATACGGTTTGTATTGCCGGGCCACTTCGAGAGCAGAGGGCGTGATCCCCATTTCCCGATACATCTTTGCAGCCGGGCCTTTCAAGGCATTCCCGCCAACAATCGGAGAAACGGCAACAACGGGCTTGTGCGCCAGGATCTGTTTGATATCCTGGATCGAGAGAATCGGGAAGATACTCACCCAAGGATTCGATGGGCAGATAATTACGATATCGCACCCATTCAAATTATCGATTACCTTCTGGGGAGCTCTGGCCCAGTCGATGCCATCAAGTTTGATGCCGGTCATGGTTGGAGCAAACTGGTATTTGACAAAATATTCCTGGAAATCGAGATCGCCATATTCCTTGGTAGAAATGATCGTCGTCACTTCCTCATCGGTCATGGGCAGAACAGTGTGCTGGATGCCCATTTTACGCGCCAATTGCTGAGTGATCTCCGAAAGAGGATGTCCTTCTTGATCCAGGCGGGTTCTTTCGAGATGCAACGCCAGGTCGGCATCGCCTATGTTGAACCAGGCTGGGGCATCGAATTGCTTCAAAGTGCTGAGGCAATTCCAGGTATCGTTCTCCCGTCCCCATCCGGTCACAGGATTTGCCAGACCTGCCAGTGTATAGCAGATCGTATCCAGGTCGGGACAAATCTTCAAGCCGAAATGTTCAAAATCATCGCCGGTGTTGACGATTACAGTCAAATCGTCTGGAGGGAGGATCTTCGATAAGCCATAAGCAAGTTTTGCACCCCCAACTCCTCCAGCCAGCGCGGCCACTTTCGTCATAATTCACCTCTATTGAAGCTCTGCACAAAGTTGATTCCGGCTGAGGATTCCTCTGAAAAGATCAGCGCCAGATTATCGACCGGTATCTTCATTTTGAGGTCGACATGCATCAGCGCACTCAAGATGCAGCCCAGGTCGATCAAAGAGGAATCGTCTGATGTAATCGTAATATGCGGAATCCAATTTTCTGGACTATAGAAGTCTGTTAGATTTTCTCCATAGCTCGATAGGGAATTCCAGATTTTGGCGTGCACATCGAGCAGCTGCTTGGTCTTGACCACCGGTATATAAAGAATCGGCCTCTCACCCGTGAACAACCCAATGCCATTGGTATGGATTTCGAACTCCTCCAATTCGCGAGCAAATACGGAAAATTCCTGCTTCACTGCCGATTCGTCGAATTTCTCGGCCACAAACCAGGAAAGATGAGGGTCGTTTGGGACTTTGATTCCTGACAATCCGCACGTCTTCTCAAGCGCTTGCCATGGCTCAAGTGTTTTCTGATGTACAGACGGATTCAGAAGAGTTGCGATTGCTTGCATGGCCCCGCCTATCGAAAAAGGTCCAAATCCTTTGGCCTGATCAATTCGCTCAAGCTGCTTTCACGCAGCGGATACGGAAACCCGCGGACGTGGATGACCGGCGTTCGTTCAGCCGCCTGACCCATTAGCAAGGATGCGCCGGCAGCAAGTTCATCGGCAGCCGCGACCTGGGTAATGCGTAAGCTGTAACCGAACAAATCCTTCGTTCCCCGCAGATCGACCAATCCCGGAAGTCCTGAGAGACCGATCGTTGTTCCAACGGTGCCATTTCGCCATGCCCGTCCATGGCTGTCGATGATCAGTATTCCCAACTTGAGCTTGGTTTTATCTTCAAGTTCCTTGCGAAGGTTATCCGCAGAACGGTCAGCGTTTTCCGGCAGAAGCAGCACCCAGTCATCTTCAAAGCCCCATTCACCGCGCACATTGGAATGGTCGATTCCGGCATTGGCGCAAACGAACCCGTTTTTTTGCTCCACGATGATTGTATTCTCCCGCTTGCGCAGAACAGACACGCTCTCCTGCAAAACCAGTTCGACGAAGCGGGGGTCTTTGCCGGTTTCGGCTGCCAGTTCGATTGCTTCTTGCGAAGGGACGACGTCGTTTAAATTGCGCAGGCGGCCTTCTGATTTCGAGACAATCTTTTGAGCAACAACCAGGATATCTTCGTTCTGTAATTCAATATTCGATTCTCTCAGACTCTTGAGAACCAAGTCGGCCAGCGAATCGCCGGGTTTTACCAATGGGAAAGCTTGCAGAGGGCTAAACGTGAGTGTCATCGATCGTTTGCCCTCTACCGCTTGACCCCTGTGATTCTAATGCCGGAACCATCTATGCCAAATTGCTTGTTGATTCCAATCAAGATCGATGTCAACCCTTCAGCCACGATGGAGTTTTCTAGAGGGCCTGCATCCCATCCCTCGAGACCCGCGTCCTTCACCAACTCGATCACTTTGGCACGTGTCTCTTTGCTTGTGCCGGAAACAAGCACTTCGCATTCTGTGCTCCGGTCATTCCATAAATTATCATAAGAAATATTCTGAAACGCCGATGCAATCTCGAGCCCATCCCCAAGGATGGACTTCGTTTCCATGGCAGCGCTGCCCGCAGCCGGGATCTGAACCCTTGTCACCTTTGGCGGAACGATCGGAACGGTCACATCGATCAATAACTTCCCATTCAGTTTTCCCTTGAGGCTTTCCAGTATGGCCACATGCGCGCTGAAAGGCACCGTCAATACTGCAATCGAACACTCAGCGGCAGCTTGACCGTTTTCGGTGCCGGTAACTCGCCGATCGGTGAACGAAGCCAGTTTCTGATTGACCTCTTCGGCTGCCGCCTGTGCCTTTTCCAACGTACGCGACCCGATAATTACTTTCCGCCCGGATTTCGTCCATTGATAAGCCAGGCCCTTGCCTTCCTTGCCAGTGCCCCCCAGAATTGCGATGACTTCAGTTTCGATGTCTGCCATGTTGCTCCTCAAGAGATTTAGAACATTTTTTGATATCGTTCCCACACGTCCTTTGAACGTTTTCGGGCTTCGAAGATGACCTTGTGTTCATCAATGGTCGTCAGTTGGCGATCCCGCATCAGCACGGCCCCATCCACCATCGTCATCGTCACCATCGAATCGCGGAACCCAAAGAGGATCTGCCACGGCAGGTTGCCAGGCGTCATCTCCGTAATCGGTTCGTAATCCACGAGAATGAGATCGGCAGGCGCATCCTGTTGGATGGTGCCCAGCCCTGTTGTATTTGGGAAGAAGCGCTGCGCCAGCAATGCATTGCTGTAAACGCCCATTTCGATGACAGACCCGCCATTCATCCTTCGCGGGTCGCGATGGATCAGTTTATGGGCCAGGTAACACGTCCGCCATTCATCCCACATCGCATTCGAAAATCCATCATTCCCCATACAAACTTTGATGCCCAAACGCAGCATGGATTCGACATCTGCCAGCCCAACGGCGTTATTCATATTGGAACGGGGTTGTTGCGAGAGCCAGGTACCGGTTTCGGCAAGGATTTCGGCTTCTCGCATGTCCAGGTGGACGCCGTGTGCGACGATGGTATTCTCTCCCAGGATATCGAACTCCTTCAGACGATCAATGACCCTCAATCCATACTTCTCAAGGCTGTTGAACTCATCGATCTGATGCTCGGCCACGTGGATATGGAAACCGGATAATCCGTCTGCTGCCACGCGGCACTTGTCGAGAGTCTCATCCGAAAGGGTCAACCCGGCATGCAGGCCGAAGGTGGCTGCTAACCGTCCTTGCAGATTTTGGCCGTCCTTCACCTCGTGGATCATACGCACGTTTTCCGCGATACCCGCATCAGCCTTGATCACGCCACCGCGGTCGGTTACTTCATAGCACTCCACGCCCCGCAGACCGGTCTCGGCAAAAGCGTCCCGGATCGCGTCAAGTGAACCATCGATGGCATTTGGCGAAGCATGGTGATCGAAAAGTAGTGTGTTGCCGTGTTTGATGGCATCGATCATGCAGACTTCAGAGCTCACTCTAACATCATCCAGGTCGAGCGATTGGTCGAGCGGCCACCATAGTTTCTCGAGGATCTCAGAGAATTGCGAAGGCGCGGGATTCGGAATCGCAAGCCCGCGTGAAAATGCACCGTAGAAGTGTGTGTGAGCGCAGATAAGGCCGGGCATCAACAGTTGTCCGTGCGCGTCCAGCACAGGTTCGTGAGGATATTCAGCTTCAAGTTGGATTTGGGGAGCAAGTCTTGCGATTTTTTGCCCCTGGATCAGAACGGCATAATCGCTCAAAATTTGATTGGGTTTGGTCCAGGTGATGATTGTGGCATTTTTGATTAACATTATCCCTGTTTCACCTCAGTCAGTTGTCTGGTAATTGTAGCATAAAGGAAATCTGCTATCAAACTACGTCGCTTTGCGAGGGTATGCGCAACGATTGTTTGCCCGGCAAAATGCCTAAAATAGCATATAATCTACCTATCAACATTGAGGAGAGGTAGATGGCACAGTCCACTAAAGCACTCGATTATCTGCACGAACATCAACAGGAATACCTGGCACAGTTGATCGAATTCATAAAAATCCCTTCCATTTCGACCTTGCCTGAGAATACCCAAGATATCAATCATGCAGCAGATTTCCTTGCTGTCAAGCTAAAATCGCTTGGCATCGAACATGTTGAAGTCTTTCCCACTGCACGCCATCCAATCGTGTATGGCGATTACATGCATGCAGGAGACAATCAACCGACTGTGTTGATCTATGGCCATTACGATGTTCAACCGGTTGACCCCCTTGATTTGTGGCATCATGAGCCGTTCCAACCGGTCCGCGAAGGCGACAATCTGTATGGCCGTGGCGCTTCAGACATGAAGGGACAGGTCTGGGCGATCGTCTCGGCCATTGAATCGATCATGCACACTGATAAATTCCCGCTCAATCTCAAGTTCATCATCGAAGGCGAGGAGGAAATCGGCTCCCTTCACTTCGAAGATTTCCTCAAAGCTCACAAGGACCTTCTCTCGGCGTCGTTTGCACTCAATGCCGATACAGGGATGATCGCGCCGGATATGCCAACTATTGTGTACGGTCTGAGAGGCATGGCTTATTTCGAACTCAAAGTGTTTGGCCCAAGCCACGACCTGCACTCCGGTGTGTATGGCGGCGTTGTTCAGAATCCGGCCCAGGTGCTGGCAGATTTGATCTCGGGTATGCGTGATGGTGACGGCGTTGTGCAGCTCCCAGGCTTTTACGACAAAGTCGTTCCTTTGACTGAACAGGAACGAACTGAACTGGCCCGCCTGCATATGGACGATGCTTATTATCAGGAACAAACAGGCGCCCCGGTAGCTTGGGGCGAAAAGGGATATACACCGGTCGAGCGGGTTGGCGGACGTCCGACGCTGGATATTTGCGGCTTGCTTTCTGGTTTCACAGGTGCGGGCGCAAAGACGGTCATCCCGGCATGGGCCATGGCAAAGATTTCCACCCGCCTTGTGCCGGATCAATCTCCTGACGATGTACACAAGCAGTTGATCGAGTACCTGCAAAAACATGCCCCAAACACGGTCACCTGGACTTTGGAAAAGCTCAGCGGCGGTAGCCCAAGCATCTCGGATATCAACACACCTGAAACCAAAGCCCTGGTCGCTGCGCTCGAGGCTGTCTGGGGCACCAAACCGACTTATAAGCGCGAAGGCGGCAGCGTCCCCGTTGTATCAAGCATGCAAAGAATCCTTGGTATTGACTCCGTCCTTACCGGCTTTGGCTTGCCCGATGATAATATCCATTCGCCGAACGAAAAGCTGAATCTCCCAACCTGGTTCAAGGGAGTGGAAGCACTTGTTCATTTCTTCTACAATGCGAGCAAATAACCTTACATATGCCAACTGACAAACTGAAACTGCCTGCCTATGGCGGGCAGGCGTTGATCGAGGGTGTATTGATGCGGGGATCCCGCTATGTCGCTGCTGCCATGCGTGCGCCTGGCGGAGAGATTGTTGTTCAGAAAGAGGAATTGAAAGGTATCTACAAGACCCGCCTTGCCAAAATTCCCTTCTTGCGAGGGCTCGTTATCCTTTGGGATTCTCTCGGACTCGGAACGAAATTTCTGACGATCTCAGCAAACACACAGAGCGGCGAAGACGAGAAGATCGAAGGTCCTGCAATGTTTGGAACCCTTCTGTTCTCCTTTGCTATCGCAATCGGTTTGTTCTTCCTCGCTCCGGCTGCCCTGATGCAGTTGCTACAGACCCCCTTGCATCTTTCAGATTTTGTCAGCAACCTGGGTGAAGGGCTGATCCGCCTGATCCTGGTTGTTGTATATATCTGGGCGGTCGGCAGGATGCCGGATATCAAGCGGGTCTTCTCTTATCACGGTGCAGAACATAAAACGATCAATGCCTTCGAGGCCGGCGCTGAATTGACCCCTGAATCGGTCAGGCCATTCTCTCTTCATCACCCCCGCTGTGGAACCGGCTTTGTTCTGATCGTCGTCGTTTTTTCGATCATCGTCTTTGCACTGCTCGGTCCGCTCTCCTGGTTTTGGCGTCTCGCAACCAGGGTGCTGCTGTTGCCGCTCATCGTGATGGTCGCATACGAGTATATGCGTTTTACGGCAAATCATCTCGACAAAGGATTCTTCCGAATGCTGGCAAAACCAAACATGGCAATGCAGCGATTGACCACAAACGAGCCTACCGATGAGATGTTGGAAGTGGCGATTACAGCCTTCAAATCCATGTACGAAGAAGAGACAAAACCGGTCGCTTGAGCGATGAAATCATGGCAATCGATCCTTCTGGGTGTGTTATTCGGCCTGCTGGCTGCGGGACTGGTGTTGCTCGTTGCAACACGGCCCGTCCAATCTGGCATCACCATCTTGCATCCCACGGAGAGTTCAACGATTACCGTGCATGTCGATGGCGCCGTGATTGATCCTGGCCTCTATAAGATACCACTCGGCTCGCGCATCGATGACGCCATTGATGCCGCTGGCGGACTCTCGGCCTCGGCGGACACCACGAGCGTCAACTTTGCAGCCGTCATCTCAGATGGCGAAAAAATACTCATCCCCTTGCGAACAACTCCAACTAGTGAGCCGGAACTTGTCGCGTCGGTCGTTGGACTGGTGAATGTGAATACAGCTTCGATTGAGGAACTCGACGCGCTTCCTGGAATTGGTCCTGCGAAGGCAGCCGCCATCGTGAACTATCGTCAGACGTATGGTTTGTTTACAGAGGTGTCTGATCTGCTTTATGTGCCGGGAATCGGGCAAAGCATTCTTGACACAATCTATGATTATGTTACCGTTAATCCTTAAGTGGTTCAACTGAGGTGAATATGGAACTGCGCAGACAACTCGAAACCGATCTCTATCAGTCGATGAGAGACAAGGATGAGATAGCCAGGAACACCATCCGCATCGTGCTTTCTAGCCTGAAGCTTGCAGAGGTGGAAAAGGGCCACACTATTGACGATGCTGAAATTCAAGGCATCATCCAAAAAGAGATCAAAATGCGGGCCGAATCTATCGCAGAATTCACCAAAGGCAACCGCCAGGACCTTGTCGACAAAGCCAAACTGGAAACTCAGGTGCTCGAAAAGTATCTTCCAAAGCAGATGAGTGATGATGAGCTGTTGAAATTGATCGACCGGGCGATTGGTGAAGTAGGCGCTCAATCTCCCGCCGATATGGGCAAAGTGATGAAAAGTGTGCTACCCTTGGTACAGGGTCAGGCATCTGCAGATCGCATCAGCAAACTTGTTAGGTCTCGCCTGATCAAAGAATAAATGTGGCTGGCAAACTAGCGAATTTCTTGCATTCCATCTACCCGCGCGCCTTTTACAAGGTCGCGATTTGGATATTAACCAGTGTGCTTTCGTTTGCTGCACTAGTTATGCCTATTGCCCTACGCCCATCATCTTTTGCTTTTTCAGTGGGCACAGTCTCCACTCAAGATATCACAGCCCCTTACAACTACACCTACACAAGTGAAGTGTTGACCCAGAAAGCCAGGGATGCTGCCGCCGCAGAGGTTGGCACGGTCTACCTCCCTTCTGATCCTACGATCACGCGCACCCAAATTGACAATCTGCACATTGCAATCAATTACATCACTTCTGTCCGCTCCGATACCTACGCCGCATCTCAACAGAAACTTGCAGACCTGTCGTCGCTCAAGAGCGTGCAATTCAGCCAGGCGATTGCCGAATCGGTGTTGGCGTTGACTGAGTCACGCTGGGAAGCGGTCCAGCAAGAATCCCTGAGCGTGCTCGAGCAGTCCATGCGCAAGACGATTCGCGATTATCAGGTCCAGGACATTCGAAATTCGATCCCAACCTTGATCAATTTCTCGTTTCCCGACGACCAGGCCAAGATCGTTGTCGCCCTCGTGAGCCCATTCGTTATTGCGAATAGCCTGTACTCGTCAGAGCAAACCGATCTCGCCCGCCAGGCTGCGATGAATGCAGTTCCGCCGATGACCAAGAGCTACGCTTACGGGCAATCCATCATCAATCGCGGGCAGGTGATTACGCCTGAGCAATTCGAAGCGCTGAATGTTTTTGGCTTGATTACTCCTTCGAACCGATCCCAGGAATTGATTGCAGCAGGTGCCCTGACTCTGATTCTTGCCATCTTTGTTCTGCTCTATTTCAGGTATCGCAGTGCTACTCTCGGCAATAATCTTCGCCACGTCACGGTCCTTGCCATCACCATGCTTGTGTTCCTTTACGGGGCAAGGTTGCTAATCCCCAATCGGGCAATCATGCCCTATTTCTATCCGTTACCGGCATTTGCTTTGATTGTCGGAACGTTGGTCAATTTCGAAGCCAGCCTGGTGCTGACCATCGTGTTGAGCATTCTGGCAGCCTTTGAAGTGCCGTATGCTCTGAATGTGGTGCTCTTTTACGCGATCTCGAGCCTGATAGGCCTGCTCGTGTTGGGCAAAGGAAAAAGAATCACGCATTTCCTCCTGGCGGGTTTGACGATTGCACTCTCGGGTTCGCTCGTAATCGTTGCTTATCGCCTGACCGATACCGGAACCGATTTTGTCGGCTTGGTGACTTTGATCAGTGTTGCATTCTTGAACGGACTCCTTTCGGCCAGCGCGGCACTGCTTATCCAATTCATCCTCTCGCAGGCTCTGGGATTAACCTCAGCGCTCAATCTGATCGAGCTTTCGCGTCCGGACAATCCGCTGCAACAATATTTGCTGCAAAATGCTCCAGGTACCTACCAGCATTCGCTTCAGGTGGCCAACCTTGCCGAACAGGCAGCTGAGGTGATCGGCGCAGACCCGTTACTCTCGCGAGCCGGTGCGCTGTATCACGATGCTGGTAAAGCAATGAATCCGCAGTTCTTCGTGGAAAACCAGGTGCCAGGTAAAGTGGACCCTCATGATTCGATTGATCCGATCATCACCGCTTCCACGATCATTTCACATGTTTCCGATGGTGTTGCTCTTGCGTCCAAGTATCGGATGCCGCCCAGGATCAAAGATTTCATCCGGGAACATCATGGAACGATGATTACCAAATATCCTTATAGCAAAGCAATCGAAAACGCAAAAGGCATTGCCGACAAAGTAGATATCGAACTATTCCGCTATCCCGGTCCTCGACCTCGCTCGAAAGAGACGGCCATCTTGATGCTTGCCGATCGCTGCGAAGCAACAGCCCGGGCGGAACTGCCAAAAGATGATGAATCGCTCAAACAAATCATCAAGAACGTGATCGAAGATTGCCTCAAGGAAGGCCAGTTGGATCAAACCAACCTGACCTTCAAAGACCTTTCGCGCATCGAGGAATCCTTTCTCAAAACGTTGCAGAATGCTTACCACCCCAGGATCAAATATCCCGAAATCAAGCTGGCTCAGCCTAAAGCTGAACCGGCTCTGGCTGACGAAAAGGTAAAAATCAAGTGATCGAAATCCTCACAAGCGAAGCTCTGGATATCCCCGACTATACGGACAAGTTGATCCAAATTGCCCAGGATGCCCTTCATTCAGTACAGCCTGAGCTTGCCTGCGATCTTTCCATCGCCCTCACTACCGATGAGGACATCCAGCAGCTCAATCTGCAATATCGGAAGATCGACCGCCCTACCGATGTCCTTTCGTTCGAATCTGACGAAACGGATCCTGTGAGCGGCACGAG
>JAJXZS010000015.1 GCA_021779955.1 Chloroflexota bacterium | reverse complement strand
TATTCCGTGATCATTCCATGTTCATCCATCGGGACGGTCACATATTCCGCACCATAGGCATTCCAAGCCTGTAGGGCGCCAATGTAAGTTGGCGATTCGACCAGGATGCGGTCTCCGCGGTTGATAAAGATCTTACCGAGCAAATCGAGGGCTTGCTGCGATCCTGTGGTGATGAGGATGTTATCGACATTGACGTTGATGCCGATCCTGTTGGCATGGCGAGCGATCATCTCGCGCAAGGGAGTATAACCTTCGGTTGATCCGTATTGAAGTGCCTTTGCGCCTTCATGATCGAGGACATAGATGCAGGCTCGCTTGAACTCTTCGATCGGGAACAAGTCTGGTGCTGGAAGACCACCGCCGAATGAGATGATATCGGGTTGTTCCGTGAGCTTCAACAATTCTCGTATTGCCGAACCTTTCATCCGCTGCGTTCGTTGTGAAAAGCGATAGTCCCACGGGGTTTGCTTGTTATTCATTCATTCTCCTTTTGGTAGATTCGCTCTTTCATACGATCTGTTGGTTCAGTGATGCTTGTCTACAACTTTGCGAAACGGCTGACGATGGTTGCCGGGGTGGGTAACGTTACCCGATCTCCGGATTCAAGTTCTGCAGGCGCTTTGGATGCCTTGTCTGAAGCACCTTGATAAATACTTATCCTGGTTCCTTCTTCTGCATATTTGAGGTCGATATACGCCTGGCCGGTAAGGAAGCCTTCCTTATCAATTGCGCAGCTCGTTACCTCACCGATGACCTTCCCCTTGGAATCGAGCACCGGGTCGCCATTGTGAGCCATACGGATACCCTTTTCATTGAATGTGAAGCGCACAACTACGGCGTTTCGCTTTACTTCGCGTACGATGTAGGCGTCGCGTCCGATAAACCAGGGTTTATAGATTTTGACATATGAACCGAACCCTGCCTCAGCCACGCCAAGATTCAACCGTCCGCCCATCTCATCACCGTATAGCGGCAGACCAGCTTCCGTGCGCAATGAATCCCGCGCACCCAGACCGCAAGCGCGCATGCCGAGTGGTTCGCCAATCTTCCGGATGGCCTGCCACAATTCGACCGATTTCTGGGGATGGACGAAGAGTTCGAAGGCCATTTTTTCGCCGGTGTAGCCGGTTCGAGAGACAATAAGGTCGAACCCGCCGATCACCGCTTCGCAAAGCTCGGTACGTTTGAGCGTTTTCACTTTCTTGGTCGTGGCGGCATCTGCGCCTAGAGCGAGCAGGATATCGCGGGATTTGGGTCCTTGCAGCGCAATATCGACGCGCATATCTTTGCCTTCTTTAGGGTCGCGCAGGTTGCGCAGGGTCAAACCTGTGCCGAGAGCCTTGACCCACGGCTGCCGAACATCGACCATAACTTTGCCTTCGCGTACAGCATTGAGCCAGGTCTGATCTTTGGTGTCATTCGAGGCGTTGACCACCACCAGGTAAGTTTCCTGTCCACGTCGATAAACGAGGGTGTCGTCGATGACATTCGAATGAGGATCGAGAAAGTGAGTGTAGCAGGATTCGCCCACGCCCAGGCCCCGAATGTCATTACCGCAAACGCTGTCAAGGAAGAGGCTGGCTTCGGGTCCTTCAGCCTGGAGAACGCCCATGTGCGAAACATCGAACAGCCCTGCGACATTGCGGCAAGCGAGATGTTCTTCGATCACCGAAGTATACCAGACGGGCATTTCCCAGCCGGCAAAGGGCACCATCTTGGCGCACATGGCTTTATGTGTCTCATAAAGCGGAGTGCGGAAGAGTTCAGTACTCTCTTTTTCTTCCCACTTGAATTCGGGGAGGGGTGTACCCTTGGCTGCAGGTTTGCCGATGTAGTAAGGCTTAAGAGCCGCATTGGCTTCCCCCGAAGCCTGTGTCACCGGTTGCACATTGGTTTCTTCGACGACCATGGGCCCGGGAATACGACGAGGGATATCGTTATCGAATGCGATATAGCCGTCAGAAAGATCACGCAAGAAGGTCGCTGCCAGACCAAAATGCTCGCGCTTCAGGCTGAACTGGTATGTTCCCGGACGTATGTACGTGAGGATACCTGCAACGTCGCCTTTGGGGGTGTGCAGGCTGGTATTCTGTGATTGACCTTTCTGCAGGTCGTTGACCTCAGAGCTAAAGGAATATTCGGTGAAGTGCCTGGCGTTTTCACCCTGGATCAGCAAAGCGACCCAGGCACCTGAAGTCTTCGGCAGGTCATCAATGTAGTAGTGATGGGGGTAGCCGGAGTTACCGATTTGTTCATCGATGCCGGCGTTTTCCGTCAGGGCACGCACGCGCAGCCTGGCATCATTGAGCACGTTGAAATCGACTTTGGCGCGCTGCACGAAGCCCTTGCGACTCTCAACTGAGTATGGCTGAATCGAAAGAAGCACATCGGCCATGATGTTGGCGACTTCGACCATATCTTTTTCTTTCAAGCCGCGCTGAGACATCCATGGCGTGCCAAAGCGGATGCCTGATGCGTTCAGAGCGGTCTTGTCTCCGGGGATTGTATTACGGTTAAGCACTATGCCGGCAACATCGAGAATGCGAGCCGCCATATCCCCCGAAAGGGTCGTGCCATCTGAGCCTTTGATCGTTTTGCAGTCGATGTTTGCGAGGTGGGTATTCGTCCCGCCGTAGGAGATGCGCAAACCGCGCGCTTTCAGATGATCGACCAGGGTAGTGCAATTGTTCACGATATGCTGCTGCAATTCTTTGAATTGATCGGTTTTGGCGAAGCGGAACATGGTCGCAAGTGCAGCGAAGATCTGAACGTGCGGCCCCCCCTGTTCACCTGGGAAGACGGCCTTGTCGATCTTTTTTGAGATCGCTGAATCGGTGGTCACGATGCATGCGCCGCGAGGTCCGCAGAGGGTTTTATGCGTTGTGAAGGTGATGACATGGGCAAGGCCCACCGGCGAGGGAATCACCTTTGCAGCGATCAATCCGGCAATGTGTGAAACGTCGGCCAGAAGGTATGCACCAACCGAATCGGCAATCTGTCGGAAGCGGGCGAAATCGGGAACATAGGGATAAGAAGAATAGCCGCAAATGATAATCTTGGGCTTGTTATCAATAGCCAACTGCTGGACGACGTTGTAGTCGATCTGCTCGGTAGTGGGATCCACGGCGTAGTGAATGACCTTGTAGAGCTTTCCGGAGCGGTTGACCGATGAGCCGTGGGTGAGATGACCGCCGTGGAGTAAATTCATGCCCAGGATGGTATCTCCGGGTTCGATGAGGGCGGTGTAGACGGCGTTGTTGGCAGGCGCGCCAGAGAGTGGCTGCACGTTGACGAAAATTTGGTCAGGGGAGACTTTGTCTGTGGCGAATGCCTCGGCGCAGCGGCGGCGTGCCAGCGATTCGACGATATCGGCATATTCCACACCCTTGTAGTAGCGCGGATCGGCATAACGACGATATTCTGACAGGCGAGCCGGGTAATCGAGGATTTGCGATTCGGTCAGCGTCCGCATTTGGTCTTCGGGATAACCTTCAGCGTAGAGGTTCTGGAAGACCGATCCCATCGATTCGCGCACAGCTTCTGGCGCGCTGCTTTCGGAGGGAATCAAAATCAGTTTGCGCGCCTGGCGTTCGGCTTCAAACTGGATCAATTGATAGACTTCTGGGTCAAGTTCTGCCAATTTACCGCGAAACAAGAAATCTGCCATGATGAGTCTCCTTTATATGAAGTGAATTCGATAAACGAATAAAAAAACCACCGTCCAGATGTCTTTAGAGATCATCGTCGAGTGGTCTTTTCAGAGGTTTATCAGTCATTCGTTACTCAGTTACCAAATTTCTTCGGACAAGAGTGTACTGCCTGGTCAAACCTTGAATCATTCAATTTCTTATATATTTTAGCCGCAGGTTGGTTCTGGGTCAAGATACCCGTATTAGTTCACCTAAAATGTTACTGAAATACAATCGTTAGGTCAAAAGATAATGTTACTGAGGCCAACGATGTCCGAAACCGACCCGATGAATGTAGACGAACGAAGGAAGTATTTCCACAAAATGTGGGATAGATATCGAAAGGCAAGCAAGAAGGAAAAGACGCGGCTGCTGGACGAGATGGGAGCCGTGACAGGGATGCATCGAAAATCCATCCTCCGCACGCTCAATGGGCAACTCAGCCGGAAGAAGCGAAAGCGGGAGCGTGGCAGGGTGTACGGGGTGGACATTGATGACGCCATTCGTGTGATCGCCCGCAGCCTGGATTATCCCTGTGCCGAGCGATTACAGCCAAACCTGGGATGGATGGCTCATCAATTAAGCATACATGGTGAAATAAGGCCACAGCCAGAGACACTGGAAAAGCTGGGCCGGGTCAGCACTTCAACCGTGAAACGCATCCTCAAACGAGTAGGCCGTAGTGAACCCAAAATCGCCTATCAGAAACCCAAACGCAACCCATCCAATAGTCTGCGTAAACCCTACCCTATGAGCCGCATCGACTGGGATATTGCCG
>JAJXZS010000032.1:41829-70010 GCA_021779955.1 Chloroflexota bacterium | reverse complement strand
GTGAAACGCATCCTCAAACGAGTAGGCCGTAGTGAACCCAAAATCGCCTATCAGAAACCCAAACGCAACCCATCCAATAGTCTGCGTAAACCCTACCCTATGAGCCGCATCGACTGGGATATTGCCGAAGTGGGTCATCTGGAGGTGGATCTGGTACATCATTGTGGCGAAAGCACCTATGGTGAGTACATCCATGGCCTGCAGATGGTCGATGTGGCGAGTGGCTGGTGCGAGATCGTCCCCATTTTTGGGCGCAGTACGCGCAGCATGGCAGATGGTTTTGATTACTTGCTGGCCCGATTACCGTTCCCTGCGCTCGAGATCCACCCAGACAACGGCAGCGAGTTTTTCAATCAGTTTTTACTGCGGTATTTTCAACACAAGTTGCCCAATCTGTATCTTTCCCGTAGTCGACCATTTCAGAAGAATGACAACCGCTTTGTCGAAGAAAATAACCATAGCCTCCTGCGCGCTTACCTCGGCCATGATCGTTTTGACACACTGGCGCATCTGCAGATTTTACGACCGCTTTATGACCAATTGTGGCTTTATCACAACCTCTTTCAACCCGTGATGCGCTTGCACGCGAAAGAAGTGATTACACCCTTGAAGTTTCGGCGCAAATTTGATCCAGCCAAACCGCCGTTGGACCGGCTAATTGAGTTGAACTGCCTGGATGACGCTTCTCGAAAGCAACTGGAGGGTCTACGTAAGATAACCAATCCTCTTTGCCTTAGAGAGCAGATCAATGATCGCGTCGATGAACTATCTTCATTGCCCACTCTCGGTAATTCCGAGGCGGTAAACGTATTTACGACTCTGATCAAGGAGGCGGACGTTGCCCCACGGTAACATTTTCAATTGAACCAACGATCATCCTTCGGTAACATTATCATTTGACTTGACATGGATACGGAGGTGCTTGACTCAATTCAAGTGCTTATCGAGCCATGCAAACATGATGGAGAATACCTCATCCTTTTGGGGCTCATTATGCAATTCGTGATAGAAACCCGGGAATACCTGATACGTGATGAATTCCTTGGGAGCCTTGGATGCAAATTCTGCGGTCTTGGGTGGATTCGTCAGTCGATCATCAGTCCCCTGGAGCAAGAGGAAGGGCTCGTGGATGCTGCCCGCCTTCTCGATAATGGACTTTCCGGCGTTTAGCAGATCAAGACCTAAACGCGCAGTAATATATGGATGTACCATCGGGTCAGCCAGGTATTTTTTGCCGACGCTAGCATCGCGCGAAAGCCCATCGGCGTCAAGTGCGCTGGCCATGCGGAAAGTAGGCATCAACGCATACATCACCTTTCCCAAAAGGTACTTGGGCAGAGGTACAGGCTCGGTTGGCGCCAAACCCGGGCTGGTGACGATAAATCCATGAAGGTTGTTCTGGCAATTCTCTGCATAATAGAGCACCTGGGCTCCCCCAAAACTGTGTCCGTAAAGGAATGCCGGTAAGCCAGGATGCCTGCCTTCAGCTGTGTGAAGAGCAAGATCGATATCTGACATCAGTTGGTCAAAAGAGGGGGCATCTCCGCGCAACCCCTCCGATTTGCCGTGACCTCGTAAGTCATAACCAAAGAAGACGAAACCTGCATCTGTGTAGGCTTTGGCGACATGCTCGTATCGGCCGATGTGCTCTCCAAGGCCATGGATGAGCATAACCAGACCTTTCGGCTCGAGGTCCGGCAACCACTCTTTGGCATATAACTTCAAACCGTCTTTCGTTGTCAGGGTCAACTCATCGATATGCATAGCTTTCTCCAAGGTTCTCTTTTGTCTATCGATTCCCATTGATGTCATTTATAATCAATCAGTGAATCATAATAGTTTATACCCGGTTACGGTCCAATTCAAGGGTGACAAGCAATGAAAAAGGCCAAGGGAAAATGAGGATTATTACAACCGGCATCTCAGGCGTCATTAGGGCATTTCTGCTTTTTTCGTAAAAATCCAGCAGACGAGGGACGAAATGAACACGAGACAAATCCCACAATTTGATCCGAATGCAACTGGGCAGAAGCGGCAGGGTTGGGGATCAGTTTTACTATTCCTGATTTCCGCTGTTTGGGTTATCGCTTTCTCAGCTATCGATCTGTTTGTCACCTGGTCACTTGAACAGACTCTCTTCGAAGACGTCTATGCTGTCTATGACCAACGCTGGCTGTTCCAGGCGGTCTATGCCGTGCTCTTATTCGTCCCGCTGATCTTGCTTTCGAGCCTGGCGAAAGCACCGCGGTTGAAGATCATTTACCGGCTCTGGTTGATTGGGACACTTTTTTCTGCAATTTGTATTCCACTAAAGACCATCTTCCTGACTGCCCAGCAAGAGACCGCCATTTTCCAAATCGGAATTCTGGCTATTGGTTTATTTGTCTATAAAGTCTTCCAGAGACGCGCCAAACCGGCACGACAAGTCACGACAGAACGTAAAGAAAATTATGGCATAGCAGCCCTGTTAGCAGGGATCCTGGCGCTTCCCTGGGTGCTTTTCGGCGCGTTAGGATCGTGGGAAGATACCATCTTATTCTTGCTTGCGGGGGTGATGTTCGGGCTGTTCGTCTCGCAGATCGTATACCCCTACTTGCTTGAAATCACCCAACACCGCGATCGCGATGTGAAGGTGTCCGATTTTCTGCTTGATGGGTTTGTAATCGCCGTGTTTCTGCTCATCCTGGTTGCTGGCTTATCCGTTAATGGATCGCAGATTGTACTGGTCATCGTGGTGCCTGCGAGCGGTTTTCTGATTTCAGCGCTTTCGATTGGCGCACGCGGCACAGTGGGCAAGGGAAAATGGAGCGTAGCTGTTGTTACGGCCGTTGCGTTTTGCATGCCTCTGATCTGGTTCGACATGGATGAACTCTTCCTATTGATCTCAAGCACTCCCGGCGAAACGCTGGATTGGGCGACCCAGGCCGCCTGGTTGAATCTGACGGCAACCGCAGTGATTGCTGTAATCGCGATGATCAACTTCAGTCCTTTCAAGGAATTGGAGCTTCCCAAATGGTTGAATGCAGCGCTTGGCGGGGTGGTTGTTGCAGGTCTTCTCTTCGCTTATTTCGCCTACGGACAGGTTGGTTGGTTTGGGGATCGCTTTTTTGTCATTCTTGACCAACAGGCAGACCTGAGCAGTGTTTCTACTGGCACTGACATCGCCGCCAGGCGTGCCCAAGTCTATACTGCTGCTGTGACTGTTGCTGATCAGAATCAGGCGAATCTACGGTCGGGGCTTACCGCCCGGGGGATTCAGTTCACGCCATATTATCTAGTGAACTCGATCGAGGTCAACGGCGGGATTTATGCCCGTCTCTGGGTGCAGAGCCAACCGGAGGTCAATCGCATCCTTGAGGCGCCAATTTTACGTCCATTGCATGCACCGCTCGCAGTGACAACAGGAAATTTGACTGCACCTCCAGCCAGCCCAACCTGGAACGTGAGTTTGATCGGAGCTGACCGTGCACAGACCGATTTTGGCGCCACAGGCAAAGGCATCGTGATTGGCCAATCAGATAGCGGGGTTGATGGCACCCATGTGCAGCTTGCGGGCACATACCGCGGAGCCAATGGCAGCAATGACTACAACTGGCTCGATCCCTGGAATCATACAACCAGCCCAACGGATATTGCGGGTCACGGCACAGCCACGCTTGCTCTCATCGTGGGTAAGGACTTCGGCATTGCGCCTGACGCGCAGTGGTATGCCTGTGTCAACCTGGCTCGTAACCTTGGCAACCCCGGTTATTACCTGAACTGCATGCAGTTCATGCTTGCGCCGTACCCGCAGAATGGCAATCCGTTCACTGACGGGGACCCCTCGAGGGGTGCCATGGTGCTCAATAACTCGTGGGGTTGCCCGACCGTTGAGGGATGTGATGCGAATGTCTTTCTACCCGCTGTTACGGCGTTGGATGCTGCGGGAATTTTCGTTACATCCGCAGCGGGAAATAACGGTTACTTCGGCTGCGGGTCGGTCACCGACCCGCTGGCGATTTATGCAGGTGTGTTCACTGCCGGTTCGATCAACCAATCGGGAGCTCTTTCAACCTTTAGCAGCCTCGGGCCGGTGCTCGTGGACGCTTCGAGCCGGGTTAAGCCGGATATCGCAGCCCCTGGCGAAGGAGTGACTTCTGCATTCCCCAAGAATACCTACCAGACAGTCGATGGGACATCCTTTGCGGGTCCGCATGTCGCGGGTGTGGTAGCATTAATGTGGTCGGCAAACCAGGCGCTGATCGGGCAAACTGCCGCTACACGGCAGATACTCGATCAGACAGCATCGCCAATGACTCAATCCATCCCTCAATGCAGCACTACGTCTGCTTTGCCGAATAATGCGGTTGGATATGGAATTCTCAATGCGTACGATGCTGTGCGAGAGGCGATTGCATATAAATAGCGAAACGAAATTCTTTATTTGGTGTTTTAGATGAAGACAAAAGATCAAATGGCTGAACCTGAAGCGCTCACCGATGATAATGCCACAGCTCGCGCCAGTCAGGGCGATAGTGAAGCCTTCAGCTACCTTTATGAGCAGAACGTCAATCGCATTTACAACTACGTCTTTTACCGAGTTGGATCTGAAGCTGACGCTGAAGACATCACATCACGTGTTTTTTTCAGAGCATTTGGGCATATTTCGAACTATGTGGACAAAGGTGTTCCCTTTTCCGCCTGGCTTTATAGAATTGCCCACAATCTGATCGCCAACTGGCATCGCGACAATTTCAGAAGGCATGAGGTCTCCCTGGATGAGCACATCGATCTGCCACAACGGATTGAGCAGCCTGAAGCCACTATGGAGCAGACCCAGGAAGTCGAGCTTCTGCTTAGAGCCATTCGAAACCTGACGGAGGATCGCCAGCAGTTACTGGTTCTCAAATTTACAGAGCACCTTTCCAATGCTGAAATTGCAGTCATCATGAACAAGAGTGAAGGCGCGGTCAAGAGCTTATATCACCGTTCTTTGGCATCTCTAAAAGTTGAGATGAAAAAGCTCGGATTTCAAGAAGAGGGACTGATAGTTGTTGGTGGAGAAGAAGAGAGCGAATAAACGAGAGGATGAAATGGGAGAGGAAGAGAACTTCGAAAGTAAGATGACCACAGTGCTTAAGCCGGTTAAACCGAGCGCCGGGTATGTTGACCGACTCAAGCATTCATTAAAGACAGCACCCTATGCCGTAATCGAAAGAGAAGATAATACCCCTTCTCTTCTTATGCTTCTTCTGGGCATCGCGACAGCCCTTGCAACATTCTTGCTGTTGCGCAGACTGCGGCCGTGAAGTGCTAGTAAGCCAGCTTCAAGCCTAATTTCGCCATTAATTCAGCCGTGGAAGGCTCAGTGAGTATCGAGCCATCAAGAAAAACGATCGTGGGTACGCTGCGATACCCGTGATTGACCGATTCCACAAATTTCGCAGCCTCAGGGTCTTCTTCGATATCGATCCACTCGTAGTCAATGTTGTTATCACGAAAAACGTTCCTGGCCCGACGAGAAGCTCCACACCAACTCGTCGCATATATTTTGATTTTAGTAGGGTTTTCTGTCATTGTTCTTTCTCCGTCAATATGATTCTTTACCCAATTTACGATGATTTCAGCTTCGCTGAGCAGGTCGACATCCGCGGGTAACTGATATCCCTCGTTCACTCTGAGAGTGAAATGCTCCAAATACCGTTGATACTTAGATGGAAACAACCATGATGCGGTGACATCTTTTAAGAGATCGAGCGCTGACCCTGGTTGAAGAGGTTCATTTTCGAATATGTAGAGTTCGTGAACCGCATCAGCAACGGCCAGGCGCGCAGCCACGCGAGCCTTACCTTCGTAACCAACTTGCCTATAATCAAAGGCTTGTCTGAGTTTTTGATCGATTTTCAACCAGTCGGACATGCCCGAATTGTACTCCCATCAAGCGAGTGGTGTAAAATTGTCCTGAAAGTTAAGGTTGATCGGATCTGAAGCTGGCTACTCTACTGCCGATAGGATGGATGAAAGCCCTGTATGACTGATTCAGAACCTCGTGTGATTTTTATGGGATCTCCCCAATTCGCCGTGCCCGTGTTCACATCGCTGGCAAAGAAATATTCAATCGCAGGTGTTGTCACTCAACCGGACCGCCCGGCAGGCAGAGGGCGAAAGCTGACCCCACCGCCGGTGAAGCTGGCGGCGCTTGAGATTGACATTCCGGTGATACAGCCTGAGAAAATGAAGGAGCCTGGGGTATTCGAGCAACTGACCACGTGGCAGCCGGACGTTATCGTTGTCGCCGCATTCGGTCAGATCTTGCGCCGAAATGTGCTCGAACTTGCGCCATTCGGATGCATCAATGTCCATGCCTCATATTTGCCGCGCTGGCGCGGGGCTGCGCCCATCCAGGCTGCGATTTTGAGCGGCGACGAGTTCACAGGCGTTTCGATTATGAAGCTGGATCCAGGCATCGATACGGGGCCAGTCTATACGCGGCAGAAAGAACTCATTCGCGAAGATGATAATGCGGTCTTGCTTGAGGAACGGCTTTCGATCATCGGGGCGGAACTGCTGATGAAGACACTGCCTGGAATTCTTTCAGGTGTGTTGGTGCCAACTCCGCAGGATGAGAACCAGGCAACCTACGCCTCCATGCTGCATAAGGAAGACGGTTTGCTTGATTTCAACCAGTCCGCGCTTCAACTGGCTTTGAAGGTGCGTGCTTATTATGACTGGCCCGGGGCATACTTCGTAAAGGATGAAGTCAAAATTAAGTTACGCAAAGTCCATGTGCTGTCAGATCACCGGCTCGCTCCAGGCGAATTTGGTCAGGCGAATGGGTACCCTACCATTGGCACATCATCGGGCGATCTGCAATTGATCGAGATGCAGCCGCCGGGAAGAAATTGGATGGACGGGCGAGCTTATCTCAACGGCAACCCCGAGTGGTTGGAAAAAAATGAACCCTGAGCGGAAAGATCGGATGCGTTTTTTATGTTTTGGCCTAGGAGCCATTGGAACTTACATTGGAGGAAGCCTGCTGGATGCCGGGGATGAGGTCGTCTTCATCGAAAAGACGGCCGCATTCGAAAAGGTCAAACACCAAGGTCTACACCTGGTCCGTAATGATCGCACGATTCACATTCCCAGGATTGCAGTGGCCAGTTCCATCGCCGGAGCGCTTGAGGTGGGTGAATTCGATGCTGCCATCCTGGCGGTGAAATCTTTCGACACGGTTTCGGTGATGAACGAAATCGCGCCTTACAAGGCGCATTTTCCTCCTGTTTTGTGCCTGCAAAATGGCGTTGAAAACGAAGAACTGATTGCGCAGACCGTGGGACCGGAGCACGTCATTGGCGGTTCGATCACCAGCGCGGTCGGCAGGGTGGATATCGCAAACGCAGTCGTCGAAAAAGTACGGGGTGTGGGCATCGAAACAGGTCATCCGTTGAGCGCAAGATTGATCGAACACTTCAAGCGGGCTGGATTACGAACAAGAGGCTATGATGACAGGCGTTCGCTCAAGTGGTCGAAGATGCTGACCAACCTGCAGGCAAATGCATTGCCTGCGATCCTACGCTGGACACCTTACCAGGTCTATTCCAACCCGCTGACCTATTCCATCGAGTGTGCGGAGATACAGGAAGCTTTTACCGTCATGAAAAAGATGGGCATCCAGGTGGTCGATTTGCCTGGAACGCCGGTGCGAGTGTGGGTGAACGCGATGACACACTGGCCGCAATCGGTCAGCCGGCCGCTGATTGCCAGGCTGATGAGTGCAGGCCGTGGAAACAAGCTGCCATCCTTTCATATCGATCTTTATGCTGGGAAGAAGCAATCCGAGGTCGTCTTTCTCAATGGCGTAGTAGCCCGGTTTGCGAAGTCGAACAACGTTCCTGCTCCTGTGAACACCGCTTTGACTCAGATCTTAACAGGTATGGCGGATGGAAGTATTCCCTTCGAAAGATTCAATGACCATCCTGAAGAAGTGAAACGACGGATTGAGGAGATCTCATGAGTGTGCCTGATTGGGTGCAAGACAGCATTTTTTACCAGATCTTTCCCGACCGGTTTAGCAACGGTGACAAAAGCAACGACCCAGACAATATCCAGCCGTGGGGTTCACCTGCTTCGATCTACGGATTTCAGGGCGGAGACATTCGCGGGATTATCGACCGCATGTATTACCTTGTTGATTTTGGCATCACTGCGATCTACCTGAATCCCATATTTCTTTCCAGTTCGAACCACCGCTACAACACCACCGATTACTACCAGATTGATCCCAAGCTGGGCACGATGAAGGAATTCAAAGTCCTGCTGGACGTAGCGCACCGCAACCAGATCAAGATCATCCTGGATGGAGTGTTCAACCATTGCGGGCGAGGGTTCTTTGCTTTCAACGATATTCTGGAGAACCAATCTGCATCTCCGTACATCAGCTGGTTCCATATCAACCATTTTCCGGTGGACGCCTATTCGCCTGGGGATGCCAAGGATTATCTTGCCTGGTGGAAATTCAAAAGCTTGCCCAAGTTCAACACAGGCAGCCCGCGCGTCCGCAAATACATCTTCGACGTGGCGCGTTACTGGATCGAACAGGGCATCGACGGTTGGCGGTTGGACGTGCCAAACGAGATCGACGACGACAGCTTTTGGGCAAAGTTCAGACAGACGGTGAAGGATACAAACCCCGATGCGTATCTTTGCGGCGAGATTTGGGACGGTAACCCACGCTGGGTTGGTGACGCTCATTTCGACGGATTGATGAACTATCCTTTACGAACACTCATTCTTGGGTTGCTCACAGATAAGAAGATGAAGGCATCCAAATTTGCACATGAATTGGTGGAAAACTTCTATAAGTATCCAAGGGAGAATTCGCTAGCCATGTACGGGTTGCTCGGCAGCCATGATACAGAGCGGTATCTAACGATGGTGGGCAAGAGCATGGCTAAAGCTAAATTGGGAATGTTGATCCAGTTTGCATATCCCGGCGCGCCGTCCATCTATTACGGAGATGAAATCGGTTTGGAAGGTGGGAAAGACCCCGATTGCCGGAAGGCATTCGTTTGGGATGAGGCGAGCTGGAACACGGAACTGCATCAATGGCTCAAGGGATTGATCACCATACGCAAGCGTTCGGCTGCGTTGAGGCGTGGTAGTCTCAATACGATCAATACGGATGACGCTTCGGGCACAATTTCCATGCTGCGCAGCATAGACAATGAAAAAGTCATCTTGCTGATCAATGCCTCCGCCAAGAACCAGACGATCGAGGTCGATCTCACCTCGATCGGGCTTGAGACCGAAACGGCGCTGAAGGGTTTGACAAGCCCAGAGGAATTTCCTGTGACCGGCGGGAAGATCCATTGTTCGCTGGAAGCTTGGAGTGGTGCTCTGATCGGAACGGCAGGATAAGGGGTTGCTTTGAAATTTACAAGAACAGAGCACGCTTCAGGGTTAACCTGGATCCTCTCGATCCTGCTCGGTTTTGCGATCATAGCAGGATCGATCTCGCTGGTGATAAAACAAACGCTGCTTAATCCTGCCTTCCACCGAGAAATCGTCAATGAGCAAGTCGTTGTCAATAAGATCAATGCCGATCTGCCAGCCCTTTTCTTCAACATCGGGCGCTCTTCAGACATCTCAGGGCAGCCTGGTCAAGTTCCTGAAGCCACCATCGGCAATTTGATTCGGTCGGTATTACCTGCAGATTGGGTGGCCGGCCAGGTGGAGGGATTAATCCAGAGGGGAATCGATTTTATCGAATCTGGACAGGAATCATTTGCCGTCATGATCGACCTGACAACGATCAAGCAAAGCATGAATGCAAAAGCGAATGAGATGGCCGAAACTGTGATCGAAGGGATGCCCAAATGCACAGGCAAGGACGTTCTGGGTTATTTGGACTATGTACTTACCGGGGACAACGGCAGCTATCCCTATTGTATGCCGCCCAAACCTTTCGATACACTGGTCAGGACCGCGATCGTCAATTCGTTTTACTTTATGACCCAGAAGATGCCAGACAACATCTCTATAGTGACAATTTCGTTGGATAATGCTACGCTGCGACCACTGGCTACCGTGCTCCGTATTGCTCGGATTATGGCACAGGTCTATCGAATCGCGCCGTATGTTATCCTGGGCTTGTTGCTGGTACTGATCCTGATCAACCTTAAGAATTTGCGCATAGCCATTCTTGGGACGGGATTTGCCTTGCTGTGTTCAGGTATTTCGATTTTTCTCATTATGCTTGGAATTCATCTGTATGGTAGGAGTCTCAACCTGGCAGAGGCTGCCGGAGCATCGATAATTCCGCTCAGCCCAGCTTTAGTAGCCGGATACGTAAAAGCGGTTTTCACAGGAGTCGAGGAGATGCTTTGGAAGCTAGGGGCAGCGCTCGCGGGCGTCGGGTTGTGTGCCATATTAGGAGTCTGGATAACGCGGCGGACAAAACACGCGGATGAATCAATCACCGCGATGTAGATATTTTCGCTGCCACTCGTAGAGAATGTTCAATGCCTGGACAGGGGGGATGGAATTGACATCCAGGGATTTTAAATCGTCGAGAAGCGGATTTGTTTCCGGGAAAAGCGCCATCTGGTTGAGACTTTGTGTATTGACCTCGACGGCAGTGCCAGACGATGCCTGGAGCTGCTGTAGGATCTCGCCGGCTCGCAGGATGACAGGTCGGGGAATGCCTGCCAGCTGGGCAACGTGGATACCATAAGAGCGGTCAGCGCCCCCAGGAACGATCTTGTGCAGAAAAACGACCTGTCCGGAAGCTTCGGTAACGGCAACGTTGTAGTTCCTTACGCCTGGTAACAACTCGCTCAATTGTGTCAGTTCATGATAATGCGTGGCAAAGAGTGTGCGTGCTCGCAGGTGGGGGTGATTGTGGATGTACTCTACCACTGCCCAGGCGATGCTCAATCCGTCATAGGTCGATGTGCCGCGTCCGATTTCGTCGAGGATGAGCAAACTGCGCGGCGAGGCATGGTTGAGAATGTTTGCTGTTTCGATCATCTCAACCATGAAGGTGGATTGGCCTGCGTGGATCTCGTCCTGTGCTCCTATGCGGGTGAAGATACGATCGACCATACCGATGGTGGCTGATGTGGCCGGCACATAGCTGCCCATCTGGGCCATCAAGACGATCAGAGCCACCTGGCGCAAGAAAGTCGATTTACCGCTCATATTTGGGCCGGTGATGATTCGTACGAGTTCGCCCTGCTCGAAAATTGCGTCATTGGGCACGAAACGTTCGCCGTTGAGACTCTCTTCCACAACTGGGTGCCTGCCATCGCGAATATCCAGAATGGTCGCATCACTGATCGCCGGAGCGACATATTTGCCGAATGCAGCATTTTCAGCGAAGGCGGCGTAAACATCAAGGTCGCCAAGGACCCGCGCCGTAGAGAGAAGTTGAGCAGAAAAACCGGCAATTTGCTTGAGTAGATCGCGGTAAAGACGCAATTCGATCTCGTGGATCCGCTCTTCAGCATTCAATACCAGCGATTCGTATTCCTTCATTTCAGGCGTGATGTACCGCTCGGCATTGACCAGGGTCTGTTTGCGGATGTACTCTTGCGGCGCCTGGGCGGCGTTGGAGTGTGTGATCTCGATGTAGTAGCCAAAAACTTTGTTATAGCCCACTTTTAAGGTCTTGATGCCCGTGCGATCACGTTCAACGGATTCCAGGTTAGAGATCCACTCGCGGGCATTGCGTGAAGCTTCTACGACGCTGTCCAACTCACCGGAATAGGTCGGTCGAATGATTCCGGTGTTGGCAAGAGTGGCAGGTGGTTCTTCAGAGATTGCAGCTGTCAGCAACTCGAGAATTTCATCGCATGGACGCAGGTCTTCCAATAGTTCGTTCAACGCTGAATTGGATTGAGAGATCAGGCCCAAAAGCTCGGGTAAGGCAGCCAAAGATGTGCGAAGTGCGATGAGATCGCGAGGGAGAGCGCTACCTGAGACCACACGGGTGGTCAGCCGCTCGAGGTCGGCGATCGATTTGAGTTTGATGCGGAATTCAGCCCGCAACAGACCGTCTGCAAGAAACGCGCCGACCATCTTCTGGCGGTATTGAATCGACGTAATGTTGAGCAGCGGTTTGCTCACCCATTGGCGTATCTGGCGGTGCCCCATGGGGCTGATAGTCTTGTCGAGGGTGTGCAGGAGTGAGCCTTGGACTTCGCCTTTTCGGATCGTCTCGGTCAGCTCGAGATTACGTCGCGTTGCTGCGTCAAGCACCATGAACTCACTGGTGCTGTACGTCTGGATGGTTCCGATCAAGCTCAAGGCTTCTGGCTGGGTTTCTTTGACGTATTGCAGAATGACCCCGGCAGCCACGACGGCGAGCGGGTAGCCCTGTAAACCGAAGCCTTCGAGCGTGGAAACCTGGAAATGACGCAAAAGGTTTTCGCTGCAGCGATTCGATTCGAAGCGCCAATCTGGCAGGGTAGTGATATGAGCTGAAAAAGAATTACCAAGCCTGAGGTTCTCGGGAAGCAGGAGCTCGGCTGGGTTCAAGCGCGAGATCTCTGCACGTACTTCACTGTAGATATCTTCGCCATCCAGTTCGGCAGCGGCAAACTCGCCGGTAGTGATATCGGTGAATGCCACACCTGCCCGGTTCTCTTTGATTGCTACGGCAACGAGATAATTGTTGCGATCGCTCTTCAGCAGACCAGGCTCGAAAACCGTGCCCGGAGTCACCACACGAACCACTTCGCGGGGAAAGAGGCCGCGGGCAGGTTGGCCGCCCATTTGCTCACAGATGGCAACGTGATAGCCCTTTTCGATCAGGCGGGAGAGGTAGTTTTCCACGGCGTGGTAAGGCACTCCCGCCATGGGAATGCGCTGCCCTTTTGCCACGCCGCGTGAGGTAAGCACCAGGTCGAGTTCACGCGAGGTGATTTCGGCATCGTTGTCGAACGTCTCGTAGAAATCACCCAGGCGGAAGAAAACGATGGTATCCGGGTATTGCTTCTTGACATCGAGATATTGCTGACGGATGGGTGTTACATCTTCGGGCATGCGGCGATCCTTGAGCTAATGCAAGGGTTCAGGAAACCTCACTGAACCCTTTGAATTCGGTATACACTAAATGTCAATCGATTTTTGCTCCGCAGTCGGCGCAGAATTTTGCATTTGGCAAGAGTTTGGCTCCGCATTGAGGGCAATTGTTCTTGGGCTTGATCTGCGCCCCGCAATTTGGACAGAACTTGGCGTTCGTGGCGAGTGGAGTCTCGCATTTGGGGCAGGTGGCAACGATACCCTCACGCCAGACTTCGGTATCGAGGTGCTTATCCTCTTCAGCCATAGCTGCATTAGCCCACACTTCTTCGACTGAGCGCGATGCCTGTGCGGCGGCCATTTCCACGCCCAGGTCGGGCGCGCACTCTTTACAGAGTCCTTTCTTTGGATTCCAGCACTTCGTCCGGCAGACCCAGCTCATGCAGCGTGGGCATTGAATGAATTCGGGACGAATTTCCTCAACGGCTTCGGCAAATGCATCATCGCGTGCTTTCTGCCA
The DNA here is from genome assembly GCA_021779955.1 of Chloroflexota bacterium. Taxonomy (GTDB): domain Bacteria; phylum Chloroflexota; class Anaerolineae; order Anaerolineales; family Anaerolineaceae; genus UBA6107. Next base: position 56,488 of record JAJXZS010000032.1, on the reverse strand, counting down.
TCCTGCCGAGCGAACCTGTTCACCGATATTTGCGGCGGTGCCAAAGATACCACCGAAGATGCTGTTGGCCGAGTCCATCACACCAGCAATTGTCCCTGTCATCGAGGGTTTGAAGCGGGTTCGAAATCCGGAGCCACAACGGTTGCAGCGAAATTCAAACTGGAAACCGCGATCTGTGGAATGATCCTCATAATTGCTTACAAACTCAATTCGTTCCGCCATGTTTTTATCTCCTCGGGATAAGTTGGTTAAATTATAACGTAGCTTCCGATTCTGACAGGGCTAAAGAAGGGTATAATTTGCGCTGAAGCTCGCGGAGGACTCGATGGAGACTGCTGCAGACCAACGATCCGATCTGTTCAAAGGCATCGAAATGGGGATTGGAACCTGGTCATGGGGAGACAGGTTGATTTGGGACTTCGGCACAGATTACGATTCAAACGATATCCGTCAGGCATTTCGTTCCGCAATCGATTTTGGCTTTCGTTTCTTTGACACGGCCGAGGTCTACGGGCAGGGGCGGTCTGAAGAATACCTCGGCGAATTCGCACAAGAGACCAATGAGAAACTGATCATCGCTACAAAATTTATGCCATATCCTTGGCGGTTGGGCTCGCAGGCGATTAAGAAAGCACTGAGAGCTTCTCTGGTTCGCCTGAAAATAGACAGGATCGCGCTCTACCAGATGCACCAGGCCATACCGCCGGTAAAGATCGAAACCTGGATGGGACAGATGGCTGAAGTAGTGCACGAAGGCCTGGTTGAAGCCGTTGGGGTATCGAATTACGACATCAATCAGACGATGGCAGCGCAGAATGCTTTGCTCCGGCAAGGGCTACGACTGGCGGCTACTCAAATGGAGTATAGCCTGTTGGCCAGGCAGGTCGAGAGAAACGGCATTCTTGAATTATGCAAAGAGCAAGGGATCAGGCTAATCGCCTACAGTCCGCTTACAATGGGAGTGCTTACGGGCAAGTACGACCGTGAGCATCCGCTGAAGGGATTTCGCGGCACAAAGTACAGCACCAGCTACCTGGAAAAAGTGAAACCGTTGATCAATTCGTTGAAGAAGGTCGGCATCGAGCATGAAGGGAAGACACCTGCCCAGGTTGCGCTCAATTGGGTCATCTGCAAAGGCTCAATTCCAATACCAGGCGAGAAGACACCGCGCCAGCTCGAAGAAAACACCGGGGCTTTGGGATGGCGACTTACCGAGGATGAAGTTGGCACGCTGGACGAAATCAGCGCGAACTTAAAAATATAATTAAGAAAGCATCGAGAAGGGATCGCATGACTGGACAAATAGAGAATCCTGAGGAAAAGGCGGAATATTTACCTTTCAATGCAATCAACGAATTCATGCGCGATGATTACAGGCTTACAGTGCTGCATGAGGCGATCACACATCTGGAAAAACTTCCGTCATCCGTGCGAAAGGTGATCTCCGGCCTTATTTCACAGTATGTCAAGATCCCGGGGTTTCGCAAGAGCAACCTTGCCCCAGCACCGATGAAAGCCAAGAATTCGGCCGATTTGTTTCGTCAATCTGCTGAATTCAGCGCAGCAGTGATCGAAGGCTGGGCCTCGCTCCACCCTCGATTAAAGGAAGCCGTGTTCAATTTACTGAGCGAAAAGGGGTGGGAACCTGTACCCATGGAAGTTGACCGGAGCAGACTGCCCGGCTTCCTAATCCATTGGCCGAAGGAAGACAGCTTCGAGGCACTTGACAATGCGGTGCGAACGCTGATGCCAGGTATGAGTGAGACCGATGATGATATCAGTTTGATGGTGGTTTGGATTGGGAACCGTTTGCCTTACGATCTTTATGCCGGAAATGATTCCGAAGAGAATACAGGGGAGTGAGACTATTCTCCGAATTCCGAATCTGCATCTTCCAAGGCTTCGACCTCGATACTCTCTGAATGGAGTTCGATATCTCCGAAGAGGGTGTTTTGTTCTGCCTTGAGGATGTGACGTTTTACCAATTCGAGCAAGGCCAGGAACGTAACCACAACCTCGAGCCGCGTGGGGTTGGCAGCGAGAATGTGCTGGAACGACAATTCGCCGGTGGAGTGGATTTCTGCCAGGATCGCATCGATCTTTTCGCGGATGGTAATACGTGGAATCGATACCACATCGCTGAGCGGAGGCATGTCCATTCCACCGAAAATTTCCTGTGCGGCTTGCAAGAAGTTTTCGAGGGTTAGCTCGGATAGATCGAGTTTAAGGGGCAGCTGGACTCTTGGAGCGGTATCCATACGAAGATAAGTGCGCAGCCCGCCTTCCTCGCGATACTCGAAGAACCGGGCAAGTTCTTTGAAACGTTTGTAGATGATCAATTGCCTGGCAAGAGCTTCGCCAGGATCTTCTTCAAGGGGGATTTCACTTTCAGAAGGCCGCGGCAATAAGGCAGAAGATTTGATCTGCACCAACCTCGCTGCAATGACCAAGAATGCCGAGACTTCAGAGGCGTTTTGCTCTTCCATCGCATGCATGTGCTCCAAAAACTGGTCGGTTACCTGGGCAAGGGCGAGCCGGGTAATGTCAAGTTCGGCGCGTTCGATCAATTGGAGCAATAGATCCAGCGGTCCCGTGTAGACCTCTGTATCGATTGTATACCCATCGGTTTGATGCCCTGGAATGCGATAATCCACGGGCGTAATTATAGCAGAAACAAACAAGGTACAGATAGCTTGGGAGAAGCCGCTTCAAGTATAATAATGTGTACTCTGGAACCCAAACAGGAGCGATTGCTTGAGTCTTATCGCCTGCACCTTATGCGGGAAGCCATATCCGCCCATAGGAACCCCGTTTCGCTGCGAATGCGGGGGGATTTACGATTATGCTGAATTTCCAGCCTACGATGCCACAAATATCGATCCGCACGAGCGAAGCCTGTGGAAATACCGTGCGATGCTTGGGCTTTCCATGGATGACGAACCGGTGACGCTAGGTGAGGGCAGCACGCCGCTGGTCGAATTGGAATATGGCTCGGATAAAATTCATCTAAAGCTTGAATACCAGAATCCGACCGCCTCCTATAAGGATCGCGGCACGGCGGTGCTCACCTCCTTCTTGCGATCGCGCGGAGTACAAGCGGCAGTCGAAGACAGTTCTGGTAATGCAGGGGCATCTTTTGCAGCGTATGCGGCACGGGCGGGCTTACAGGCAAAGGTGTTCGTACCTGAATCTGCTTCAGGGCCGAAGCGGATTCAAATTGAAGCCTATGGCGCTGAATTGGTACGTATACCCGGGCCACGGGCCAAAGCCGCGGAGGCGGTACTTGCCGAAGCCAATCAGGGAGCTGCATACGCCAGCCATGCCTTTATGCCATTTGGATTGACTGGCATCGCGACCATTGCGTATGAGATATCAGAGCAAATGAATGAGATGCCAGGGACAATTGCCGCACCGGTAGGTCATGGCGGGCTGCTCTATGGGATCATGCAAGGGTTCCAGGCGCTGACGACGGCCAACAAGATTGAGCACGAACCCTATTATCTCGGTGTTCAATCGGCAGCCTGCGAACCAGTGGCATCTGCCTTCCGGGATGAATCAGACACTGTGGAGGCAATCGTTGCAGGCGAGACGATCGCAGAAGGGGTAAAAGTGAGCGAACCGGCGAGAGGAAATGCAATTCTTGCGCATTTAAGAGCTACACGCGGTAAAATTGTAGATGTTGATGAAGGGCGGTTGGTTCGAGCGTATCACGATATCGCGCGATTGGGTTTCTTCGTCGAGCCGACTTCTGCCCTGGTGTATGCTGCAATGGAAAGTGAATGGAGCAATCTCCCCAAACCTGTGGTGCTGATTCTGACCGGATCGGGAGCGAAAACAAATTCTATTTAGGTTCATGGGAAAACTGTGTGCGCGAGCTACCCGATTCAGGATGGTTGGCGCTCCCAATGTTCCCGGGAGGGTTTCTTGAAAAACCTGCAATCGGATTATGAAGCCGAACCCCCTGAGGAGTTTGCCTCGAGGGTAAATTTGAACTTTCATGACACCCTGCTTCTGAGCAGGGCACTGACCCACAGGTCTTATCTAAACGAGCACCCCGACGCACTCGAGGATAACGAACGACTTGAGTTCCTGGGGGATGCCGTGCTCGATTTTGTGGTCGGGGCATGGCTGTACAACCGTTACCCTGAGATGCCTGAGGGCGACCTAACACGTATGCGGTCGGCGCTGGTGCATACTGAGCAGCTTGCGGAATTCGCCAACCAGATCGAGCTTGGCCGGGCGATGCGTTTGGGTCACGGCGAGGCGCAGGCTGGCGGCAAGAATCGCCCGGGTCTGCTTTGCGATACTTTCGAAGCTGTGGTGGGTGCAATCTATCTCGAGAAAGACATCGAGGGGGTACGCGAGTTCATCACCCCCTTCCTGATAGCTTCATCTGAAGAGATACTGATCAACCACAAAGATGAAGATCCCAAGAGTAATCTGCAGGAGTGGGCACAGGCGCAGGGGTACGCTGCGCCTGTCTACGTAACCAAGAATACCTCTGGACCTGATCATTCGAAGATGTTCGAAGTGGATGTGATTGTGAACAACCAGGTTTACGGCAGCGGAATTGGATCCAGCAAGCAGGCGGCGACAAAAGCAGCTGCAAGAGCAGCCCTGGATAAATTGGGCCTGAATCGCTAAGCACTTATCCCCTTTATAGAAGAAAACAATGACCCCTCGACTCAAAGCTCTTGAACTGCATGGTTACAAAACGTTCGCCAGCAAGAACATTTTTGAGTTCCCTGGAAATATTACTGCCGTCGTAGGACCGAACGGGTCAGGCAAGTCGAACATATCCGACGCGCTGCGTTGGGTATTGGGTGAGCAGAGTTACAGCCTGCTTCGCGGCCGCAAGACTGAGGACATGATATTTTCGGGTTCCGAGCAGCGCGCACGAGCCGGAATGGCTTCTGCCACGATCACCTTCGACAACTCGGATGGCTGGCTGCCGATCGATTTTACTGAAGTATCGATTGCACGCAGGGCGTACCGGGACGGCGATAATGAGTATCTGCTGAATGGGCAGCGTGTGCGTTTGAAAGATATCTCCGAACTGCTCGCGCAATCTGGCCTCGCTGAACGGACTTATACGATCATCGGGCAAGGACTCGTGGATGCCGCCCTTTCGCTGCGCCCTGAAGAGCGGAGACGGTTTTTCGAGGAGGCGGCAGGCATTGGGCTTTACCGGATGCGCCGGGAAGAATCTATCAACCGCCTTGAAGCCACCAAGCGCAACCTCGAACGAGCCCAAGACATCGTCAGCGAGTTGGGGCCACGCCTAAACAGCCTGGAACGCCAGGCGAAAAAGGCCGAAGAGTACGAACGCGTGCGGGCTGACCTGAATGTTTTGCTCAAAGATTGGTATGGGTATCACTGGCACAACACGCAGAAAGATCTGCTGCGTGCGCGCGAGATCTTGAAAACCCAGGAAGACAAAGTCAAAACTGCCAGGCAAAAGGTCGAAGAGGTAGAAGTTAGAGTGCAGACGGCTCGCGAGCGCCTGCAAGCTCTGCGGACGGAACTGAATCAATGGCACAGTCAGTCCGCTGACCTACACACACGGAGGGAGAAGATCAACCGGGACCTGGCAGTGCTAGACGAACGCCAGAGCTCAATTGTCAATCAAAAGCAGCAGTTGACTGCTGATCTTGCCCGCTCGGAAGAGGAAGGCTCGTCCAATGCCGAGCGATTGGAAGAGTTGTTCCAGGAAAAAGCCCATTTGCAGCAAGATCTCGAAGAAGCGAAGACCCAATTGCAGGCTGCCCAGGCGGAATTAGATGCCAGGCAGAAGCAGCGCGGCGAAGCCGAAAATGCCTTGCGTGAGACACGGCGAAGCCTTGTGAACCTGGAGACCCAGCAGGTTCAGCAAAAAGCCCACCAGCGTGAGCTGACCAGCCGCCTCGAAGCACTGGCCGCCAACAGCAAGAACCTGACTGCCAACCTCGCGAATGCGGATGCCGGCCTGGCGAAGGTGAAGGCTGCGTTCGAAGCCGCCAGGAAGGCGCAGGCGGATGCTGATGAACAGCTTCATCAGAGCGAAGCCGATCTTCAGAAGCACATCGAAAATGGGCGCGAGATCGAGCAACAGGCCGGAGTACTGACGGGTGAGCGGTCAAAGTCTGAAGCGGATCTATTGAAGGCAAAGGCTCAACTGGACGTACTTATTCAGGCGGAGAAGACGCTGGCAGGATTGACCTCTGGCGCGCGAAATGTGATGCAAGCCGCCAGCCAGGGACGTCTTCCAGGCAAGTATGCTGCCTTGTCTAACTTATTTGTCGTTCCGTCGGAATACGAGCGGGCAATTGGTGCCGTGCTTGGCGAACAGCTGGATGCCATCTGGCTGGACGAAAACACCGACCCGGAGTCAGCACTAAATTTCCTCGAGAAAGACGAACAGGGCAGGGCAGTGTTGGTTCCTGCGCAGTGGGTGAAGAACCTGCAAAAGCTGAAAGAAACCGAAGATTCCGATTGCCTTGGCATCGCAGCAGACCTGGTGAAGGCAGGCACAGAGTACCAGGCGTTGGCGGATCTACTGCTCGGCCAGGTATTGGTGGTCAAGGACCGTGCGGCTGCGAAACGACTGCACAAGGATCTTCCCATTCAGGCTAGAGTCGTCACGCTGAAGGGCGAGGTGTTCACGGGCAGCGGCGTGATCATTGCCGGGCAGGACGGACGGACTTCCGTGGTCAGCCGGCCGCGCCAAAAGCAGGAACTTGAAGATCGAGTGAACGATCTCGATATGAAGGTGGCAAAGCTGACCAGGGATGCAGAATCCGAAAACAAGAAGCTGGAATCCACCAGGCTGTCTCAGAGAGACCTAGAGAGCCAGGTGAGGCAATTGCGTTCAGATGCGAATGCGAAGCACAGCCAATATCAGGCGGCGAATCTGGCGCTTGAACAGGTGAAACAGAAGCAAGAATGGCAGAAGAGCCAGTTGACCAGCCTGAACGACCAGGTCAGCAATGCTGCGAGCGAGCTGGAAGAAATCCAGAAGACATTGGATGCGAATTCCAGCCGGGTAGTGGCTGCCAATCAAAAACTGCGAGAGTTGAACCAGGCGGTCAACGAGCTGCCGCTCGATGATCTCCAGGCCCAGGTTGTGCACTGGAATACCAGCCAGGCAGTGAGCGACCGCGCTGTGAAAGAAGCTGCCAGGCGTTATGACGAGTTTGTAGCAACCGTCAACAGCAACCGCGAGAACCGCAAGCAGTTGGCAGATCGGGTGGCTACTCTTGAGGCTTCGCAGACCCTGCTCGAACGGGAAAAGGCAAACCTGCACCGGAGCGAGACTGAGCTCAAGCTGCAGATCGATGCCGTCCAGGCGAAGATCGACCCTTCCGAGACCGAGTTGAGCGGGCTGGACAATGAATATTCCCGATTGCAGGTGGATTATTCCACGCTGCGGCAGTCAGAAGCAAATGCCGATCGTTTCAACACACAAGCTCAACTGGAGTTGAGCCGCAAACGAGAAGAACTGGACAACTTGCGGCGGAGGATCGAGGAGGACTTCGGACTCGTGGCGTTCGAGTACAACGAGGATGTCACCGGCCCAACCCCGCTGCCGCTCGAAGGAGTCGATTCGCTGCCCGTACTGACGGAGATCCCAACTGAATTGGAAGACTCTATCAACCGGCAGCGTGCACAGCTCAAGCGCATGGGAGCGGTCAACCCTGAAGCCAAGAAAGAATATGATGAAGTCAAGGAACGCTTCAACTTCATGACAGGGCAGATCGCCGATTTACGCAAGGCAGATACCGATTTGCACCAGATCATCGACGAGCTGAACGAGCTGATGCGCAAGGAGTTCAAGACGACGTTTAACGCGGTGGCAGCCGAGTTCAAGAGCATGTTCACGCGGCTCTTTGGCGGAGGATCGGCGAGGTTGATCATGACCGACGATGAAGATCCTACAGAGACGGGCATCGACATCGAAGCGAAGCTGCCCGGGCGGCGAGAGCAGGGGCTTTCGCTGCTCTCAGGCGGAGAAAGGTCGCTAACCGCGGTTGCGCTGATCTTCTCTCTGCTCAAGGTGTCGCCAACGCCATTCTGCGTGATGGATGAGGTGGATGCGGCGCTTGACGAGGCGAATGTCGGCCGGTTCACCGAGTTGCTCAAGGAATTGAGCCAGGAGACGCAGTTTATCGTGATCACGCACAACCGTAACACTGTGCAGGTGGCAAATGTGATCTATGGCGTGACAATGGGCCGAGATTCTGCCAGCCAGGTGATCAGTTTGAAACTGGACGAAATCAGCGAAGAAATGGTGAAATAAGAAGGCTGAAACAGGGAGAAAACGGCTGCGCGAACTCTCGCGCAGCCGTTTGTTTAGTGCTTATGGGGTTGCTGTGGCCTGGACGCGATATTGAGCCGGGATGCTGGGTTCTGTGGGAACCACGGAGGTCCAGATATCGTATTCCTTGGTTGTGAATTCCTTCTTGGCAGCGTCGAGCCAGTTGTTGTATGCAATCTGCTTGGCAGTGCTCAGCTCGGAATCGGTCAACTCGCGATTGACCTTACCAAGGACCTGAATGACGTGCCATCCATAGGTTGTCTGCACGGGTGCGCTGATCTGGCCTACTGGCAGGCTGAATGCGGCATCATCGAAAGCGGCAACCATCTGGCCTTTGATGAACCAACCCAGATCGCCGCCATTTTGCGCTGTGCTTGTATCGGTGGAATATTGGGCAGCCAGGCTGGCGAAGGATTCGCCGGCATTCAACTTGGCAATGACATCGTTGGCTTCAGCTTCGGTGGCGACGAGAATATGACGAGCCCAAACTACATCCTGCTTTTCGGGGATGCTCTTCGCCAGTTCGGCGATCACTTTGCGCTGCAGGAGGATGCTCTTGACGAAAGCGCGCAAGTCGGCATCATTGAACCCGGTCTCAGTGGCGATGTTGGCTACACTTGTCGAATACAGGTTATCGAATCCTTGCTGAGTGTAGGGGGTGGCGGTTGGGGTAATGGTGGGAGTCTCTGTAATCGTCGGGGAGGCTGTCGCGGTTGGGGCGGTGGTCGGCGTCGACGTGGCAGGCTCGGGCGTGGCAGTAGCGGGTGTTCCGGTGACCGTGGGCTCAGCCGTAGAAGTCATGGTTGGGGCCAGTGTGGGCGTCTCGGTTGGGTTCGAGGAGGTTGCGGTCGGTCCAAGCAGGAATTCTTCGGTTGGATTGTTGGTGGGCGTAGGGGGAACATTACGCGTGGGCTCGGTCGTTGGGGTGCCGTTGGGGTAATAATAGAAATTGGCTTCGAGTTCGGCTTGAATCTCTGCGTCCGAAACGGTAATGCCCATCTCCGCTGCTTTTTGAGCGACGACGGCTTCATTTTCCATCTGGTTGAGGGTATCGCGTCCGAATTGGACATAGTTATCCAGCGAATCCTGAACGCTCTGCAGTTGAGACTGGAAGAAGAAGGCATAGCTCGAAGTGGCATAAGTCAAAAATTGAGAGACATATTGCTGCCGGTCAAACTTGACTCGCTTTTGGAATTCGTCGACAGTTATGGTTTCAGATCCGACTTTGGCGACGGGTTGATAGTTCTTGAGGACTGTGTTATACAGCACGCCGTATCCAACCAGACCTACAACGATAACTACGACGGCAATCAATCCATATGTGACGAATTTGCGTTGTTTGTTTTCTTTTTCGAGCCTTGCTTCGTGCTTTTTGGTGATATGGGGTTTGTGTTCAGTTGGATCAGCAGCCATTGAATACCTCACGAAAAAAAGTTTGGGGCAAAGAGCGACACTCAATGCCCCGTTTCGAGACTCAAGACTAGCGAATTGCTTCGGTCCAGCGCTCGCCTGTGAAGGGGAGCAGGGCGATGTGGCGGGCGCGCTTGATCGCGATGGCCAACAAGCGTTGGTGGCGCGCACAGGTGCCTGTCTGGCGCCGTGGGCGAATCTTGCCATCTTCGGTTATAAAGCGGCGCAGCATATCGGCCTGCTTATAATCGATGGCGATGTTTTTATCTGCGCAGAATTGGCAGATCTTCGGACGCGCCACAAAACGGCGCGGGCCGTAAGATTGCTGCTCATTCTCGGTGTGATTTTCATCTGACATTGTTACTTACTCCATTTAGAACGGATATTCATCATCCGTTAGTATGTCTGATTCCGGAATTTCTACTGGAGCCTGGTTGTTGTTCTCATGCCGGTCGCCAAGGATCATCATTTCGTTTGCGACGATCTCGACGTTGGAATGCTTATTGCCTTCGGCATCTTCCCAGTGGCGCGTCTGCAACCTGCCTTCGATGTACACTTGCTGACTCTTGGCGAGGTACTGCTTGCAGATCTCTGCCAGGTTTCCCCAGCTCACCACGTTGAACCATTCGGTTTCGTTGTGTTTTTCACCATCTGCAGTGTTCCAGGTTCGATTCGTAGCTACCGTAAAAGTGGTCACGGGACGGCCGGAAGGGGTGTAACGCATTTCTGGATCCCTTCCCAGGTGACCGATGATCATCACCTTGTTTAAACCACGAGTCATATGTGCTCCTCAAAATCGGAACCAGACCATAAAAGAAAATTACTCGACTACTGTAACGATGAACCGCAAGACCGGTTCAAGGAAACGCAGATTACGTTCGAGTTCTGAAGTAAAGGTTGGGGGAAGCTGAGTTTGAATGTAAACGTACTGACCTTCACGTTGTTTGCGGATGACATATGCCAAACGGCGTCGTCCCCAAACGTCCACCTTGTCTACAGAACCACCGGCTGTGGTGATCCAACCTGACACCTTCTCGATAACGCCTTTGAAAGCGGTCTCATCCAGCTCAGGGTGGACTACCAGGATAACCTCGTAGTTACGCATGTAGGGAACCTCCTTTCCACGGGATTGCCCCCAGACGACACCGCAGGTGAGGCCAGAGGCGGAAAGGTGCAGCTTTCGCTGCTACCAATTGGGGTTTATTTTAACATATTTATGCGGATTTGGGAGACCAGGTTGAGTTCTCCACAATATATCCATAACGTCAAGAGGGGGAGTTTCCCTAGACAGTTTAGGGGCGGGGTGGTAGAATCTGCATCGTCCCATTCTTGGGGGCTCGTCTAATGGCAGGACAGCACACTCTGGATGTGCTTGTAGAGGTTCGAATCCTTTGCCCCCAGCCTTTGAAAAGCAGAACTCCCGCGAGGGAGTTTCTTGATTAAACAGAGGTTCGAACCCTCTTACAGAGGGCCATGGTCCTTTGCCCCCAGCTCAGTCAAAATACTCTCGCAAGAGAGTTTTTGGTTTAAACAGAGGTTCGAACCCTCTTACAGAGGGCCATGGTCCTTTGCCCCCAGCCTAAACCCACTTAACAAGTGGGTTTTTTCTTAGAGGTTCGAATACCCATTGAGGGTACCGTGTCCTTTGCCCCCAGCTTCAACACTAGCTCCCGAAAGGGAGTTTATTGTTTAAACAGAGGTTCGAACCCTCTTACAGAATGCTGTGGGCATGTGCCCCCGCCTTGGTCTCCAGCTATCGTGAGGAGTTGATTTTAAAGCAAAGAGCCAAACCTGGTTACAGAGGGCCGTGGTCGTGGGATGATGTAGCGCAGCGCCGATGGGTCCTTATGGAGCAACAATACATAAATGGGGGCCGTAGATTATGGTTTCGATAACTGCGGGAACAAATCGAAACGAATCGGTTTCATGAAGCATGCCTTATCTGCCATCGAAGGTTGAAATTTCGTGCAGATTGCAGAATTCAAAACAAAAGCCAGGAATCTGCGTAGACCGAAGGTCCGTTGTTGAACTGATCATCAAGAACAACGGAACGATCCGGGAAGGGATCGGTGAACCAAAGGCGATTATTTGATTGTTAAAGAGCATGCGGATCGAGTTTGTTATGATAGCACATACGTTCTAATTTGTCAAGGGGTTTTGAGATATTTTAAGTTGGAATTTGGAAATTTTAAGATTGGCGTTATTAGAAATGAGACAAGCATGCAGAAGGGCCGCAGCGCCTTTGGCAAAACGCTATTGGCAGGTAATTTTATAGGTATCTGAAGTAGATCAGATCCGCCTTATCGTTGGGTCGATTTGAAATGGCGTGTTTCATGGGAAGAAGATAAATCCAATGATGAAGAGAGAATGTATAAGGGCACTGATTGAAATGCTTGTTTTAGTCGTTATAATGAAAGTGTACCAGCAAGCGAAATTCCAAGGTTTGGCAAAGTACGGTTAGGCAAGTTGCGGTGCGGTAAGGTAAGGTAAGTTGTGGTGCAGTAAGGTAATAACAGGTTTTTGCCGTAAGGTAAAGAAAGGAACTGTAACGGATTGACCATTTTCACCATTTCGACGCTTGCTGGATAGGGCCAACTTAGCCAAACGAGTTGGCCCACATTTTTAAACCATTGCAGCGAATTTCCGATATATTTCTACCATAGCAAGAGTATCCAATTCGCAATATTTATCCAAGGCTTCAAGGAGACGGGTCTTCTCTTCTTGAGCAACTTCTCCAAAAGTCATATTCCACCAGGCCATGCTGGCTTTGTCTCCCTTATTGATCGCCATTTCTTCATAGGATAATTCGGGTACCATTACCGGAAGCACATGCTTTATGGACCAACTCCCTTTAAATTGGGGATGCAGGTAAATTCCTTGATTGACGATTTCACCGAGATCATAAATCCTCGAATTGAGATCCAGCAAGAAGTTACCATATTCAGGATAGAGTTTTGCCATTTCTTTATTCATAGTCATTTCAAATGATTTATTCCAGACTATGACCGTACCCGTTCGCCCCAAATCTGCAGCCAGTTTTTCCAATAAGTATAGAGAAGGATCTCCGTCAGTCAGTGCAATGCATCCGAAATGGTGTAATTCAGCCTTTGGATTATCCAGTCGATGCAACGAATATTGAAAGACGATTTGCTGTTGGGGATGATATCCCTGGAACCTTGGAATCGCTGAAATACAGGTCTCATAATCCAGGAACCAAAGGGGAAATTGAAGCTGATTGAGTTCTATTTGTAATGAATATTGATCCAAGTATTCTGAATGGGTTCTCGCCCGTTCTACTATTAATAATTGCTTGTCGTTCAAACTGAAGGTAACGGGAATTTCTCTTGCGTCTCGAATTCCCATGTCCAGTAACTCGGCTTTTTTCTTTGGGCTAAGGCGAGGGACATCGAAGATTGAAAATTCAGGGAGTTGAGGATGACAGATATCCGGGCATGGGCAGTCCCGAGGGGTCAGGCATTGGGCGAGCTCAAATGGATCTTTACAGTCGAAAACCGACAAAGCTTCATGTCTCAGCGCATCAATTTCCGGAAGAAGTTCATGCACCTTCTCAGTCAGGTCATCAACGATAAAGAGTTGCGCAAGGTCGAGTTCTCCATCTCGTATGTATTCTTTGTTGGGATGCACGATGACGGCTTTTTCAATTTTCACTTGATTTTGCAGAATTAGGAATTGGTATGCAACGTCATATAGATCTTTCTTGTCAAGGTTCGTTGAACTCTTTACTTCGTAAATTTCATACGTGGAGGTCTCTGGATTATCGAGCAATATGTCTACCCTCGCTTGAAAGGGTCCATCGGTAAAGGTTTGCTGCAATTTCATTTGACAGCCAGGTTTTTGAGGAAGGATTTCATTGGCGAAATATTCCTGCGCCAATTTCTCGACCTCGTATCCTTCCGCAATTAAGTGTTGATCGAAATCTGTGAGAGTAAGATCGATCTTTAAATTCTTTTTCGCCCACAAGTGTCGCGGCGCTTCACAAAAGAGAAGGAAGTCGGATTTTGTGAGTTTTTCAGTTAGGTTTTGATTCATAGATCATCCCTTCCAATTGCCTCATGAATGAAAGCCAGTTCAGTTCTGGCCTGCTATTGTTTTGCCAGTCGATCCTGGATGGACATTGGCATCTCAATGGCAAAGTGACCCCTGGTTTCCTGTAGATGCTGAGGGCCGACTTCAAAGAAGCGTATTATCCCCAGCTTAATTAAAAGTTTGTGAAAAAATAAGACTTTGAACTCCAGGATCTGCGTTATTCTGCAAACGTCCACACCTCTTGATCTTCCTGTGACGTAAGCTCGATCAGCCCCAGCTTCTCCATATTTGCCTGCACTGACGCAAAGTCCTTGTACATCGTCGTATCGACGACGATGTATTCCGCTTTCAGTTTACGCAATAATTCCACTGAATTTGCATCGGGGAAGTTGTTCAACGTGGGCGTGATATTGATGAATTGCTCGGGCTGGTTGGCGTTGAAGAAGCCGCCAACGAAGGGTTTGTCGTAGAACATGGTGTAATACACCTGTTCCTGGTCGGTGGCGGTCGAAAAGGGCATGGGGACTACGGCGCCATCACCCGGCTGATCCGCGAGCCACAGGTCCACTGCGCGCGGGCCGGGCTGCGACATTTGCGATGTGTACGGTCCGGGGTAGAAATCAAAGAGGACCACGACGATGAGGGCAGCTGCCAGCAGGGCTTGCTTGAGCGGGGTCAGGCGGACGCGAATCTGCTCGAAGCCGAGCGCCGCTAGCACCGGAACAAAGATGAGCAGGAAGAGCCCGAAGCGCATCAGCGCACGCATTTTGTCGTAAAAGGGCAAGTGCTGGAAAAGCCAATTCGCGGGCAGGTAGATGAGGGTTTCCGTGCGGCGCAAAACAGGTTGGAGGAAGGCAGGAACCTGCCAGACGACGCTCTGATTGTTCCAATGCAGGTTGATGCCGAGCG
>JAJXZS010000032.1:0-41819 GCA_021779955.1 Chloroflexota bacterium | reverse complement strand
GCCAGGATGAACGAAACGACCATTACGACGAGCGCGGTCCAGATGAGCCAGCGATGTTCGCTCTTCTTGCTTTTGACCAGGGCGAAGATGCCAAGCACGAATCCGATGACACCGATATAGAGCGAGCCTTCCATCCAGAGCGAGCGGTCGAAGATTTTGCTCAAAGGCGCGCCGAAGAGGAAATGATCGGACGAAGGGAGGAAGAAGTCGGTTGGGCTGGCGGAGTACATGGCAGCGTATTCGACCGAGCGGCTGGCGATACCGCCCTGCGAAGAAAGGGTGAAGAAAGGCTTGAGCGAGTAGACCATGAAGGGCAGGGCGATGAGGATTGCTGCGGCTGCCTGGAACCAGAAGTTTTTCTGCCCGAAGACTTTGAAGCGGGTAAAGATCAGGTATCCCAGGACGAAAACTGCGGAGAAGAGCAGCGTCATATAGAGGTAGTACATGGACGTAAAGGCGATGGCGCCGAGGGCGAGCCCCGTCAGCAGCATGGATAGCCAATCGAATTTCCTGCCCGCCCTTAAGAGGTTGTAAAGCCCCCAGAAGTAGAGCGGGAACCATTCGATACCCGCCAGGTTGAGATGGCCGGCGAGGAAATGCGCCATGTGATTTGGCAAAAAGGCGTAGATCGTACCCGCGAGCAAGCCAGCCATGTTCGATTTGGTCAGGCTGCGTACCCAGAGATACATGAAGAAGCCGGAGAGCACGAAGGTGAGCAGCATGGCGATGTTGTAGCCTGCGACAGGCCCAAGGAGGACGCTGAACGGCACACCGGGCAAAGCGGACGCCAGGGTCGTGTCGGTGGTGGACAGGTTCCAACCCTGGGGATAGTTCATCCATGGGTTGAAGAAGGGATGCCAGTTGCCGCTGAGGATGACTTTTTGATACCAGTGGATCAGCCAGACGAAGTAGATATCGTCGCCCATGCCGCCCAGGACGGATTTGCTCAATTGGAAAGCGACCGGATAGGTCATGAAGGCGGTCGCCAGGCAGAAGTAGAGAAAAGCCCAGAGGGGTTGGAGTTTTTTGATCAGCGATTTCATCGGGCATCCGGTGTCTGTCAGATGGATTCAGACAACGGAAATATATCATCAAACGCTGAATCTTCATACCGGCCTGAAAGCCTGCTTCGTATGGAGAGCGGCATGAGACTGAAAAGGATCCGTTCAGACAGACAATGCACGAAAGGATGTCAATACCTAAAAACCCACCTGCGGTGGGATTTCAAATGGAAACACCGCCGCGGACGAGAAAAGCGCATCTCTGGTGGTTATTTCGGCTCGTACGTCAGCATCACGGCACCTGACTTGAATTTGTTCACATTTTTGAGATCGAGGGCCACGCGCTTTTTCAGCCCCGCAAACAGCGGAGTGCCCTTGCCGATCGCCACAGGCCTGACGATGATCTGAAATGCATCGACCAGTCCCTCTTCCATCAAGCTGACGACCAGCTGATTGCTGCCGAACATCATCAGGTCTGCGCCGGGCCAAGTTTTGATCTTTCGAATCTGCCCGATCACATTGCCCGTGATGACCTTTACGTTGTTCCAGCCAGGCTCGAAACCGACGCGGCTGGCGACGATTTTTACATTATCCGTCAAGCTCTTTGCCATTTCGGGCGCCGTTTGCATCCCCTGGTCTGTGGACCAGAATGCTTTGACCAGGTCATATGTGCGGTGTCCGAAAAGAAACGCGTCGATTGTGTACTCACCCCTGGTATCAAAGGCTTCATAGTCCTGCTCGATCCAGGAAAGATCGTGATTTGGGCCTTCGAAATAGCCGTCCAGACTAACACTCTGCAATAAGATGATGCGTCTCATGGTTCTTCTCCTTCTGGCACAACATCACAAAATCAACTCTGAACAGAGTATAGAGAGAGTAAGTGAGGAGATGGTTAGGAATTTGGTTATGCGTTCGAATTCGGCAAGGTGGTATTAGCGCAACACCCCGGCTGTTTTGCCGGGGTGGTAATGCTTTCAGTAATATGTATTCAGTTTAGTTATATATCGTCGCTCTCAGATTCATCATCCCCCCATAGGTCTTCATCTTCGTCTTCGTCCGTTTCTTCCCATTCTTCCAATTCTTCGTCGTCGTCTTCGTCCCAGTTGTCATCAGTGGCTGCTTCGATGTTTGCCGAATATGTCTTACATCCGGTATCCGGGTCAAGTTCGATCTGACCGGCGCTGCAGTAACCTTCATCAAGGAAAACGCAGTCAATGTAGTGACATCTAATTCGAGGCATGCTACTCCTCCATCCAAAAATTAAGATTCTTGACGGTTAAACACACGAATCGTGGCGCAGATCAGTATAACCGTCATTAATATTGCAGATGTTACACACCACTGGCAAATCGCTTTGATCACCCAGATTTCAAGATAGGTGAGGTAAAGCGAGAATAAAAATCCAAAAGCGCTGAGACCGAAGACAAGGTAGAGCGCATATGGCTTCAAGAAATGGATCTTTTCGCCAAAGAAAAGAAGGAAAAGTATCGCCAGATAGGAGAGGAGGCCAAGGTAGGCGACAGGGATTCCGTAGAGAAGCGCGTAAGGGCTCGAGTTCACCGTTTCGCAGTGTCCAAGCCCGGGCGTGCAATAAATGGGCGCCTGAGTCAGGTGGATATAAGAAAGGTATCCGGCATCGAGGATGCCACCGACTGTGGCGATCCAGGTAAGCACGAGTGTCGTACATTTTGGCATGTTCACCCCAATTCAGGCGTAGAAAACGACGGCATTTTACCCTATGATGCGGATTCTGTAAAGCATTTAATCCAACAGGCTTGTTACCGCCCGGATTTTCTCATCCATTTCATCCGGGATTCAGGCGGTGGGCTTCCATAACATTGGGAAGATTTTCGATCAAAGTCAGCGTTCGCGAAAGCTGCACGATATCCGATACTTCAACAATCAGGACGATGGTAGCAAGGTTGTGGGTGACATTCAACTTGATGTCTTTAAGGTTGATGTTTTCGTTGTTCAGGATGTTCGAAATGTCGCCCATCAGACCCTGGCGATCGTATGCTTTGATCTGGATATCCACCGGGAAGGTGTTTTGCGGCTCGCCCCAAGTGACTTTGACAATGCGCTCGCGATCCTTCATTCTCAGGATATTCGGACAGTCCGAACGGTGAATGGTGGCGCCGCGCCCGCGGGTGATGTAGCCGACAATCTGATCACCTGGAGCAGGATGGCAGCACTTGGCAAAGGTGGTCAGGATGCCTTTCAGCCCCAGGACGGCAACTTCGTTGCCCGTGATCTCTTTGACAGGCGCGGCTGGCTTGACGGCAAGAACATCAGTTTCCTTTTTTAAATTCTCGGAGATGGTGTTGATGACGTGCCCGAGCGACAGGTCGCCCGTGCCGATCGCCACATAGAAATCGTCGGTACTGCGATAATCGAAATCAGTCGCCAACTTGTCAATGTCGAGGTTGAGCAAGCCAAGCCTGCGCAATTCGCGCTCGATGATCACCTTGCCCTGGCTGAGGTTTTGCTCACGGTTTTGATGTTTGAACCAGGCGCGTATCTTGGAGCGAGCGCGCTGCGTGCGCACCAGGCCGAGATTCGGGTTGAGCCAATCTCGCGACGGGCCTCCGCGCTTTGCAGCCAGGATTTCCACCTGGTCACCGGTTTTGAGTACATAGTCGAGCGTTACCAGCTTGCCGTTAATCTTTGCGCCGCGGCAGCGGTTACCGATCTCGGTGTGGACATGGTAGGCGAAGTCGATGGGGGTGGAACCTGCGGGCAGGTCGATGATGTCGCCACGCGGGGTGAAGACGTATACGCGGTCCTGGAAGACGTCTGTTTTCATGCCGTCGACAAATTCGTTTGCATCTTCGACGTCCTGGCGCCAGTCCATGAGTTTTTTGAGCCAGTTGATGCGCTGCTCGTACTGCTCATCACGCGGGCCTTTTTCCTTGTAACGCCAGTGAGCTGCAATACCGAATTCAGCGTTCTCGTCCATCTCGGGGGTGCGAATCTGCACCTCGAGCGGCCTTCCATCATCATAAATCACAGCGGTGTGGAGCGATTGGTAGAAATTATCTTTTGGCGCAGCAATGTAATCATCGAACTCGCTTGGCATCGGCCGCCAATGCGTGTGAATGATGCCGAGAACGGCGTAACAGGATGGAATATCAGGGACGATCAACCGCACGCCGCGGATATCCCGCACCTGTTCGAAGGGTTTCTGCTTGTCCATCATCTTGCGATAGATGGAATAGATGTGTTTGCTGCGGCCGGTAATCTGCGCGGAAATGCTGGCGTCTTTGACAATCTTTTGCAGCCGCTCGATGATCTCTTTCATCTGGCGTTCGCGTTCGACGCGGGTTTCTGCCAGGTTTTGGGCGATCTCGCGATATTTCTCCGGGTTGATATAGCGGAAGGACAGGTCTTCAAGCTCCCACTTGATCTGCCAGATACCCAGACGGTTCGCCAGTGGAGCGAAGATGTCCATCGTTTCCTGGGCGATGCGTTTGCGTTTCGGTTCGGGCAGGTAGCCCAAGGTGCGCATATTGTGCAGGCGGTCGGCAAGTTTGATGAGCACGACGCGGATATCTTCGCCCATCGCCAGGAAGGTTTTGCGCAGTGTTTCGTTGACCAGGTCGCGCCGGCGATCCTTGCGCGCCTGATCGGCAGGTTCTTCGAATTCCATGCCGTTGTCACCAATGCCATCAGCGCGGCTGACATGAGGCAGCTTGGTCAACTTCGTGACGCCGTCGACCAGTTTGGCGACTTCATCGCCAAACTCGCGGCGGATATCGGCAAGGGTCACCGAAGTGTCTTCGACCGTATCGTGCAAAAGTGCAGCCACTACGACGATCGGCTGCACACTCATTTCTGCCAAGATCATGGCCACTGCAACGCAGTGGGTGATATAAGGCTCCCCTGAGGCTCGCTTTTGACCTGCGTGCGCCGCTTCAGCAAAGTGATAGGCGTGCGTTATCATCTCCCGGTCGACCACAGAATACGATTCCGGAAGCGATTCCATCAAGTTTTCGAGTAAAGGAGCCAATTTTTCAGTACTGACCATTATGCACAACTCTTTTGTGGGCTATTGTAGCATCTAATAGCACTCAAAACCAGCACCACAAACGGAACTCAAACATACTTCGTACGGTTTGTTAATTCAAGCACATCTTCGATACGCAGGTCGTTGAATGAAGCGACGATGCGGTCGGCAAGATCTAGAGGCATGCTGCGGGTAATATCGTTCGGGATGGCAATGCAATACAGCCCCGCAGCTTTGGCCGATTTGATGCCATTGAGCGAGTCTTCGAAAGCGACACATTGGTCAGGTTTCAAGCCCAGGCTCTCGACTGCAAGCCTGAAAATCTCAGGATCCGGCTTTACATTGGTCACATCGGCAGACGTGATGATCTTGTCGAAGGCGCTGAAGAGGCCAATGCGCTTGAGATGCCCATGCACCCATCCTTGCGGAGAACTGGACGCCACTGCCATGGGTATCCGCATCCGCCTGGCTTCGTTGATGAAGTCAACTACGCCGGGGAGAGGTTGAGCCTGATTGAGCAGCGCGCGGATGCGGCCGTCGATGGACTTCTTGAAGTTGTCCGCGTCATGGTGGTCGCCTGCCAGACTGGCGAGGTGTTCGTAAGGATTGTACTCACCGTAGCCGCTTCCGATGATCTTCCACCAATCCTTATAGGTGTATGCAAATCCCAGTTTTTTGAATTCCTCTTGAAAGATGATGAACTGGGGCATCTCCGTGTCGACGATCAAGCCATCGAAGTCGAAAACAAGGCCGCTCATGTGCATAAGTCATTCCATCCATAAATAACAACCAACCCCCGCTTCAAGAACAAAGCCGGAGTTGGTCAGTGTCGATGTGCGAAGTTTATTTCAGCAGTTCCTGGCCCTCGAATTTTCTTTCGGGCGAAACATATTTTAATATCATTTGATCATTTTCGGTAGATGCATTTTGGGCTATCCGCGCCAACAGCTCACCTCCGGCAGGCCCGAGCATAAATCCCTGGCCACACAGTCCAACGCCAAGCAGGAAGTTCGAAATGCCGGGGGCCCAGCCGAAGATTGGGAACCCGTCGGGGGTCATGGGGTAGAGGCCGCGCCAGGTGCGCCTCACGCGCAGGTTCTTTAGACGCGGCATCACCTCGATCATCCGCCTGGAAACCATGGGCAGGTAGCTGCTCGTCTCGCGGGTATCGAAACCCCAGGCGTTTGGAGCTGGAGTGATGCAGAAGATGATCTGGCCAGTGATGTGCTGGTAGAAGTAGTAGTTGGTAGAGCCGGGAGCAGGACGAATATCCACAACCATGGGGCCGAGGAAGCGGGCAACCGGTTCGGTGATGGCGGCTTCGTGCGAATCGGGCCTGACAGGCAGGTCGATGCCGGCGAGCTTGCCAACGTCAGCCGCCCAGGCGCCGGCGCAATTGACCACGATGCCTGCGGAGTAGGTGGCGTTATCCGTCGTAATAGAGCGAATTTTGCCATTCTGAACGTCCATTGCGCGGATGGGTTCGACGAAATGGAACTCGACGCCCAGCTCGACGGCATGCGTATAGTAAGCGTGATTGGTCAGGAGGGGGGAAGCACTGCCATCTTCCGGGCTGAACGTGCCTCCGATGAGGCCATTGGGATTGATATCGGGGATAATCTCGCTGAACGCCTGGGCGTCGTACCAGTCGATGTTCAGGCCGAAGGATTTTTGGGTGACCAAAAGATTCTTGAGTGTCTTTTCTTCAAGATCGCGGTAGGCGACGAAAGCATAGCCGCAGCGGTCCCATTCGATGTCATCGCCGAATTGCTCTTTGAATGTCGAGAAAATCTCGATACTGCGCAAGCAGAGCGCAATCTTGGCAGGGTCGGAGTGGGTGGCACGGATGCCGCCAATGGCGCGCTTGTTCGAGCCCTGTCCAACGCTGGGAACAGACTCGAGGACGAGCACCTTCAATCCGCTTTTAGCAAGGTAATAGGCCGTTGGGGTGCCGATGGAACCCGCGCCAATGACGATCGCATCGAAAGTAGTGTCAGGGTTGGGGGTCATTTTATTTTGCCTCCCGCTTCTCGCCTGCGAACGATCCGAGCGGCACCTCGATGAACGGCGGCCGGCGTGATGGACCTGTCACCTCGTTATATGGCACTCCTTCTTCCTTGAAAAGACGCTGGATGAGCGGGGAACAGGTTTTTCCACCGCACGAGCCCATGCCCGCGCGGGTGACTGTCTTGATTTCGTTGATGTCGCGGTATCCGTCGCGGATGAGCCGGCGAATTTCGCCTGCTGTCACGTGCTCGCAGCGGCAGATGATGGTGTCGTCTGTCATGTGTTTGACGTACTGCAGCATGGGGTGGGTGATATTGGCTTCCTGGATGAGGATTCCGGCGATATGCGGAGCGATCTCACGATCAGCGGCAACCTGCACAATCATCGTGCGGTCGCTGGATGGGATCGTGTGCACATCGATGACTTCGAGCGATCCCAATTTTTGGCCCTGTGTGTCGAGCACGATGACGATATCCTTCGCGCTGATCACATCGCGCGTAAACTCGTATGGAATAGAGACGACAGGGCGGTCGGGGTTGGAAGTATAGTCCACCAGCGTGATTGCCAGGCCGGGGCAGCCTGCGACACAGCGCTCACAGCCGGCGCAGCAGTAGTTATTGCCGATGAACGTGGGCACCGAGCGGATGTCCTTCTTATCCACGATGATCAGCCCGTTCGGGCAGAGACCGGCGCACGGATTGCACGGGATTTCCTGGCTGCAATGGATCACCGGCATCACGCCCTCCGCGAGGTCGGGAAACTGCTCAAAATAGGTCTTGCCTGGCTTCGATTTAAGAATCTCGCCGGTTTTGTACCATACCGGGGGCACGTCGCTCACAGGGCTGCCAAGCATTTTGGCGATCTCGCGTCCCTTGATCTTGCCTGAGAAAATGGCAGCGGAGGCTTCGGCAATCTCTTCCGCATCGCCTGCGCTTAAGGCTTCGATGCCAAAATCGCGCGCCTTAAGGTAGAACTCGTTCACAGGGTCGAGTCCGACGGCGATGAGGACGGAATCGCACTCGAAGCTTTCCTCAGTACCCGGGATGGGAGCGAAATGGGAATCCACCTGAGCGATGGTTACCGATTCGACTTTGTCCGTGCCGTTGGCGCTCAAAATGGTATGGGAAGTGTAGATCGGCACGCCCATGCGAGCCAATTTGTCTTTGTGGACCTTGTAACCGCCGCACTCTGGAAGGGCTTCGACCAGGCCAACCACACCGATGCCCGCCTGCAGGGCGTGGTATCCGGCGATCAGCCCGACATTGCCGCCTCCGACTATGAAAAGCTTTTCGGCGGGGCGCACCAGGTCGCGGTTGACGAGGGTCTGGAATGCGCCTGCGCCATAGACGCCAGGGAGGGTATTGCCCTTGAAGGCCAGGAACTTCTCACGCGCGCCGCTTGCCACCAGCAGGATCTGCGGTTTGACCAGCGTGTATTGGACGCCATCCCGCAAAATGCCGACTTTCTTGTCGCTGAACACGGCAAGGCAGGTGCTTTGAAGCCAGATATCGA
The DNA here is from genome assembly GCA_021779955.1 of Chloroflexota bacterium. Classification (GTDB taxonomy): domain Bacteria; phylum Chloroflexota; class Anaerolineae; order Anaerolineales; family Anaerolineaceae; genus UBA6107. The sequence goes on along the minus strand of JAJXZS010000032.1, from coordinate 33,296 downwards.
CCGAGTGGTATTGGCGCACTTCATTTTCAAGGCGAGTGGCGATGTCGATGCCGCGGGTACCGGCGTAAACCGCGTCTGTAGAGCCGAAGAAGCGGTGGGTCTGAAGCACCAATTTGCCGCCCAACTTGTGTTTATCGTCGACTAACAGGGTTTGAATGCCCGACTTGCCCAGTTCGATGGCTGCCGAGAGCCCTGCAGGCCCTCCGCCGATGATGAGAACAGGCACATCGATCTCAGGGATGGGGGCGAACTCGGGTACGGCATCGACTGCCGGCAAGGCGGGCAGGCCGTCGTTTGGCTGCACGTCCATGCCTGGCTGGATCAGTTCCATGCACGATTTGACAGGCGATCCGTTTGCGATGACCATGCACTGAGAGCACTGGCCATTGGCGCAGAAAAGTCCGAGCGGCGAACCGTCCTTGGGATGATGCCCAAAGATGCGGATGCCGTTGGCAAACAAAGCAGCAGAAATCGTTTCACCTTCCTGTGCTGTGAGCGATTTTCCCTGCCAAGTAAATTGAATGTTCTTTCGTTCAGGAACGGGGAGGATTGGGTGTTTCTTGATTCGAAAGTCCGGCATAGAGTGTCCTGTTGAAGGTATTTGATTGAGCTCAATTTCCCGTGCAACATTGAACCAGCAATAGACCTGAACCAACGCGATTAGAATTTTACCCCATCTTTCAGTCGAATTGAAATGCATTTGGGGCGGAACCGGCAATCCGAAAAGCCCGCGCATGGTGTTATGGTATCGTATAGTGATAAAATCACATTTGGATTTATGTTTATTATTCAGGAGATTATGATGAAGAAAATCGCTGTTCTGACAAGCGGTGGGGATGCACCCGGCATGAACGCCGCGATCCGCGCGGTGACCCGTGCAAGCAATTCCAAAGGGTGGACAACAGTGGGGGTGAGGGGTGGTTACGAAGGTTTGATCAACGGAATTTTTGTTCCGCTGGGCACGCGGGATGTGGGCGGTATCATGCAGCGCGGAGGGACAATCCTCGGCAGCGCGCGGTCTGAAGAGTTTAAAACTCAGCGGGGGCAGATCTCTGCCATCCGCTCGATGAATGAGGAAGGTGTCGATGCGCTTGTGGTTATCGGGGGAAACGGCTCGCAGACAGGCAACTATGCCTTACACCAGCATGGCTTCCCGGTGGTGGGTGTCGCATCCACGATCGATAATGACCTCACAGGATCCGACGTGACCATCGGGGTTGACACCGCTTTGAATATCGCACTCGAATCGATCGACCGTCTGAAGACGACGGCTTCTTCGCACCAGCGGGCATTCCTGATCGAAGTGATGGGACGCAATTGCGGATACCTGGCCTTGATGTCTGGCATCGCTGGCGGCGCCGAATATGTTGTTCTGCCTGAGGTTGAAACCGACCCCGAAGAGATCGCGACTGTGCTGTCAAAAGCATATGAGAAAGGCAAGGGGCACGCGATCATTGTGGTGGCCGAAGGCGCCAAGTACAACGCCACAGCCCTGGATCAATACTTCTGCGAACACCGCGAGCGGTTGGGCTTCGACCTGCGCATGACCATCATCGGCCACGTACAACGCGGCGGAGTGCCAAGCGCTTCAGACCGGATCCTGGCGACGCGCCTTGGCGTGGCTGCTGTGGAGCAGATCGACAAGGGGAACTACGGCACCCTGGTTGGAGAAATCAAAGGCGAAGTGGTTGCCACTCCGCTCGAGAAAGTGATCAACGAGCCCAAAGGATTGGACATGTCGCTACTCGAAATGCTGCATGTTCTGGACTAAAACGACAAAACGGCGCAGTCGACTGCCAAGCGTAGAACATGATCATTCCGGGCGCACCTTCGTGCGCCCGGTTTGTTATTTCTTCGCAGATTTCAAGTAGGCTTCGATGAAGCCGTCGATATCGCCATCTAGCACGGCCTGGGCGTTTCCCACCTCGTGTTCGGTGCGGTGATCTTTGACCATCTGGTAGGGGTGCAGCACATACGAGCGAATCTGGCTGCCCCATTCCGCCTTTTGATACACTCCGCGCAATTCCTGCAATTCCTTGTTCTGGTTCTGTTCCGCAATATCCAGCAGGCGAGCCCGCAGCACACGCATGGCGTTTTCGCGGTTCTGCATCTGAGAGCGTTCGTTTTGACAGGTCACCACGATTCCCGTTGGGATGTGAATGATACGCACAGCGGTGGAGTTCTTTTGCACATTTTGGCCGCCTGCGCCTGAGGAACGGAACACTTCCACCTTGATATCTTCCGGGTTGATCTGCACCTCGGGATCGTCTTGAGAGCTTTCGGGCAGCACCTCGACCTGAGCGAACGAGGTGTGGCGCCTGTGGGCTGAATCGAATGGCGAGAGCCGCACCAGACGGTGCACACCCTTTTCCGCGCGCAGATAGCCATATGCGTACAATCCATCGACCGCGATGCTGACAGTCTTGATGCCAGCCTCTTCACCTTCGGTTTGGTCGAGAATCTCAGTCGTGAATTTGTGACGTTCCGCCCAGCGGAGATACATGCGCTCGAGCATGCCAGCCCAGTCTGCCGCATCGGTTCCACCCTCGCCGGCATTGATGGTCAGCAGCGCATTGCCGCGATCGTGTTTGCCGCCGAGGAGCGTCGAAAACTCCAACCCTCGGAGCTCTTCCTGGATGCCGTTGAATTCCTGGGTCAGTTCGGGCAAGAGCGAGTCATCGCCGAGTTCCATGAGTTCACGTGTGTCGAGGATGCGTTTTTCGAGTGAGCGCCATAGCTGAACTTCGTTACGCAGGTCTGCGATTGACTTCATCAATTGCTGGGCGGAGGTTGGGTTGTTCCAGAGGGCCTGATCTTCGGATTTCTTCTCCAACTCACGCAGTTGAGTTTCCTTTTGGGATAAGTCAAAGACGCTCCATGAGGGAGTGGATGGTGCTGAGATTGGTGTCGAGTGTTTCAACCATGTCGCTCATAAGCGTTCCTCTAATTCCTATTCATTATTCCGCGTACAAATGCCGTGCGGTCGAACGGAGTCAAGTCTTCGGGTTTTTCTCCCAATCCGGCATAGAGAATGGGCAAGTTCAATTCCTGCTGGATCGCGAAAGCCATTCCGCCACGTGCGGAACTGTCGAGCTTGGTCAGTATAACGCCATTGACCTTGACGGCCTCCTGGAAGGCGCGTGCCTGGTGGATGGCGTTTTGCCCTGTAGTGGCATCTAAAACGAGCAGCACAGCCTGTGGAGCCCCTGGAAGCGCCTTACCGACCACTCTGTACACTTTCTTGAGCTCTTCCATCAGATTATAGCGGGTGTGCAGTCTGCCTGCAGTATCCACGATGACCACATCCATACCGCGCGAGATACCCGATTGCACTGCATCGTAAGCCACGGCTCCCGGGTCGCTATCCGGTTGGCCGGCGACGACCGGCAGGTTCAGGCGGGTTGCCCATACCTGGAGCTGGTCAATCGCCGCGGCGCGGTAGGTATCTGCAGCCGCCAGAAGCACTTTCTTGCCTTCGTTGGTATACCTCTTGCCCAGCTTCGCAGCGGTTGTGGTCTTCCCAGACCCATTCACGCCCACCAACAGCATCACCGCGGGTTTAACGCTGCCCAAATCCAGATCCAAAGGCGCTGAAAGGCGGGCGAGGAGTTCACTTTCGAGCAAAGTGGAAAGCTCGGCAGTCTTGACGACACCTTCAGCAGTTACCTGTTTCTTGAGATTCTCGACGACCGACTGGGTGGTAGCGACCCCGATATCCGCCTGGATGAGCATGGATTCGAGCTCATCCCAGGTATCCGGAGTGATCTCGGAAGCGCCAAAGATGGTGGTAATGCGCCCGAATGTTGCTTTGCGCGTTTTTTCGAGGCTATCTTTCCATTTCGAGAAGAGGTTATCCATAGTCCTGAAATTATAGCATGATGAAATGACGCGGCTCAGTTCTTTTCAGCGGCGCGAGAAGCGAGTTGACCGCAGCCAGCCTGAATATCGATGCCGCGGCGCAGCCGAATGGTGCACGGGATGCCCCGGGATTCCAGCACTTTCTGGAACGCGAGGGCTCTCTCATGCGTTGTAGCCTGACCGGCATACTTTCGGGTGGGATTGAGCGGAATGACGTTGACATGGCACAGCATGCCCCTGACCAATTCCGCCAGCTCGATGGCATCTTCTTCGCGGTCATTTACATCGCGAATCAGCGCCCACTCGAAGGTGATCCTTCGCCCTGTCTGTTGAGTGTATTCGCGAACCGCCGCCATCAGCTCTGAGATGGGATATTTACGATCCACCGGCATCATCGACGCACGCAGAGTATCGTTGGCTGCGTGCAGGCTGACTGCCAGGTTGACCTGGCGCTTTTCGGCGGCAAAACGCCGGATTACAGGCACAAGTCCGACTGTGGAAATGGTAAAGCGCCTTGCACCCAGGCTCATTCCCTGTGGATCGTTCAAGCGATCGATGGAAGCCATTACAGCCTCGTAATTATGGAAAGGCTCACCCATGCCCATAACGACCACATTGGTCACACGCTTTCCTTCTGCTTTGAGGACACGGGCGTAAACCACCACCTGCTCGACGATCTCTCCCGAGCTCAGGTTCCGTTTGAATCCCATCTGACCGGTGGCGCAAAACACGCAGCCCATGGCGCAACCGGATTGCGACGAGATGCAGAGCGTATCCCGCACATCGTAATGCATCAAAACGGCTTCGATCATGCGATCATCCGGAAGGGCAAACAGGGTCTTGACGGTTTCGCGGTCATCCGAGGAGAGTTGGTCAATGGCGCGAAGGTGAGAGAATGTCAGAGATTCAGATAGCTTCGCCCGCAATTCCTTGGGGAAGGTCGAAATTTCGGCATAATCCTGGATCAGATCCACATATGCGGCATGCCACAATTGGCGTGCGCGATAGGCGGGTTCGCCCCAGGAGGCGAACAATTCTTCCAACGCCTTCAGGTCGAGATCGAATAAATAAAGTTCAGAATCGTTCTTTATTGCCATTCTTAATCGTCCAGTAAATTCTCCAAGGCAGGCACGATCAAATCGGGCTTCACCTCGAAACGGGTGGCGTCTTCGAAACTCGAAATTCCGGTGAGCACCAGCGCGGTCTTGCAGCCTGCACGGTACCCGCCGAGGATGTCCGTATCGAGGCGGTCGCCAACGACGAGCATCTCGTCCGCGGCGATTCCCAGGCGCTGCTCGGCAAATTCGAAAAGCGTACTGTTCGGTTTACCGGCGATGATGGGTTTGACATCGGTGCAGGCTTCAAGCGCGGCAAGAATCGACCCCGCACCCGGAATCAACCCTTCTGGAGTGGGAAAAGTACGGTCCGGATTGGTGCCGTAGAAGGCTGCCCCGGCGCGAATACACAGACAGCCGGTCTTCAGCTTGCCAAATGAGATCGACCGGTCCATGCCTGCAACGACAGCCACGGCATCTTTCTCGGAAATCGCAAATCCCGCATCCTTCATCGCTGTCTCTACACCCATCTCGCCGATGACAAAAACATGCCCACCCATGGGGAAGCGTTTTTGCAGGAGGTAGGCGGCTCCCAATGATGAAGTGATGACCTGCTCAGGGCGGATCTTCACCCCATATTCGGCCAATTTTTCGACATACTGGGCTGGAGTCCGGGTTCCGTTGTTGGTTGCCAACACCACCTGCAAGCCCGCTTTGGAGAAGCTTTTGAAAATGACCGGCAGGTTGCCAATCGGTTCACGTTCGCGCCATAGTACGCCATCCATGTCGAGGACAAGGGCTTTGATGTGATCGAGGTGCTTGATTTGCATGCGGTTCTCCAAAAAACAAGCCGGATAGCATCAGCCACCCGGCTCGGTTATGGTAAGTTGAAATCAATGCGCGGGAGGGGTCAGCACTTGATCGACAAGGCCATATTCCACTGCGCTTTGGGCATCGAGATAGTAGTTGCGATCGGTATCGTGCTGGATCGTCTCGAGGCTTTGCCCCGTCGATTCAGCGAGAATGTCGAGGAGGCGGGTCTTGAGGCGCAGAATCTCACGCGCCTGGATTTCGATATCCGAGGCCTGGCCTTCGGCACCGCCGAGCGGCTGGTGCATGTGAATGGTCGAGTTGGGCAGGGCATAGCGTTTACCCTTCGTACCGGCTGCCAGCAGCACAGTGCCAAATGAGGCGGTTACGCCCACCGCAACGGTGGAAACATGGTTCGGGATCATCTTCATCGTATCATAGATGGCGAGGCCCGAGTAAATCTGTCCGCCGGGCGAGTTGATGTACATCTGGATATCGGCATCCGGGTCTTCGCGGCTGAGCACAAGAAGCTGGGCAACCACCGAGTTGGCAACCTGATCGTCGATAGCCGTGCCTACGAAGATGATACGTTCGCGGAAGAGCAGGGAATAGATATCGTAAGCCCGTTCTCCTCGACCTGAGGATTCGATGACCATGGGAATTACGGATTTGAAATTAGGTAAGGACACTTTTACTCCTTCTACAACAACCTTCTTCAGATTTCTCTGAGATCAGGCATCCGCCGATTTCTTCGCAGCCCGTTTTGGTTTGGGAGTCTCAGCGGGTTGATCAGCAGCGGCGGGTTCGACAACCGCTTTCTTTTTGGTTGCAGATTTTGGTTTGGCAGCAGGCTTTACAGCTTGTGCAACAGCTTCAGATGCCGGTTGGTCTTCGGTCTTCTTCCTGGCCGCGCGTTTCGGTTTGGCAGGGGTTTCGCCAGCCGCTGCGGGAGCTTCTTCGGCCTTCTTTTCCAGGTCGGGAGCATGGCCAGTAGCGATTTCCTTCATGCGGTCGCGGACATGCTGGTTCAGCACACGGGTGGCTGCCTGCATGGCGATGGCGTTGGCAAGTTTCTCATTGGTCAATTTGTGCTGCATTTTCTTGAAGTCCTGCTGACCCTGCATGGCATAGACGAGATTGTTGAATTCAGTATTCAGTTCCTCGTTGCCGACTTCGAGCTTTTCGGTTTTGGCAATCTCATCCAGCAACAATGAGCGCTCCAGGCGCTTGCGCGCCACAGGCTTGATCTCTTCTTCCAGCCACTTTTCGCGATCTTTTTTCAACGTCTTCAGATAGACATCGAGTTCAAGCTTCTGCTGGGCAAGATCTTCCTGAATGTGCTCGAGGGTATGATCGATCTCATCCTGCAGCAGCTGCGGCGGGTACTTGATGACCGCTTTCTCGGCGAGCTTGTCGATCACGCGGTCGAAATATCCCTCGTCATAATCGGCTTTCTTCTGGGTTTCGAGCTGCTGGCGGACTGTGTCGCGCAGCTTTGCGACGTTCTCGAAATTCCCCAGGGTTTGAGCGAATTCGTCGTTCAATTCGGGCAGCACCAGCGATTTGACGTTTTGGACTGTGACGTGGAATTCAGCTTCCTTGCCGCGCAGCCGGTCGTATTTCGAATCTTCAGGATAAGTGTATTTGAATGTCTTTTCCTCGTTTTCGGAAAGACCTTTGAGTTCATCGCTGAACCCAACGTACGGAAAGTCGTTTTCCTCAGGATCGTTTTCGCCGATGATCACTTGCAGGGGAGAGTCCTTGAGCACCTCGGCCTTTTCTTCATCGGCGGGTTTCGCCAATGTGACATCCAACTTGAGGGCAACCAGGTCGCCATCAGCCGCCGGGTGATTTACAGGCTCTGCCGTGGCATAATTCTTCATCATGCGTGTGATAAAGTCATCAACCTGCTTGTCAGTGACCGCTTCGAGGGAATACTCTTCGCGCACAGCGCGATAATCGCCAAGTTCCACCGTCGGTTCGAGAGGGATGATGAATGAGAGCTTCACAGGTTCGGTCGAAATGACCTCTTCCAGCGATCCGGGCGCACCCGGATTGATCTTGGCTTCGTCGAGGATGGATGGATAGACACCTTCCACCATTGTCTCGATGGCTTCTTCTTCGATGGCCTTTTCGCCGTAAGCGCGAAGGATCACTTCATACGGAGCCTTTCCCGGGCGGAAACCCGGGATCTTTGCCTTCTGCGAAATCTTGCGGGCAGCAATGTGTTTGTACTTTTCGAGCGTGCCCGGTTCGAATTCGGCGGTCACTTTTACCTGATGGTCATCACGTGGTTGAGTTTCAATTTTCAAGTTCTTCACCCTTTAACAGCATGGTTTATTTTGCTATGGGGAAAGAGGGACTTGAACCCTCACGCCTTGCGGCACATGATCCTAAGTCATGCCTGTCTGCCAATTCCAGCATTTCCCCGGTCAAGGAGCAGCACTCCGGAATGATCTGCATCATTCTGCATCCGGAGATTGCCCTCAGATTGCCCAACATCCTATTTTAACCTATTTTTGTATGAACTTCGGAAAGTCATTCAGCCAGGATATCAGCATTGATCTTCCCATGGGCATCTTTGATCATCCTCTTCCGGGTCGATACCGGTCTTTCAGTTGCAACCTTAGCGAAATCATACTCGACCTCTATAAGAAATCTGTAAGCATTTGCATAATGTTGTCTTATCGTTCGGAGATGCTTGCGATATGGGTACGAGGTTCAGGAGGGTTTCACCAAGCTCTTGATTCTCCTCGACAGGGTGGAAATCGAATATAATGCACGTGTCGGCGGAACAAGCCGGAACAACCGTACAGGAGTAAACATTGAGCAGAGTCTACAATCCAGATAGCGCGGGTAAGGAGCGTAAGCTATTGACGCGCGGCGTGGTGCTTGCGCTGCGCGAGTTGATGAAACAGACCGAAGCGAACGACCTCACTTTCGATTTGACAGCTTATATCGCCATGTCGCTTGGCGAGATCAGCCAGACCATCGACACCTCGGTGGGAGCCTGGGAGAAACGCGGTTATTGGGTCAAGGCGGATAAGTTCCGCCTGGAGTGGGAGTGGGCAAACAGTTATTCCAGGCAGATGCATGATGCCCTGGTTGCCGAAGACTGGGCGAAGGTAGCCGCAACGGCAGCCAAGACGGCCCAGAAATTTGGCAAGGTAACAGTACCCGAGCGCAACCACCTGGGCACACCCTGGGTGGGAGCCTGGAAGGAATTCAAGAAGGCTGCCTGACCTTAAGAAAAAAAGACCGCTTCATCGAAGCGGTCTTTTGGTTTATCGAGCCGTGCTATTTCTTGGTGAGGATGATGCGGGCGTCAACCACCTTCAAGCCCTTGCCCTCTTCGTAAACGAGGACAGGGTTGGCGTCAGATTCGGCGACCTCGTCCCTGAGGTCCAGAATCATGTTGGCGTATGCCACGATGGTCCTGGTCAGGGCTTTGCGGTCGCGAGGCGCTTCGCCGCGTGCGCCGCGGATAATGGGCGCGCCGCGAATCTCATCGAGCATTTCTGCGGCATGCTCTTCGGAGACTGGAGTCACACGGAAGGTGACATCTTTGAGGACTTCGACGAAGATGCCGCCCAGACCGAACATAATTGTGGGTCCAAAGGTCGGGTCAGATGTTGAGCCGAGGATCACTTCGGTACCCCAGGGCGCCATTTCCTGGACTGCGATACCGTGAATGTTTGCATCGGCGTTGTAAGCTTTGGCGTTCTTCATGATCGTCTGGAAAGCATCGCGAACCGCTGCTTCGTCCTTGACGTTGACTTTCACGCCACCCGCATCGGATTTGTGCAGGATCTCGGGTGAGACGATCTTCATAACCACGGGATAGCCGATCTCTTTCGCCAGTTTCACGGCTTCGTCTTCCGATTTGGCCAGAGAAGTGACCGTCACGGGCAAGCCATAGGCATTGAAGACCTGTTTGGCTTCGATCTCTGTCAGTGCATTGCGGCCTTCGGCGCGCGCCTTCGCGATGACCTCGAGCGAGGCTTTGCGGGCCTTTTCATTGGGGATAAACCTGGGTGTTCCGCCGTCCTGGTGGATCTTGGCATATTCGCGCAGGGCTGCGATGGCGTTGACTGCCAGGTCGGGCGCATTGAATGCCGGAATACCGTTTTCGACCAGCCAGGCAATCGCCGCGTCAGACTTCTCGCCGCCGACAAAGGAAACGCAGAGTGGTTTTCCGTTGCCAACCTCGACATCAGCCCGTTTGATCGCGCCAGCGATCTCCATTGGGTTGGTCATGGCAGTCTCGCAATAGAGGACGACCAGACCGTCGACCCACTTATCTGTGAGGGCATAGTGCACCGAATCGTAGTACCACTCGGTTCCGGCCATACCTGTCAGATCGACAGGGTTCTTGGAAGAGCCGAATTCGGGCATGTGTTTCTTCATTTCAGTCTGCAGTTCTGCAGGTGCGAATTTGAGGGGTAAGCCGTACTTTTCGGCTGCATCTGTCGCAAGCACGCCAACACCGCCGCCATTGGTGAGGATGAGGAGGTTGTCGCCTTGCATTCCCGGTTGCAGAGAGAGCGCCAGGGTGCGATTGAACAGGTCGTTTAGATCGGCAGCCTGAATGACGCCTGCCTGCTTGAATGCCGAACCATAAACCTTTGCTGCGCCGGCAAGTGAACCGGTATGGGATGCTGCTGCAGCAGCGCCGTGAGCGGAAACGCCTGCCTTGAGGGCAATTACGGGTTTTTTGGCCTTGCGGGCAGATTCGATGAAGCGGCGACCATCTTTCAAGCCTTCGATGTAAAGAGAGATACAGTATGTGCCATCGTCTTCTTCGAGGAATTCGATGATATCTGCGAAATCGACATCGGACATGTTGCCGATGGAGACCAGCTTATCGAAGCCGACCTTACGCGTGTAGGTGGCAGCATCGAGTGCAATCAATAAGGCGCCGCTTTGCGAAATCAGGGAAGCCTTGCCTTCGAGGGGCAGTCCGGGTGCGAACGATCCGTTGAAATGATCAGAGTTGGAAAGGGTGCCCACGATGTTCGGGCCAAGGACACGCGTGCCGTATTTATTCGCGGTCTTGACCAAATCATCTTCGAGGTCTTTGCGGCCCACTTCGCTGAAGCCCGAGGTGATGACGATGAGACCCTTGACACCCTTTTTGCCGCATTCTTCAGCAACTTCGAGGACTAACTTCGCAGGTACGGTGATAATCGCAGCATCGACCGTTCCGGGAACAGCACCAATATCGGGATAGACTTTCAAACCCAGGATATCCGTCGCTGTTGGGTTGATGGGGTAAATCTTGCCTTCGTATTTTCCCTTGAGCAGGTTATCGATGACCGTGTAACCGATCTTTCCGGGAGTGGCAGAAGCACCCACAACCGCTACGCTTTTTGGCCTCAAAAGACCGTTCAAATGATTGTTATCCACGCTTACTCCTCCTCGCAATCTTTGCTATTTGGATCAAAAGCTAATAAAAGTATTGATTTCAAACGGGCCAGTATAACGCGCAACTATACAGACTGGAATATCACGTATTCCATTCAGTATAGTAATTTCATTTTACGCAAAAAAAGTCATACGAAAGTACTCATTTGGCTAATCATTTATCCTCATTCGAGAGATACGCTCTCGAAGTAGAATTTTCGCCAGGCCCGTACAGAATTTTCTCCGCTTTGTCTACGCGGATTGATATCTGGCTTTGATTGAAGGTACCAGATATTCATCAAAAGCGCGATCTTCGTCGTAATCGGGTTTCCAACCCCAATCGCGGGTGGCGGCGCTGTCATCGATATCGGCAGGCCAGGTATCAACGATGCTCTGACGGGCATTGTCCGGCTCGAAGGTGATGATCGAATCAGGGAACGCCTTTTTGACGCGGTTGTAGAACTCCATGGCGGTTGGGCTGAAGCTGGTGACGTTGTAGACATGCTGCTTCAGGTTCTCCCGGGGAGCCGACGCCAGATCGAGAAGTGACTTGATGGCGTCAGGCATCACCATGAAGGGCAGGCGCGTGTCAGGGCGGACGAAGCAGGCATATGGGATGCCCTGCGCGGCGTGATGCAGCATTTCAGGACCATAATCGCTCGTGCCGCCCGTGGGGATGGTCACCGAACTGATCAGGCCAGGGAAGCGCAGGCAACGGAAATCGACGTGCACCGACGAATGGTCGGCAGCCAGCTGTTTGTAGTGCAGCATGTAGTATTGACCGAGGTGCTCACAATAAAGTTTGTTGCAGCCGTACATGGTGATCGGGTTGCAGCATTCGTCTTCAGTGACTTTGCCGCATTTATCTTTATCGGCAGCGCCTGCCAAGCCGTAAGCTGCAATCGAACTGGGATAGATGAATTGAACAGGACGTCCCTGCCATTGCGATTGTTCGACTGCCAGGCGGAGCAGATTGAGCGTGCCTTCGACGTTTACCCGGTGCGCCGTCTCGGGATTGTATTCCGCTTTGGTCGAGAGAATGGACGCCAGGTGGAAGATGGTGCGGATCTCGAATTCAGCAACCAGGCGGCCAAGAAGCATCGTATCCAGAATGTCGCCCTGGATGAACCTTTCACAATAAGGTTCGAGCGTCTTGTCAAGCGGCTGCACATCCATCGCAACGATGCTCAGATTCTTTCGTTCTCCGAGATGGGCGATCAGACCATGGCCGATCTCTCCATTTGCACCAGTGATCAAAACGACATCTTTGCGCATAAGTCTCTCCAATTTGAAGATAATCAATCGAACTCGAACAGTACATGAAAAGAGGTTCTGGAATGCCAGAACCTCTTATTGGCTAAGCTTCTACGGTGTTCTTCCTTGTGAACCAGGTGCGCCATTCCTTCTTTTCCCATACCACGAGCAGGGGAGCGGCGATGAAGATGGACGAGTAAGTACCACTGAGCAATCCGACCAAGAGAATGACTACGAATTCCCGCAGCGTCACGCCGCCAAAGAGGGCAAGCGCAAGCAGGAAGAATTCGGAGGTCATCAACTGTGTGTTGATGGATCGCTGGAGCGTCTGTACGATGGAATGATTGGCCAGTTTTTCGAAATCAAGTTTGCGATAGATGCCGCTATTCTCACGGATGCGGTCGAACACCACGATCTTATCCTGCACCGAGAAGCCGATGACGGTCAGAAGCGCGGTGAGATACATGGAATCGATCTGCCAGCCGAACAAGAGCGTGCCATAGCCAGTGAGGGCGATCACGATCAGCACATCATGAGCCATAGCTGCGATTGCGCAAATGCCATAGCGGAAGGCGTGCTGCAGGCCACGGAAGGCGAATGTGATGTAGATGACCACGGCCAGCGCGGCAAAAATCACCGCTTCGACGGCCCGCTGTGCCACACCCTGACCAATGGAAGGTCCAACCGTATCTGCCTTGCGGATAATCACGTCGCTGCCCGTCGTGGATTTCAATGCAGCCAGGATTTCGGTCTGCAGTTCGCTGCTTAAAGCAGTGGAGCGCAGGACGAGAATGTCGGTGCCCGATTGTTGAACCTGAAGATCAACGATGCCCTTGCTATCGTAAATCGATTTGACAGCTTCGGTTGAAGGCGCAGGAGCACTCGTGAACTGCACTTCGAGCAGCGTGCCGCCCTTGAAGTCAATGGATAGCGGCAGTCCCTTGACAAAGAGGATCACCAATCCGGGAATGATGATCAGCAGGGAAAGGGCAAAGAAGTAATAGCGTTTACCAAGAATATTGAGCATGCTGCCCTCCTAAGCACCAAACCACTTTTGATGGTCGGTGGGCTTGACAAAATCGACAACGAGACTGAGCAGAGTACGGCTAATGAAAATAGCTGCAAAGAGCGAAATGGCAACGCCCAACGCAAGCGTGACGGCAAAACCTTTAACAATGCTCGCACCATATGTCGAGCCGAACCAGAAGAGGATTCCACTGGTGATAATCGTGGCGATGTTTGAGTCACGGATGGAAGGCCACGCGCGAGACCAACCCAGGCTGACAGCCTGGCCAAGGGTGCGTCCGTTGTGCAACTCTTCTTTCATACGCTCGAACATCAGGATATTGGCATCCAGCGCACCACCTGTCGAAAGCAGGAAACCTGCGATACCGGGCAGGGTGAGTGTGACGGGAATGAGCTTGAAAAGCGCGAAAACGATTGCAGCATAAATCGAAATGGCGATAATCGCAACAAAGCCAGGCAGCCGGTAGTAGATGAGCATGAACAGGAAGACGATTACAAAGCCGATGATGCCCGCGAGCAGACTCTTCTGCAGCGAATCAGAACCGAGGGTTGGACCGACTACATTACTCTCCACGACTTCCACGGGGACTTTAAGGCCGCCATAGCGCAGGGTGACAGCCAGTTGGTTGGCAGCGGCATTTGTGAAGCTACCGCTGATTTCGCCTTTGCCATCCGAAATTGTCGCAGCTATCTGTGGGCACGAAACAACGACTTTATCCAGCACGATTGCCAGGAATTTATTGTTATTGGCAGCCGTATATTCCGCGAAAGAAGCAGCGCCAGTTGGATTGAGTTCGAAGGCGATCTTGTATCCGCCCTTTACGGTATCGGCTTCCGCCAATGCTGTTTTGATCTCAGCTCCGGTCATCACGGTGTGATAAACGGTCTCAGGAGCTACTGCAGTTGCGGTGCTGCCGTCAGAGGTTGGTGTGGCAGAAGGGGTAGACGTTGCAACAGGAGTATCTGTGGCAGAGGGGGTTGCGGCCGAAGCACCTGCCGCGCCTGTAGATGAACCGTAATCAGTGGTGATCTGTGTGCCTGCATCGATGTAAGCTGACCCGGCATCGACGAATTCGAGTAAACCGGTCTGCTTGACTGCAGCGATCACATCTTCGGTATTGGTCAGGCCGGGGAATTCTCCGAGGATGTACTTGTCGCCCGCAACCTGGAACACGACTTCACCAACACCCAGTCCGTTGGCACGGCTTTCGAGGATGGCACTGGTATCCGCGAGGGCTTGAGCATCAGCAGTTACGCCGGGCTGAGGAGCCAGAAGGACTTGCAGACCACCGCGCAGGTCAAGACCCAAAACGGGGTTCAGTGAGCGTTCGAAGCTTCCGATCTTGATTCCGATGGCGCCTTCGGGACGGGGTAGATCGACCCAAATTGAAGCTGCCAGGATGACCAGGATCAGAATAAGGTTGACATAACGACGATCCATTGGCTTTTACAACCTCCGTCACATTGAAATCCAGCTTTCGCCGGCGGGAACCCAAAGATTATACCCTAAAAGCCATGGAAATGAGAATATGCTAAACCTTCTCAAGAGCGGGGGGGGTGGGTTCGATGCCGGCGGCCCGAAGCTGAACTGTGATGCGATCGACGGTTGCGTCAAGGCTGAGGCGACTTGTGTCGATGACCAAGTTGGCATGCGCGTAGGCGTCACGAAGACGATAGATTTGTTCGTCGTACTCTGCCTGAGTCCAGTCAAGCTGCTTGCGGGAGATGGTGGTGGGGTAGTCCACCTGCAGGTAAACCAGATAATCTGGATGGGTGATCTTAAACCACATGCTCGGCACGTACGAATGCTCCTGGGCAATATGGCGACAGCGAAAGCCAAGTTCAGTGAGCCGGCGTATGAGTGTAGTTTTCCCAGAAGCGCACACGCCGACGATCCCGATCAGAGGAGAATTTCCAGGATTGCTTTCCATCCGGCAACTCCAGCGACGAACTCTGGCGGTATGGGCGGATCAAAATGGAATTGCGGTCGGCACCGGTAAGCGCAGGGTCATCCTGCGGATCTGGTCGGACTCTTGGGGCAATACCCTCAATGCGACGATGCTCATATCATCATTCGGGCGTCCCTGATCGAGGCGGATTGCCTGGTTGAGGACGGTGTCGGCAATCATCTGGGCGCTGGGCTCCTGGTCTTCCAGGAGTTGTTCCAGCAGCGTGCACAGGTCAATCTCCTGCCCGGTGCGTTCGCCGGCGTGAGTAATTCCGTCAGTGTAGCAGATGATCGTAATCCCACTCTCGAGCTGGAACTCCGTGATCGAGGGCCGAATATTCTTTGAGGTTCCAATGGACTGACTGCCAGTGTTGATACACTCGACCGTATCGCCGCGGGCAATAAAAACCGGTGTGGGATTATTGCGAGTGATGACGAGCGTGCCGGTCTGCAAATCTACAGAGAGAATATTCAAAGTGGCGGTGACTTTACCGCTGCGTTCAGCAAACAGGGTATCCGATGCGGCCCTTGCGGCTGCACCATCGCGGACCCCTTCGGCGAGTAAGCCGATTACCTTGCGGACCACCATCATCGAAATGCTCTTCGCGCCTTTGCCTGAGGTCTGACCGTCTGCGAGGACGACTGAGACGCCGCCATTTGGCCTTTCGACAAACTCCAAGGTATCTCCGCTTTCGGATGAAGCGTATTTGTTTGTCTTTGCGACTGCAATTGAAATTTCCATAAAGAGATTTTACAACAAATCTTAAAAAAATCCATATACCAGTCAAGCAATTCGCATGATTGGCGATAATTTGTCTGTGAAACCAACGCGAACATCAAGAGGGCAGGTCATAAAATCAGCAGGCACTGCCCAGAATGATCGATGTCCAGTCACGCAGGTTGGTTTGATAGCGTCCATGACTAAAATGGCGGTTTCAAAATCGAACCCACGCAACTCACTAGACGCGTTTGATCAACACGGTTGTGAAATCATCCTGGTGCGGCATGTCGCCGCAATGCGCCTGGACTGCACCCCAAAGCTGGTTGCAGATTCCTTGCGCACCGGAGCGCCTTTCGTTTGAAAGGATTTCATGAATCCTCTCTGTGCCGAATTGTGCACCCGACGGGTCGAATGCTTCGTTCAGCCCATCACTGTAAAGAAAGGCCATTCCTCCAGGCGGAATCCTGTATTCCTGGTGGTCGATCTTGACATCTTCGAATAACCCCAAAGGTTGACCTTCCCTCAAGCGTAGCTCGAGGAAGCGTCCATTCTTATCCATGATGACCGGTTGGAGGTGACCGGCTCTGAATACTGTTAGCGAACCACTCCAGAAATCGAGAACAGCGTAAATGAGCGTTACGAACATGCCCGACGCATTCATCGTCCTGAGGTGGTGGTTCACGTTGATCAGTACATTTTCAGGCCGGTGGGAGCGCTCCGTTTCGGCGCGGATCAGGCTGAAGGTGAGCGCCATGAAAAGCGCTGCAGGAAGGCCTTTATCGGAAACATCGCCGAGCACCACGCTGATCTGATGTTTGCCTGTCTTGATGAAGTCGTAGAAATCTCCGCCAACTGCCCTGGCCGGGATCATCAGCGAGCCGAAATCGTAACCGGGGTGCTTCGGCAGCTTTGAAGGCAGGATGCTTTGCTGGGTATAGCGGGCAATCTCCATTTCCTTCTCGAGCATGCCCAACAAACGTTGTGTTTCATTCGACAGACGCGCATTTTCCAGCGACAGGGCCATACTATTGGTCAGGGTTGCCAGCAATGCGATGTCCGATTTGCTGAACGCATTTTCCTTATCCAGGTTTTGGAGGCTGACGATACCTTTGACCTCATCGCCGACCACCATGGGCACGCCAAGCCAGGTCTTGGGAACCTCTGTACCCGGTATGACTTTCATCATTCCAGCGCCAAGCACCCGGTTGATCTCATCCTGGTTGATCATGTACGGCTTGGCGGTTTGGACGATATGCAGCCTGGAAGAGTCGATGGGCTGCCACCCCTGGATACGAAGGTGCCGGCCACGTTCAATCGCATAGTGGTGAAAGACCCGGTTGGAGGCTGAATCGTACCGCGAAATCATGACGATCTGGGCGTTGAATGTATCGCGCAATTCGTCACCCACCAGGTTGAAAATCTCTTGCATGTCGAGTTTGCGTGATAGGCCTTCCTGGACGTCGTTGATCAGGGCCAGTTCAGCCTCACGTTGTGCGATTATCTGTGAATAGCAGTCTGAAACGCTCTTCCAGTCCTTGCGGATCGTGGCGGTTTCGGCTACATTCATGAGATCCTCAAATTGAGGAATCTGTTCTTGCGTGGAGAGAGGTTCTTCCGCGGGGCTATCAGGCGATTCCGGAAGCATAGTTGCCTCCCATTTGTTCTCTGGCATCCGCGAAACATGATGAGCTGATTTTCAGTATCTATTATTATACTGTCGCATGAGGCGGTTACGCCAACGAATGCGCTATTTCGAAAAGTTACTCAATCTGTTTCAATTCATCTTGACGCTATTTGGATGCAAAAGTATAATGTATCGGCCTGTCAGGGTGTTGACGGGCAGGGATACTTTGACAGGAGTAAAGAGAAGATGGTTCCTCAACCAAAACGAAAGCTTTCGAAGGGTCGTCGCGATCGCCGCAGGGCACAGGATGCTCTGCAGTCACTGAACCTTGTTCAATGCAGCAATTGCGGGGAAATGCGCTTACCTCATACCGTCTGCCCAAATTGCGGACATTATGAAGGCCGCGAAGTGGTAAGCGTTGGCAAAGAAGAGAAGAAAAAGTAATCATTCCGCAATCCAAAAACGGGCTGAGATCTCAGCCCGTTTTTAGTTAATGTATTTTGTGATTTATTGATTTTTCCCGGATTCTTCAAATGATTCAGCTTCTTCATCGGGAGCGCCTGTATCCGGCGATGCTGCCTCGAATGGCTTGTACCTGGCAACCAGCCTGCCAGGGAGCGATCCCTGGATGAAAACGCCTTTGCGTGTGTTCTCAATGCGATCCACCTGACCCTGTTCGTGGAAGAGTGAGATCAGTTGACCTTCTGTGTAAGGGATTTGCACCGAGATGCGCGAATAATTCTCAAATAACTCAGCATTGACCAATTGAAGCAACTCATCGAACCCCACCTTTTTGAGGGCTGAGATGGCAACTGCGTTCGGGAACGTTTGCAGCGCCTGTTGCGCAGCCGCAGGGTCGGGCAGACGGTCGATCTTGTTCAGCGCGATGATCATGGGGATGTGTTCGGCCCCAATTTCTTTCAATGTCTCTTCCACGGATTGTGCCTGGGCAGCAGCATTGGGATGCGTGATATCCACGACATGGACCAACAGATCGGCTTCGGTGATTTCTTCGAGGGTAGCCTGGAAAGCAGCAATCAATTGCGTTGGCAGTTTCTGGATGAAGCCAACCGTATCGGTGATCAACGCGTTATTTCCGCCTGGCAGTTCAATACGCCGGGTGGTTGGGTCGAGGGTAGCAAAGAGCTGGTTGGCTACATAGACATCAGCCTTCGCCAACTGGTTGAGCAGCGTAGATTTACCAGCGTTGGTGTACCCCACCAGTGAAATTAAAGGAATGCGCGACCGTTTGCGCTGCGCACGATAGCGCTGCCTGTGGGCACGCACTTTTTCAAGTTCTTCCTTGAGAAATTTGATGTGCCTGCGAATCTCACGCCGATCGACTTCGAGCTGAGTTTCGCCGGGCCCACGCAGGCCAACGCCGCCGACAGAACCCGCGCGACCGCCTCCTCCACCCGCCTGCCTGGCCAGGTGCGTCCAGGCTCGGGTCAGCCGAGGCAGCCGGTATTCATTTTGAGCAAGCTGCACCTGCAGAATCCCTTCACGGGTGTTGGCATGTTGAGCAAAGATATCGAGGATCAGAGCTGTCCGATCGAGCACTTTGACATCAGCGCCAAGATGCTCTTCGAGTTCACGCTGGTGGCGGGGAGAGAGTTCGATGTCGAAGATGACCACGTTGGCGAGGAATTCTTCAGCAAGGGCGACGATCTCTTCCACTTTGCCGCTGCCGATATAAGTTTCCGGGTTGGGCCTGTCGAGCTTTTGAGTCGTCTCGCCGACGACTTCGAGGCCCGCTGTATCTGCAAGGAGGGCAAGTTCATTCATCGAATCCTCGAGCGAAATTGCCGAGGGTACGGAGCGTAGTTCGACGCCAACCAAAAAAGCCCTTTCTTTTGGCGGCTGCGTTGGTATGGGGTTTTTACCTGACATTTGAATTATTCAATCCATTTCACCAGCCGCTGCATGGCTTCTTCGATCCGGTTGGTTGGGGTACCCAACGAGATACGCACGAATCCCTCGCCGTGCTGGCCATAAACGATTCCAGGCGTCATGCTGACACCGGTTTCTTCGAGTAATCTGGCGCAAAACTCTGTCGAGCCGGTATAGCCCTTGGGGAGCTGCGCCCATACATAGATAGCTGCCCTGGGAATTTCCAGGGTAAAGCCGGCTGCGCGCAGGCCGTTCACAACCAAATCTCTGCGCGCTTTGTAGATCGCGTTACGCTCGTGCAGCCATGACTGGTCACCCGATAAAGCGGTCACACCTGCTGCGAAAATTGGGGCAAAGGTAGAAGTGTCCATCTGGCTCTTGTATGTAAAGAGGTAACGGATCACATCCTGATTACCAACAGCCATTCCCAAACGCCATCCTGCCATGTTATATGATTTAGATAACGAATTGAATTCAATGGTCACATCTTTAGCACCGGGCACCTGCAAAATACTCGGCGCAATGTAGCCATCGAAACATACCTCGGTGTAAGGAGCATCGTGAGCCAGCAGGATGTTGTGCTTCCTGGCGAAGGCTACAGCTTCTTCGAAGAATGCCATGGTGGCGACTGCCCCCGTTGGGTTGTTGGGATAATTCAGCCAGAGTATCTTGGCCCTGGCAAGC
This sequence comes from Chloroflexota bacterium, assembly GCA_021779955.1. Classification (GTDB taxonomy): domain Bacteria; phylum Chloroflexota; class Anaerolineae; order Anaerolineales; family Anaerolineaceae; genus UBA6107. The sequence goes on along the minus strand of JAJXZS010000032.1, from coordinate 13,023 downwards.
ACATCCGCGGGAATCGCATCGAGATCGGGGAGGAAGTTACGTTCCCTGGTCAACGGGAAGTAGAAGATTTCGCCACCCGCAATGAGGCCGCTCGCGCTGTAGACCGGATACCCGGGGTCGGGCACCAGGCTAATGTCACCGGGGTTGAGGATCACCTGGCTCAAGTTGAACAAGCCTTCCTTGGAGCCGATGAGTCCAATGACTTCGCACTGAGGGTCGAGGTCAACCTCGAAGCGCTCTAAATAATATTTCGCCACAGCCTGTTTGAAAGCAGGTGTACCACCGTTGGGCGTATAAGCATGCGTATCCGCACGCTTTGCAGATTCGATCAAGCTATCGACGATGAAAGGCGCAGGAGGCAGATCGGGCGATCCCATGTCGATTCGAATTACGTCCATTCCCCTGGCTTTGAGTTCGTTGATCTTCTTCCCAAGGGCGGCAAAGAAATAGGGTTTGAAGGAAGCAATGCGGTCGGCAGGCGGGATAAAAGCGGAAGTCAGGGTCATGAAATCATTTCCTTGGATATGAGTGATATGTACAAGTTTACGCCCGCTTGACGAAAATATCCACTCAGTTCTTTGCCAGCCAGGCCAATAACGTATCCCCAACTATCTTCAAACTATCAGGCGAAACCTTATCGGCAGTATCGGCACCGGTATGCCAGTAGGGATAATCCATATCGATGATATCCACAGCCGGGATGCCTGCCTGGAGGAAGGGCAGATGGTCGTCGAGGATGTTGTACTTGCCTTCGTCGATAAACTGGTGCGCATAGCCGAGATCTGCGGCAGTGCTCCATATGTCACTCGTCATGGCCGGGTCGGAGGCGCCTTCGCGGTAGATATTCAGGTCTTTGTCGCTGACCATATCCACAACCACTGCGGATTTGACCGACCGGTCGAGATTTGCGACGAATGCCCTGGAGCCCAAAATCCAATCCCAAGCGGGAAGCTCGCCCTGGTCTTCTGCGTCGAAGAACACCAGCCAGACGTTGTGAGCGCTGTTGGCAGGCATCACCCGGGCCATCTCGAGCAGTATCGCCACGCCACTGGCCCCATCATTGGCTCCGGGGACCGGTTGAGCTGCAAGCAGGGGATTGGAGTCCTGATCGGCTGCCAGCCTGGAATCGTAATGCGCTCCAATGATGATGGGATTGGCGCTGTCTCCACGTTTGGCGATGATATTCTGAATTTCATGGCCGTCGTACGTGAGCGCCTGAATGGTCACATTCCAGCCGGCTTTCTCAAGCTCGGATTGAATGTACTGGATTGCGGCGCCATGCGCCTGGCTTCCGGGCGTCCGCGGACCAAGAGCTATTTGAGCCTGTACATCACTGTAGGCTCTTTCGGCATCGAAGACCAGCGACGAACGCAGGAAACCGGCGAATAATTGAGTGAAGGCGATCATCCCAAGGCCAAGCGCAACCAGCGCGACGCCCAACCAGACCATGAATCTATTGCCCTTTTTCATGCTTGTATCCTTGCCGAGAGATTCATCGAACTGCAATATTCATCGAGATCGCGCAATGCCCTTTCGGCGTAGGCAGCGCCGCGTTCCTTTTTGCTCTTTGGCGGCGCCAATAATGGCGGGAGGATGCCGAAATTCGCCTTCATCGGTTGAAAATCTTCTTCAGGCGCGTGCGAAATATATGCGAGCAGCGCACCGATCATTGTCGCAGGAGGAAATTCAAGCATAGGTTCATTGTGCAGACTGCGCGCCAGGTTCAGCCCTGCGACAAGGCCGCTCGCAGCATTGCCCATGTAGCCCTCCACGCCGACGATCTGGCCCGCGAAGAAGAGATCGCTGCGCCTTTTGAATTGCAGGGTTGCACCAAGCAAAGCAGGCGAAAAGATGAAAGTATTGCGATGCATCTGGCCGTAGCGCACGAATTCAGCGTTCTCGAGGCCCGGGATCATTTGAAAAACGCGCTTCTGTTCAGGGAAGGTCAGGTTGGTTTGAAAACCGACCATGTTGTAGAGGGTATCAGCCAGGTTGTCTTGCCTCAACTGGAGGATGGCGTAGGGGCGGTGCCCAGTGTTTGGGTCTCGCAGGCCAACCGGGCGCATTGGCCCAAAGGCGAGCGCATGTTCGTCTCTTCGAGCCAGAACTTCAACGGGCAGGCAACCTTCGAAAAAGTGTCCGCGCCCGGCTTTGGCGCCGTCCTCAGCCAGTTCTTCGAAGCTCCTCAGTTTGATCCGTTCGGCGCGGCAAAGCTCGCTGACAAACGCCAGGTATTGCTCGCGGTCGAAGGGGCAGTTGATGTAATCGCCGCCGCTCTCGTTCTCGAAATCGTAACGCGACGAGCGAAATGCGATGCGCATATCGATACTGCCGCGGGTCACGATTGGGGCAATGGCATCAAAGAAGAAGAGGAATTCTCTGCCTGTGAGTTGGGACAAAGCTTCAGCGAAAGCTGGGCTGGTCAGCGGCCCTGTAGCGATGACCGCAGGACCTTGCGGGATCTCTTTCACTTCCTGCCTGACAACCCGGATGCCCGGATGGCCTTCGATTTTCCGGGTGACAAGCCTGGAAAAACCAACCCGGTCGACTGCAAGCGCTCCGCCGGCAGGGAGCGAGGTCGTTTCCGCACAATCGACGATCAGGCTGTTCAGACGGCGCATTTCTTCCTTGAGCAAACCGCCTGCGCGATTGGTCAGGTTCGACCCAAGCGAGTTCGAGCAGATCAACTCAGCGAGTTGATCCGTCTCATGCGCACCCGTCGAGACTGAAGGCCTCATTTCGTATAACGAAACGCGAAAACCTGCGTTTGCTAGCTGCCAGGCTGCTTCAGAACCGGCCAATCCTCCGCCGATCACACTGACTTCAATCAATTTGCTTACTCCGTTTTCCCTGTCCAATTCTACCATCAGCCGGAAAATTGGCATGGCATAAAACTTGCACCACTATTGCATATCCGCTATACTCTACCTTAGACTGGGGTTGGCCATGTTTCAAGCACAATATCACACGACTCGACCACTAACAACTGCTCACCTGGCGCAGACGATGACTCTGCTCAGTTTGACTACGGAGGAACTCCGCGAGCAGATCGAATCTGAGATTTCCACAAATCCGGCGCTCGAACTTGTCGAGGAAAGGCGCTGTCCAACCTGCCACCGGCTCATTCCAGAGCACGGTGTCTGCCCGGTGTGCAGCATCCCCGCCAATCCTGCATCGGAGGAACCGGTGGTGTTCCTTTCACCACGCGACGAGTTCATCCCCAAGAAGGATTACGTCGACGAGGTCGTCGATGACGAGCCATACGCTACCGAAGGTGAAGAACTGCCAACCTATGTCCTGCGCCAGATTGCGCCCGATCTTGCGAAGGAGCAGCGCGGGATTGCTGCTTTTCTACTGACTCACCTGGATGAAGACGGTTTCCTGACGACGTCTGTGTTCGAGGTAGCCAAATATCTCCACGTGATGCCCGGCGAGGTTGAAAAAATCAAACACCTGATTCAACGTGCCGATCCCGTTGGAGTAGGCTCTTCCAATCCCCAGGAAGCGCTGCTGGTCCAGCTTGAAGTGCTTGGTGAGACCGGTCCAGTTCCACAGCTTGCAGAGCGGATCGTCAGAGAGGGCATGGACGAATTGAGCCGCCACCAGTATCCCGAACTGGCGCATCGTTTTGGCGAGCCCACGCGGTTGATCGTGGAAGCAGCCCATTTCATTTCTGAAAATCTCAACCCGTTCCCCGGGCGTTCTCACTGGGGGGATATGCGCCAACCGGCGCAGGAATCTGTGCAGGTGTATCACCAGCCGGACGTGATCATCAGTTATCTCAATGACGATCCCCATCGTCCGCTGGTGGTTGAAATCATTATGCCGTTGAACGGTACCTTGCAGGTCAACCCGATGTTCAAGCAGGCAGTTCACCAGGCAGATGCGGAAAAGAAACTGGATCTGAAGGCGGATCTCGAAAAGGCCTCGCTGTTCGTCAAGTGCCTCCAACAGCGCAATCACACCATGGAACGGCTGCTTTCAAGGGTTGTGGGGCTGCAGCGCGATTACATCCTCTTTGGCGAAAAATACTTGCGACCGGTCACCCGCGCGCAGATTTCCCGCGAACTGGAAGTACATGAATCCACCATTTCGCGCGCAGTGGCAAACAAGGCTGTGCAGATGCCCAACCGCAGGATCGTTCCGCTTTCGTCGTTCTTCGACCGCAGCCTGAATGTGCGAACCGTACTAAAAGAGATCATCGAAGGTGAATCCAAACCTTATAGCGATGCCGATCTGGTCGATTTACTTGCCGAGCACGGTTTTGAAGTCGCGCGACGGACAGTTGCGAAATATCGTTCGATCGAGGGCATTTTGCCCGCACATTTGAGGAAAGCTGTGGCTCAACATCCATGAAACCTTCTCCTGTCAACCTGGCTGCCAACCTGTTCAAGCGAAGCAAGACCCCCGGTTTCAACGAAACCTGTACGCTCATCAACCTGGATGAAGAACCGGCAGCGCTGGTCGACTGCGAGACAGAAACCCTCCTTTTTATCAACAGCAGGCTTGTCAAACTCTGTTCATTTACCACCGGCGATATGTGGGAAAAACCCGCCGATTTATTGTTTTCCCAATTAGCGCTCAAAGCGGTCAATAGCGGAGAGATCCGAAACCTACTACTCAACCGGCGTGACCAACCTGCCGTTCGCGTGACTGCCAAATTCGATTATCTTGACCAGGGCGCGAAGTGGCTGCGCATCCGTCTACTCACCAATCCTGCATTGGGCAGCCAGGGATCGCTGCTCTCCGATCCGTTCATGAAATACTTCCTGGCGGTGAATCAGTTGTACGAATTGACCGGACTTTCGGATGCCCTAGCCCAATTCGTCTCGCTCACCCGCGAACTGCTCAATACCGAAGCCGTGGTTATCTACCAGGCCGACCCGGCCTTTCCGCAGCTTCAAAAGACAGCTGCTTCCGAGTCGAACATTATCTTTCCCGATTCGCTGCCTTCTTCCGACATCTTCCGTCTGGCCGAGCCAAATGTGTGGAAACCCGCCAGCCGGGTGCTTACCGATGTGCACCGCTTCTCGAAGCTTAACAACTTCAACTACCTGATTACGGCTCCCCTCAAGCAGGGGAAAGGGGTGCTTGGGCTGCTGGTTGCCGGGGGCATCGATGTGCAGCCCTCCGAGGTTTCCCCTGAATTGCTCGAGGTGGCTGCCGCCATGGCAGCCGGCATGATCCAGCATTTCATGCTCGTCGGCAATCTTCAAAAAGAAGTCACAGATGCCCAGACGGGCAATCGACTGCGGGCAGCCACAGTCGAAGCCATTCAGGAAGGCGTCATTTTCCTTAGCAGCGATCTCAAGATCGATGAGATCAATCCTGCTGCCGAATGGATGCTCGGGTACGCAAGCTGGGAAGTCAATGGCCAGTCATATGAGAATATACTGATCGGCACCGACCGAATCCTGCCTGCTCTCGAGGACGCCCAGAAGGGGAATCGCACGCACAATATCGGCATGGTTTCGCTCAACAGGCGTAATGGGCAATCGTTCCCGGTGCAGATCCAGGTGATCCCGGTTTTGGAAAATGAACTAGTTGTAGGCATCGAAGTAATATTGACAGACTTGAGCGAGCAGGAACAGTCGAAGGCATTGACTCAGCAACTCGAGCATCGCGCGGTGCTTGGCGACTATACGGCTGCCTTCGCCCACGACGTGCGCAACCCGATCAATAGCATCCACACGGGCATCCAGCTCCTGGGCGCCAAACTCAGCCCGGACGATCCGAATCAGGAAGTCATTGGCCGGGTACAAAACGATTGCACCCGCCTGAACCATTTGATGGAATCCTTCCTCGCGTTCTCACGCCCCATCGAACCCCGCATCGAAGATATCGATGTTGCTCTCTTCCTGCAGCGGATCATCGAGCGCTGGCGTCCCAAGTTCGCAAAGGTCAACGTTACGCCTGTGCTGCATGTCGACGATCCCATCGAAAAGATGCGCGGCGATTCGCGCTCACTCGACCAGGTGTTCACCAATTTAATCTCCAACGCGCTTGACGCCATGACCGCTTCAGGCGATACTTTGGCAATACGCGCCGTGATGAACCACGAAATCTCAGGTCACCCTCAAGTGGAGATCACCGTTTCTGACAACGGGCCGGGGATTCCGGAAGATTTGCGCGAGCACATCTTCGAGCCATTTGTTACCACGAGAAAGCAAGGCACCGGTCTCGGGCTTGCCATTACAAAACAGATCGTCACCGCTCACAAGGGAAGCATCACTGTCAATTCATTCCCTGGAGGCACGGTGTTTACCGTCAGGATTCCCGCAGCATTGGAGAGTAATTCATGAGTCTTACAGTATTGATTGTTGATGACGAAGAGAATGCCCGCCAGAATTTGGGCGAACTCCTGGCCACCAAGTCGTACGATGTGATCGGCGTAGGCACGCTTGGAGATGCCCGCGAACATCTCCTCAAAGGGGATGCAGATATCGTTCTCCTGGACATCCAACTCCCCGATGGGTATGGGCCGAACTTGCTCTACGAAACTTCCAACATGCCCAGCCGGCCGCCCATCATCGTCATCACCGGTTTTGGCGACATCGAGACTGCGGTGGATGCGATGAAGAACGGCGCCCACGATTTCCTGACCAAGCCTGTAGACTTTGCCCAATTGGACCTGTCCCTTCAACGCGCCTCAGAGGTGGTCAAAATGCGCCGCGAACTGGAGCATTACCGCGAAGCCCAAGCGCAGAAAGTAGACTTTGTGATCGGAGAATCTCCACGCATGAAGGAGGTCATTTCACATGCGCTCAAGGCCGCCGATGCCCAGGTTTCGGTGCTGATCACCGGCGAGACGGGCACAGGCAAGGATATTCTCGCCCAATACATCCATGCAAACGGGCCACGAGCGAACAAACCATTCATCGCCATCAACTGCGCAGCCATCCAGAATACCATGCTCGAATCAGAACTGTTCGGGTATGAAGCCGGAGCATTCACAAGCGCAGAGAGGCGCAAACCCGGGTTGATGGAGGTGGCAGACGGCGGCATCCTCTTCCTCGATGAAATCTCTTCTATGTCCCTGGATATCCAGGCGAAGCTGCTGCGCGCCATCGAATCGCAATCCTTCCGCCGCGTCGGCGGGACGAACTTGATCAAGGTCGATGTGCAGATCCTGGCCGCATCGAATCGCGATCTTCCTAAGATGATTCGGGAAAATCAATTTCGCGAAGACCTCTTTTACCGTCTCAACATTGTCGATCTAAACCTGGCACCTTTACGCGAACGCAAAGAGGATATTCCGGAGCTCGTCGGCTTCTTTATCCGCACAACGAATGCCCGAAAAGGCATGAACGTCACCGGGGTCACGCCACTGGCGATGCAGGCACTGCAGCAGTACGACTGGCCTGGCAACATTCGCGAACTGTCCAATGCGATCGAACGAGCCATCATTTTCTGTGATGGCGAGCGCATCGACCTTCCCGATCTGCCGCGGGACGTGAGCATCCAGATGGCATAAAGTTTTGGCATAATTCTTGCATCAAACCCTCCAAGAGATCAATCTTTGGAGGGTTTTATGTTTTCGATGACCGTAAATGACTTTTTGCTGAGTATGGCTTCTGCAATCGTGATCGTGGGCGTGCTTGTGTTGGGAGTAGGCGTCTACATCCTGGTCAGCAAGATGATGGGTAATGACATTCGAACCATCGCCAATCAGACCGCGAAACTTGCCCAGAAAGGCATCACCGATGACATCACCGGACTCGTCGGCAACGCCCGCACACTGATCGAAACCTTGAACGAACTGGTCAAGACTGCCGCGGGAGTTGGAATATTCCTGGTGCTGCTTGGCGTTGCATTAATGGGCGGGGCTTACGCTCTCGTCATGCAGATCAAATAATCCCGCATCCATTCCAGGGTTCTCCCGCTCGGATCAGTAAAGGAGTCTCATGTCCACCATAAATTTCTACGATTTCTTAAGCGATTTGCTGAATTCTGAACAAAAACCCCTCGTACTGCCTGCTCTGAGGCAGGATTCTTTGATTATTACGGGGTTGCAGACTCCTGAACACGTGGAGAACCTGGTCGCCGCCAAAGAGTATCTCCAGAATCATTTTACGCCAGGTGATTTCGCCATAGCAGCCGTTTATCCCAACATGGCAGCCATTTCTGAGGTCCCGCTCGATACTCAGACCCTCGAGCGCCTCATGACCGATTTCGAGGCATTCAAGCAAGCCGGCGCTCCAGCAGAATTCCTCACACAAGCTGTAGATGTGGCGCTGGCATTGATCGAGAAGCGCAAAATCGCGACACACTGGAAAGTGGTTTTGGCCGATGCCTTGCGCAACCGCAATGGGCGCAACGATGCCGACCTTGCCGCGTGGTGGAATACTCCGCTCGCCATTGCATCGCACCTCGACCCACACCGGGATGAATTGCTTGACGTTCTCACCCAAGCGGATGCACCGCTGGCATTCTTAACAATTTTCGTTCACTGCGTATTGACTCAACCTGTTGAACCAAATGCAAAGGTCCGGCAGATCGCAAACGCACTTTCGACACAATCTGAGCCGCGCCAGATCGTCCTATTGAACTTGCTGCAAAACCAGGCAGGCGAACAATTCACAGCCGATGCTGCTTCTGTTCTGCTCGAATCAAGCAAAGTTGCACCTGTCTCACCCGCAAGCCCTGGCGAAGTTTGGTCAAAGCCGGCTGATGCGTTGAATCAGGTGACGCGCTATCAGAACCTGGGCACTGTCGCCCAACTTGCCCACAAGGACGCGGCCGCCCTCGAGTTTGTAGAGGCTGCAGAAAAGACACTTGGCGCCATTAAAACCGGATTGAACCTGCAGAAGCTGGCGCTTCTTTCGCGTCTCGATCGCAAGGAAGAGACCAACGCCCTGGCTTCCCGCATCATGGAGGAAGAGCCGGCGAATAGCGATGTGGCATCCGAGTTGATGATGGCGCTCGAACCTAAAGCCCCGGCTGACCTTGGTATCAAAACTACGCAGCCCGAAGCTCCGGTGGCCGGCTTTGTCCAGGCCAAGTCCATCGAAGCCGCCGGCAACCTGCCCCTGGCAAGAGAAGCTGCTGCCAACGCTTTCTCTGCACTGATCGCACAGCCTGATGCGATTTCCAAAGCACGTCAGCCCCGCTTCGCTCACAATTTCAATCTGACCAGGCTTTTCGACACACTGGTTCATTTTGGGTTGAATGATGAAGCTACCGTGATCGCCCGCAAGATACTGGCAGAAAACCCCTCCAATTTCGCCGTGATCGAAAAGAGCGCACCCTTGTTCTTGCAGGCAGGCGATTATTCCGAGGCACTCGATCTTTACCGTAATCTCGAAGTCCTTGACCCCGCTTCGACCCAGATCAAACGCGCCAAGGCATTGAGCCTCGAAGCCCTTGGCGATGATGAAGCCGCCCTGCGTGCCTGGTCGGCTTTTACGCCAAACGCCCAGGATGCCACGGAGGACGACCTGCTCCACCTGGCCCGTACCGCCAACAAGGTCGGCAATGTGCATGCCGCCATCCAGGCAGCTTCTGCCATTCCGGAAACGTCTACCAAGTACGGTAAAGCCCTGGTCGTTCTGGGCAAATCATACAGAAAGCTGGGCGACATTCCCCAGGCGATTGAGTACCTGGCAAAAGCCATTGAAACCGAAGTAGACGAGGCCGAGCCCTGGCTGGCCCTTGCTGACCTTTACGCCAGGAATGGCGAACCCGAACGCTCCGCCGATACATTGCGCGCAGCCAAATCGGTCTTTCCCGAATCGAAAGAAATTCTCTTCGCTCTGGCGAAGCGTCTTATCGATCAAGGTTCACCTTCCGAAGCCCTGACCATGCTGAACGAGTTGATTACGCAATTCCCAGATTATCTGCCCGGCCAGATTCTGACCGTCAAGACAATGAAATCCGTCAATCATGAGGGTGCGGATGAGAAGATCGATGAACTAGCCCGCTTATTCCCCGAATCAGCCGAGGTAAACTACCTCGTCGGCGAACGGTTCCTCAAAACCGGCATGCGCGGAGAAGCGCAAAATGTGCTGTCCAAGGCTGTTGAAATCGCCAAACCCGATGCCGAATGGCTGGTTGCTTACGCCGATTCGCTTGCCGGCGAGGATTACCGGTCTGTAGATTCAAACGAAGTTCGAACTGCCGACCATGTTGACAAGGCCAAGAAAGCCCTCGAACAATCGGCTCGCGTCGAATCCGATGCGCTGGCTGCCGCGGTTTCAGGGGAACTCTTATTAAGCGAAGGTAATGCAACTGAAGCTTTCCGTATTCTTTCGACAGTTGAATCCAAACAGGTTTCACCTGATGACGAATGGTACTGGCGCCTGCAAGCAGGCCTTGCCCGCGCTGCGACAATCCTTGGCAAGTTCGATATGGCTCTTGCTTCCATTCAGGATGCCATCAGCCAACAGCCCGGTCTTGCCGGGCTTCACAAGATTCTGGCCGACGTGCACAAGGCCTCGGGGAACACCCTGGCTGCGGTCGAAGCTGCAAATCAGGTCTTGGTGATCGCGCCAAACGTTGTCGAGAACGTTCTCTGGTTTGTCAACTTCTTGAGCGGGTTGAACCGTCCGGCAGATGCCGAAAAGGAATTGCAGAAGGCAATCGCAACCAAGCCTGCTGAGATCAAGTACCGTATTGCTCTTGCCGAGCTGCTCACGAAATCGGGCCGTGCTTCTGAGTTGAGCACAACTCTCGGCACCCCCGAAGCTCTATTGCAAACACGTCCGGCCGAGGCTGACCTGGTGAAGGCTGCCGAGATCTATTGGTCGAACGGCGATACAAAATCTGCAGCAATCTTGCTCGAGAAACGCGCCCAGGACTTTTCGGGTTCGATACAGGCAAAGCTCGATTACGCCGGTATCCTGGCTCAGACCGGAAATGCCATTCGCTCCAACGAGATCCTGTCTGCACTGGTTGCCGAACCCGCAATCGCGCTGATTGCAGCCGAGGCTCGTTACCAGGAATCGGATTTCGATGCGGCCGCAATACTGCTGGAGAGCAGCCCGGAAACTTCAAAACCTGAAGGCATAGCGGTGAACAGTTTCCTGCCAGCCGCATGGCAGATAATGCTCCAACAGAAGCATCCTGCTGAATACTTAGGCGCGAGGGTCCATTTCGCCAAAGCAAACTTCAAAAAGACGGTCGAGATTTGTAAAAAATGGCATTCTGCCGAATCTGATAATGCTAATGCCTCATTCTATTTGGATCAGGCACACTGTGCCATTGGCGCGGATATGGTTCCGCACAAGATCGATCATCTGGAAACTGCTCCGGTCATGGTCTTATGCGCTATGGCGCAGGAGAACCTCGATTCGGGGAATACCGACCGCGGCATGGGTCTGATCGAACGCGCAGCCGAAAATGGAGGCGATGGCGCGTGGATCAGTGCGCTACGGATCCAGGCAGCCGTGGCTCGAGGCGAATTGATCGAGGCTCAAGTCAACGAAGGCGAGCTCGCCTCTACGGCAATGCAGTCTGCAGTGTGCGTCAAAGCGGAAGACATTGTCCGTTGTTCGAGCCATGTCCACGCCAATATTGCACTCAATCATTGGGACGCCGCACTCGACCTGGCTTCTGCCCTGAAACAGTCCAATCCTGCCAATTTGGAGGTCGCGGCGCTTCACCTGCAGACCCTGGTCAGCGCAATCGAAGCGGCGCACGCGCAGCAGTGCCTTGAGATTAAAGCGCATGCCGTCTCTGCCAGCCGTCTTGATTCCATCGAGAAGGAATTTGCTGAAATCCATTCATCCATGGAGACTCCTTCATCCAAATCCATTGCCCGCTGGTTGATCCGCGGCCAGCTTGCTCTTCAACCCAGTCAGGAAAACTTACGAGCGCTTGCCCTGATTTCGCCCAAGCCAGACGATATTGTCGCCATGATGAGCGCCTTACACGCCCTTGACGACGACCAAACTGCCGTCCAGGTGGCCCATAAATTCGAAAACCATCCTGCGGTGCTTGCCGAGCTTGCCAAATGCCAGGCAGCAACCGATGACAATACCGCCTTGCTCTCCCTACAGCGTTCGCTCCTGTTTGCTGAAGGTCAACCCGAAATCTGGGCGGCCAGGTCTATTCTGGAAGAGAAGCTTGGCGAGAAGGAAAACGCGATCCAGAGTATGGAAAATGCGCTCTCCTACTGGCCCGATGAAGCCGGCTGGCATATCCGCGCCGCCAGACTCTGGCAATCAGCCGGAGATCCGAAGAAGGCGGTGGAGCACTTGCAGAACTCGGCATCTCTAGAGAACGATAACGCAGAGATCGAGTTCCAGATCGGCAGCGCATACGCTTCACTCAACCAATTTGCAGAGTCCATCCGGATGCTCGAGCAGGCTTCCTCAAAAGACATGAATCGATCCGATATCCTCGAAGCCCTGGCAGACGTCTATTACCGCTCGGGCAATCTGGACAAGGCAATTAAAACCGCCGAACGAGCAAGCATTTCCAATCCATTCTCGGTCAAACCGATTCTGCTGACCGGTGAAATCGAACTCGAAAAGGGCGAGATTGCGAAAGCGCTCGAGCAAGCCCGAATTGCCATTTCGAAGAACGAAACCAGCGCCGAAGCGATCACCTTCCTGGCCAAGGTTCTCCTGAAGAAGGGCGACAAGGCGCAAGCGCTGGCTGCATTGGAGAAAGCTGCATCGAGCGAAAATGCCACGCTCGACCTGATGCTCAAGCATGCCCATCTTGTGCGTGAGATCAAAGGTTCTTCGAATTCGAAGGCAATCTTCGAGGGGTTGGTCAAGAGATATCCCCAGAATACCGAACTCCTTAAGCTGCTGGCTGAATCTCAACTAGACTGCGGTGAAAAAGTGGCCGCTGAAGAGACCGCCCGCCATTCGCTTCGGCTTGAAAGCGCTCAACCGGACCTGCACGAATTCCTGGGAAAACTCAAGATCGAAGATGGCAATCTCGACCAGGCTGTTTATCACTTTAGCGAAGAGATCGCCCTCGATGCTTCGGCAGTCAACGGCTACCTGGAACTGGCAAAGGTCTATCAGAAACGGCGCGATTTCCACAAAGCTCTCGAGACCTTGCAGCAGGCGA
>JAJXZS010000005.1 GCA_021779955.1 Chloroflexota bacterium | reverse complement strand
CGAGAACCGAGAACCGGAAGAACGTCGAGAGTCGAGATTCGAGAACCGAGAACCGTAAAAGAATCACTTCCCGATTTCTGTTTCTGAGAGATCGGGAAGTTGTTTGTTGAGGGGGGTGGAGCGATGGTGCGTTCAGAATCGAACGCACCCTATGGCACTGACAGACCACTAGACAGAAAATGGATCGGTTTTATTGCAGAGGCAGTTAACCAGACTTCCGCCGTGCCTCAACCTCTTCATCGGTGAGACGAGCGTCATAGATCGAGCGACGTTCAATGGTTCGCGCCACCAGAGTGGCAGTTGCTACTGCCAGCAAGAGGGGTAAGATAAATGCCCGATACTGGCCGGTCAGCTCCATCACCAGAACCACAGTTGAGATTGGGCCTTGTGTGGTCGCTGCAAGAATCGCTGCCGCTCCGATCACAGCGAATAGACCCGGCGGCACACCTGGCCAGAACAATGACCACACATAGCCCAGGACACCGCCGAGTAAAGCGCCTACAGTCAGTGAAGGGGTAAATAAACCCCCAGGGGCGCCACTGCGCATGCACAGTGTGATCACGGCGGGCTTGAGAACGAACAACGCCAATAGTAAAGCAGGTGCCACCTGGTTGGTGAACGCCAGTTGGGAAATGTCTTTACCATTGCCTAACAATTGCGGGAACCAAATCGAAATTACACCGAGCAGCCCTAATCCCAGTACAGGCGCCGCCAACCGCCGCCAGCCCTGCGGTTTGTTGCGATCTGCCCAGGTGATGGCGCGCACATATCCTACTGAAACCAGGCCAGCAATTGGGCCTGCAATAAGCGCCCATAGCACACATGAGATCGAGCTGGTATAAGCCGGAATGATGTAAGTCGGCGCATTCGGCAAGGCTAACCACGAAACCGCCGTGGCTACCAGTGAAACGAAGAGAGCTGGTAGTACGTATCTGAGCGCCAGCATACCGCGCATAACCTCCAGGGAGAAAAGAGCACCTCCCAATGGTACGCCATAGGCTGCACCCATTCCGGCCCCCGCACCACAGGCTACCAGAAGCCTGCGTTCTTCGTCTGATAAGCGCCCCTTGTCGGAAAAAAAGTTCGCGAACACCGCTCCGCCTTGCTTTGGCGCGCCCTCCCGACCCAGGGAAGCACCCATGCCAACGATCACCACTGACAGTACGGCGCTGCCCAGCGTGCGTAACTTCGGCATCCGCCCAGCTTGGAACCAAATGGCAGCCGTAGTATCGATGCCATTCCCGCTCGACAATTTTTTTAGGACGATCTGCCCCGCACCAGTTACCAGTCCCGCACCAACCAGCACGAAAATGTGCCGCCAGGCATTGGCATGCGCGGCCGCATCGAGCAGGTTAGTACCTGAGCCGCCCCACATCACCTGCTGCACCCCTTCCAACAGCAAGGTCAACACTATAGCGGCCAGGCCTGTACTTATACCAGTAAGCAGCGCGGCCAGCCAGAAGCGTGCTGCACCGGGCTGGGCCAGTGTTGAAGGGATCATGTCCCCATGGGTTGGTTGCGAAGTTTGAGATGTCATCAAGGTCATTGGTCGGAACCTTCGATGGAATCAATGATTTATCGAATAGGGAGTGATAATGTGAAAGTTCTGCCCTGGTCTGGAAATGACCATAGAGGCTCCCTGAGTATAAAGAGAATCGACAGAGGTTCTTCCCGAAGCCTGCGATTTTTGTCCACCTGAAGAAGGGCTCGAAATAATCGTGAACAAGAGCCAAAGGAACACTAACAAACCAATGTTAATAAGTAAGGCAGGCTTTCTAAAGAATTGTTTTTTAGATGATTGTTTTGGTTTTTTCATGATCGCTCCCCACTTTTGAGTATAGTCTCGATTCAAAACTTGATACCTTACAAACCTCCCACTTTTCGGCGTCGAAAACCAGTGGTTTGTCAAACCTGAATGACAGGATAGAGGTGCTTTAATTTGATGCGTGCATCAGCAGTAGTAAACCGCCAATCCACTTTTACAGTTTTGGCATTACGGTCATTTTGCCAGGCGTTCACCTCGCGTTCTAAAGTTTCTTTATCGGCAACGCGCCGGGTTAGATATTGACGGATGATGACTCCCAACTCAATTTCAGCCATGTTCAGCCAACTGCCATGTTTGGGCGTGTAATGAAATTCAAAGCGATCGATCAGGCGTCTGGCTTCCTGCGGAGCGAAGGTCTCGTTGAAAGAGATGGGCGAATGAGTGTTGAGGGGGGTAGAGATATGGTGCGTTCAGAGCCGAACGCACCCTACGGCACCGGGGATAGATCTCGTCCGCAAGTTCCTGCATGGCGCGCGCCCAATCTTTCCGTGCGCGTTGGTCGGTGACTTCGACAATCCGCTGACCGGTAAGCGGCTCGAAGAACATAAACAAGTCCGCCACCCCTTCCCGTTGGTATTCGTAATCTTCTCGCCGCGGCCGGCCCGGTCATTTGTTTTGCGATTGCATTGAAAAAGCGCACCCTTATGAAGAACATCATCAGGGTCATGAAAGACCGCGACGAATCGGGAAAGGGAGAAGAGCCGGCGATCCGGGCAGGGGTCGAGGGATTTTGTATTCATGGTTTCGATAACTGCGGGAACAAATCGCAACGAATCCCGGAATGCGAAGGCTGGCCGGGTTATTTGTTTTGCGATTGAATTGAAAAAGTAAACCCGACACGCACGAACGGCTCGGGGGCGCAGCCTTATGAAGAACATCATCAGAGTCATGAAAGACCGCGAAACAATGATTCAATTCACGGAGGGCGGGAAGCCCGAAGAGAGCCCGGGCGGAGTATGCGGATGTTAAGGTGCAGAATCGTGCAGGATGTTATTATAGCACAGATGTTCTATTTTGTCAAGGGGTTTTGGGAAATTTTAAGCTTAAATTTCTTTAGCGTCTGTCACAACTGCATAGGAAACATCCAAAGCCTCAAAATGCTTTTTACCGCAACGGACTTTATCCGCCTCACTGTTGCGTAAATGCATGAAATCACGGGTGCCCTTGGTTTCGCGTACCAGATAAAGGGTCTGATCGCTTTCTTTGACGATTGCCCAGTCCGGATTGTATTTACCGACCGGCGTATCGATTTGGAACCAACTCGGGAGTTTGACGAACAGTTTGATATCTTCTCGCTGATCTAATTGACGAGCAAACTCGCACTCCACTTCAGAATCATATACCACGTACTCGTAAATGGACTTGTCAACTTTCAACGAATTGAGATAATTGATGATCTCTTCATTCTTGAAGAGCATCATTTCCCATTCAGAATCAGTGCCTTTGCCTGCTATTCTTTCATATTTAATACCATCAACAAGGAGGCGGTGCAGCTCATTGTTGATAATACGCGCGACGGTATCCATAAATTGCTGTGGATCGTTGAAAAACTCATTCAACCGGCCAGATTCTTTGAGGATGCGAACCAGAGTGGAGCGCGTCAATTCCGTCTCGTTTTGAAGATACGCCAGCACGTCTGGCACGAGACGACTGCCATAACTGATTTTTTCTTCTGCCACACTTGTAGGCGTTGCAGTTACACCTGCTTTTCCCACAACTACTTGCCCGGCAACCACATTGATTTTGGGAACTTCAATGGATTCCATCCGTTTCAATGCGTTCACAGCCTGGCGGACAAGGTCTTCGGTCTGAAACTCGACGCGATAAGTAGTCCTAGGCTTAATCCGCTCCCAAAGAGCCTGAAATTCCGGGCTAAGTTCTACTTGTTTCCGTAGCTGATTGGCACCCTCATCTTTTTCTTTGCGGATATGGCGTTCAAGTTGATAGGAGGCCAACAGATCGATAATCGCTGGGACGAGGTCTTGATGTTCTGCAGGCAAGTTAAGGCTGAAGCCTGCCTGTCGGGGATTAAAAACCGGCTGGATACGTCCTTCGTTATCCAGCATTTTT
This sequence comes from Chloroflexota bacterium, assembly GCA_021779955.1. Classification (GTDB taxonomy): domain Bacteria; phylum Chloroflexota; class Anaerolineae; order Anaerolineales; family Anaerolineaceae; genus UBA6107. The sequence continues at coordinate 66,393 of JAJXZS010000005.1, read as the reverse complement.
TGGGTGACCAATGCAGCCCGAATTTCTTCTGCAGCAGGTCGCCCAATGGGTTGTTCCTGTCCATCCACTACACGAATAAGTTTGGCAATTGCAGTCAACGGAACTCTGCCAAAAGTGACACCGCAGTCTTCTTCGTATTCGGTTTGCAGGGCGCTGGCAAATTCCTCATAACTTTCGTTCGCCATTACATACAGCTTATTAATCGATTCATCCTTCACGCGGAAACCACTTTGATCTACCGGCAAGCGCAGGCCGCGCCCAATTTCCTGACGTTTTTTCATTGAACTGCGAGTTTCATTCAGAGTACAAATTTGGAAGACATTGGGGTTATCCCAACCTTCACGCAAAGCTGAATGGCTGAAGATGAAACGCAAGGGTTCATCCAAGGATAAGAGGCGTTCCTTTTCTTTCATAATCAAGTTGTAAACATCATCATCGGCCTGGGTGTCACCGCGGGTATCCTTCAACACCCCTTTCTTATCCTGAGCGAAATAGCCGTTATGAAGCTTCTCGACTGGCAACTTAAGCCAATCCAATACCTGATATCGTGAGTCTTGAGCTAATTCAGCTAAAGCGGCCTCAAACGCCAGTGCAAACTTTCCTTGTATAGCGCGCCCATCTGCGTCATAATCGCGGTAATTGGCCACCCGATCCACAAAGAAGAGACTAAGGACCTTGATGCCGCGCTGACGAACTTGCAGCTCTTTTTCCAGATGACGCTTGATCGTGTGCTTAATCTGTACGCGCCAAATATCCTCACGGATACCGCCGCTTTCTTCTCCCAAACGCAGAACCCGCCCATTATTAAAGCGGATATATTCATTGCCGGGTTCAGCGTTGATTTCTGCTATCGAGAAACCATTCTGATAGACTGCCCGTTGATTAGAGATTTCATAGAGATCTTCACCATTCTTCACAGTAACGATTTTTTCCCTGGGGCCGTCTGGTGCCTGAACTTGGATGCGCAGTTTGGCCTTGATACCCTTCTTATATTCCACCTGTTCGACACGCACAAAGGCATCGTTCGCATTCCCATTACCGCTGGCGCTGGCTACGACAATCTGTTTGACCAGTTTCAACTCAAAAGCACGCACTGGATCCAGCCGATACACCAAGTTATAAGGATTGCGATGAGTGGCCGAGTAACGTAATGTGCATAAAGGATTGAGTGCTTTGATGGCTTCTTGGGCTTTATCCGTATTATCCACACTCTGGGGTTCATCAATAATAACAATAGGGCGGGCCGCCTGCACGAACTCTATCGGTTGACGGCCAGAAAGTTTGTCGCTTTCCTTGTAGATTACGTTGCTCTTTTGTTCGGCTTCAGTGCCGGTAAAATTCTTGCGGAAGGCGTCGATATTGATCACCAGGATTTGCAGCGTGTTGCTGACTGCAAACTGGCGCAAGCGGTTGATCTTGCGGGCATCATAAACGAAATGCTCAAACGACAAGTTGTTGTAAAGAGCGTGGAAATGATCCGTGGTGATTTCGATATTCTTCAGCACCCCCTCACGGATAGCAACGCTTGGAACGACGATAATGAATTTTTGAAATCCATAGCGCTGCGAGAGTTCGAATACCGTGCGCAAGTAGACATAAGTTTTTCCGGTGCCTGTCTCCATCTCTATTGAAAAATGAGGGCAGCGTCTGTAGATATTTGCGGGAACATCGTATAGTTCCCAGGCTTCAAGGGGAACGGTTTCGTCCGCAACTTCGATATCGTACAGGCTTTGGATCTTGCGAGTATTGGCGCGCAATTTTTCTTCGACCAATAAAAGACGATTGCCCACTCCCAGCTCGGTGCGGGTTTGCCCGGCCAATAACCCGCCATAATCGCCCACATTAACGACGCTATACTCTGGAGTACCCTGCGGCTGACCATCAAACAAACCAGTAATCGCAGCCACAGCATCAAGTTGAAATTGCTGTTTGGGGTCAAATTGAAGCTTCATCATTTCTTGCCTCGACTGATGCGTTTGGCGGCTTTCTCAAAATCGCTTTCGAAGCTGCGGTCTTGCACGATGCGGAATTGATCGTACTGTTCTTGCGCCAGACGCGCTGCCACTTCGTGCGAGACTTTACCGGGATGGTGCAAGATGTCATACTCGTTGAATTTCAGGAATGCATCCAATTTCTCGACCCAATCTTGCATGTGCATGGGGATTTGACGCTCGGCCTGGTTTTCGGCATAATCCAGAAACATAGTCACGATACGTTCAAGACTTTTTATCTCTTTCTCGGTCATGTAGTTCTTGGCAATAGACACATCCGATTTTAGAATCTTGCCGTGTGGGGCATTCTTCCAGGTGGTGAGGCCCATGTTGGGAAGTGATGCTTTGGCGCGCGAAGCGACGATCTCGGCAGCCGTTTTTCCAATGACGGCCCAGTGGAGCTTATTCTGAACGGTCTGGAAGAATGTCTTTGTGATTTCAGCAGTGGGGGAGTAATCGATGCTGCATTGTTCGTAAATGTCGGTGATCTTCAAATAGAAGCGGCGCTCGCTAGCACGGATCTCACGAATCCGTTCGAGAAGCTCATCGAAATAATCTGGCCCGAAGCGTTTATTTAATTTAAGACGTTCGTCGTCCAGAACAAAGCCCTTGACAATAAACTCACGCAAAGTTTGGGTGGCCCAAATGCGAAATTGGGTCGCGCGCAAGCTATTGACACGATAACCAACGGCGATAATCATATCCAGATTGTAAAACTGAGAAGTATAAGTTTTTCCATCAGCGGCAGTATGTGCAATTTTTGCACATACTGAATTTTCATCCAGTTCGTTTGTTTTGAAGATATTGCCTATGTGCTTGGTAATCACAGAACGATCTACAGCATAGAGTTCGGCCATGCTACGCTGGCTCAACCAGAAAGTCTCTCCCTGGTAAACCACCTCTACTTTGACGACTCCTTCAGTAGTTGTGTAAAAGATGATCTCGCCTTCACGGTGTATTTGTTTTTCAGCCATAATTTCTACTTTCACTATTTCCCATTTCTTAACCACGAAAGACACAAAATACACGAAATGATTATCTTTTACAGAACAATTCTTTCAATCGTTGCACGAGGAAAATGGCCAAAATTTACCAGTAATCCCAATCGGAAACCTGTAGCATTTAAATAATTAAATACCTGAGCTCGGTGTTCATCTCCAACATCTTTGAGTGCCTTCAATTCGATAACGATCTTATCGTAACAAATAAAATCGGGCTTATACGTTTGTAATAATGTCTCATCTTTATATTTTAGTAGTAATTCTACTTGTGCACGAAAAGGGATATGGCAAGCAGAAAACTCTTTGCACAAACATTCTTGATAAACGGCTTCAAGAAAGCCGCAACCCATTGTCCGATAAACTTCAAATATAGCTCCCTGAATTGCGTAACTTTCTTCTTTATAAACTAACTTTCCTTTATTTTCGTGTTGTTCGGGTATTTCGTGGTCCATATCACACCGTTTTAAAACTGGGGACGTCTTGGGTCTTGAAAATTTCAACAGCATTGGTCTTTAGCTGATCGTTACCGGCAAAACCGGCATCCAGGCAGACGACGCGCTCCGGCTTGCGAGTGGCCATGGCGCGGATCACTTCCATGGTCAGATCCGGTTCCAGGCAAATCAAAAGCTCGCCGCCAGCCACGCTGAAAACCTTTTTGCCAGCTAAAGTGAGTGATTCGACTGGAGTAGTAAGAGGAAAACCGCTTTTGAGGAGCAGTTCATAGAGAATATCGTTTTGGCTGCGGCCGTCGCGAACATGCTCAATGTGCAATTCAAGCTGCTTTGCGAGAGCTGCGGCATCTTTGGGCAGTTCGGCATTCCAGGGTTTGAAGTTGGAATTTGAGAGTTTAAAGAATCGAAAACCAAGGTCAGTATCTGGTTTTAATGATAACTTGTTAGTCTTTTTCTTATTGATAAGATTGATTACACGTTTTACTCTATCTTTAGTTACATCGGAAATAGTAAGATAATTCTCTTGGTTATTTGGTTCAGGTAATTGAACTAGAATGAATTTTCTTTTTCCATTATCTTCGACATTTAGATCAAGAACAGCCTGTGCGGTAGTTCCAGTGCCAGCAAAGAAATCAAGAACGATTGAATCGCTTGCTGATGCGATTCGGAGCATTTTCCTTATTAATTCAGTGGGTTTAGGAGTAATAAATAGATTTTCTCCACTATTCGCTTCCATTAATTGGCTAAATTCTTGTTTTGCATTTCTTGTGCTACCTACTTCTTGCCAAGGCCAATATGTTTGAGGAACAACTCCTTCCCTAACCTCTGAAAGAAATCGCTTAATTCCAGGCCGATTATTCCCCGATTCTCCCCACCAAATTCTGTTATCCTTATCTAATTCAATAAATCTCTCATTACTAACTCGCCAATAACTACCGGCTGGAGGACCTTGAATGATTTTTCCTGATGGAGTTGTTATAGCATAGCGTCCCTGGCTATAAAAATTTCTAGCCGCGAGGTCACTTAATAACCAAGGGCCGCGAGGGTCATTATCAGGATTCTTATAACGAGATACCATTTTAGATGTTCTTTGAAGCGGATTTGGACGCCACAATTCAGAATTCCGTGCATAGAGAACTACGTAATCATGGTCAACACTGAAGTGAATAGCAGAATTCTTTGGACTATCCATTTTATGCCAGATAATTGTAGCAATAAAGTTTTCTTGCCCTAAGACCTCATCGCATAATTCTCGCAAATTTGCTAGTTCGTTGTCATCAATGGATATAAAAATTGTTCCATTTTCGCATAATAAATTCCTAGCCAGATAAAGACGTGGATACATCATGTTCATCCAGCGCGAATGAAACCGACCATCCGTATCACTGTTAGTACAGAACTTTTTGCCTTCAGAATCCACCTGACCGGTATATTCCAGGTAAGTTTGCATACTTTCGGTATAGTTGTCCGGATAAATAAAGTCATTGCCTGTGTTATAGGGCGGGTCGATATAGATCATTTTGATCTTGCCCAGGTAAGACTTTTGCAGCAGCTTGAGCACTTCGAGGTTGTCGCCTTCGATGATGAGGTTTTCGGTGGTATCGAAGTTGACACTCTCTTCGGGACAGGGCAATAACGTGCCTGTGCTGGGCGTTTGTATGGCGCGGAAGCAGTCCGCTTTGCCAGGCCAATTCATGCCGTAGCGCTCTTTGCCCACGTCTACCGTCTCACCCAGGGCCAGTTTGAGGCGGTCGAAGTCAATCTTGCCGTCTTCGGTACGAACTTCGGGAAACAAAGCCAGAATTTCTTGTCTATGCTCTTCTGCTAAATCCAAGGAACTCAAATCAAGTTTTTCCGGGTATTCAGTCATGGTTGCTTCTCCAAATGATGGCCGAGGTGAGCTTCCCCCCGTTTTGTTCATTGATGAAATGCAGCAAAATAATCTTACACCATTTTGCAGATTTATTGAATATATATTCTATTCAACCTCGCAGAGATAATAGAACCTGGAGCAGTGTAACGGGGCCGACACGTCGCTATCGATGTGTGTGTATAATTCAATGATCTACAACAATTCTCCTTATCTCCATTCCTGATCTGCAAAACGAGGTATTTCATGAATCTTTTCGGGAAGCCGCAAAACATTTGGGGCTGGGTGCGCATCCTTGCATTGGCCGTCACCGTAGTCGCAATTGCCTGGACAGGCATCAGCCTCTTCACGCCCGGCCTGCGCACTCTGCCGTGGATGGCGTGGAGCGGCACTTCGTCATTTTCACTCATCCAGCAGATCGAGCTCGCGCTGACGGCGCTGATCCTGTCCATTGCCTTCCGGCTGATGGAACGCGAAACGGTAAAAATGGACGCTCACCGCGCGCAGGCGCGTGAGGCCAGGCGGGCCGCGGCGGCGCTGCGTAAAGAGAAGAAGGAGCGCGCTTTCGAGGCCATTCGCGGCGCGCTGGCGGAGTCAAAAGAGGATGCTGCGGGGCCGAAGGTGCTCGAGCTTGCGCGCGAGGTCCTGCCAGATCTGGACGGCAGGGGCAGGGGCGAACTGCTGTGCCTGCTCCACGAGAACGGCCTGTTGAGCGGAGCGGATCCGCAGGTGGAGCTGACCGGCACGGACTTCAGCCACGCTGTCATTTACGACGCGAAGCTGGAAGGGATCTGCCTGGACAGCGTGGACCTGACGAACATACAGATGGACGAGGCTCAACTGGCGAACAGTCACCTGGCGGGAGTCAATATGAGTATCTCGTTCCTGCGCAACGCCGACCTGCGGGGGGCGACGCTGGCGAGGAGCAATCTGCGCAAGACGCGCTTCGAGGGCAGCAACCTGGAAGGCGCCGATCTGCGGGACACGCGGCTCAACGACGCGAACCTGATGCGCGCGAATCTGAAGAACTGCATCCTGAGCGATGCGGACGCTTCGCGTGTCGACAGCCTGGCGCTGCTGGAGCAGGCGATCCTGGTGGATACGATCCTGCCGGATGGGCGAAAGGTCACGAACGACAAGGGGAGGGAGTTTTTGCGTCAGAAGGAAATGAAGGAGTCGCTGGGGATGAGGGCTTAATAAATACCGAGAGTCGAGAACCGTGAGTCGAGAACGGTAAAAGAATCGAGAGTCGAGATCCGAGAAACGAGTACGGTGAAAGAATCGAGAGTCGAGAACGGTGAAAAAATCGAGAGTCGAGAACCGTGAGTCGAGAACCGTGAAAGAACCGTGAGTCGAGAACGGTGAAAGAATCGAGAGCCGAGAACCGTGAAAGAATCGAGAGCCGAGATTCGAGAACCGAGAACCGGAAAAACGTCGAGAGACGAGAACCGAGAAAGAGCAGAGAACCGGTTCAGAGCGGGGGCCGAGCGCGGGCGGCAGGGTGGGTTTTAAATGTCAAAATGGGCGCCGGATGCGGCGCCTTTTTGGGACGGATGCGGTGAAGTTAATCTTCGCGTTTGGAGTGGGTGGTGGTTTTCGAAGTGGCGAGATACTTTTCGGGGTTCTTCTCGAATTCGTCCAGGCATTCCTGGCAGCAGAAGTAGTAGGTTCGACCGTAGTATTCGGTCTTGAATTTTGTGGTTTTGGGGTTGACGACCATTTTGCAGACAGGGTCTATTACGGTTGGCATAATTCACTCAATCTCTTGTGATAAGGTTCACTGCATTCACTATACCATGAAATAGCGAGAGAACCGTGAATCGAGATTCGAGAAGCGTCAAGGAGCAGAGATTGGAGAATGGGGAGTGGAGGAGAAGGGCAACACAACCTACCCCAGCCCTCCCTGAAGGGAGGGAGTTTAAGCCCTCTCCTTTAGGAGAGGGTGGGGTGAGGTCGAGACGCGAAACAGAAATCGGGAATCGAGAGTGGGCAGGGATTTGGTCATTTCTGAGTATCGCGATTTTCTGTATAATCAATAAGTAACGCTTTGCCATTCAAAGGGATGTTATGAAGCTGAAATCTCTCCCGCGGGTTGGACTGATCCTCCTGTTTGTGTCCTTCCTGTCCGGCTGCGACAAGCTCACCTCGGCCATCGACGACTATCTCGCCACGCCCACCTCCACCGTCACGGTCACGCCAACGCGCACAGTCACCCCGACGGCCACGCCGCCCCCTCCGCTCACGATTCTCGCCTGCCCCGTGGTCGGCTCGTGCCCCGTGCCAAACGTCATCTCCAATTACATCACTTCGCCCATCGAACCGGGGATCACGTACCCTGTGACGGTGCCCTACGAGGCCGCGATCAGCTTCCATGCCGCCTGGATCGCCCGAGACAGGTTGATCCTGGAGCAAAACCTGCAGAATATCACGCCTTTCTTCGATATCGACGGCAAACCGTATTACCAGCCGGACTTCAGCACCACCCAACCATATATCGACAAAGACGGCAACGAATACGCCGCCGCCTGGGTGGGCGCTGCGCTGTCGGGCTGGAAGATCGACGAGATCCACCGCATCCGCCTGGGTTTCACCATCAACTCGCGCATCACAGACGGTTGGAACCTTTACGAGCCCGGCACGGTGATCGAGTATATCTACCAGGTCGACCCCGAGCACATCGCCACCATCACGGTGACGCTGGCCGTCAAAGGCACGCTCACGCCGACGCCCACGCGCACACTCACGCCAACTTTGACCCGCACCCCCACCGCGACGCGCACGCTCAGGCCCACCCGGACGCCCACGCTTACCCTGACGCCCAAACCGAGCGTCACTTCCAAAGTGCCGATTGCCACGCTCTCCTGCAGCGTCAATTCGGTGATCTATATCTCCAATAAGACAGGCGCCACCGTCACGCTGTACCTGTCAGGGCCTGCCTCATTCAAGTTCCGCGTAGGCCCTGGGGAGCAGACTATCGACGTGTGCGCAGGCACATACGCCTACACCGCTTACGGCTGCGGCGGCGGCACGCTCACAGGCAGCATGACTTCAGGTGAGAAGACCGAATTCAGGTGCGAATAATTCAGGAGGCTTCGATCCGATCCGCAAGCCGATGGTGAAATATCAGTGGAACGGCGCGCCGGCCAGTCGAATGCGAGTATACAAGCAGCTAAAGAAATCGGGAATCCAGCAACAGATTCCCGATTTGCTGTTTGATCACTCTTCCTGCGGCGGGGCGGTCTGGCCGTAATCGAGCACTTCACGCACCTGCGAGCCGATGACCTGCGGGCCGATGATGCCCCTGTCTTCCATGGCGTCGATCAGGCGGGCGGCGCGGGTGTATCCAACGCGCAGGCGGCGCTGGAGCATGGAGATGCTGGCGCGTCCTTCGCGGCGGACGAGTTCGACCGCTTCGCTGAGCATGGGGTCGCCGGAGGTGCCATCCGATTCGTTGAACAGGGCGCCCTGTTTGAGCGGCACGCCGCTGGGCAGCGAGGTGTCCATGAAGAGCTTTTCGGTTTGCACGGCGTTGCCGCCGTCGTTCATGGCGATCAGACGCCAGGCATCGACGAGGCGCGAGATCTCGCCATCCGCGACGTAGGCGCCCTGGAGGCGCACGGGGGCAGAGGCATCCGGCGCCTGGAAGAGCATATCTCCGCGCCCGAGGAGCTTCTCGGCGCCAGGCTGGTCGAGGATGACCCGGCTGTCGACGCCTGAAGCCACGGCAAACGCGATACGGGCGGGGAAATTGGCCTTGATCAGACCCGTGACCACGTCAACCGAGGGGCGCTGGGTGGCGATGATCAGGTGAATGCCTGTGGCGCGGGCAAGCTGGGCCAGGCGGGTGATCGAGCGCTCCGTCTCTTCGGGAGCCAGCATCATCAGATCGGCGAGTTCATCGATGACAACCACGAGGTAGGGCAGATGCTCGCCGCCGCGCTTGTTGTACTCGGCGATATTGCGCGCGCCGGCATTGGCGAATCGCTTGTAGCGCAGGTCCATCTCGTGAAGCATCCACTGCAGCGCGCCGACGACCTTCTCGGCATCGACGACGACGGGGGCGAGCAAATGCGGAATGCCATTGTAGCCGGTGAGCTCCACGCGCTTGGGGTCGACAAGGATCAGGCGCATGTCATCAGGGGTGTTGCTGAGCAGCAGGCAGGAGAGGATGGCATTGACGCAGACCGACTTGCCCGAGTTGGTGGTGCCTGCGATGAGGAGATGGGGCATGTTGGTCAGATCGGCGCAAATGGGCTTGCCGGCCACGTCCTTACCCAGGGCAAATTTGAGGTTGGATTTGATCTTGCGAAAGGCTTCGCTTTCCATGACTTCGCGCAGGGCAACGCGGCTGATCTCGCTGTTTGGCACTTCGATGCCGACATAGCTGCGGCCCGGCACCGGCGCCTGGATGCGGATGCGCTGGGCAGCCAGCGCAAGGGCGAGGTCATCGGCCAGGTTGACGATTTTGGAGACGCGAACGCGCGTGCGTCCATTGCGCGACTCGATGAAATCGGGCTCGACGCCAAACTGGGTGACGGTAGGTCCGCGATGGATTTCGACCACGTGGGCCGGAGCGCCAAAGGATGCGAGGGTTTCTTCGATGATGCGCGAACGCTCTTTGTCGTAATGGGTCTGGATGGCGGCCGGGCTTACAGGGTCGAGAACAGTGTCGAGAATGGGAAGCTCCCAGGGTCTCCCGGGTTTGGCAGCGGCAAGGACGGGCTCCTGCTCCATGACCGATTGGGGAACGCTGACGTTGCCGGCCTGGGAGGAAGCGGGGGACGGCGTCCGCTGGGGGCGATCTTCGGCTTTGCGCGTGCGCAGGCCGGCCGCCGCGCGGTCAATGGCGGAAGCATCCGAGAAGTTGATCGGGTTGAAGCCGTCAGGAAGGGGTTCGCCGCGGCTGGCAGTGTCGGGTCTCGCCTTCCTCTCGAATTTGGGTTGAGATTCAAGAGCAGGGCGGGGCTTCGGCAGCCTGGTGAACAGTCCGCCGATACGCTCGAAGATTTCTGGAATCGAGAGGTCGGCGATAAAGACGATGGAGATCAGCGAAGCGGCGGCGAGGGCAAACCATGCGCCAGGGCGCCCCAACGCCTGCGAGAGGAGCCAATAGATGCCGCCTCCGAGGTATCCCCCGGCAGTGCCGGCCTTCGCAGCGTCAAAACCAGGGACGGCGTACGCGAACCAACCCAGGAGGTTGAGGTAGAGCAGGACGATCCCCGAGATGCGTCCCGCGGAAACGCGGGGAAAACGTTCAACTTTGCGGAAGACGAACCAGAGGCCCACCAGGAAAAAGGCGATCGAGATGATGAAGGCGCCCCAACCGGCAACCTGCTTGAGGATGGTCGAAATCCAGGTCGTGACCATGCCCTCTTCGGTGGAGAAGAAGGAGAGAATCATCAACAGCCCCGCGGCTGCAATCAACACGCCGATGAGATCCATCTTGCGCTCGGGGGAGAGGTGAAATTGGGAGCGCGAAAGTGGATAGCCGCGTTTTGAGGTTTTCGATTTGCGCGAAGGGGCGGATTTGGATTGCGATTTTCTGGTCAGCGGTTTGCGGGGCATGGCGTCTCTGGATGGTGTGTGCTGCATGAAAGAAGAGATGCAGCTTCCATACCATTTTATCATGGGATGAGAACTGGAGATTAACCCCCGGTGCTGCCTGTCAGGCAGGCGGGGTGCTGATGCGATCGAGAATCTTGCGGGTGGAGGTGAAGGCAAGCGGGGGAAGCGCGCCGAGCGGGAACCATTCGGCGCGGTCGACGTCATCCGCAGCACGGAGCGCGCCGCCGGCGAGTTGGGCGATGTAGACAAGGAGGATGTCGGCTCCGCGGGGATGTTCACGCCCCGAAAGAAGATCGAAGAGGACGAGAGAGTTCACTTCGAGCCCGGTCTCTTCACGGCATTCGCGGATGGCGGCAGCCTGCGGATCTTCATAGGCGTTGACGAAGCCGGCGGGAATGCTCCAGGAGCCTGCGTGAGGTTCCATAATGCGCCTGACGAGGAGGACGCGCCGATCTTCGACCAGCAGTACACCCGCAGCCACCTTGGGATCGTCATATTGGACGAACCCGCAGTTGGGGCAGGCAGGCCGAAGCTCGCCCATCACCTCTTTGATAACGAGAGGTGTGGCGCACATGGGACAATACGTGAAGGGTCGCGGGGAGGGCAAATCAGGACCGCCGGCGCAGGATCAGTGCCAACGCTCCAGCGATCACGGCAATGGAACCAAAGACGATTTCCAGGATGTTGGCCGTGGTCAAAGGCCGAGGAAGCTTCGCCTGTGTGGATTGTCCTGACTTATCACTTGAGCTGGGAGTGATTTCCTGGCCCTGTTCATCCTTGGGTGCAATGCCCAAGATGAGCGTATCCGTGTTGGGGGTGGGTTGGGATTGTGCCGAGAGATTCGGTTGCTCTGTGGCTTCCGGGGTGGGTTGCGGCAAGGTTTCTGGAGGAGTGGCCGCGCCTCCGCCGATGCCGAGTCCGCTGCCTTCGGCTCCGCCAATGGGCGGATAATTCGCTGCGCCGCCGCCGCCGCCGCCCATGCCTGTAGCGCCCTGACCGTAAGGAACGCCGTTCCAAAGAATCAAGGGCGGCGCCTGGGTTGAACCTGGCTGTTTGGCGCTGCGCGCCGTATCAGTGGCGTTCAGGGCAGCCAAAGGCGCCAGTTCTGAGCTTGCAGGCGCGGCTGTCCTGGCTGCGAAGATGCCGGGGAAGAAGAGAGAGCCCGCAAGGATGACGATCGTCACCGCAGTGGCGACGACCGAAGCAAAGGCAAAAGCCGGTTGAAAAACGAAGCGCCTGGGTTCTTGCGCGTATTTTTGGCTGAGGGTGAAATTGCGGGGAGCACGTTTGATGGGAAGAGAACGCAGGAGGCGGCGGGCATAAGCCATTTCGTCGAGCGTGGAGCGGAATAGCGGATCTTGTTCAGCGCGAACTTCGACTTTCGCTTTGAGCTCAGGCGAAAGCATGTCGTCGAGGTAACTGGAGATGAGAATTAAATCTTGGGTGGGGAGAGTATCTTTCATTGTTTTATCTCATCTTTATGACGAAATTCTACCGGTAATAGTTCCTGAAATCCGCGCAGGCAATCTCGTAGTTTGAAACGTGCGCGAGCCAGGCGCGATTTGATGGTTCCGAGCGGCACATTGGCGCTCATTGCGACCTCTTCATAGTCGAGGCCCTGCAAATCGACCATGACCAGGACGGATCGAAATTCAACGGATAGCTTCTCGAGACAGTGCTGGATGGCGTGCTCGAGTTCCTTCACCTCGAGGCGATCCTCAGGCAGGGGATCATCCGAGGCGATCCAGCGGGGGGTGTCGAGTTCGTCGCCATCGGCGTCTGTCTTGGGCTCGAGAGGAGTTGTGGGGTGGCGCTGCTTGCGGCGGAGTTCGTCATAGCAGGAATTGGTAACCATGCGGAGGACCCAGGCTTTGAACGAACCTCCCCGATAACTGCGAAGATTCTTGTAAGCCGAGATGAAAGCAGTTTGGGTGGCATCAGACGCATCGTCTTCGTCGCCCATCATGCGGTAGGCAACGTTGTATGCCAGGTCCTGGTACGCCAGGACCAACCGGTTGAAGGCATCCAATTCTCCAGCCAGAGCCGCCTGGATCAGTTGAGTTTCATCCATGGTTTGAACCTCGCGGTTAATTGTATCTTAAAAAGACGGAGAAACGATTTTCAAGATTCGAGAATCGTAAAAGCACAAGGGTGAGAGCCGATAGTGGGTGTTCATGGAATTGAGAACAGAGAATCGAAAAACGAGGCCCGGGATATGCCTTGCGGCCTGTAGCGTAAATATCATCATCCTGGGCGACGCGAAGGATCTTCAGCTGACCACTTCAGAGGCAGACACTTTGAAGAAGCATCGATGCCTGCAAGAGTTGGTTGAGGATACCTCGCTCCGTTCAGCATGACAGACAGTGCGCGGCGTTCAGTTTGATAAACAAGGATGGATCATTCTCGGAAAAATTGGAGTTTTATGGTTGGATTCATTTATAATAGAAATGTGCTCAAGTTGAAAGTATTGGTTCAGTGAGGGAGATATGAACGTTCAAATGTGGATGAAGGCACTCAAGGTCATGCCACACGTTTCGAAAGAAGAGTGGGACAAACTGGACATTGTGGCAAGGTGGCTGGTGGCGGTAAGGGCCGCAGCCGTGGTGGTGACGCCAATGGCAGCGATCATCGCAGGACTGATGGCCGCAACGCAGGGCATGTTCAACTGGTGGAGATTCCTGCTGGTGTTATTCGGCCTGTATTTTGCGCACGGCACGAACAACCTGGTCAACGACCTGACCGATTCAGCCCACGGTGTGGATAAGGATAATTACTTCCGTACCCAATATGGACCGCAAACACTCGAAGCCGGATTGCTATCCAAACGCCAGTTTTACACCTATATCGGCGTTTCCGGGGCGATTGCGGCTGCCTGCGGTGTCGTTTTAATCCTGACCCAGGGAATCACGACGCCCGGAAATCCACTGATCACGCTGCTGCTCATGGCCATTGGAGCCTTCTTTGTGCTCTTTTACACCTACCCGCTCAAGTTCTTTGCGCTTGGTGAAATTAGCGTGTTCCTGGTTTGGGGACCTTTGATGATCGCTGGCGGTTATTATGCCATCACGGGGATTTGGAGCTGGGGAGCCGTATTGGCAAGCGTCTTGTGGGGCCTGGCTGTATCAGTGGTGATCTTTGGCAAGCACATGGACAAGCGCAATGAAGATCGCGCGAAGCACATCCATACACTGCCTTCGCTGATGTCGGAAAAGACGTCACGAATCATCGTGCTTGTCATTTTTGCCTTGATGTACATTCTGCCTCTGGTCTATGTCTTCGTGCTGCCACAGTTTTTCAGCTGGCTGATTCTGCTCGTTTGGCTGACTCCGCTGCTGCTCAAAAAGAGTGAACGCGATTTCATCTGGAGCGCGTTCACCCATCCGCGTCCAACCGAGCCGCCGCCTGGAACGGAGAGCTTCTGGCCGCTGTGGTTCGTCGGGGCAGGCATGGTGCATACGCGGTTATACGGCGGCGTTTTTATCCTGGCAATGATCATCCAGACGGCGTTGTGGGGAGTACTGCATTGAGGAAAGGTGATTAGTGATTAGGGATTAGTGATTAGGGATTAGGGATCAGTCATTAGGCATCAGTCATTATGGATCTAGAGCATGTGGCAGATACTGTGATCATTCGTGGGAGACGCTTGAGGTTAACGCAACCAAGAGGAATCAAACAGGTTCAAGGACTTGAGTTGTATTGCTTGACAGGCAGTTTGGGCGGAGTATAATCTAGAAAATTCAGAGACCTACCCGGGAAATAAGTTCGGTGGAGCTTCCAGAGAGCCGGCGGTTGGTGCGAGACGGCAGCGAAATCGAAACAATCCAACCCGGACGCCCGAAAGGGTGGGTCGCTTTCGCAGGGACATCAAAAATCGATGTCGTAAGAAAGCCGGAGCTGCCGTTACCGCACAACAAGGCTCAATTTTGAGCGAAAGCAGGTGGCACCACGAGCGCGCCCCTCGTCCTGCAAAGGATCGGGGGCGTTATTATTTCTCAAGAGAGGTGCAAGATGCTCGATCTCAATCTCATTCGTGAAAACCCTGAGCTCGTGAAGAAGGCGCTGCGGGATCGTCAAATGGACGATGTGCCGGTGGACGAAGTGCTGAAGCTGGATGCAGAGCGCCGCAGCCTGCTGAACCAGGTGGAAAAGCTCAAGGCTGAGCGCAACGCCGTCAGCAAGGAAATCAGCAAGCTCAAAGATCCGGCCGAACGCCAACAGAAGATCGACGCCATGCGCGTGGTCGGCGACGAAATCGCCAGGTTGGACGATCGGGTGCGCGAGGTCGACGAGAAGCTGAAGTACGTGGTGGCGTCCATCCCCAACCTGCCAGATCCGAGCACGCCGTACGGCAAGGACGACAGCGAGAATGTGGTCTTGAGATACGAAGGCGAAGTTCCGCATTTCGACTTCACTCCCCTGCCGCATTGGGACCTGGGGACGAAGCTGAACATCATCGACTTCGACCGGGGGGTGAAGCTGACCGGGACACGATTCTATATCCTCAACGGGTTGGGTGCCAGGCTGGAGCGGGCGCTGATCTCGTGGATGCTGGCACTGCATAACCAGCAGGGATACGAAGAACGCTACACACCCTTCATGGTAAAGTCCGAAACGTTGTTTGCCTCCGGCCAACTGCCCAAGTTCGTCGATAATCTGTACCACGACGCCGAGGAAGACTACTGGTGGGTGCCCACAGCAGAGGTTCCGCTGACAGGGATGTACCGGGATGAAATCCTCGATGAAGAAACGCTGCCGATGCGCTACACGGCCTATACGCCATGTTTCAGGCGCGAGAAGATGAGCGCAGGGCGAGATGTGCGCGGAATCAAACGCGGCCACCAATTCGACAAGGTTGAAATGTATATCTATGCGAAGCCAGAGGAGTCGGATAAGGAGCTCGAGAAGATGCTTGGCGATGCCGAAGCCACCTGTAAAGGACTCGGCCTGCCCTATCGCATCAAACGCCTGTGCACCGGCGACCTGGGATTCAACGCAAAGATCACCTACGACGTCGAGGTTTGGGCTGCAGGCCAGGACGAATGGCTCGAGGTGTCGTCAGTGTCAAATGTCGGCGATTTCCAGGCAAGGCGTGCGAACATCCGTTACAAGCCTGCAGAAGGCGGCAAACCCCGGCTGGTTCACACCCTGAACGGCTCGGGCCTGGGCTTGCCAAGAACGCTGATCGCGGTACTCGAAAACAATCAGCAGGCTGACGGCTCGATCGTGGTGCCCGAGGTGCTCCGGCCGTGGATGGGCGGAGTGGAAGTGATCAAGTAGAGATGGAAGCCATCGCGAATTCCTCGTGGTTCGTGCCTGTGCTGGCCGTGATCATGGCGATCGGATTGTTCAGCCTTTTCCTGTACATCGTGCCCGGCCTGACGATCATCTGGATCGCGATTTTGACTTTCGGAATCGTCAAAGGGTTCACCCTACCTACAGGGATCATCTTTGGCGTGATCACCCTATTGATGATCGGCGGGAACATCATCGACAACGTGATGATGGGCAGAGAGGCGCACAAGTCCGGTGCATCGTGGATCTCGATCGCAGTCGCGATCGCGGCTGGCATCACGGGGACAATCTTGCTGCCGCCATTCGGCGGGATCATTGCCGCTGTGGTGGGCATCCTCACAGTGGAATGGATTCGTAACCGGGATTTTGAAGCAGGGTTGAGGTCCACCGGAGGGATTTTGAGGGGCTGCGGCCTGGCGATGATCATCCGCTTCTTCATTGGAGTAGTGATGATCGGGCTATGGGTGGTGTGGATGCTGCTCATCCGATAGGGGCGTGAAGATACTAACCACCCGAAGGGACGATTTTTGAGATGTTCACTCGGGTGGTTTTTTTTACAGTGAATGGGGGCAGGGTGAAGGGGTGTATAAGAGCAAGTTGAAGATCCTTCGCTGCGCTCAGGATGATTGGCGAAAAGCTGAGGATGGCAAACCACTCAACAGGCAAGGATTGGGCAGGACGAAATACCAGGTCAAGGCATCTCCTGCGGGGAGGGAGATTGTTTTTGGCGGGCTAAAACCACCTGATAGATGACGATGGAGCCTGCGACGGCGGCATTGAGCGATTCGATGCGGCCGTGCATTGGCAGCTTGAGAAGGAAATCGCAGGATTCGCGCACCAGCAGGCGCATCCCCTCGCCTTCATTGCCGACCACCAACGCCAGCGGCCCGGTGAGAGGAACTTCCTCAATCGGTCTGGCTTCTTCACTGCCCTCCAGGCCAACGACCCACACATCGTGTTTCTTGAGCGTGTCGATGGCGCGGACGAGGTTCTCTTGAATGATGAGCATATGCTCGCTGGCGCCTGCAGATGCCGAAACGACCGCGGGGGTTACGTCTGCGGCGCGGCGCAGGGGGATGATCACACCGTGGACGCCTGCAGCTTCAGCCGTTCGCAGCAGGGTGCCCAGGTTTTGGGGGTTTTGGATGATGTCGAGAATGAGGATAAAAAGATCTTCCTTGCGTTCTGCAGCGCGCTCGAAAATGTCTGCCAGGTCGGCGTAAGGATACGCGCTGACCTCAAGCGCAACCCCCTGTGGATTCTCACCCATGGGGATCAGCCTTTCGCGCGGAACGCGCTCGATGGGTATCTTGCGGCTCGCGGCAAGCGACATGATCTCGTGGACGCGCCCCTTCTCGTCAACGCCCGAGGCAACAAGGAGGCGAAACACATCTCTGCGTTTCGCCTGAAGCACTTCAATGACGGGATTTCGCCCGATGATCCATTCTTTCAATGAGCCCTCACTGCCAGCGCCAGGATGTGCCTTCTTTGCTGTCTTCGAGAAGTATGCCCATGGCAGCCAGGCGGTCGCGAATCTTATCCGAAAGCACCCAGAGTTTGTTGGCGCGCAAGTCACGGCGAATTTCGATAAGCAGGTCCACAACTCCGTCCAACTGGGCTGATCCGGTTTTCTCTTTTTCGAGCGTGAGACCGAGAACCGACGTGAGTTCGCAGAGAGTTGCACGGGCAGATTTAAGCTCGGCGTCTGTCGCACCTTCGGCGCGAGCCTGGTTGATCACTTTGACGAAGTCGAAAAGTCCACCCAGCGCGCCTGCCGTGTTGAAATCATCGTCCATGGCTTCGACAAATCCGGTCTTAACCCTCTCGATCCCCGCGGCAAGATCTTTCAGGCATTGTTCGGAAGCGCCTTTGGCACCTGGAAGCTGGCACTTCATCCCTCCACGCAGGCGTTCGAGCCCGCTTTCGACCTGATCGAGGATGCTTTCGGAATAGGAGAGCGGGTTGCGATACCCGGAGTTCAGCACGAGCATGCGCAGAACATCCGGCGAGTGAAGCGAGAGGAATTCCTCGATGGTCACCAGGTTGCCGATCGACTTGGACATTTTCTCGCCCATCAACTGCAGCATACCGTTGTGGATCCAATATCGGGCAAAGGGTTTGCCCGTGAAGCTTTCGGTCTGGGCAATCTCGTTCTCGTGGTGCGGGAAGATGAGGTCGTTTCCGCCGCCATGGATATCGATCTGCTCGCCAAGATACGCCAGGTTCATCGCCGAGCATTCAATGTGCCAACCCGGACGGCCGCTGCCCCACGGCGATTCCCAGGCAGGTTCACCCGGCTTGGCAGCCTTCCAGAGGGCAAAGTCCATGGGGTTTTCCTTGCGCTCGTCCACGTCGACGCGCGCGCCGGCCTGCATGTCGTCGAGCTTGCGACCTGAGAGCTTGCCGTAATGGGCATCTTTCTCAACACGGAAGTAGACATCGCCATCGACCTGGTAGGCATAGCCCTTGTCGACGAGCCCCTGGATCATTTCGATAATCTCGGGCATTTCGTGAGTCGCACGCGGGTTGACCGTGGCAGGCAGGATTTTGAAATCCTTGAGATGCTGTTCAAATTCGTGAATGTACCCTTCACCCAGGGCAAAGGGGTCGACGCCCATTTTCTTCGCGCGCAGGATAATCTTGTCGTCCACATCGGTAAAATTCATGACGTGGCGCACCTCGTAACCGCGATATTCGAGGTAGCGGCGGATGATATCAAAAACGAGCGCGCTCATCGCATGACCGATATGCGCCTTGGAGTAGACGGTGGGACCGCAGACGTACATGGAAACCTTGCCCGAATGCAGGGTCTTGAATTCCTCTTTCTTGCGGCCTAACGTGTTGTATACCTTCAATGTCATGCCACTACTCCTCTAATGATCCGAACCATTCGATTCTTCCGGCCTCGCGAAGATCATGCGCCCTGCGGCTGTCTGCAGCACTTTGGTGACCATCACAGTAATCTCGCGGTCCATGTATTCTCTGCCGTTTTCGACAACGACCATGGTGCCATCATCCATATAGCCAACCCCCTGGCCCGACTCGCGGCCTTCCTGGATGACATGCACCGTCATCACCTCGCCGGGAAGCAAGACTGATTTTACTGCATTTGCCAGTTCATTGACGTTGAGCACGATCACGCCCTGGAGCTCGGCCACACGGTTGAGATTGTAGTCATTGGTAAGGATGGGGCACTTGAGCTGCCTGGCCAGGACGACCAGCTTGTCATCCACCTCGCGCACGCCTTCAACGTCGATGTCGGAGATGCGGACGGGAATGGTGGGTTCCTTTTGGAGAGAAGCGAGCACTTCCATGCCGCGCCTGCCACGCTGCCTGCGCATCGCGTCCGGGGAATCGGCAATGTATTGAAGTTCATTGAGCACGAACCTGGGAATCAGGAGCGATCCGGGGAGAAAGCCTGTGCGCGAAATATCGGCGATGCGGCCGTCGATGATCACACTGGTATCGAGCAGAATGGTGCGCTCAGACCAGGCGCTGGCCTGGTTCTCTTTGGTGGTACCGCCGTTTCCGCGCAACGCGGACAAGACGCCCACGAAATCGCCCTGGCGCATGACGAAGAGTGCCATGCCGGTATAGCCAAAGAAGATCACTGCCAGGAATGGCATGACCTGTCCAAAGGGGGTGGGTAACAGGGATAGTGGATACGCCAGCAGCGCCGCGATGATAAGGCCTGCGATGGCGCCGATTAAACCCGAAAAGAGGGTTTGCGCAGAAACCCTTTTGAAAACATCTCTTAACAACCGAGCAGGGCGGGTGGTAAAGTAGGGAGTGACGATCAACCCGATCAGGGCGCCGACCAGTCCGACCGCGAAAGTGTATTGTTCGACGGAGAGCGTGCCGGGGAGGGGATTTTGATTGGCGGAAATGCCAAGCTGCTGACCCCAAATCATTCCAACGATGGTAAGAATGATCGCGCCCAGGAGGCGAAAAATAGTTTCAGTGCTCATAAAATAACTCCAATAAGTGCATGTTAAGGTGCTGGATGAAAATTGATGATTGCCAGGTACAAAAATGATAGCACTAGTGGGAAAGCAAGTCAAATACAATTATATATCTATACGAAAGGTTTGGGAATAGGCGAATTCGTTGACAGTGAATGGGAGGCATGATAGAATTTTGGAACTCAGACGCCCCCATTGTCTAGTGGCCCAGGACGTGGCCCTCTCAAGGCCAAAACACCAGTTCGAATCTGGTTGGGGGCACTTACTATTTAATGATTGAGACATATAATCCGAATTGAGAGGATAACCTGACGAATTTTAGTGGAAGCCATAAAGATACTTTATGTTAATGCGGGGTAGGCTAATCACGTCCCAGGTTATATTCCTTTCAGGACCAAAACCAAATAATTACCTTTAGCTATTTAAAGATAGATGCCTCGATTGCCTATATGCTACAGATTTTGGTTTTGCATCTAATACTGCAAAGCTTTTCTTGTATAAAGTTCAACTTCTTCAGGTTGGATTACTTCTCCAACATCAGATTTAGCCTCGTCGAATATTCTTGATGAATGCAATGCTTCTTTGAGTTCTGGGCTTTTAATCCACCTGTTCTCCCATAAGTCAATAGGTTCGCCATTCACAATTCTACAAATATACTCATCACTAGTGAACTGCATCCCAAGTGTTTTCGGTTTTGTTACGCGCTGCAGCCATATTTCAAGATAGCCATTATATGGCACACGCCGCATTTTCTGACAGACTTTGTTCCAAAGCCGATCCTTATCTGCAGAAGAAGCCTTTGATATGAGGTGGCTCAGAATGCCAGCTATAGCAGGAAATGTTGATGGAGAGACAAATCCTATGTCCGTAGCAATGGCAATTTGTACTTCGAGGTCGTTAAGAGTAATAGGTTCTTTAGAAATCTTTGTGTGGAATTCGCTAACAAGACGTCTAAGTGCTCCGCTGTTAGGGAAGCGTTGTCCAAATGAATGCAATCTCAAAAGTTGTTTCTGGATAGTCTGGGCATTCGCAACTCCTAAATCCTGCAAATCAATACCTGCTAGTTTTTCTGGTTTAATTGAACCTTCGACAACGTTCCTGCTCAATACAGTCTTTGAAACCGCTAACCGCATGCCTACCATCCATAGTTTTTGGCTGATCGTCTTTAAGATTTCTTCAACACGCTCATCACTATTTGCGAATATGCGATAGTCATCTCGATATCTTAATATCTTGAAATCCTTTTTGTCATTAAGAGATATAGAAATCTGTTCATCTACATAACCGAGGACAATCTCAGCTACAAAGTCCATTAGAACGGAACCTTGAGAAATGCCATTGGTTTGCCCATATCGACTTTCTTGAATATGTGAATCGATGATGTTCCCTAATAGAGTTTTGTCACCTTTATTTTTCTTCGATTTTTCTAGTCCATGTAATGCCCAAGAAATGCTATGTGTGTAAAGAGAGCCATAACAATCTGTTACATCGGTATGAAGAATATGACTGAACTCCAATGAATAGCATAACGATCGCTGTTCGAAGTTTTGCCACCAACTTGTAATTTGCTTTGCAACATCCTTTTCTTCATCGAGAGAAATTACAGGGTCGCTACAACACTCAACAACATTGCTCTTGTAGTCGGAGAATCGCGATTTAATCAAGCTCCAATTATCCTTACTGCAAATCGCATTTACAAGAGATACATAGATCACTGGGTGTATCAATTCCAATGGCCGCCAAGCAAATTTGCCGTCTTTATTTGACAAGAAATTGTAATTTACACCTGAAAAATTCGCTGGTTTTGCTGATCGAAATGTAGCATAATTGCTCGATCCTAAAACTACGGATACTTCAGCTAAAATGGGTTCAAAGCTTATATATGATGGCAAGTCAGAGTTGAAGTAACTAGCACCTTTAAGAAAATGGCTACTGGCTTCTACGGACGCAAGATCAATAAATTTCTTCATATATTCCCCTCGTACTCTTAGAAGCTAATCTCAGCAGGACAAAAATACACCCATCAAGCGTTTTTTGCTTTGAAATGAATTGCAGCCTGCAATAATATATTTATTCGAAAAGTGAATTGGCATGCTCCACACCGCCCTGATTGTCATAGCTATTTCAGATTCTCAAGAATATTTAGTATGGGAAAATTATAGCATCATCATGAGATTTTTAACAATGCATAGAGGGCAGCCTTGAAGCATAATAATTCAAGTTTCGTGCGGGCCCTAATTGATCTTCGCCTAGTTTTCAAGCGTGCACCCAAGGGTTTGCTGCACAAGTACTAATTAGAAGCCAACAGAAACCAGTTCAGGAGAAAACATGTTCCTCCAACGAAATCTTCTTCTTAACCCTGCTCCAGAATTTTGATCAGGCGGTGGTTGGCAAAGAGATGATACTTGCCGACAACGGCTGCAGTCAGGATGCCTGCATCGGACAATTGGTTAAGATAGCGGCCGGTGGTGATGTAGTGCTTGTGGAGCACTTCGGCCAGCCGTGTAGGTGATAGCACAGGGTACGTAAAAAGAGCTTCTGCGAGTTCCGTGCTGTATATTTTAGCGTGATCTTTGCGCAGCCTTTCGCGGTATTCGCGGTAGAGCGCAAGAATTTCTTCAAAGGTCTTCTGGGTTACCGATGCCTGGTCGCAAATCCCTTCCAGCATGTATTGGATATAGCCATGCCAATCCTCATCGATAGTGACCGCAAGCAGCCGGTCGTAATAGTCGCTGCGATGGCGATTGATATACCCGCTGAGGTATAGCACAGGCAATGAAAGTAATTTACTTTGGACGAGCTGGAGCACCAGCAGGATCCTCCCTGTGCGGCCGTTCCCGTCTCTGAAAGGGTGGATCGCTTCGAATTGATAATGCGCAATGATGGCGCGAATCAAGGGGTCAATGCTTTCATCATCAGCATTCACGAACCGTTCCCAGTTTGAGATCAATCGGGGAATTTCATTCGCAGGCGGAGGAGTATAACGGATCTCACGCGTCCGGTTGTTGGCAATGGAATTTTGTTCCCGCCTGAAAGCTCCACTTCCATCCGGAATGAGAGAACTCTGAATCCCGGTGATAATGCGTGAACTCAGCGGATATCTATCGAGCTGGCCATATCCCCAGATCAGAGCTTCACGGTAGCGCAAGACTTCCTTATCCGGCTGGCGTCGTTCAGATTCAGGAAACAACTGCCATTGCAGCACTTCAGCCACGGTTGTGTTGATATTCTCGATGTTCGAACTTGCTACTGACTCACGGATCACAGCAGGCGAAATCAAGAGTAGTGGATTTGGCAGCTGCCCGCAAGCGCCCTTTAGCTCAGCGAGCCCAACTCGCGCTTTGATCAAAAGGTCTCCAAAATCGGTATTGGATATTTTGACCGCCGGCGGAAGGGCTGGAAGTGCGTAGGGATATGATGCATCGAACAACATGATGCATTTAATATATCAACTTTTTCTAATTTTTGCAATATATCAAACGGTACATATTGATTTTTCCGTATTTCTATAGCATATCGAGATCGGAGGCATCGTATAAATATAATAGTTTGATCTTTGCCCAAACCAACCCATTGATTACCTCCTTGATGACCCCCAGATTGTTCGGTAGACTACCCCACCGCCTTCTTCACCAAGGCGCGGAGCTTCGCCTCCGCAGCGGGTGTCAATTCCATCAACGCATAAGAAATCGGCCACATGGCGCCCTCGTCGAGTTTCGCTCCATCGCTGAAGCTAAAAGTGGCATAGCGAGCCTTGAACTTGGCTGCGTCCTGGAACCAGCAGATGATCTTGCCTTCCCTGCCATATGCGGGCATGCCATACCAAAGCCTTGAAGTGAGCGAAGGCGCTGTCTCTTTGACTATGGCGTGAATGCGCTTCGCCATGGAGCGGTCAGGCTCAACCATCTCGGCGATCCTGGCAAGCACGGCGCTCTCCGCTTCAGCGGCAGTCCCGGCTGCCCGTTCCTCCTTGATCCGCTCCCGCATGGCAGCTTTTTCTTCTGCTGTAAACCCCCTGGTAGATATTGAGCTTTTTGTTGACTCTTTTACGCTTTCAGTGGTTTCTTTTCTTGGACTCACCGTAACCTCCTCGCAGCAATTGCGCGAATTATTATCATTTTTGTGTGAATAATTATAGCACGCGGCGGATTCTGGTTGAAGCGACCATGCCTGCGGTAAGGCTGCGACGATGCCATCATGTTAAAGAACGAGGACAGCGCGATGCTTTTCGACCAATTCCCCTGTACAAGAACACTTCTGAAAATCACATCTGTTCTATCCTGATTTCCATCGACTAAGCACAAATCAAGGGGTTGAATATGAACCGGACCGATGCCGAGATTCGACAAATCCTGGCCACCTTTCAGCAGCCTGACCGGGCAGCCTACCTTGAGCTGGATGGCTATTCGCGGGACGACATCTACCGCGAATTTTTTGGTAGGGGTGGTCTGTACCTGACCGTGAGGACGGGGTGGTCTGTACCTGACCGTGAGGACGCTGCGCAAGTTGGAACTCAAGCCCGGGCAGAAGGTTCTCGACCCGGGCTGCGGAAAAGGGGAGACCAGCGTCTACATGGCAGAGAGCTTTGAGGTGCAGGTGTCTGCGCGCAAGAAATAGGGATCCCGCGCCAGGAGGCATCGGTTGCGCAGCCGCAGCAGAATTCGAGCGCGAAGTGACCGGAGATGGCGAAGTCAATGCCATCATTTCAGAAATTCTGGTTTGCGCTCGCTAAAGTTCATTAAGGGGAAACCCTGTTTCAAGAGCTTGAACAAATCTTTGCATGACACTAATTGGGTTTTAATCTTCCGCGACCTATAATGGTTTCGTATGAAAAGTCAGACCTATCTGCTCGGGTGTCGGGCATAAGCCGACCGGAAAAGGGGTGCAAAATGAAGTTATCCTTGAGAATTCCATTGGTCGTCACCATCATTGTCGTCATCACGGGGATTATTGCATTCATGAGGATATCCACAAAAACAGGGCCGTTTCCGACAACCTGGTTCATCCTCTGGATCGTGGCCTCCGTCATCCTCATCGGGATCACGATCTGGTCATGGATGCGAAACCGGAAGAAGGCATAGTCAGTTATTAGCATGATTGAAGTCAAGAACATGGAGAAACAAACTGAGGATCGCCGCGGTCGATGCTCCGACCTAGTCAACAACAGGTGTTGTTTTGAAGGATTTTCCTTATACTGAGTGTATACTTTCTTGAAATGAGTTCACCAGGAAAGAACCGCACAAGGAAACCAAAATGAAGCTGGTGAAATTATCCATAAGAATCCCCTTGGGGCTAACCATTGCAGACATCGTCCTGGGTATTGTTGTTTTCAATAGAATCAGTTCGCAGACCGGGGCTGTTCCAAAGACGCCTTTCATTATCTGGATCATTTCCTGCGTAATCCTCATCGGGATAACCGTCTGGTCCGCGTTTGGCCGTAAAGGAATCAACAAACAAAAATGAGCATGATCGAAGTAAAGAATCTATCCAAAAAGTTTGGAGAGTTCACGGCGGTCGACAACCTGACCTTTTCCGTGGCTGAGGGAGAGGTGTTTGGTTTGCTCGGTCCGAACGGGGCCGGGAAAACCACCACGATCAGGATGCTTTGTTGCCTGATTTCCAAAACCAGCGGCGATGCTCAAATTGCGGGATATCAAATTGGCGATGATGGAACGGCTTCCCTGGCGATCCGAAAGTTGATCGGGCTGGTGCCCGATAATATTGGCTTGTATGATGAGTTGAGCGCGTATGAGAACCTCGACTATTACGGCAAGCTTTATGAATGCCCTGAAGACGTCAGAAAAGTGAATATTGAACATTTCCTGACGATGATGGAGCTATGGGACAAGAAGGATCAGCCAGTCAGCAATTATTCCAAAGGGATGAGACAGAAGGTTGCGATCGCCAGGGCGTTGATTCACGACCCCAAACTACTCTTCTTCGATGAGCCGACAGCCAACCTCGACCCGGAATCTGCCCGGGTGGTGAGAGACATTATCCTGCAGCTCAAGAAAGAGGGGAAGACGATTTTCATCAACACGCATAACCTGGCTGAAGCCCAACGGATTTGTGATCGGATCGGGATTTTGAAGACGAAACTGCTGACCATCAACACGCCGGAAGAGTTGGAGAAGACCGTGTGGGGAAGCAAGACGGTCATCCAGGTGGAAGAGGTAAATGACCAAATCCTGGCAGCGGTGAGAAGATATTCGCCCAAAGATTTGAGCGTCGAAGAGAATAAAATCGTCCTGTCATTGACCGATCCGCAGAAGGAAAACCCTGATTTTGTTCAGGCGATTGTCGATGCTGGCGGGCGAATCCAGTATGTTACACAGCTCAATCCCGGTTTGGAAGAGACCTATCTCAAGGTCATAGAAGAGACAAAATGAGACTCTCAAAAGCGTGGATGGTTGCATCGAAGGATTTCAAAACCTTCACAAAAAGGAAGAGCATCTTTTATTCAATCTTCTATTTCGAAGTTATTGTCTCGATTGGCTTGCCGTTCGTGATTCGCTTCGTGACTTCCAAGCCTGGCGCCGCGGCGTCACTCCCCATTCTTCTGAACGCCTTTTCTTTCTTGTTTGTGATCGGCGCAGCCCTGGCGCCAGTGGGGATTGCCTCGTACAGCCTGGTCGGTGAAAAAGTTCAGAAAAGCCTGGAACCGTTGCTGGCCACGCCAACAACCGATGAAGAGATCCTGGCAGGGAAGAGCATCGCGGCTTTTCTGCCTGCCATCGGCGCCAACTTTGTGGGTGTATTGATATTCGCGACCCTGGTGGACCTGTTCACCCACAACTTGCTGGGCTATTTCTATTATCCCAATTGGAATATTGTGATCATCGTGTTCCTGCTTGGACCGCTTGCCTGCCTTTTGAGCGTCGGATATAACGTTTTGATCTCTTCGCGCTCCAACGATGTGCGCAGCGCCCAACAACTTGGCGCGCTGATCATGCTGCCCATGGGGGCCGTGTATGTACTGTCAGAAACAAAAGTGCTCGATCTGACGACGACCAATTTGCTGATCGGGGCGGCAATAGTGGCTGTCATCGACGTGGTTGTGTTCTTCCTGGTGAAAGCAACGTTCCAGAGGGAAGAGATCCTCACCAAGTGGAAGTAAGCAGGGTTGCTGGTACAGAAGCGGGTTGCCTCCTTATGACTGCGGCAGATACCGCATCTTGAAGTACGCCATGACCGTTCCAATGGCAATCGGGATGACGCCCAGGAATCCGAAGATGCTGGCGGGTCCGAGATAGGCGCCGTGTCTCCAGATTACGCCGTTATCCATCAGCCCATATTTGAGGAAGACCTGCTGCCCGGCGAGGATATCGTCACCTGTGAAGAGGACCGAAGTTGCTGCGGTCATTTGTTTGAGGATGGGCGGGCGGGTGAAGCAAACTCTGATTTAATTGAAGATGAGAACGGAAAAACCAACGAGCATACCGATTAAGACCGCTGCGTCACCATGGAGAGAGTGGGGGCGATTCCATGGCGGCCTCCTTCTTGCTTAGAAAGCAGAAAGGACGATTGGCGAACGCGGTCGATGCGATCTGAGTATAGACAAAAGCAAACGACAGAGGTAGGAAGAGTGTTCGAGATAAAGCAAAAACCTCTATGAGGGGAAGAACGACCTAACCCCCGCCCTTCCCTGACCCTAACGTAGGGCGCAAGTGCGGCGAGGGAAGGGAAATAAAGCCCTCCCTGAAGGGAGGGTTGGGTAGGTCAGATTTAGCAGTGAACCATTCCTGCACAGTCTGCTTAGGACAGGCGTGAAGCAGCAGACTGATCGAGCAGCCAGGTCAACTTGCCAGGGTGGGGATCGACTCGTTGGGCGGGCAAGAGAGGTTCAGACCTATCTTTACTGAAGATTCGAGCCACGATTTCTGCCTTTTCTGCGCCGGCGGCGAGAAATACGACGTGCCTTGCAGCATCAATCACGGGTAAAGTAAGACTGACGCGATCGACGAGCGGAGGCGGCGGAGTGGAGTGAGGCACGCTGACGACCCACTTCTCTTTCTCCTCAAGCGCTGACGTGCCCGGGAACAGTGAGGCCGTGTGCCCGTCAGGACCGATACCAAGAAGAATCAGGTCGAAGATCGGCAGAGAACCAAAATGAGACCGCAATTCAGATTCGTACGCCGCAGCCGCCTGCTCGGCCGGCAGTTCACCGTGAATGCGATGGATATTCCCGATGGGAATGGGGATTTTGGAGATCAAGGTCACCATCGCGCGCAGGTAGTTGCTGTCGGTATCGTTGGGGGGTACGCAGCGCTCGTCTCCCCAGAAAAGAAAGCACTTTGGCCAATAGATCTTGCCTAAATATGGCTCGTGGGTAAGCATACCGTACTGACCCAACGGCGTTGAACCGCCTGACAAAGCCACCGAAAAGGAGCCGCGCGAACGAATCGCAGCAACAGCATCTGCCATAAAAATATCGGCTGCCCTTACAGCGATGGCGGCAGGATCTTGAAGTGTTTCAATCTCCAACATGGACATTTGCCTCCTCCTCAAATCCCTGACGCCAGACATTGCCGTCACGGGCCAGCAACTCATCCGAAGCGGCGGGACCCCAGCTGCCCACGGGATAAATCATGAGCGGCGGTTGATTCGTCGACTCCCATCCCTGACTGATCGGATCAATAAGACGCCAGGCTTGCTCGATTGCATCACTGCGGGTGTACAACGATGCATCACCGGCCAACGCTTCAAGCAGCAGGCGTTCGTATGCATCAGGCAGGGGCTGATCGAATGAACTGCGGTAATGAAAATCCATCAAAACCGAGCGCACTTCCTGCTCAGAATCCGGCTTCTTGACTTCGAACTTGAAGTGGATTCCCTCGTCGGGCTGAATATGCAGCGAAAAGATGTTGGGTGTTACAGGCATGTCGGGCGGCAGGTAGAACAGCATGTGAGGCGGCTTCTTGAATTCCACAATGATCTCCGAGTCTTTACGTGCCAGGGTTTTGCCCGATCTCAGGTAAAAGGGAACACCCTCCCAGCGCCAGTTGTCGACGTAGAGCTTGATTGCCGCAAAAGTGGCGGTTTTCGAATTTGGCGAAACCCGATCGGCTTTCCGGTAACCTTCGTATTGTCCCCGCACTGTGTCGTTCAGGTTGATGGGCCGGATACTTTCCAAAACCTTGATCTTTTCGTTCCGCACGGCTTCGGGGCGGAAGGTGCTCGGAGGTTCCATGGCAACCAGCGAGAGGAGGGAGAGCAGGTGATTCTGGAACATGTCGCGTACCACGCCGGCTTTGTCATAGTAGGGGCCGCGGTTGGCAATGTCGACAGATTCGGCTACGGTGATTTGCACGTTGTTGACATAACGCCGGTTCCAGACCGGTTCGATGATGGTATTGGCAAAGCGGAAGAACAAAATATTTTGGGCAGTCTCTTTACCCAGATAATGATCGATACGGTAAATTTGGGATTCATCGAAGACCGAATGCAGTGTGCGGTTGAGTGCCTGGGCTGACTTCAGGTCTTCTCCGAAAGGCTTTTCGATAATAATCCTGCGCCAGTCCTTTTCATTCGCCGATTTGGCCATTTTAGCTCTGCCCAGGTAACGCGCAACCAGGGGGTAATGCTCTGGAGCGGTTGCCAGGTAATACAGGCGGTTCGCATCGCCTCCTTCAAGTTTTGATAAATAGGAAGCAAGTCTTTCGTAATCTTCGGGTACGTCAAGATTGCCCTGAAAATAAGTCAGCAGCTTCGCGAATCTCGCCCAATCTGCATCCACAAAAGTATCCGGAGAGTTTTCGACGACCCCGCTCTTGAGCTCTTCGCGCCAGGATTCATCGTTATATGGGCGCCTTGCATAACCAATGATGTGCGCGCACTCATTCAGTCGCCCCTTTTTGAAGTTGTTGTAAAGCCCTGGAATCAATTTTCTCCAGGTAAGGTCGCCAGAAGCCCCAAAAATCACGATCGTGACAGGATCACAGGTTTGATCCATATTGCTCCTTTCATCCGATTCCGTGCCTGCGATGACTTATCCATCCGCCATCACGCGGGCGCAGACACAACAAACAGCGTGATTGAAAAAAGGATAGCACCAATCGTATATCGAATTCAATAGCGCAAATTGTGCAAAGCTAAGAATCAACTAAGACTCGGTCGATAGTTCTACACCGTGTCTACACATTTTTTACACACAAGAAACGTATCGTCTAGATGTCTACATCTTCAGAAGGAGCGAAATATGCACAAGCGACGGTTGTCGGGCATTTCTTTAGTTGTGTCGGTGGTCCTGATCGGGGGGATATTGGCAGGATGCTCTACGAGCACCAACAGCACACAATATAGCACAGGTGTTGTCAAAGAAGTGACCGTGACAGATACGGTCGAATCGAGCGGATCGGTCGAACCAGTCCAAATGGCAACCTTGAACTGGGGAACCAGCGGAACAATTTCGGAAGTTAATGTCAAGAACGGAGATACGGTAACCAAGGGCGACGTTTTGCTTTCTTTGGATCCGACAACCGTGCCATCGAGCATCATTTTAGCCCAGAGCGACCTAACGAGCGCCAAACAGGCGCTTACCGATCTGATGGAATCCAAATCGGCAGCAGCGGAAGCCCAACTCACGCTGGCGAACGCCCAGGTGACTTATAACGACGCGCTCGGGTCGAGTTACGGCGCATCCATCCCGCATGGTACAACAGACGAGATCGCCTACCTGCAACAGCAGATCATCATTCAGCAGACGACAGTGAGCGATGCACAGAATCGCTACAACAGCTTCAGTGAAGCATCCGATACGGATGCCCGCAAAGCGCAGGCAAAAGCGAACCTGCTTTCCGCCCAAATGCAGCTCAATACTCTCGAGCTGAACTTGAAGTATTACCAATCGGCTGAAAGCAGCACCGATAAGGCAGTGACGCAGGCAGAACTGGCCGTGGCTAAAGCGGCATTGGATGATGCCCAACGGGCATATGACCTGGTCAAAGACGGACCCACTGCCGACCAGATCGCTGCTGCACAGGCTAACGTCGAAGCAGCGCAGGCAACTGTCAACAACATGAACATCATTGCCCCCTTTAGCGGTACGGTCGTTGTGCTCGATAACCAACAGGGCGACCTGGTAAACACCGGCGATGAAGCGGCCGTGATCGTGAACTCTTCGCAATATTACGTCGATGTACTGATCGACGAGACACAGATCTCACAGGTCAAGGTCGGAGATACAGCAGCGGTCACATTTGCCGCTGTTAGCGGCTTGAATATTTCGGGCAAGGTCACCTCCATCAATCCCATTGGTATTACCAGCTCGGGCGTGGTGAATTACACCGTTCGGGTAACCCTCGACAAGACAGATCCTCAAATTCTCATCGGTGCAACTGCTGATGCGGTGATCACGGTGAGCCAGCCGCAAAGCATGCTGACCGTACCCGTGCTCGCCGTGCAGAACGATGCGCAAGGCGAATATGTGATCCGCATCGCCAACGGCAAATCCGAGCGCGTTTCGGTAGTGAGCGGCAAGATCATCGGCACTGAAGTTGTGGTAAAAGGCGATCTGAAAGTCGGCGATGTTGTCGAAATCACTTCCGCGAGTTCAGGCACGTCCAGCACATCCACATCCAACAACCGCGGCGGCGGGTTTGGCGGCGGAATCTTAGCTCCCTAGAGCATAACGACGAATCGAGTGAGGTCTGAATGATCGAAGTAAAAGATCTTTACAAAATATATTCCCTTGGCGATTCCGACGTTCATGCGCTGGATGGGGTAACGCTGAAGATCGATGACGGCGAGATGGTGGCCATTATGGGGCCATCAGGCTCAGGCAAAAGCACGCTCATGGCAATCCTTGGCTGCCTGGATGTTCCAACCAAAGGGTCTTACATGATCAACCAGCAGGAAGTAGGCAAATTGAATGAAAACCAACTGGCGAATCTGCGGGCTCATCAGATCGGCTTCGTTTTTCAGCAATTCAATTTACTTCCGAGGACGAGCGCACTGGAAAACGTTGAACTACCTCTCATTTATGATGGAGTTACCGCCAAACAACGAAGCGAGAAAGCCAAAGAGGCTTTGAGGGTGGTAGGTCTCGAGGACCGGATGCATCATCGTCCCAACCAACTCTCAGGCGGGCAGCAGCAGCGGGTGGCAATTGCCCGCGCCCTGGTGAACGACCCGGCCATCCTGCTGGCGGATGAGCCGACCGGCAACCTGGACAGCAAGAGCGGCTCCGAGATCATTTCTCTGTTCCAGACATTGCATAAAGAAAAACATCTCACGGTTGTGTACGTCACGCATGACCCCTTTATCGCCAGGCATACCGAAAGAATCATCCATCTGAAGGATGGCAAGATCGTGTTCGAGGAAATGGTGAAGAACCCAATCGCAGCCGGGACACCCCGGCCGGATGAAGAGATCGACAGCCTGAATGGGATGAGAAAAGGGAAACACGAGGTGCGGCATGAACCTGCTCAATAATATCCGCGTGGCATTTCGTTCACTTACGTCGAACTTGTTGAGGTCATTTTTGACCTTGCTGGGGATCGTTATCGGTGTTGCAGCGGTAGTTGCGCTTCTCTCGATCGGGCAGGGCGTGACTGCGGGTGTGACCAGCCGTGTGGAAAGCCTCGGCTCGAATTTGATTACGATCGCCGGTTCGCGTTCCTTCACACCTGGTGTCGTAGGCGGGACGACATCGACACTGTTTTATGACGACTATACAGCCATACTGCAGAACGCGACGAATGTTTTGGCGATTGCCCCTATTTATAGTTCACCTGAGCAAGTCACCTACCAGGACAATACGTCGAGCTACCAGATAACGGGCACAAATGAAGATTACTTCACCGTTCATGCCTATACGGTTTCAAGCGGCAGACCTCTGCTGGCATCTGATAACGATCTCCGTTCGAAGGTCATCGTCATCGGCTCGACTGTGGCATCTGAGCTTTTTAGCGGACTGAATCCGGTAGGTCGCAGCGTGACCATCAACAACAGCGATTACGAAGTGGTGGGCGTGCTCACCACCAGCGGATCGGCTTCGTTCGGCTCGGGCGACAACTCGATCCTCATCCCCATCGAAACAGGCTACACGTATCTATTTGGTTCGCGGGCGATGCTGAATGGGCAGCGCACACTCTCGAGCATCGCTCTTTCAGCCGCAACAGCGAACGACGTTAATTCAGTGATTTCGCAAGTCGACATCATCCTGCGGGGAACCCACGGACTGGGGTTGACCGACACTCTGCCTTTCACCGTTTCGAGCCAGGCACAAGCTCTTTCCACTTTGTCGTCCATCACAAGCACTCTGACTCTGTTCCTGGGCGCCATCGCCGCAATATCGCTGATCGTTGGCGGCATCGGGATTATGAATATCTCGCTCGTATCGGTAACTGAACGCACACGAGAAATCGGGTTGCGCAAGGCAGTTGGAGCACCGCGCAGGGCCATCCTGTTCCAGTTCCTGATCGAGACAATGACCCTGGCCATTTTGGGAGGAGTGGTGGGTATTCTGCTGGGAGTGGCTATTTCGCTACTCGTTTCCCTCTCCGGCCTGATCCATGCCTCCATCACTGCAGGGACAATCGCACTGTCCTTCGGTTCAGCAGCACTGATCGGCCTGTTCTTCGGAATCTATCCGGCGTATCAGGCATCAAAACTTTCACCAATCGAGGCACTCAGATATGAATGAAACAACCGTTGAACCAACCAAGAAACCAGGCCTCTTCAAAGGCCGCTCGGTGATCACGATCCTGGCAGCAGGATTGCTCCTGCTGCTGATCATCGTATACGCTGTTTTTCCGCTGGTCGGGCTCAATCGCCTGGCGGGGAGGAACGGCTTTGCCGGCGGAAACGGACGCATCGTGCAAGGGTTTAATCCGAACAACCTGCCTTCGCAAGGATCAGGCAATGGCGGCTACTTCCAGCAGGGCAACGGCAATTTCAATCCCAACCACCTGACGCAGGGCGGACGCTCGTTCAACGCGAATTCAGGGTTGACCCGCGTGTTCTCCATCCTGACAGGCGCATACCGCATTACCGTAATCGTCATCGGACTGTTGGCGATTGCCGGAATATGGCTTAAGAAACGCTGGGGAGCAATCCTGGCAGTCATTCTGGCTGCCCTGGCCTTTGGGCTGACCGTGCCGGCACTGTTCCGGCCGTTCTTCACCGCGTTTAATCTGATCTCGAATATCGCAATTCTCCTTCTCGCCGTGGGTGTGGTGGTCTTCAGCATCCTCAGCATGAGGGCGCCAAAACCGCAAGCGGCGGTATAATCTAATGCAGGGCGGTCAACTTTATCCGATTTAGAGTCGACCGCCCTGGTCCGAATCAGGACCAGCTCCAAAATGGATATAAAATGGCAAAGAAAATCCTGCTCGTCGACGATGAAAGAAAGATCGTCGAAATTTGTGAAGATTACCTGAAAGCTGCTTTCTTCGACGTCATCTCAGCCAATGACGGAAGATCCGCAATCTCTTTGTTCCACAGGGAACATCCCGACCTGATCGTACTCGACCTGATGATGCCGGGGATGGACGGATTGGATGTCTGCCGCGAGATTCGACGCGAAAGCAACGTGCCCATCATCATGCTGACCGCCCGGGTGGAAGAAGCCGACAAGTTGATCGGCCTCGAGCTTGGCGCGGACGACTACATCACCAAACCCTTCAGCCCGCGCGAGTTGGTTGGCCGCGTTCGGGCTGTACTTCGGCGTGCCAATGGAGGAACCCCGGCTGAAGTTTTGAGAGCTGGCGATATCACGCTCGACCGCAATCGTTATGTGGCAATTACGCCCGAAGGCGAAAAGTCGCTCACTCCGACCGAATTCGAGCTGCTCGCAGCCCTGGCCAACCAACCAGGCCGCATCTTCACCCGCTCGCAGCTGCTGATCGCCGTAAGAGGTGTGGCGTTCGAAAGTTACGAACGTGCCGTCGATTCGCACATCCGCAATCTGCGCAAGAAAATCGAACCTGCCGAAAGTGAACCCAAGTACATCATCACCGTGCACGGTGTTGGATATAAGTTTGTTACCTCATGAATCTGAAAAGAAAAGAAACGTCTTCTGTTAAGCAAATTCGCAAAAGGCTGATCCTTTCTCTGCTGAGAGCGTTTATTGCCGTCGTCAGCCTTCTGATCGTTTCGATTACCGGCGTCACAATCTATACGATTATTCAGCGAAATCAGGAGAACCTGCTCTTTAGAGCGCCGAATGCTTCGCTGCTGGAGGCTTTCTATATTGGTAAGGGAGACTGGACAGGTATCAATTCCCTGTTAAGCCAGTCCAATGTTCCAGGCGGCCCCCTGGCAAGCATCGATTGGCATCGTTCGGTGCTGCTGGATGCCCAGGGAGATGTGATCATCGATCATGGAAACCCGAACAGCCCTCTCATCGGGCAGATGTACGAGGTGTCGCCCGGGCAAAACATCGTACAGCTCAGTGTCAACGAAATGGTGATCGGCTACTTGATTCAAGACAGGCAGGATCCCTTCCACCCCATTGTGCAGACTTTTTCGGTGATGAACCCGATTATCATCGTTTCGCTGTTTCTGGGTATTCTCACACTGATTTTTGCAGTCTTCTTGATGCGCAAAGTGGTCGATCCGCTGGCAGATGTGATCGACGCAGCCGAGAAAGTCGGTAAGGGCGACTTTACAGCGCGCATTCCGCCCAGCAAACGCACCGACGACCTGGCAATGCTTGGCGAGCACTTCAATTCCATGACCGAGGCTCTTGAACAGAATGACCGCGAGCGCAAGAACATGACCGCAGATATCGCTCACGAGCTCAGAACGCCACTCTCTGTTTTACGCGGGCGCCTGGAGGGCATCGTCGACGGGGTTTATCCGGCCAACGAAGCCAGTATCGCGCCTGCGCTCGAGGAAACCTATTTGCTGGAGCGCCTGGTCGAGGACTTGCGGCTGCTCACACTTGCAGAATCTCACCAATTGCATTACGAGACCAAGTCGGTCAACCTCAAGGACCTCGCGCAGCGCGTGGTCAATGTATTCGAAGCTCAAGCAGCGAGCCAGGATGTGACCATAACGATGAATGCGCCAGACTCGCTGCCAAATGTAGTCGCCGACCCTCAGCGAACAGAACAGGTTATCGGGAATATCATTGCCAATTCGCTGCGCTACATTCCAGGCAAGGGATGGATCAAGTTAGACCTGGGCACGGTGGACGGCAGCGTCGAACTGTCGATCTCTGACAACGGACCCGGAGTGCCTGAAGATCAATTGGAATGGGTGTTTACCCGCTTCTGGCGGAGCGAAAAAAGCCGCGCGCGGGCAACGGGCGGAGCGGGCTTGGGGCTGACGATCGCCAAGCAGCTGATCGAAGCGCAGGGAGGCAAGATCAGCGCAAGTCGCTGCCCTGAAGGCGGATTGAAGATCACCATTCAATTGCCGAAAGAAACGGAATCGGAATAATCAAAAGCGAACCCGAGTCAGGCAGACTCCGGTTCGCTTTTCAGTTCGACCTCGGGTACGTCCTTCATACCTATGACCAACATCAAACAGACAAGCAACATTGCGGCTCCGAAGAGCAAAGCATTGGTATAAGAGCCGTCCGGGGCGCGAAACGCTTCCATGATATAGACGAATACCACCGATGCCTGTCCGAAGAGTTGGATCAGCCCATTCAGGGTGCCTTCGGGAGTGGGATAAGTCTTCTCCGCTGAATACTGCATGCCGATGGGATTGGCGCTGACCAGGAAGAAGCCCATCCAGAAGCCCGAGAGGAGCAGCAGCCATAGCGATTGTGCATAGGCAATGCCAATCAAACCCGGGATTGCCAGGCTCACCCCCACATAAAGGAATAGCTGGCGTTTCTGGTATTTATCAGATAGAGCGGGAAGAATCACAGCCCCTAAAATCCCGCCGCCAAGTAAAGCAGCGCCCAGGGTGCCGGCATCCGTCGGAGTGAAGCCGCGCGGTCGAACGATACCTTCGATCCAGGTGGTAATGCCGTTAAATAAGCCCAGTCCGATAAAGGTGATCAGCAGCCAGTACCAGAATTCCTTCACCTTCAGCGCCTGCTTGAGGCCGTCCAGCATGAGCGCTCGAGCCTCCATGCCGGCAGGACATGGCGGCGTTGGCGGGTTTTCCCTGGCGAAGAGGAGAAAGAGCGATGCCGAAAAAGCTGCGACCACACCATAGAGTAATTGAATATGGGGAATGGACATCGTCTCGATGAGGATGGGGGATAAAACCATTCCCAGGCCCATGCCGACCAGGTTGGCAAGCGTCACCAGGCCTACAGCTGTGGCCCGTTCCTTGATGGCAAACCAGTTTGCAGGCACCTTCATCCAGGTGTTCAAGAGAAAAGGTTGGGCAACTGCGATACCAATGGTGCTGATCAGCACCAGGGTGTAATTCGCGCCTGCGAGCCCGCGCAGGATGCCGAAAATCGACATCAAGACCACGCCAATGCCAACCGCCAGCTTGAACCCGTAAGTATCGATCAGCCACGAAACCGGGATGGAAAGCGGAAGGAACGCGATCATGAACACCATCGAGAGGAGGCCGATTTGCAGATCGCTGACGCCGTAGAAGTTCGCAGCCGGCTCCATGATGGGCGCGTAGGCGATCCACAACCCCTGGATGGTGAGGTTGACAAACATGAAAACAGCCAATACGACCCAACGGTACCTGTATACCTTGAAATCAAGCTCTGCCATGAGTTGCTCCCGCAAAAGGATATTTATTGATCAAGCATCATTGATATTAATCCTAACCCCTGAAAAATGCTTTCGTTTCGTGGGAGCAATCCGGGAAAATCGGCGGGAGCACGGGTGATTTTCTACATGTCCAGTCGATATCAACGCGTGTTATCATCAGACAATCCCGAATAACGAGAGAAGTATGCTGTATCTGTTAGCGGTATCGATAGCGTGGGCGTTTTCCTTTAGCCTGATCAAGGGCAACCTGGCGGGCATCGATACCAATTTTGTCTCTTTTGCACGCATGGCGTTTTCGCTTGCCGTGTTTCTGCCATTTATCAGGTTCAGGAAAATTGCACCCAAACACCTGCTCCCTCTCGCTTTGACGGGATTCCTCCAATTCGGCATCATGTACATTGCTTACACGGCTTCCTTCCAGTATTTGGAGGCGTACGAAGTTGCCCTTTTCACCATCTTCACTCCCATTTACGTCACACTCATCAATGACGCGCTGCGAAAGAAGTTCAACCCTGCCTTCCTGCTGACATCGGTGCTGGCCGTGATCGGGACATACGTGATCGAACGCGGGCAGACCGTCTCAAGCGAACTCTGGCTGGGCTTTCTGCTGGTGCAGGTCTCGAACCTGGGATTCGCCTTCGGACAGGTCTATTACAGGCGTATCATGGCGGGCGAAAAGGAACTCAAGGACAGGGATGTGTTTGGCATCCTGTACCTGGGCGCATTCGCAGGAACGGGCGTAGTGAGCGCGATTTTCACTCCGTTCGCCTCCCTGCATCTGACTGCAACGCACTGGCTGACGCTGATTTACCTGGGTGCGTTTGCTTCGGGAATTTGTTTCTTCCTTTGGAATTTAGGCGCGCGCAAAGTCGATGCCGGCGCGCTGGCGATTTTCAACGATTTGAAGATCCCGCTGGCAATCCTGGTCTCGCTTGTGGTGTTTGGCGAGCAGGCTAATGTGGTTTCACTGGCAATCGGCGGCACGATCATCGGCCTGTCACTGGTGATCAATGAAGTGTATGTGAAGAGGAAGATTGTCAGGTTGGAAGAAGCGGCGGTTTAAGAAATAGCCAACCAGACCATGTAAGGGCTGGTCTATACGGTGTACCTCTCGTTTTTCCAGACCACGAGACCAGCCCGTCTCGCCCCATCCCCTCTCATTCAGTAAGGGCTAATCCTCCCATCGCAGAGGTTTGATTTGGCGGGAGGGTCTTGCCATTTTCAGATCGACGTGCTTTTCCGCGCAGACCCTCCCTTACAGATACTACAGGCGAATGTGTCTGTCCTCATCCACAGTCACCAATCCCCGGGTGACTGTTTTTGAACGGTTTTCGAATACCGATTCCCGGTCATTAACCCGCGATCTTTTGGACAATCCGAACGATGACCTCGACGGATTTTTCAAGCGCAGCAGGCGGGATGCACTCGTATTTGCCGTGATAGTTGAAGCCGCCCGTAAAGAGATTCGGACAGGGCAATCCCATATAGGAAAGGCGCGAGCCGTCGGTGCCGCCCCGCACAGGCATGGTGATGGGTTTGATGCCGGCTTCGATGATCGCTTCCCTGGCGTAGTCCATGATATAGGGGAAGGGTTCGATCTTCTCGCGCATGTTGTAGTATTGGTCCTTGAGGGCGACCTTTACCGTGCCTGCGCCGTAGCGGGCGTTCAGGTAATCGGCGGCTTTGAGCATGATGCTCTTGCGGTTTTCGAATTTTGCCCGGCTGTGGTCGCGCACAATGTAGACCACCCGCGTATGTTCCACGTCACCTTCGATGATGAATGGGTGGAAGAAACCTTCATATCCTGCGGTGAACTCCGGACGCTCGTTCACAGGCAGCATGGCGTTGAATTCCATCGCCACGAGCAGGCTGTTGATCATCTTATCCTTGGCTGTGCCCGGATGAACGTTCTTGCCGAACACTTCGATCTGGGCTTCGGCGGCGTTGAAAGTCTCATACTCCACTTCGCCAAGTTCACCGCCGTCCATGGTGTAGGCAAATTCGGCGCCGAATTTCTTGACGTCGAAGAAATCTGCTCCGTGACCTACTTCTTCATCGGGCGTGAAGCCGACTTTGACCGTGCCGTGCTTGATCTCGGGATGAGTGACGAGATGCTCCATGGCAGCCATAATGGAAGCGACGCCTGCTTTGTCGTCAGCGCCAAGAAGGGTGGTGCCGTCGGTCGTGATCAGCTCCTGTCCCACGTATTTTTTCAACTCGGGAAAGATATCTGGCGAGAGATGAACATTCTTTTCCGCATTGAGCACGATATCGCCGCCATCGTACTTCTCGATAATCTGCGGATTGACATTCGTTCCTGACATATCAGGACTGGTGTCCATATGGGCAATGAATCCAACCACAGGGACTTTCCCGGAGTTGTTTGCGGGCAGGGTCGCCATAACATAGCAATGCTCGTCCAGGCTGATGTCCTTCAGTCCAAGCTCGGTGAGTTCCTTGACGAGGAGCTTCGCCAGGTCGAATTGCTTCGTCGTGCTGGGTACCTGGTCTGTATCGCGCGCGGATTGGGTATCGATTTTGACGTAGCGCAATAGTCGTTCTTTAGCTGAGGTCATTCTTCCTCCAGATAGATTAGCGGTGATCTAATTATAGTCCGAAGGGATTTCAGTGCGCAATTCGAAAGGAATTTAAAGCAGAAGACCGTCGTTCTGACGGTCTTCTGTGTTGTTGCGCTGCGGCTTCCCTACATCATCGAGAGGAGGGATGCCGCAGCGCATTGTTCAAAACTATTATTCATCGTAGACATCGCCTCCTCTTCGTTAGGATAGCAGGTATGAAATTGATTTACACATTTAGTAAACCATAATCGGTGGCCTCTGTCAAGTTTACCTTGAAAAGCGGGCTTGCCCTGAGCAGGGCTCTTCCGTATAATCCCATGCATGATCTCCATCCGTTTGCCTGAACACAAGAGACTCGCCGGTATCTTACTCCTAATCAGCATCATGACCGGGTTGTGGCTGGCGCTTGCGCCTGCGGGGCTGCAGGGCAAACTGCTGGCCATTGGATACGGTGTGTGCCACCAAATCGCATCGCATACGTTTAGTATCCAGGGCAAGTTGCTGCCCCTGTGCAGCAGATGCACAGGACTTTTTCTTGGAGCTTTGGCAACAATCGCGGTCTTGAGTTCACATGCCAGGCGGGGGGGATTCCCCAAGGCGAATTTACGGTGGGTGTTATTTGCGTTTCTGGCATTCTATGCAATCGACGGCATCAACTCAACGGCTTCCATCATCAATGGCTTGCACGGATTGTACACTCCGTCCAACCTTTTACGCCTGATCTCCGGCGCCGGCATGGGCATCGCGCTGGGCGCCATGCTGATGTCCATCTGGAATTCGGTGCTTTGGACAGATGCCTCGGAAGAGCCGCTGCTCAACTCCTACCGGCTGCTCGGGATTTGCGCTGCTTCCGGAGCAGGAATGCTCCTGCTGGTTGTGCTGGATTTACCCCTGTCGTATTTTCCACTGGCGATCCTTTCGGCGGTCAGCGTGATCCTTTTGCTGACGATGGTCTACACCCTGTTATGGACGCTGGCTTTGAAGAAGGACAACACTTTGAATCGCTGGCAGGATGCTGCCTGGCTGTTCCTGTTGGGCGGGCTGACGGCAATGGTACAGCTCGGATTGATGGATGGACTGCGTTTCGCTCTGACAGGAACGTGGCAAGGTTTTATGTTATGATGGATTCGAGGAAGTGAAATGGAAGCTATATTCAACATCTTTTCGGCTTTTGGACTTTCCGCCAGCGCGGGTTTGAACGCCTACATCCCATTGCTGACGGTTGCGCTGCTGGCTAAATTCACCAATTTGATTAGCCTAACCAGTCCATGGGATACGCTGACTTCGTGGTGGGTGATCGGGGTGTTGATCCTGCTTTCCATCGTCGAGTTCTTCGCAGATAAGGTCCCGGCGGTCAACCATGTCAACGACATCATCCAGACCTTTGTGCGACCTGCCGCGGGCGCAATCGTATTTGCCGCGGAAAGCTCGACCATCGCCCATGTCGACCCGGTGCTCGCGCTGATCGCGGGCCTGCTGGTGGCCGGCGGCGTGCATGCCATCAAATCGCTCGTGGTCCGCCCGGCTGTCACCGCAACGACAGGCGGCGTGGGCAACATCCCGGTAAGCATGGCGGAAGACGCTACCTCAACGGTGGTCTCGTTCCTGTCCATCGTCGTGCCGGTGATTATCGCCTGCGCGATCGTGCTCGTCACCACCATCGTCGTGACCAAGCTGATCTTCAAAAAGCGCCCCGAGACGCCAGACATCGAGAGGCGCTGATGGATCAGCCGCACGAGCCGGATGAGAAGCCGCAGCTTCCGCCTGAAGAGGTGGCGCGCAGAAAACGTCAACTATGGCTGGTGGCAGGGCTGATGGTTTTGGGATTTTGCGTTATGTCGATTGTGCTGCTGGCAGTGTTCGGGTTGTTCGGGGGAGAAATCAGAAGCTTGATTCTGGGAAGATAAAAAGTCACGACCTACCCAACCCTCCCTGAAGGGAGGGCTTTTTGTGTGGGATTTGGAATATTCACGAAGTTACGACCTGTGCTTCTGGAATCACCCGGCGAGAGAAAGACATCATCAGGGCTATTACGACCTACCCAACCCTCCCTGAAGGGAGGGTTTATTGCGTGTAATTGGACTACTCACGAAGTGACGACCTGTGCTTCTGGAATCACCCGGCGGGGGAAAGGCCGCTCCCGGGCTTGGGGGCGGGAATCATGGCGAGCACACAGTCGCGATCCTTGTCAAATCTCGAATGGACGTGGATGTTTGAAGAGCGTTCGCAGTTCAGCAAGCGCGCGGAGCGCCTGCTTGTGCTCATCGATGTCCAGGTCGAGAGCTTCAAATTCGTCGGCGTCGAGGTCGAGCTGAGCGCCATCTGGCAGGACGAGCAGATCGAGCGCAAGATCCACGTAGGCAATGCGATCGTAAGAGATCTCGGCAGGACGGGTGATGTTGCAGTACCAGGCCTTGAGCTTACCGTTCAGCCGGTCATGGATTTCGTAGATGTTGTACCAGCGGTCATCGAAGTATTGCTCGATGAATCGATCGCCCTGGGCGAACACGATGCCGTGAAAAGGCAGATCGGGGCGGTTGAAATATGCTTCGATGAGGATCGAATGCGCATCACTTCGCAGCAAGGTGCCTGTGTAGCGCCAGGTTTCCTCGCCTGCGAGATTCTGCTTGATCACTGTCACAGCGCTGGTCATTGAGCCTCCTTGAACCAAATCTGCGACTCGGGACTGAGTTTCAGGTGGATGGTCTCCCCTTCCTTCGCCTGTTCTCGCATGGTGAAGTCAAAGACCAGGCCGGGAGCGAGTTCAAGCTTCACCAGGTAATGATCGATTTGAAACGTACTCGAGATGACCTTCCCAGAAAGCGTGTCGGCATCTTGCGCTGCAGGAATGAGATCGGCTCCGTATGGTTTGAGCAGCAGCCGCCCCCTTTCGCCGGCGCGCGGCTCAGGCGCCGTTTCGGGCTTGAAGATGCCGTATCCTGTACGGACGGTCAGAGGAGCGGTGCCAATCACTTCTCCCGGCAGCAGGTTGGACATTCCCAGGAACTCCGCCACCCATTGGCTGGCGGGCCTGGCGTAGACTTCGCCTGGCGCGCCTGATTGCTCGATTCGCCCGCTATGCAGCAGGGCTATCCGATCGGCAAGCGCAAGGGCTTCGTCCTGGTCGTGCGTGACGTAGATGGCCGGAATGCCGGTGCGGTGAAGCTGCTCGCGGAGTTCCTCCTGCAGTTGACCGCGGAGCGCCCTGTCCAGCGCGCCGAGGGGTTCATCGAGCATCAGCAGCCTGGGGCGGGGCGCCAGCGAACGCGCCAAAGCCACACGCTGCTGTTCGCCGCCAGAAAGGTCAGTCACTCTTCGCCTGGCGAAACCGCGCATGTTGACGCTTTCGAGAGCAGAATCGACGCGGCTGGCGATCTCGCTTTCGGGCAGCCTTTGAAGCGCCAATCCAAAGGCAACGTTCTGGCGCACATCGAGATGCGGAAAGAGGGCAAAGTCCTGGAACATCAAGCCAAAACCGCGCCGGTGGGTTGGCACCGAGGTCAGGTCTTCGCCATTCCAGAGGACACGTCCGCTGTCTGCAGGTTCGATACCGGCGATGATCCTGAGGAGGGTGCTTTTGCCGCTGCCAGACCGTCCAAGCAGGCAGACCAGCTC
Source organism: Chloroflexota bacterium (assembly GCA_021779955.1). Taxonomy (GTDB): domain Bacteria; phylum Chloroflexota; class Anaerolineae; order Anaerolineales; family Anaerolineaceae; genus UBA6107. Next base: position 22,430 of record JAJXZS010000005.1, on the reverse strand, counting down.
ACCTGAATGGACCTCCAGCGAGAGATCGATGAGCAGGGGCTGACTTTCGTAGTTCTTGGCGACATGATCGACGGTCAGAGTATCCAATTCAAACTCCATTCTGCATTGTCAGGCTGACGTTCCCTGGATCTTTTCGAGCGCGAAGATCGCCGAGCCACAAACCAGGAGCAGCACGGTCGACATCGCCATGGCCTGCCCGAAGTTCAGCGCGCCGGGCTGCGAGAGGTAGCGGTAGATGGCAATCGGCAGGGTGATCATATCGGAACGCGCCAGGAAACTGGTCGCACCGAACTCGCCAAGCGAGATGGTGAAAGAGAATATCGCACCAACCAGGGCAGCCCGGCTGATGATGGGCGCTTCGACCCTGGTCCAAACCTGCCAGGGAGTGGCGCCAAGTACCGAGGCTGCTTGCCGGTAGCTGGCAGGGATCGAAGCAAGCGCAGGTTGGACTGTGCGCACCACAAAGGGCAGAGCCACAAGGCTATGCGCAAACGGAATCAGCAGGGGGAAGGTCAAGATATCAAGGGGCGGACCATTGAATGCGACGATGAATCCAAGGCCGAGCGTCACCGCCGAGGTGCCCAGCGGGAGCATGATGGCGAGGTCCATCAGCCAGCGTCCATGCCTGGCGCGGGTCAGCGCGTAGGCAGCCATGAGGCCAAAAGTGACCGAAATCAACACGGTCACGATAGCATAGATCAACGAATTCAGGGCTGCCCTGGCAGGCGAAACGTAGAAAATGGAGTTGCTGATATTGGTAAAGAGGGCGCGGTAGTAATCGAGGGTGAAACCGGTCTGGATGGGTCCGCGCTCACCCCGATTCGCTTCGAAGCGGGTGACCGAACTGGAGACGAGTGCAGCGAGCGGGAAAACCTGCAGCAAGATCAGGAAGACGATCATCAAGGCCACGATGACCTTTTCGACGGGCAGGCGCGGAGCCCGCATCCCCTCCCCTTTCAGGCACGGCAGCAGAGGGATGTTCATCCCCCTGGCAAGCCGCGAATACACCCAGGTGACCACCAGTGTGCACATGATCTGGACGAGCGAAAGCAAGCCTGCCACCGGCAGGTTGAAGAAAGAAAGCGCCTGGGTATAGATGGCAACTTCAAGGGTCTGGAACTGCGGACCGCCAAGGATAAGAATGACGCCAAAACTGGTGAAATCGAACAGGAAGACGAGCAACGCGGCTGCGATGATGGAAGGTCGCAGCAGGGGAAGGGTAACTCTTGTCGTGACTTGGGTGCGCGAAGCCCCGAGCACCCTGGCTGCCTGTTCCATCTTGGGATCGAGTTGCGCCCAGGCGCTCCCCACGACACGGATCACGATGGGGATGTTGTAGAAGACGTGGGCAATCAGGATGGCTGCCAGGGTGTTGGTAATCTGCACAGGCGGAGACGTCACGTTGAGGAGCTGTTCCAGACCCATGTTCAGCCATCCCCGCGGTCCAAGCAGCGCATTGATGCCTGCCGCCGCAACCACAGTGGGCAGAATGAAAGGCAGCGTGGTTAAAACCTTGAGAAGCTGCTTACCCGGGAAGTTGAATTTGGCGAATACGTAAGCCGCCGGCAAACCCGCCAGGAGAGTTAATGCAGCGGAGAGGACAGCCTGCCAGATGGTGAACCAGAGTGGATGCAGAATGGTGCTTGCCTGGATGGGCTCGACCCGGGCAAAGGTTTCAGAAAACGCAAGGCGTAGAATGGTGACAAGGGGATAGAAAAAGAGAGTCCCCAAGAAGATCAAAGGAACAACCCAAAGCAGATTGTTCAGCCAGCGGCTTGGTCTACGCGTCAACCGGACCCCCTATTGAAGCACCGTGCTTGTCCAGTCAGCAATCCACTTGTCGCGATTCTGTGCGATGAGAGCCGGGTCGAGCGTGGCCGGATCCTGGGCAACCTGGGCGTATTTGACAAAGGCGTCTGGCAGCGCAGCATTGCGATTGACAGGGTAAACGAACATTTGCAGGGGCATATCTTCCTGGAACTTGACGCTCAGCATATAATCGACGAATTTTTGAGCTAGAGCCAGGTTTTTGGTGCCCTTGAGAATGCCGACGAACTCGATCTGGCGAAAGCACGTGCCCGGAGCCGTGATGGAAGCCGTGGGAGACTCCGTCAGGGGTGTGGAAGCGTAAACAACCTCGGCAGCGGGCGAGGAGGCATAAGAGACGACCATGGGTTGAGGTCCCTTGCCCGATGAGCCGCTGAAATTGGTGTAATATGCCGTTTCCCAATCGGCCACAACGACCAGCCCGTTCTGCTTGAGCTGCTTCCAATAAGCGAGGTAATTGTCCTGGCCGAAGTGAGCAATGGTCGCCATCAGGAAAGCCAAACCGGGCGAAGAGGTGGCAGGATTCTCCATCACCAGCAAACCGTCCTTGCTGCCGTTCTGAGGTCCATATTCCGGCCTGGTGAGGTCTTCGAGAGACGTGGGAACTGCCAGGTTGTGCTGGGCAAAGTAGGCTTTGTCGTAGTTGATGCAGACATCGCCATAATCAACGGGCATGGCATCGTTGTTTGGAGCAAGCATGAACTGCGAATCGATATTCGCCGCCTCGGGCGAGAGATAGGGCTCGTAGATGCCTTCAGAGATCGCGCGAGAGAGGAATGTGTTATCCACCCCGTAGAAAACATCGCCCTCAGGATTGTTCTTCGAGAGGATCACACGGTTGAGGGCTGTCCCTGCGTCGCCGCTCTTGAGAAAAACCAGTTTTGCATTATTGGCGGTCTCGAAGGCGGTAATCACATCGGGGCTGGCCGAAAACGAATCGTGCGTGATCACGGTGAGCGTGGTTGGACCGGCCGGCTTTTGTGCGCATGCAGCCGCCAAAGCGGCGAACATGATGCCGGTCAACAGAATTAAAAGCCATTTCGATTTCATCTTGTTCCTCTTTCTTATTCAGGCGCGAAGCGCCAGGGATGAGAATGAATGCACAAAAGCGATCCCTCTTCCAGGCTGACCGAAGCGGACTCGCCCAGCATGACATTGCTGACCCCGCGCGAGCGGTCGGGAGTGAGAATGGCTTCATGAAGCGGATATTGCAGGTTTCGAGTGGTGACGCCGAGGGCAGACCCGCCCCAGGGCAGCAGTGAGACGATATCGCCGGGATGGCCTGTAATGGTGGTTTCGCGGGTGATCAGGAAAATCTCATTGGTTTGGTCCAAGACGCGGACGTCGATATTTGCCAGTTGCGGGAGGAGGAGCAGCGAGAGATTGGCGATGGTCTGGTCGATACGCCCGCCGAGAGCCGCAAACACGAGAATGCGACTAAAGTCCCTGCGCGCAGCCCAGAGAAGCGCAAGTTCGAGGTCGGTCTCGTCTTTCTCGGCCGGGTACTTTTCGATGCGCACACCGCGGGCAGCCATATCGCCCGCCTGAGCAGATGTGATGGAATCCAGATCACCCAGGAGCAGGTAGGGAGTAATGCCAAGGGCGAGGCAATGATTCAGCCCGCCGTCGACTGCAACGATCGTGTCATCGGGCGAAAACCATCCCCTGGCCCAATCGTAAGCAGGCATTTCACCGTTGGCAAAAATCGCAACGCTTTGTTCTGGCATATAAAAACCCTCCGCCTGGGAGGGTTTGGTGGTTTGAACTGCGATGCTCCCTCCGCCGGCATTATCCGGATCAGGTTATGCGGGTCGAGAACCTCAAGTTCTCCTCTCAGCCTGTCGAACCAGGCTCCCCAGTGCTATTCTTTGATTGGAGTATAGAACGAATAACCGCTAAAGTCAAGAATAAAACAAGCCAGGAGGAAAACTCTCCCAGCCCGCAAGGGAATGCGTTTTGGCATCGAAGGTTGGATCGATGAAGAAGCATCAACCTCTTCAGCCGTGACGATCAAACGCCGTTATAATTCGAAGCGTATCTGAATAGCAAAAAGCCGTAGAACAGGAATCAGCATTGAATCCTTTGATCCAGGTGGATCATCTCGTATACAGGCATCCCGGCAGCGGAGAAGCCCTCGCGCCGGCGTTGAACGATATCCATTTCAAGATCGATGAGGGCGAGTTTATTGCCCTGGTGGGGGCGAACGGCTCGGGCAAAACCACACTGGCAAGACATCTAAATGCGCTTCTCCAACCCACGAGCGGCAAGGTGCTCGTCAGGGGGATGGATACACGCGATATCGCGTCTCACCCACAAATCCGCGCCAATGTTGGCATGGTCTTTCAGCATCCTGAAGATCAGATCGTCGCAACCGTCGTCGAAGAGGACGTGGCGTTCGGGCCCGAAAATCTGTGCCGCCTGCCCAAGGTCATTCGCGAAGAAGTGGACCAGGCGCTCGAACTCGTCAACATGAGCGAGCAAAAAAGGCGCGAACCCCATCTGCTTTCTGCAGGGCAAATGCAGCGGGTTGCACTTGCGGGTGTATTGGCCATGCAGCCGCAGTGCATCATCTTCGACGAAACGACGGCCATGCTCGACCCTGCGGGAAGGCGGGATGTGCTCAACCGCATGGCGGATCTCAACCGCATGGGTATCACCGTCATTTTCATCACCCATTTCATGGAAGAGGTAATTCTGGGCCGCAGGGCGCTTCTGCTTGACGGAGGGAAGCTCACCTTTGACGGATCGCCCCAGGCCTTGTTCTCAGATGCAGAGCTGATCACCCGGAGCGGACTTGAGCAGCCCGCAGCCACGCGTTTCTATTACCGCTTCCCTTTCCTGTTCCCGGGCATCAAGAGCCCGACGGCTGATTTCAACCAGCTCCTTGAATCCATCCCGGTTTACGAAGGCACGCTGAAAGCCCCGGCACGACCAGCCACTGCGGGTACAGACAACCTGCCGAACGAGATCGAGATTCGCGATCTGAGCCATGTGTACATGGAGGGCACACCCCTGGCGCAGACTGCCCTGGTGAATGTCTCTCTGGATGTCAAAAAGAATATACCGCATGGATTAGTCGGCGCGACTGGATCGGGCAAATCAACCTTGCTGCAGCATCTCAACGGCCTCTACCGCCCGCAGCACGGCCATATGCGGGTTGGACAGTTCGATCTCACGAGCGCGGACCTGGACGTCAAAGGGCTGCGGCGCTACGCCGGGCTGGTATTCCAGAATCCCGAGCTGTATTTCTTCGAGCAATACGTGGGCGACGAGATCGCTTACGGCCCCCGGATGATGTATGGGGCTGAAGGCCTACGCGAACGCGTGAGATGGGCGATGGAACTGGTGGGGCTGGATTTCGAAGGTTTCAAAGATCGCATCACAAGCACGTTGAGCGGGGGAGAAATGCGCAAAGTGGCGCTCGCTTCAACACTGGCGATCCGCCCCTCGATTCTCGTGCTTGACGAACCTACCGCAGGACTCGACCCGCGCTCACGCCGCAATCTGCTTGGGAATTTGCAGCAGCTCCAGGGCGAGGGAGTGCAGATTCTCTTCTCTTCGCACAACATGGACGATATCGCCGAGATGGTGCAAAACCTGACCGTCCTTTCGAAGGGTGAAAGCCTGGTGACACAGCCGGTCTATGAAGCCTTCACCGACCGCCAAATGCTGCTCGGAGCAGGACTGGAGCAACCGACTTCGGTCCGGCTGGCCCAGGGCTTGCGCTACCGCGGCTGGCCAATCTCACCCACGTCGGTGACGCTGCGGGCGATCGCGGACGAGGTCACCAACCTGGTGGACGGAGGAAGCGATGAGTGAGTTCGAATTCCTCCCCAGCGCAACGATCGGGCAGTACATTCCGACAGGGTCGGTGCTCCACCGCATGGACCCGCGCGCCAAAATAGTCGGCTTTGGGCTGATGATGCTTGCGATCACTTTCAGTACATCAAAAATCGGCGTCGGAATCGGCCTGATTGCGGTGATCGCAGGTATTCTGCTCTCGCGCATCCCGCTCAAGTTCGCCTTGAAGGGTCTGCTGCCGCCCCTGCCTTTCATGATCATCATTGCGGTGCTGCAGTTCTTCTTCTACCCGAACCCGGGAACATCGATCATCTTCAGGCTGGGTCCGGTTGTCTTATCGGTCGCCGGAATCCTCTCAGGCATCCTGATCATTCTGCGCTTCTTCACGCTGATCCTTGCGATCAGCCTGATGTCCTTCGTCACTTCGACATCAGAGATGATTCACGGGCTGCAGAAGCTGCTCACGCCGCTCAATCGCATCGGCATTCCCACCATGGATTTCGTGATGGTAATCCAGGTGACCCTGCGCTTCATCCCCTTCCTGGCGCAATCGGCAGAACGGATTGCCAAGGCGCAGGCTTCACGCGGGGCGGAATGGGGAGGCAAATCGAAGGGATTGGTCAGCCGGGTCAGGCAGATCATTCCGCTCATCATCCCGCTCTTCACCACGAGTCTGCGCCGGTCTGAAACGATGGCGCTGGCGATGGATGCGAGGGCCTATGGATTTAAAGCAAATCGCACCAGCATGTTCGAATACACATTCAACTGGCGCGATGCCTTGTTCATTCTCGCGCTGCTCGCCATTGCTGCCACGACCCTGTTTGCTCCAAAAATCTAGACTCTAGACCTGGGATCCCTGCTTCTTTCCAACACGAATCTGGCGGACGATTGCAACAACCAGCAGCGTGATCACGGCTGAGATGACGATCTCAGGCAAGCCGTTGACCACGGCCGTCGTGGCAATCAACGCCCAGGGGAACAGACCCCACAATCCGATCAAACCCAGAACGAGCACCGTATTGGTGGCGGAGCCCGCAATTGCACCTACGATGATGGCAGGTACCTGCCAGCGCTTGAGCGCGGTATAGACCAACCATGCGACCGGCCCGATGAAAAGGCGAGGCAATACCGCGATGACGATATTGCTGAAGATGATGTCGCCAGTTCCATTGGGAGCGACCGACTGGATCCAACTGAACAGGCCAAAGATGAGGCCAATCACGCCGCCTACGATCGGTCCTTCGAGGATTGCTCCGATAATCACAGGCACGTGCATAATGGTCAGGGAAGTGCCGCTGAACCAGGGCAGGAACCCCCACCGGGTGAGACCCAACAGAATGGAAATTGCCGACAGAACCCCTGCGACAACGATCTTGCGCGTACGATCTTGTGCCATTTATTCCTCCACCCCAAAACGGTTGAATAATGCAATTGCCATGGTATTTTATCACCAAGAATAACACCTGACTTCTCGAAAAGTGTCTACTTCCGCACCGATTTGGTTTTGAGAGGAAGCGTGATCGTCACCGCAGTGCCTTTGCCCGGCTTGCTTGCAATCTTGATGCGCCCCTGGTGGGCGTGGATCAGCCCGCTGGCAATCGAGAGGCCGAGCCCGCTGCCCTTTTGCGCAGCCTTCGAACCGTCGTCTACCGTGTAGAAGCGGTCGAAAACCTTCTCGAGATGCTCCTCCGGGATGCCCTTGCCCGAATCGATGACAGCGATCATGGCGTGGTCTCCTGCCAGCCTGCCAGTCAGCCTGATAAAGCCGCCAGGCCGATTGTTGCGCACGGCGTTATCTACGAGGATGAAGAGCACCTGCTGCAGCCGGTTCGGGTCCGCAGACAATTGAAAGGCATCGGATTCCGCGCTGATGGAGACGTCCGACCCGGCAGCAATCACTTCCATCTTTTGGGCGACAGTCTGCAGGAAATCCGGGAATTGGACCGGCTCCTTCTCCAGGCGGACAGTCTGGGTGTCCAGGCGCGAAAGCAGGAGCAAATCTTCGATGAGCCGCTTCATGTAGTCGGCATCCGCTAGAGAATTGTCGAGCAGGGCGATCTGCCTGGGATCCCTGGATTCGCGTTTGGCTACCTCGATACCCGCGCGGATGAGGGTGAGAGGCGCGCGCAGTTCGTGGCTCGCGTTGGCTACAAAGGACTGCTGTTTTTCGAATGCCAGTTGAGTGCGGCGAATATAGCGACCCGCCAGAAGCCAGGCGCCTGTCCCGATGAAGAAGACGCTACCAGCGCCAATCAATATGAGTCCGCGAAGCAATTGGGCGAGCACATTCATCTCGGGTTGAAGCGAAACGCCTGCCTGGATGGCAGCAATGCCTGCCTGGCTGGAAATGCGGTAAGTCAACAAGCGGATGGGGATGCCATCTGAAGTTGTGACGGTGCGCAGGTCAGACCCGGATTGTATCGCCTGGGCGAAGGCAGCCTGGTCTGTGACGGCCGGACTGAGCGAACTGGTAGACCCTTTAGCCGGCGTTCCGGTTATCGAAAGCGGGATTACAAAGATATCTGCGAGTTCGCTTTCCTGCAGCCCTCGATTGCGGGCTTCTGTTGCCTCCTCGTTTTTATCTGCAGCGTCGATCGCAGGCGTCTCATTGTCTGATGGGATCGTCATGGTATCGATGGCGAATAAACGCGAAGTACTGATGGACTCATACAGGTCCGCCGGGATTGGCGCATTGAGGGCGATAAATTGCAGGCCCATTTTCGCCTTCAGCGCCTGGTCAGTGCTTGAGATGAAGTAATACCTGAGCAGGCTGTAGGTGACAATGCTGAGCACTGCCACAAGCCCCACCCCGATGAGCAGAAAGAGCAAAGTTAATCGCAGGCGAAGGTCCTTAAGCATGATTTCCTTCCAGGCGGTATCCAAACCCCCGCACAGTCGTGATCGGGTCAGCCAAGCCGGAGGATCGCAGCTTCTGACGCAGGTAGGAGACATACACGTCGACCATCTCGGGTTGCACATTGCGATCGTAGGACCATACGTAGTCCATGATCGATTGACGGCTTAGGGTTTGATTGGGGTTGCGCAGGAAGTATTCGAGCAGATCCCATTCCCGTTTGGTGAGTTCGATGGGGGTTTCGCCGCGCCGGATGGTGTGGGCTTTGATATCCATCACGAGAGAACCAAGGCGGAGCTCATTCGTGTCGCTTACGCCGGTGTTGAAGCGGCGGCTCAGGGCATGCAGGCGGGCAATCAGTTCTTCGAATGAAAACGGCTTGACCAGGTAATCGTCTGCGCCGCTCTCGAGCCCGGCAACGCGATCTTCGACCTGCCCCCTGGCGGTAAGGATCAGGATGGCGGAATGGACGCGTGCAGACCTTGCCACCCTGCAGATGGAAGGTCCATCTCTGCCTGGGAGCATCCAATCCAGAATGATGATTTCGTAAGTATCCCTGAGAGCTAATTCCAATCCGGTGTTGCCATCTTCGGCTGTATCGACGTTGAATTTCTCTTCATTCAGCACGTTACAGATCAACCCCGAAAGACGCAAATCGTCCTCGATCAGAAGTACCCGCATGAGCTTATCCTTCCTACCATTAAAATGCGTGAATCTTGGAATTGGATTGGAAAACTCGGCACAATTCTCAAGAAAAGGTCAATCCAAATCGGATAAATTATATCTGGGAATAGGGGAATCTGGATAGGAGGAATTGCATGTTCAAGAATAAAAGTTTACTCATCTCGATTTTCGTCGTGGTCTTCCTTGTGGTGATCGCGGGCGGCGTTGTGACAAGCGTACTGGCAAACAACCGGTCAACCGGCGCGCCAAAGGTGAATGCCGCAAGCGCCGTAGCCACCTACCAGGCACGCGAAGCCGAGTATCAGGCACTGCTTGCCCAGGCGAACGGCGAACTGGAGCAGGCGAACCAGCAGATCACCGCCATGGCAAAGACAATCACCGAAAACGCAGGCAAGAACAGTTATCCGGTTGATGCGCAGACTGCAATGGCCATCGCATACCAATCGGCAGGGGATTATGCGCTGAGTGAACCGGAGCTGGTGAATTATGACGGCACTGCCGCATACGAAGTGCGGTTCCAGAACGGCAATATCTATGTGGATGCAACGACTGGAGAAATCCTGTTCAATGCCATCCAGGCTCCCTCGGCGCAGACCATCAGTGCCGAGCAGGCTGCCCGGCTCGCCGTAGCCTATATCGGCAGCGGAGACATCCAGGCGGCTGCTGTGACAAGCTACAACGGCAGCAGCGTGTACGAAATTACATTCACCAACGGCAAGGTGGTTTATGTCAGTTTAACCGGGAAGATCCTGGCGGTGAAGATACCTGCCGGATCGAGCACGACATCGATTCACGAGACTGAAACCGAAGATTCCCATCAGAGCACCGGCACAAGCGAACCAACACCGGCGCCCACTGAAGAACAAGAAAGCGGGCCCGAAGTAGACGATTAGCCGGCTGCAACAGCCATAAGAAAGGAAGCGATAGAAATATCGATCAAAAATATCATGGAAAATCTACCGGGTAAAAAGAAAAGGAAATTCGTTCCGGGCGCAACCAAAGCCCTGCTCGCACTGACATCGGTGGCAGGCACAGTAGGCCTGTGGAACGTGATCTCGAATCAAAGCCTGGTGGAAGCTCAGCAGGCCAGCGATACTATCGAAACCACACTTGAATTACCGTCACTGCCGACTGTGGCGCCGCTTGTGCAGGTGAATCTCGATCCAACCCTGGAGCCAGGCGCATCCCCCAATCCACCCCTGAGCAGCCTGAGGCTGGTAACGCCTCCGGCAAAAGCAACGATCCTGGCAAATTTGCCCGCAAGGTCAACACAATCCGGCAATTCAGCGCCGAGCGATAGCAACTCCGCACCGGCGCCCGCAGCAAACGACCCAGTTGTCACCGCCGCGCCGGCGACGCCGGTGCCCAGCACTCCTGTCCCCACAACGGCGACCGGCTCATCGAAATGATCCAAAAGCTCGAATTTCGAGCAATGGGTTCAAAGATCCTGGTGGCAGTTGACAGCACTGAAAGCAAAGTGCTCGAGATTGTTCACCAGGTTCCTTTGTGGTTCGAGGAATGGGAGAACACTTTCAGCCGTTTTCGCCCGGAAAGCGAGTTGAGCCGCTTGAATCGCTCGAACGGGAAACCCTTCGATGCAAGCAAGTCGCTCATGACTCTGTTGGAACTGGCGCAGACCATGCGCGAGGTCACCCGGGGTGCGGTCACCCCGCTCGTTCTGAATGCGCTGATCTACAGCGGCTACGATGTCGATTTCGATGCGCTGAAGGCGCAATCCCGCGGGCTTGATCTTGGTCATCTGCCTGTGCCGCCGGATGCCTGCATGTTCGAGATCGATGCCTCTGCAAACCGGGTGCTGCTGCCGGAGGGTGTCCATGTCGACCTGGGCGGGTTCGTGAAGGGTTGGGCCGCCCATCAGGCCATGCAAAGGCTTGACGAATTTGCCCCGTGCCTGGTCAACGCAGGCGGCGACATTGCCATCAGCGGTCAAATGGCAGACGGCATGCCCTGGCTGATCGGTGTAGAAAATCCGCTTGCGCCTGAGGAACATGTGGCATTGATCGAGGTGGGCGGAAGGGGAATCGCCACATCGGGCAAGGATTACAGGCGCTGGCTGGTTGGCGGCGAGGTGATGCATCATTTGATCGACCCCTGGACAGGAATGCCTGCCGTCGGCGATGTGTTCTCTGCCACGATCATCGCAGGAGATGTCATGAGCGCAGAAGCGGCGGCGAAGGCAGCGGTGATCCTGGGAAGCGCGCGCGGGCAGGCATGGCTGGACGAGCAACCAGGTATTGCCTACCTTCTCCAATTGGAGAACGGTGAAATTATTCTTAGTTCATTATTCGAAAGTTATTTGTGGAGTCAAGATGGACCAAAACGTCAAGAATGCAACTGACATCGAACAAATCACGCCATCGATCAGCCCCTGGGCATTGCTGCTGCTCATCCTCGCCACGGTGGGTGGCGCAGCAGCCGCGATCCTGGTTTTACCTGCGTGGGTGCCCGGGATGAGCAGTTCGATTACAGGAGAGCAACCCAAAGTTTTCTGGTACATTTCAAGATCGAGCGCAATTATCGCTTATTTTTTACTCTGGGCATCGATGGTGCTTGGAGTCTCCGTAACGAACAAGGCCGCAGCGATCTGGCCCGGCCTGCCCACTGCGATTGACCTGCACCAGTACTTTACGATCCTGGGGCTGGTTTTCGCCCTTTTCCACGGCCTGATCCTGATCGGTGACGGCTACCTGCTGTTATCGCCGCTTCAAGTCCTGACGCCGTTTGCCATCACCAACTACAGGCCAGGATACGTCGGCATCGGCCAGGTCGCGTTCTACCTGTGGATTCTGATCACTGCCACGTTCTATGTCAGGCGAAAGATTTCAAAAAAAGCCTGGCGCTTCATTCATTATTTCAGTTACCTCACCTACCTCATTGCGCTGTTCCATGGTTTGGGCGCAGGCACCGATGCGACCTTCAACTGGGCGCGGCTGATCTATACATCCACGTTTGGGGTGCTCGCGATTCTAACAGCCTATCGCATCTTGCGAGCCAGGAGTCAGGCAGGCAGGAAGCAAGCCATCCAGGCCTGAATGGGGGCCGGGTTGAACCTTGCGGGGGTTTAGCCGTATAATCAAGCTTGCGTTTAGACTCTAATTAAGGAGAAAGCATGAGCCCCGAAACTCTTCCCCACTGGAAACTGACGAATGTCTACCCGTCACTGGCCAGTAAAGAATATGCTGCTGCGACCGCGAAGTTGAAATCGTTGATCGCTGAGCAGAAAAAATTCCTTGAGGTCAAGGTCAGCAAAGTCAACGCGTCATCCGCCAGCCAGGTGCTGGCCGATACGGCCAGCGATCTGGTCAAGCGCTATAACGATATCTTGCTCATTGCCGGAACGCTGCGAGCCTATATCGAGTCCTTCGTTTCCACCAATTCATTCGACAAGGGAGCGCTCAAGAAACAATCCGAGCTCGAGCAGATCCTGGTCGATGTGGACAAGCTTGAAATCCAGACGCGCGCATGGATCGGCAGCGTGGCTGCAAAGATCCCTAATTTCGTCGATCTGAATCCGGTGACGAAAGCTCACGCGTTCTATCTGAAAGAAGCCGCCGAGCAAAGCAAATACCTGATGTCTGAACCTGAAGAGATGCTTGCTTCCGAGTTGTCGTTGAGCAGCGGAAATGCCTGGAGCAAGCTGCAGGGAACCGTCACTTCACAAATCACGGTCGATTTCGAAATGGACGGCAAGGTTCAACAAATGCCCATCACCGCCATCATCAACCTGCGATCTCATCCTGTTGAGGACGTTCGCCGGCGCGGATACGAAGCCGAGAACAAGGTTTGGGAAACGGTCAAAGAGCCTTTGGCAGCCGCGATGAACGGGATCAAGGGCGAAGTGAACACGCTCAACCGCCATCGCGGGCGCAAAGACGCCATCCATAGTTCGCTGGATGCTTCGAGAATCGACAGGGCAACCCTGGAAGCCATGCTCGATGCGATGAAGGATTCGCTGCCCATGTTCAGGCGCTATTTCGTGGCGAAAGCCAAACAGTTTGGCGAAGAAAAACTGTCCTGGTGGAATCTGAATGCTCCCGTTGGTGAATCGCAAACGACATATACCTGGGCCGATACGCGCGACTTTGTGCTCACCAATTTCGGCAAGTTCTCCCCGGATCTATCGAATTTCGCCAAACGCGCCTTCGACCACAATTGGATCGATGCTGAAATGAGAAACGGCAAACGAGGCGGGGCTTTTTGCATGGAAGTTCCCGGGGTTGGCGAATCGCGGGTGCTCACCAACTTCGACGGTTCGTTCGATTCCGTCTCCACCGTTGCGCATGAACTCGGGCATGGTTTCCACAACGATTGCGCAATCAAAGCAGGGAAGACCGAGATCCAGAAATTCACGCCAATGACCCTTGCAGAAACGGCGTCGATCATGTGCGAGACCATCGTCACCAGCGCTGCGCTTGAGATGGTGAAGAATCCAGCTGAGGAACTATCCATTCTTGAATCTCAATTGAACAACGACAGCCAGATCGTCGTCGATATCTACTCGCGCTACCTGTTCGAAAAAGAAGTCTTCGAACGCCGCGAGAAGGCAGAACTCAGCGCCGACGAATTGTGCGAAATCATGCTCGACTGCCAGAAAGCCAGTTACGGCAACGGACTGGATGAGCGTCACCTGCAAAAATGGATGTGGACCTGGAAGCCGCATTATTACAGCACCGGCCTGTCTTTCTATAACTATCCCTATGCCTTCGGCCTGCTTTTCGGCACAGGGTTGTATGCCATCTACCAGAAGCGGGGCGCATCTTTCATCCCTGATTATGAAAACCTACTGGCGAGCACCGGCGAAGCCCCTGCCGCCGACCTGGCAGCGCGTTTCGGCATCGACATTCGCAGCAAGGGATTCTGGCAGGACAGCCTGAAGATCATCGAAAAGCGGGTGGATCACTACTGCAAGCTCTAAACCATCATTTTTGTATGCTCAAGAGAGCGGCGCTGCCGCTCTCTTGTTTTGTCTGGCGTGGAGTGTATAATCCACGCCATGATCCAAACCAATATGCCTTTGATCTTGATCCGCGGCGGCGGAGATCTCGCCAGCGGCGTGGCATTGCGCCTGTTCCGCAGCGGATTTGGAGTCGTCATAAGCGAAGTTGCCGAACCCCTCTCGGTAAGGCGATATGCCTCGTTCTCCGAAGCGGTTTACGCCGGTGAGTGGCAGGTTGAAGGCGTAAGCGCAGTGCTTTGCAAAAGCGCTGCTGATGTGGCGGGCAGCGTAGAAAGCGGCAAGATTGCCGCTGTGGTAGATCCATTTGCCAGGATCACAGGTGACCTGGCATTTCTGGCAGTCGTCGACGGCAGGATGCTCAAACATGCCGAATCCGATTCGCTCTATCCGGGAATGTTCAGCATCGGCCTCGGCCCGGGTTTCGAAGTTAGGATCAATTGTGATGCGGTGGTCGAATCCAATCGCGGGGCTGCACTCGGCAGGGTGTATTGGCAGGGTAAGGCGCAGATGGACACCGGAGAGCCCGAGACGGTCGAAGGCGTCGGCAGCCAAAGAGTGATTCGTGCAGCCCGGAATGGGCGCTTTGTGTCGATCCATGAGATTGGCGAAATCGTCGATTTAGGTGAAGTGATTGCCCGAATCGATGGAGAGCCCGTCACTGCACCCTTCAGAGGAGTGATTCGCGGTTTGCTGCACAGTGGAACCGCCGTCGCGCAGGGGCTGAAAATCGGCGACCTGGATCCGCGCTGCGACCCCGGCCTGTGTAACCGGGCCTCCGACAAGGCGCTTGCGGTGGGCGGAGGAGTACTCGAAGCGCTGCTTTCACGTCCCAAGATACGCTCGGCGCTCGGAAGGCCTGGCAAATGAACCTGTTCGAGAGCCTGGGGTTGAGTGAACCGGTCAAGATCGCGGTTGTTGGCGCGGGCGGGAAAACGACAGTTGTTTTTCAGCTTGCCAGACAGGTGAAGGGCAAAGCCTGGGTAACCACAACCACGCACCTTGGCACCGACCAACTCGACCTGGCTGACAGGCATTTCATCCTCGATGATGATGGCGAACTCGAGCCCTCAACCTGGCTGGAAAACAAAGTATCGCTTCTCACCGGTGACCGCACGCCTGACGATCGCATGCGCGGTCCTTCAAGTGAAGCGATGGATGAGATTGTGAAACTTGCCGGTGAGAAGCGCGTATCGGTGATTGTCGAAGCAGATGGGGCCAGGTCGCACCCGATCAAGGCGCCCGGCGAAAATGAGCCGGTAATTCCCCCCTGGGTGGATGCTGTGATCGTAGTCATCGGGCTTTCTGCGATCGGAAAAACGCTTTCAGCCAAGTGGGTGCACCGCCCCGAGCAGTTCGCGCGCCTGTCCGCCATCCCCATGGATAACCTGATCACTCTCGAAGGGACAGTGAGGATGCTCCTGGACCCGGAAGGTGGGTTGAAGGGCATCCCCGCAGGCAGCAGCAAGATCGCATTATTCAACCAGGCAGACACCCTCACACTCAATGCAAGCGACCTGTTGACACTGCACAGCGTACACCCTGAGTATGACAGGGTGCTCGTCGCAGCCCTTGGCAAGAGCCCCACTTCTGTCCAGGTCATCCCCTAAACCAACTGCTTCACCTGCCGCAATCCACTTTTCAATATTGTATTGTTATTGTCTGTGGAATTTTCTATAATATTCCCAAAGCTCAAAACTTAAAAGGGTTGGTCCAAGAATATGAGACAATTTCGAAATCCTCTCGGAATCCTTCTGATCCTTTTGGGCGGGGGAATGCTGTTGACAGCCTGTTCGACGGCGATCCCCAGTATTCCGGTGACCGCGCTTGCGCCGATCTATCCCGCCGAACCATGGGCGCGCGTGATCATGGGCATCGTTGGCGTGATCCTGCTGGTGGCAGGCTTCTCGCTGGTGAAGGTGCTGTTGCAGATCATCGGCTTCTTTGGCGGAGGAGCGGTTGGTTTTTACCTTGCGGCTTACTTCATGCCGGGGATCGATTGGATTGCGATTGTCGGATTCATCATTGGCGCCATCCTCGGAGTCGGCATCGCCATGACGGCCACATCGATCGGCATATTCATCATTGGCGCGCTGATCGGCGCCGGTCTGGTTCAGCAGATATGGCCGTACATTGGAGGCCACTCTGCTCCATGGCTGGGAATCCTTCTGATCGCGCTGGCCAGCGGAATCCTGACGCTCTGGTTGTTCAATTTCTGGATCGCGGCATTGACCGCCATCATCGGCGCGGTCTTGTTGGGTATGGCATTGAATCTTCAGCCGTTGTACTGGATCGCGCTCGGCATCGGAGGGATCGTGATCCAGACGGTGATCAGCAAGCGGGCTCCCCCGCCTCCCAGGCCGGCAAGGTGATCCGGCAATCTGAAATCACATCCGAGTCTGAATAACAAAAGAGCCGTCCTTGTTGGACGGCTCTTGTCTGTGGATTATCCCTTTAATGAGCCCGCCATCAATCCGCGGACGAAGAACCTGCCCAATAACAGATAAACGAGCAAAGTAGGCAAGGCTGCGAGCAGCGTTGCAGCCATGAGCACGTTCCACTGCACCAGTTGGCTGCCCGCCAGGTTGTTCAAAGCCACCGTAACCGGCCAGTACGCCTGATTGGTGAGAATTACGGCGAAGAGGAAGTCGTTCCAGGCCTGGGTGAACTGCCAGATGATCACGACCGCAAAACTGGGAGCCGAAAGCGGCAGGATGAGAAAGCGATACAGTCCGGTCAGGCTGGCGCCATCGATTCGCCCGGCTTCGAGCATCTCAGTGGAGATCCCCGCGTAATAATTGCGGAAAATCAGGGTGGTGATCGGAATACCGTAAATGATGTGCACGAATACCAACCCGGGCAGCCCGCCGTAAAGCTGGATAAAATCCATAAATTTGACCAGCGGGATGAGGATGGATTGGTACGGAATGAACATGCCAAACAGGATCAGGGTGAAGATCAGGTTCGAGTTCTTGAAGCGCCACTTGGATAGCAGGTATCCGTTCAGCGAACCCAGGAGAGACGAGAGGATGGACTCGGGAATGACCAGGATCAGGCTGTTTTTCAAGTTGGGAGCAAGCTGGGCCCAGGCAGCGATGAAGTTCTCGATGTGGAGGCTGGAGGGAAGATTCCACATCGTCTTCAGATCGACTTCGGCGAAAGGCTTAACCCCTGTCAGCAGCATGAGGTAGATCGGAAGCAAGAAGAACGCAGACGCCAGGATCAGGATGAGATAGATCAAAGTACGGGAGGCGATTCGGCGTGGCATCATACCTGGGTCTCCGTGCGCATATTTTGAACCAAATAAGGAATCACAAGCACCGCAACCCCAACCAGCATCAAGATGCCGATCGCGGCTCCCTGTGCATAGTTGTTTCCGGAGAATGTCGTCGTCCACATGTAGATGCCGGGCACGTCAAGGCGGATGTCGCCGCGGCCAAGGGCAACGATCAAGTCGAAGATTTTCAGTGACATATGCCCCAAAATGATCACAGCGCTCAGCGTAATCGGCTGCAGCAAGGGCAAAATGACATAACGGTAGATCTCGAATTCGGAAGCGCCGTCCACGCGCGCGGCTTCGCGTAAATCGTCAGAAATGCTGCGCATGCCGCCGAGGTACATCGCCATGGTGTAGCCGGCGAGTTGCCACACCGCCGGAATGATCGTGAACGCCATACCCCAGGGCTGCGGAGTGGTGTGCCACAAACTGATCAATCCATTCAGTCCCAGCGACTTGAAGATCAGGTTGATGCCGGTGATCCGTGAACCGGTGGCCGAGCTCATCAACCAACTCCAGACAACACCCGAAGCGATAAATGAAATCGACATGGGCAGCAGGAAAATTCCCCTGAAGAGATTTTCCCCCTTGATCTTTTGATCGAGGAGAATTGCGAGTCCCAGGCCAATGATCAGGCATCCCAGGATAAATCCAACCGTAAAGACCGCTGTGTTGCGCAGGTCGATCATGAAACGCGGGTCATTACTGAAAAGGATGATATATTGCTTGAAACCTACAAAGGTATAGTTGGGAATTAGTCCTTTCCAGTTGGAAAAGGATACCCGAACGGACCAGGCAATGAAACCATACACAAATATAGCTACCGCAGCGATCGAAGGGAGCATAAGGACAATGGAGAGATAGGTCTCATTGCCGATCATGGTCATGGCTACCGGTATGGCTGAATACATCACCAAACCGGCGACCAAAATGCCCAATGAGGTCACATCAAAGCTGCCGATCATCAGCTTTGAATGAGTGAAATAATAGAGGCCTGCTACGCCAACGACCAACAAGACGATCGCAGTAATTAAAATCCTGGGCTTGAAGGTGAAATTCTTGAACACGGGCACCTCTATTCGTCAGGAGTAATGATCCGGGAAAATAGCGCTAATTGATTGTACATTTGAACTTTTTGAAATGTTTGGATTTTGGGCGGCTCTTTTGAAGAGCCGCCCAATAAGGTTGTGCTGTTACTCTGGATTGCCTACTGGCAGGTGCCGTCTGACTTGCAGGCAGCGACGAGCGCAGCCTGGAAATCAGACTGGGCTTTGGTGCCAAGGTCGCTGGCGATGAACAACTTCAGAGCGGTGTCGATCGTTGTCTGCCAGGCGGGAGCTGCAACCACACCGTGGGTTAGGCTGCCGACCACGGTATTGGACAGCCAGTCAGCCATGGCACCCTGCGAGTATTCGCTGAAGAGCGACTTGTCGCAATCGGTGCGGGCGCAGATGGAACCCTTCAACGGATTGAAGGCTTCCTGTCCGGCTTTGGATGCGGCGACGGTCAACCAGGCCATGGTGCCTTCGGGGTTCTTGTTTCCAATAGGCTTCACGAAGGAGTCGGAGAGGAAGACGAAGATGCCCTGGGTTCCAGGAACTGGAGACCAATCGAACTGGGTGTGCGGGGTGAGCGCCAAACCATTGGGGTCGGGGTTGGCGAAGTAGCCATATGCCCAGTCGCCCATGATGTTGAAAGCGGCGTCGCCATCGGCTACCATCTTGGAAGCGGGCTGCCAGTCAGAAAGAGTGGCCGCATCGCTGTTGACGTAGCTCAGAGCTTTTGCGTAGTTGGCGAGTCCGGCGGTCACATCGGCGCCGGCCCAATCGGTCGTGGGGGTGGGGAGCCAGAGGCCGTTCCACTTATCCGCGCCAATGGTGCCGATCATCACGTTCTCGAAGAGGTGCATGGCGGTGAAGCCTTCGTTGCCCATGGAGAGGCAAACCTTGCCGGTGGCCTTGATCTTTTCGCATGCAGCGAAGAAATCATCCCAGGTCGTAAAGCCGCCAGCGGGGATGGTCACGCCGGCTGCCTGAACGACAGACGGGTTGTACCACATCACGTTGGAGCGGTGGATGTTCACGGGAACGCTGTATGGATGTCCATTCGCCGAGATCAAGGGGATCAGGGTTGCAGGGAGGACAGATGCGAAACCGGTGGATGCGAAGAAATCATCCAGGGGCTGAACCTGGCCGGCTGCCACATAGTTGGCGATGGTTTCCTGTCCGGCATGTGCCTGCCATGAATCGGGCGGGTTTCCAGCTTGTAGACGGGTGGCCAGAACGGCTTTGGCGTTGGAGCCAGCGCCACCGGCAACTGCTGCATTCACGAAGGTGTATTGCGGATAGTCGGCGTTGAAGACCTTGACCATCGCGGCCAGGCCATCTGCTTCACCAGGACCTACCCACCAGGAGAAGATTTCGACTTCTCCACCTGTCTGCACAGTTGTTGGAGCTTCGGTGGGGGCCTGCGTGGTCTCCGCAGGGGGCTGAGTTGTTTCGGCGGGAGGAGTTGTGGGGGCTGCGGTGGGTGTGCCGCAGGCTGCGAGTAGCAGCGAGGCGACGAGCAACACACTTACAACAACAAGTACTTATTTCATGATCCTTTCCTTTCTCCTTTTTAGACTTAGTGAAACCGTCTTTTACGATTGTCACCAGACAAGAATCTGCGAATCAAGCATCACCTCCTTATGTAAGATGAAGGAACCGGTTGATGTATTCAGGTTGTATCGATTGATGAATGACCAGTGTTGCCGCCCCCATGGCAACTGCATCTCTGCCGAGACGGCTGGCCACTATGGGAGTAAACTCGGCCCGCAGCGGAAGTGTGCGCTCGAGCATCGATGAAACGACTTCCTGCATAAGCATGTCGCCGGCATCCATGATGTAGCCGTTGAGGATCACAATTTCGGGGTTGACCAGGTTGAGCAGGTTGGCAATGGCGATGCCCAGGTAGCGGCCGGCAGTCTGAAGCACCTCGGTGTTGACCGGTTCGCCGTTTTTGGCTGCTGCAATCACATCTTCGATGGTCATGAGGCTGCTTTCAGAGATGCCACGGCGGGATTGCACGTCCTTGAGGATGCCGGGGATACCCACGTAGCTCTCCATGCATCCGCGGTTGCCGCAGCGGCACAGGCGTCCCTTTGACTCGATCGTCGTATGCCCGATCTCGCCCGCCGAACCGGCAAATCCCCGATAGATCTCATCGTTGATGATCAGCCCTGCGCCAACGCCGACCCCGAGCTTGATGAAGGCCAGGCTGTGATGCTGCCTGCCAACTCCCCACCACTTTTCGGCAATTCCCCCGGCATTGGCATCATTTTCCAGGAACATGGGGAGGTCGAAAAAGGGACGCAATTCGTCCAGAACGACCATGCCTTCCCAATCGGGCATGTAAAAGGCCAGCAGGCGATCCTGTTTTTCACCGTCAAGAGGCGCGGGAATCGAAACTCCCAGCCCTGCGACCCTGGAAAGATCAAGGTGGGCTATTTCGAGCATCCGGGTGAGCAATTCCTTCGCGCGCTTCATGGTGGCATGCGCCTTGTGGATGACATCGAACGGCTCAGAAAGGCTGGCCACAACGTTGCCCTTGAGATCGATGATCATGCAGGTGATGTGCGAAGCGCCAATATCCACCCCCATGGAGTAAGCGAAGGTAGGATTGAGTTCGAGCGTGATCGGCCGGCGTCCGCCGATGGATTCTCCGACGCCGGTTTCGGAAACGAAGCCTGAATTGAGCAGGATGTTCACCAGGGCAGAGACGGTGGTACCGCTCAGATGGGTCAGGCGCATCAGATCGGTCCGCGAAGTCTGCGGGGAATTCTGCAGCAGGTACTGCAGCACCAGGCTGAGGTTCTGTTCGCGAATCAAGCTAACGTTGACCGATTGAAAATTCATTGGGTTGAACTTCTTTCCACCGGGTATGAACTATATAGGGAATAAGGGGAATTACGAACACAAACATTATACAGAGATTAACTTACTTTTTCAACTTAAAAAAGGAAGTTGGCAAAGCAGCAAAGCAGGAATTCAAAGCGATTCAAAGGATGGGGGCGAATCAATCGGTCGAAAGAGAGACCTCTCCCTCTACACAATTGGAGATATCCAGTCCCCATGTCAAGTCGTCATGCGGGCGGGGTACCACCTCAAGATGCGGCTGCAGGATAAAGCTCGCAGGATCAACTGACGCTGAGGCCGAATAATAAAATCAGGCCGATGAGACTGACAATGATCAAACCGGCGATAGCGATAATCCCCCAAAACGGCCGGTTGGGTCCGACAGTGCGAAAGAAGCCGATTGCGCCGCAGATGAGGAACAGGATCCCGATCAGCGGAAGGCTGGGTGGAACCAGGAATCCAACGGCAATTGCAACAATGCATATCAAGAGTGCTTTTACAGCTGGATCCGACCATAATCGTCTAAATAATGAAGTCATGTCATCTACCTGCTTCCTTTTATCGTCAGGTTTTGTTATTGGGAAACCATCGCTTAATTTTTCCTATCGCCCCCTTTATCCATTATTCTACAGATAAATTGCGGTCGTATCAACCAGTTAATCCGCGTTTGCATCGAACGCTTTCATCCGAGTTCACTCTGATCTGGTTTCTATTACTTCAAAAGGATTCAGCGTCAGTAGATTCAATTCAATTAATCGTGAAAATGAATTATGGTATAATCCGCAAAGCAAAATAAAGAGACAAGCGGGCGTCGCCAAGTGGTAAGGCGTCAGCCTTCCAAGCTGATATTCGTGGGTTCGAATCCCATCGCCCGCTCAAATCGTCCGACCTGACAAGGCCGGATTTTTATTTCCATATCCGTGCGTCCCCATTGAGGGGATGATATTCGAAACCCATCGCCCGCTCTCCCAAGAAAATATATCCGTGCGTCCCCATTGAGGGGATGCTATTCGAATCCCCCTGCGGGGGAGGCTGCGCACTCCCATCGCCCGCTCAAATCGTCCGGCCAATCAAGGCCGGATTTTATTTTTGTATCCGTGCGTCCCCATTGAGGGG
>JAJXZS010000039.1 GCA_021779955.1 Chloroflexota bacterium | reverse complement strand
CATCACCTCGGGCTGCAGCGCAGGGATGTACTGTCCACAGAATCCTGTGACCCGGGCGCAGATGGCAATATTCCTTCTGAAAGCGAAGTACGGCAATGCCTATGTTCCCCCGCCCGCGACAGGGGTGTTCAGCGACGTGCCGGTGACTTATTGGGCGGCGGCATGGATCGAGAAACTCGCTGCCGAAGGCATCACCTCGGGCTGCAGTGCGGGTATGTACTGCCCGCAGAGACCCGTAACCCGGGCGCAGATGGCAGTGTTCATCGACAAGGCGTTTGGCTTCCATTAATAGCCAACCAGGAACCTTCAATCAAGCTGCTGTTCGCTTACACTACTCTCCCCCGCCGAATACCCACGGGGGAGAAATATTAACTAAAGAGTGCCGCCGTAACGCGCGTTCGCCAGAGGGAAAATGTTGATCAGCGGCTCCTCGTATGGATGATTTTCACGGATCACACGGATCACTTCGGATAGGATATCTTCACGTACATTCACTTCCACTTTGCTTTCGCCAGTGGTCAGCAGCTCGCCTACCCTGCCAAGGGTTGGGTTGGCTCCCTCGAGAGGGCGGAACATGGAGCTTACCTGGGTGACTGCAAAACAATGATCGTAATTGCCAATGACGCCTGCGCCGGCTTCGGCAAGAGCATCCAGCAATTCGTCCAGAGAATCGGCCGGTACAAAGATTTCCACTTTGAAAAGTGCTGATGTGTTCATGATTCACCTCGATCTGAATGGTCTGGAGCTTATGATAAATGCGAGTATCCCTTTTAAGCAAGAATGATTAGAATATATCCTGAGTTACACCGTCAGGAGAATTTATGGAAAACTCACAGCCGGCGTTTCGTGCATTGCAGAACAGATACTTCACGATCGAATATTTGACCCAGGCGGGACCGCGCATTTCTGCGTTGATCCCGGCCGGTACTCAACAGAACCTTCTGGCACGTCTCGACGATGTGGCCTGGGACACCGAGTACGGCAGATATTTGCTGTACGGCGGGCACCGCCTGTGGGCTGCCCCGGAAATCTCCGAGATCACTTATTTCCCGGAGACAACCGGCGTCCACGCTTCAGAATCGGGAAACGGGGTGAGGTTGTGGCGCGAAGATCACGGCAAGGTAGCGTATGAACGCTCGATCGAGGTGAAGCTCGAGGAAGATGCGCCGCGTCTGCACCTGGTGCATGGCTTGCGGAACCTATCTTCAGTGCCTCTGAATGCCGCGCCATGGTCGATCAGCGTATTGCCGATGGGTGCGAAGGTGCGCATTCCCCTGTCCAAAGGAATAATTACCGGAAACGAGCTTCTCCCCAACCGCAGCGTGTCATTCTGGCCTTACGATAATCTACGCGATGCGCGCCTCTCGCTGCAAAACGACTATGTGGAATTGAGCAGCAATCCGCAGGGCGAGGCATTCAAGATTGGCGTGTATTCGTCCCGGGGATGGGCGGCAGCACAGGTTGGCGAGTGGCTGCTGGTCAAGCGCTTTGATGTCCGCGAGCCTCAGAATCAACCGGACTTCGGCGCCAATGTCGAAGCCTACACGAACAAACGTTTCGTCGAAATCGAACTCGTGGGTGAATTGCGCAACCTTGAGCAGGGTGAGTTCGTTATACATACTGAAACCTGGGAAATCCTGCATGGAAACCTCGACGATCTGGACGAAAACGGGAATCTTCCCGGTAGAAAGTAGATAAAGGAAAGAATGATCCATACTGAAGCGTTGACCAAGAAATTCATGTTGAACCGGAAGATCGAAGCCATCACCGCCGTCGATTCGCTAAGTATCGACGTGGCGCAAGGTGAGGTTTTCGGCTTTCTGGGCCCCAACGGGGCAGGCAAAACCACCACCATGCGCATGCTCAGCAGCCTCATCGGCGCTACGAGCGGCACGGCGGTCGTCAATGGATTCGAAGTGGGCAAGGATGATCAAAAGATCCGGGAGAGCGTGGGGATTTTGACCGAAACTCCGGGTCTGTACGATCGCCTGAGCGCCGAAAAGAACCTGACGATCTTCGCCAACCTGTATGGAGTGGAAAAGCCTCACGAGGTGGTCGAGAAGTATCTCACCATGCTCGGGCTGTGGGACCGGCGCGACGACGAAGTGGGCGGGTTCAGCAAAGGGATGCGCCAGAAACTGGCCATCGCCCGCGCCATTTTGCACGAACCCAAAGTACTCTTCCTCGATGAGCCAACCAGCGGGCTGGATCCCGAAGCCAGCCACCTGGTGCATGACTTCATTGGTGAATTGAAGGGCGAAGGACGCACCATCTTCCTGTGCACTCATAACCTGGATGAAGCCGATCGCTTGTGCGACCGGATCGGTATTTTCAAAACCAGACTCATTACGCTCGATACCCCTGAAGGACTGCGCAAGAAGCTTTACGGCAGGCGGGTTGCCTTCCATTTGAAGCACCTGGAAGACCGCTTCACATCCCTCGTACGGGCCCTGCCGTTTGTCAAAGAAGTACAGGCAGTGGACGACTCGATTGTGGTCGGGCTGGACAATCCGGATGAACAGGATCCGGTGATTATCCGCTCCCTGGTGGAAGCCGGGGCGGATATCCGTTTTGTGGGCGAGCTGAGGCATTCGCTTGAGGATATTTACCTGCAGCTAGTCCAGGGAGCATAGGAGCAGCCATGATCAACTTTAAACGAGTACGTACGATTATCGACAAAGAATGGGCGGAAGTTTTCAAGAACCGCGTTGTGTTGTTTACCATCGTGCTGATGCCGGTATTATTCACCGCGTTGCCGATTGTCATGCTCTCTGTGACAGCCGGAACCCCCGGGGCAGCCGGCGCAGGTGCTGCGGATGTGCCCGGTCAGTTCGCACAGTACTGCGCCAACATGACCGCCACAGACTGCATGCAGATCTACATCATGAACGAGTTCCTGCTGCTTTACCTGATATTGCCCGTGATGATCCCCATCACGATTGCGGCATACAGCGTTGTCGGAGAAAAAGCCACTCACAGCCTTGAACCGCTACTGGCGACGCCCATCACCACCGAAGAACTGCTGATTGGAAAAGCCCTGGCAGCAGTAATCCCTGCGATCGGGGCAACGGCCGCATCCTTCCTGATCTTTCTGCTGGCGACCTTCTTCCTGAAAATCAGCAGCGCGGTGCGCAGCTACATTTTTGGACCGACCTGGCTTCTGGCCATTCTGCTGGTGGGGCCATTGATTTCGGTGGTTGCCGTCAACTTTGCGCTTTACGTATCATCGCGTACTTCTGACCCGCGCGTGGCAGAGCAGGTGTCGGCAATTCTCATCCTGCCCTTACTGCTGGTGCTGTTCAGCCAGGTGGCCGGCGTGATCACGATCAGTGTCGCCAGTGTGCTCATCGCGGCTGCCGTGCTCGTAGTGATCGACATCGTGATGGTGATCTTTGGTTCGCGGTTGTTCCAGCGAGAGACCATCCTGACTCGATGGAAATAAGGATAAATTTATGAAACTCAAGCTATCATCTATCGTTGGAATTGCGGCCCTGCTCGTGATGAGCCTGGCATTATCAGGAATTCGCCCTGCCATCGCCCAAACGCCCGCCGCCTCAGTCTATACCATGAGCTTGTCGCGGGACTTTGGCTACGGCATGGGTTCACAGATCAGGGGAACTTTTTCGGCTCACATCAATGGGCCTCAAGGCATCAGCCAGGTAACCTATACCATCGACGGACAGGTCCTGGCAACCGTCAACACGTCGCCTTTCAGCTACCAGTTCAACACTTCCAGCTACGCAACCGGCGTGCATTCGCTGTACGCTGAAGTAACTGCGAGCAATGGCACGGTGTATACAACGCCTACGGTTACCTATGACTTCGTCAGCCAGTCACAGCAAAACTCTGGAATGGGGAATATCCTCATCCCATTGCTTGCAGTGGTCTTCGGCTTGATACTGATCGTCGTGCTTGGCCAGACCATCGCTTTCCGCAGGCGAAAAGGACCCGGCGTCCCCCTGGGCGCCGAAAGAAACTACGGCGTTGCAGGCGGTTCGATTTGCCCGCATTGCCACCGCCCCACCCCGCGGCACATGTGGGGGTTCAATGTGGGATTTGGCAAGTTCGACTATTGCGAGAACTGCGGCAAGTGGAGCGTGATGCGAGCCTTGCCCATCGATGTGCTTCGCGCAGCCGAGCAGGCTGAAAAAGCGAACGCCGGAAATGGGTCGCAGACACCCATCAAAGAAAAGACTGAAGAAGAGAAATTGCGTGAGATGATCGACAAGTCGAAATACGATAACCAGTAGCAGGCGACCTGAATCAAGGAATATAAACGCCGGGACTTGTGCCCGGCGTTTTTCATCCTCCAGCTTGAATAATTTATGTCTATGCGCAGTATTCTAGGGGTACATTCCCGCGAGCCATTCGGTCGGGTCTACCTGCGCCCCGTCGACAAAGACTTCGAAATGCAGATGCGGGCCGGTCACCCGGCCTGTCGCGCCAACGATCCCGATTTCCTGACCGGCTTTTACCTTATCCCCCACACTGACCAGGAATTGCGACTGGTGCCAGTAGCCGGTGTAGACTCCCTGGCCATGGTCGATGATTGTGGCATTGCCGCGGACGATGAGCTCCCCCGTAAACACCACCACGCCATCTGCAGCGGCATAAACGGGGGTTGTGTCATTGCCGCAGAAGTCGATTCCGCCATGAAAGTAGGTGTAGTCGCTGCCATTGTAAGACCGCAGCCGCCCGAACGTCGAAGTGATGCAATCGGGAACCGGTGAAGGCTGAACCCAGGGTCCCGACCAGTACTTCTGAGGCGTGACCGGTGCGACGATCTGGTTGACCTGATCCGTTTCGGGCCCTGTGACAGCAGGATCGATCATTTCAGGCGCGACGGTAAAGGGATAATCTGCTCCGTACGTGGTCACTTCGTCGATTGCCACGTTTTGAACAAAGGTGAACGGGCGTTCGTCGAGGGAGGTTGCAGTCAGGGTAAGAGGGTAGATCCCCGGCTGGGTGAGCCTGGGGATGCCAAGGTACGCCGAGCCCGATCCGTCCGGTTGGCGCAGGAAGTCGATAGCCATTCCATCGATCGATCCGCTGAGAGCGACGCCTTCACCCATTCCCGCGCCAAACACAGCGGTCTTGCCCTGCCCGAGCCGGGTGGAAGTGACCTTCAGGTTCGTGACCCCTGGGAGATATTCCTCCGTTGCAGATCCACCGGCGGCAGGCAGATAGATTGTGTCATTGGCAAGCAAGTCCCATTTGCCTTGCAGATCGTTTGCCACTGCGGCGGTCCATGGGTTCACCCCATGGGCAGCAGCGAGTTCGAGATCAGATATGCCAGACGTCAGCGGGACGCGGGCCTGGGGTTTCGACTGCGCATCGAGCAGTACTGCCCGCGAGCCCAAGATCAGGGCATCGGGTTGAGTGAGGTAGTTGATGGCAGCGAATTCTTCGTCGGCAACCCCATACTGGCGGGCAAGCGTGTGAGCATTATCGCCGAGACCAAGGGGCACCAGGCTAACCGAGCCCATCCGTCCTTCCAGGCTTGGAATGTACAACTGCATCCCCGCAACCAGGAGGGTTCCGTCGGCCAGGTTATTGACGCTCATGAGTTGATAAACCGGGGTATGGAATATCTGACCCAGTTCGCCAAGGTTGTCCCCTTCCTGGACGACATAGACAGGCATGCCAGTCTGGGCTGCTGCTGTGTGAAATGGAAAGAATGAGGAAATCAAAACAAGAACTAGCAAAGTACGCCGGAACATGATGAATTCATCCTTGTATGCAGATCGTCAGATCCATAAGGGAAGAGCGAGAACCTTGCGCGGTTCGGGTTCAACCGCAGCGCCGGCAGGCAGCCAACCGGGTTTTGCCCGCCATTAGACAAGAGGGGCGAACCTCATGAGAACCATGCGTTTGCCGCAGGCTGACCTGTGGAAAATGGGCGAACTACGGATTCTCGACCTTCAGGGATTGCAGGAAGACATCCATGCAGGTGATTTCGGGTGTGTAGGCGCTCGAACTCACCGAGGTCATCAGGGTTGCCGCTGACGCGTAGTACGCTTCAAGGGCAGCAGTATCCGAGGGATCGGACGGAAAAGGAATCCCGTTTTGCGGGACTTCGGTGGAAGTTGGCGTCTCCTGGAGGAAATTTCCTGCAGCGGGCAGGATCGCGGAAATCCAGTATTGCTGGTCTGAGGTCAAGCCCTGATAAGTATAGAAGAGGTCATAGTTATTGATGGGGGAGCTGTACTGGTTGTATTGAGTCAGGAAGGCAACGCCAGAGCCATTTTGAAAGTCAAGATAGCTGACCCGCGCGCGAATCTGCTGGGCCGCATTGAACATCGGCAGGAAAGGAATGGAGTCGGGAGGGGTCGGAGGACGCGTGTTGATCAGATCGGCCAGAGTCTGTACCCGGGCCTCCAACGGAGCGTACATCTGGACAAAAGAGGAAACAGGATAGATGCGAACCTGGGCCTCGTGGAATTTACCCACGAGCGGGTAACCGGTGAACTGGACCAGGCGATGCTCGGGGTAAAACTCCTGGGGTCCGCCATTTTCGACAAAGGGAACCGCCGGAACTGTGCTCACCGCCGCTCCGCTTGCGAGACAGGGCGGCAAGCTGAAAGAAAGGCCGTTCTCGCTGTAGGCAGGGATCTCGGGTGCAAGCGTTGCGGTGGGCTCTGTCAGCGGGGGAGTCGTTTCGGTGGGTAAAATGGGGCTGACCGTTGTGGTTGGAGAAGGTAACAGTTCAGTTGGCGTGGAAGAAACGTTTGGCACGATTTTGAACGGCAAATTGCAGCCGGCAAGAAGCAGAATCATCGTTCCCGCAATAAAAGCAAAGAATGCTTTTTTCATAGGACCTCCATGCATGATGCTAATCATAACGGAAAGACAGGCAGTAAACAACCCTGAGAAAAAGGACAGCTCAGGCTTCCGGAGTCACGCTCCAGGGATAGACTTCTGTGCCTTTGGCAGCTTCTCGAACCGCCGGGTCGGTGGAGTAATACCCGCGGCGCTCAGGCGGGATGAGGACTGCGATGTGCTGCATGATCGTATTCCCGATAAGGTCCAATTCCTCACGCGAAGGCCGCCCCGGTTCTGCGTTTACGAAGGGACCGAATTCCTTTCCCACACGCAAGCAAACCTTTGGACGCCTGCCCGCGCGAAGTTTGGAAAAGAAATCGATCACCCCGTCGATGCCTATGGGCAGGATTCGCGTGTTCATCTGCGTGGCCAGGAAGGCTGTGCCCGGGCGCGCCGGGCGCAACACCTGCGCCCAACTGCCGCCTTCCGGGAAGATCGCGAGCACGCCATTTTGCTTGAGGATGCTCTGCGAGGTTTTGAGCGTCATGCGGGAACCGGTTCCGCGATACGTTGGAATGTAACCCCAAAACCTGGTCGTCCAGCGCAGCGCGAATGGAGCATTTGGCGTCTGGGCCCCGCCAACGAATTCGAGCGGCCAGCGAGTGCCGCGAATGAGCATCACCGGATCGAGAAAATGAAAATGATTGGCGACGACCAGAAGCGGACCCCTGGCCGGGATATTGTGAATGCCTTCGACCGAAAAATCGCCAAGCGTGGCTACCAAAAGGGAAATCATGCCGCGCATCAAGGCGCGAATGAGTTGCCTACGGGGATACTTAAGCGTTGCTTCCATGATCAGGTATTATAAAGTGCAGTGTCTGAATTGCAAATGGTAAAGAAATTCAGCAGTGTAGCGCATTAATTCAGCCCCGTAAAAAGAGTGCCATGGCCGGTATCAGGTGGTATGAATGCCGCCGGAGGATCCACGATCGGTGCGGTGCGCGTGGATCAAGCCGGCATCGACCTCTTCAACGGGATCACAGATCACCGGAAATTGGACAAGCTGGGCGATGGCATCACCGGCGCGAATGTGTAGCGGTTTCCACGAATAGTTGACGACCTTGACCAATATTTCGCCCTGGTAGCCGGCATCCACAACGCCGGCGCCGATCAGGTGATTGTTCCTGCCTTTCGGGCGGATTTCCAGCATTGTGCCTTCAGGGATCTCGAAGGTTACACCTGTCGGCACCACGCGGTAGCTGAAGGGCGGAATGCGGATATTCACGGCTGAGAAGACGTCCACACCTGCATCCGTCGGGTGTTTCCGTTGTGGAGCAATCGCAGATGGGGTCAGGCGGCTGAATTTGAGGGTCATCTTGTTCTCCGTTAATAAGGCAAGGGCAAAGCATCGATTAAATCACACAATCTCATGTATTTTCAAGCAAATTCAAAGAATTGCATTTTACAGGCGATCTATTGAGAGGATAATTCATTCTATAATGAAATCAGAGAGGGAAGTTCCCAAATGTTCCCTGATACGCAATCGTCCCCCAGTGAAACAAAGGTGCTGATGGGCAGCATGAGGCTACGCCGTTGGCATATCCTGCTGGCCTGGCTGGTTGTTGTCCTTTTCAGCCTGATCGCGCTCTATTCACTTTACCAGATGAACCGGCTCGGACTTCTTCCAGGCAGCGTATCCTGGGACGAAGTCTCCTTCTTTGCCTATAGCAGGCCGTTCCAGCCGGCTCGGGTGATTATTCCAGTTACCGGGTTGCTGCCCGAGCTGCACATCCAAAGGACATTCGTGGACGACTTCACACTCGATACCGGCGATTGGTCTGCCTTACAGGGAAGCGTTAGTATCAGCGACGGTTCGATGCGGGTTTCGCCGGACTGGCTGGAGCAGGGCGGCCTGGCCGTATGGAACCTGCCCGATGGGCTGCTCACGGATGCCTTCATCTTTTCGGCTGACCTGACGACGCAAGCCCAGGCATTTCAACGCTTGGGTTTGGCGATCGATGTCATGCCGGACGGCAGCGGCATTCTGGCGGTCGTCGAACCAGATACGGGAAACGCAGCCATCTATCAGCGCAGCGGGAATACCTATAGCGCGCTCGCAAGCTGGCAAGAATCCCCCACCCTTCTCCCCGCGCCGGATCCGAACCGGATCGAAGTAGAATGCAATGCAGATAGAATTGTGCTGAGGATCAACGGGGTCGATGTTGCCGGAGCGGCCCAGCCGCTTCCGTGCAACCAGGGACAGGTGGCAGCGTTCGTCCTCACGCCCGGACAGAGCATTTTAGTGGATAATGTGTCACTCTCGATATTGAAGTAAACGCGACCGTGTGATCTTTTGATGCCAGCGCGGATTGCGTTTGCACTGGCCTTAAGGATCGATTCGATCCACCTTATTTTATATCTATACGCATTCTACAGCATTCAAGCCCACTCCCGCCCCACCCTGCCATGTCACTCATGAAATGTAAATCAACGCCTACACGCAATTTGGATTGCGTTGACCGGGTAAGTACTCTTGTTGAACGAGCGTTCATTTTATAATTGCCCTGTCTCCGATTCAAACATTTACCTATACGCATATTTTCTTCAGATCAGTTCTGTGATTCCTTTTCGTTTGCCTATCCATTCCGGCGTTTCCCGCTTATAATCCACCTCATGAACGATCGTTCACCCTCCCCTAACACGCATGCCCGCCAGCAAATTGTGGCAGCCTCTCATCGCCTGTTCCTCGAACAGGGATATCATGGCACGTCGATGCGCCAGATCGCCAAAGAATCCCAGATGGCGCTTGGTTCCCTCTACAATCATTTCCCAGGCAAGGATGAGATTTTCGGCGCCGTCTTCGAAGCCTACAACCCCTACCTCATCCTGCTCCTCGCGCTCGAGAATTCGCAAGGCCGTGACGCGGATGCCCTGGTGCATACCGCTGCCCGGCGCATGGTCACTGCCCTGTCCGCGCGCCCGGATCTGGTCAAGCTCGTTTTCATCGACGTGGTCGAATTCCAGGGGCGCCACTTGAAGGCCTCCTACCCCGACGTTGCGCCGAGGATGCAAAAATTCATCGAGCGCTTGCAGCGGGAACCGGGTAAGATCAGGCAGATTTCAAGCGAGAGCCTGTTGCGCGGATTTTTCGGCTTGTTCTATACCTTCCATATGACGGATATGCTCATTGGTTCGCCTGGCAACCCCGATTCGCAGCCCACTGCTGTACAGGACTTGGTGGAGATCTACCTGCATGGAATTCTGAAAGGGTAAGCGGCAGGAGGAAAGCAAGCGCCCCTTCCCCACTTCAGGCCCCGGGTATGCGCGGTAGGTGCGAGTCCAATCAAGGAAGCTTTTGTCTGTCATTGTTAAGGCAGCAAAGTGCATGCTGAGGGCACACTGATTGTTGTTCTTAGCCCGCGAATAAAACCGGGTCAGGATATATTGGCTTGGCATTCTGAAGGCAGTGAAGGATCTTCAACCAACTCCTTCAGGCGCCAGCGCCTTTTACTGGACCAGAGTATTTCTCTTGTTATTTGAAGATCCTTCGCGCTGCTCAGGATGACAATTATTTCTTCAAGAGTTGCCCAAATGAATGACAGCTTTATTCAAGAAGATAATTATCCTCGCCAAAATGCAAATTCCCCCTTCAGGCCAGCATGCAAGTTCTGCATTAACGCAAGAGTGCAAAGATTGCATGTTCGCCAGCGGGCAATTTCCTCCTCCTGGCCTGATGGAAATGGGCGCATCCAGGCCAAAATGCAGGTTTCTCATTCAGGAGGCCAGGATGCAGAAAAGGTTCTTCCATATCGTGCAAAACCTGCCTCTCTCTTGAGTGCAAAATCTGCACGTCATTCTATAGACTACTTAATCACTACTCTTAACGACTAAATACTCTTAAGTTCTTTTTCGTGGCTTTAAATTCTTTAAAAATTTCAGAGTCTATTTGACCGCACAAAGCAAAACGGCGCAGCCCAAGACCAGCGAAGGCAACGCACAATCGAGCACCTGAAAATTTAGCATGGATGATGCCGGGACGAAAAAATATCCGGATCTACAACTTTGCATGGACAGCAGCGACGTGCATTCAGATACATGGGTCAAACTATGCGCCAACGCGGCGTCAAGCTCGACGGCAAACTTGAGGCGCGCACCGATCGACCAGCAACTCAACCACCCGCCATTTGTTCAGGGTCTCCCCCGACCGATCCCCCATCATATTTTGAAACGCCAAACTTAAAGAACAGGATCCTGGAAGATGGTGGGACAACGTCTCAAGGATACCTGGCGGCCTGGACTCCGATTTCAGACAGCAAAGTGTAACCACGGTTACACTTTTGAGCGTCGACAGTCTTGCTGAGAAAACCGGCTTGATGATCTGCCAAAAGTAAACCGGTTTGTTCCCTCCGGGACAACGCCGCTGTGACACACGCATCAAATAGCATTGAGCTCCCCACGGCGGTCAACCGGCCAGTCCACAGTCGGAGAGGACCGAGAAAAGGTCGTAAGTCTGATAATGAAAGCAGGCAACCGTTCAACAACCTGGACGGCTTACAGATTATGATTCACCTGGGGATGCCGGTAGCGTGGCAGCAGATGCAAAATATCCGACAATGGAAAATAACCGGTAAACAAAAAAGTGTAACCACGGTTACACTTTCAAGCGATGAGAGAAAAAAAGAGACCAGGTATTAGCCGGTCTCTTGTCCATCCCTGAACGATCATTTCTGACCGCGAACCCTCAAGAGTCGGGCGAGTTCCTCGAAGATATCCGCGGCAGCGATCGCCTGGCCTCTGGAGGCAAGCGTATCGGCGATCTCGTCCAGAGCTTCCTCCTGGGCGAAATGGTCCATCTCGGAGAGGTGCTGGACAAACTTCCGTGCTGCGCGGACAACCTGGCGATTGGGATCGGGAAGTACTGGCTTCGAGGGTTTGGTTGAGCCAGGTTCGCTGCTCGTAGGTGCAACCGCCTCTTCAGCCACTTCGTCAGATGTGAGCTGGTTTTGAATGCTCATGCGGATCATGCGATCCCACTGGTCTTTGGGCGTGGAAAGCACTTCGCGCAAAACTCGCTCGGGAAGGCGGTATCGATCCGCCATATCGAGTTGAGGGCTGGGGAGCTGGAGGATATTCAGAAGCTGGACCATGCGCGGGCGGGTGAGCTGCATGATTGGGGTCAGTTTATCCCAAAGACCGGCAGGCATGCGCTGGGTGCGGGCAAGACGGAAGAAATCGAAATCATCGGCGATGTCGTTATCTGGAGTGATGCCCAGTTCGGCAAGGATCAGCGATGCGACTTCGCAGGCCTGCTCAACAGCCGAGGGCGGCTCGGCATGCCGGTTCTCAAGCACCTGGCGTTGACGGGTGGGATGCGCCACAACTTCGACGCGCAGGAGGGGTTCGTCCTTCACGCCAGACGAAGCATATTGAAGGCAGGCTGCCCAGAACCGGCGCTCGCCTGTCTCAATGACAAAAACGTACTCACCGGATGGCGCTGCCTGCCACGAGCCAGTGATCGATTTAATCTGGCCATGCTCTTCGAATGAGGATCCCATTGCCAGGAGCTGCTCGACCTCATGGTGAATGCCGGGGTCATTACGCGACATGGCCAGCCACTCCATGGCGGTTTGATAGCAATTGCTCTTGCCGTTGAAGAAAGCGGGACGCAATGAGGGCGGTAACAAACGACGGGGTTGAAAGCGATCCGGCAGCATTTCGCTGGGTCTCAGCCGCTCGATGCGTTCGACCTCATTCTCCGGTTCGGCGTGGGTTTCGTCCATGGGGACGACAATCTTGGCCTTGTCGGAATTATTGTTCGAGAAATCGTCAAATGCGTTAAAACGTTTTCGAGTTGGCATGAGATCCTCCCGCAAATGCGGTTAATGACGGCCGCGCGGCCGGGTCTTCAAAAGCACCGAATTGACCAGCTCGGCATATTCCTGGGTTGGACGCGAACTGGAGGCGATCTGCTCGCCGCTGCGTTGGCGAGGCGGGCGGTAAGTAAACACGTCCATGTGACTCGAATGGGCATACGCAAGATCAGAGCTCTTGTGGATCGGTTTAAGCAAATGCTCGGCGTAGCGCTTTTTCATTTCCAGCAAGATTTCCTGCACTTCGATGCGCTGTTCCTCGACCAGGGTGGGTAGATACCCAAAGATCTTGAGTTCGGGTTTGAAATGGATGCGCACCTGATCGATGGTGCGCTCGAGTTCGATCAAACCCGATACACCCAGGTAGCTGGTTTCGACAGGAATTACGACGTAATCGGCACATACCAGGGAATTTACCAGCAAATCGCCTGTATTTGGGGGTGTGTCAATGATGATATAGCCGAATTCTTCCTGGATCGGCGTTAGCGCGCGAGAAAGGCGCGTTTCGTTGGCCATCAGCGTGGGAAGCTCGTGTGCGGCATGGATCATCGAAGCGCGATCCGCCGGCAGATAAGACAGGTTGGGATGGTGCTCGCTGCGCAGGATCATCCGCTGGATCGAAGGGGGAGGGGTCTCCACGAGCAGAGAAGCCAGACTACCCAAAGGCGATCCTTTGTGATGGTCTGGGGCGACTGCCAACAAAGCATGTCCCTGGGGGTCCATATCGACGAGCAGCACACGGCTGGCGCTGCCTTCCTGGTTTGCCAGGCGTAAAGCCAATCCTGCCGCCAGATTTACAGCAGTTGTGGTTTTGCCAACGCCCCCTTTTTCATTTGCAATCGTGATCGTGACGGCCATAATCGTTAAAGTACCTCGTTGTGGTAAGAAATGACTTTAATCAGGCAATTTGAGCGATTTTTGATTCTAAAAAGCGATTCTTGTTAGATATTAGCATAAATTGCTTGTAACTTCAACCGAATTGTGCTAAATTAACCATGAATCAGTGAAGATACGCTAATAAATAATTGATTGAATGGATTTTTGCGCATAGTGTGCCCTCGAGAGGATGGAATTGATGCTGGACAC
The DNA here is from genome assembly GCA_021779955.1 of Chloroflexota bacterium. GTDB lineage: Bacteria > Chloroflexota > Anaerolineae > Anaerolineales > Anaerolineaceae > UBA6107. Next base: position 6,627 of record JAJXZS010000039.1, on the reverse strand, counting down.
AATGAATGATGATGAGTGGCGGCTTGTCCGCCTTGATCGTTTGGGTATGAAAGAAGATCCATTCAAACTTTCAGCCGATCCTCGCTATCTCTATTTGGGACCTGAGCACCTGGCAGTTTACAGGCAAGCACAGGGGGTGATCTCGCGCCGGCGCGGGTTGGCGCTGATCACCGGCGACATGGGGATGGGAAAGAGTTCGCTTGCCAGGCGGCTCTACGACGTCTACGTCGCTGAAGAATCGATCGACATCTGCTACATCCACACGGCGGCCTTCAAGTCTGCCATGGACGCTGCCCGCCAGATTTCCATCGCCCTGGGGGTTCCTCCGCAGCGTTCCTTCCAACGCCAGATGGAAGGCCTCGAACGCTTCATGGCTGATGCCTATACGGCCAACCACAACGTAATTGTACTGCTCGATGACGCGCAATTGATGGAACCGGAAGCGCTCGAAGTTCTGCATCGATTGTACAACTTTGATTATGATGCAAAAGTTGTACAGGTGCTAGCTTTTGGGCAGTCTGAAATGCAATCTGTGTTCGATCAAAACAAGCCGGTCAATGCCAGGGTGTTTGTCAGGCTGGCCCTGCCGCCATTGACCCTTTCAAGCGCACTGCAAATGGTCCTCTTCCGCCTTCGTGTTGCCGGAAGGGTGCTGCCCCTGATCAATGACGATGCATTCGAGGTCCTGTACGAAAAGTCACAGGGGGTTCCGCGCGAGATTATCCGCCTGTGCGCGCTTTCGACCGACCGTCTGCTGCAAAGTGAAGAAACCATGATCAGCATTGAAATTGCTCGAGAGGTGAATTGAGTATGTCGTCTTCATCGAACTCAAACAGGAGCGCCTGGGTACAGCTCTATGAGGCCCGTCGCATCTCCAGCGAGCCTGAAATTCGCAGTGTCGGCCGCCCGCCTGGCATCGTTCCGCGCCACAAGGTGGGAATGACATTGTCACAAGGGGAGATTAGCGAAATCGAGCACTGGCAGGAACGCTTCTCGCAGTTGCTCGAACGAAAGGTTTCTGCAGGCGAGACGGTTGGCATTCTGACGCGCATCTGCTCTTCGCGCTTTTCACGGCTCGAGATCGAGATCAGCGGGTCTGAGCTTTCAGACGTCGTGGACAAGTTGATCGGGCCGGAATAATTTGTTCTTCCAATAAACATCGTCATTAAAGGTAGAAAATATTTTGAAGAATTTTAAGGTTGAATACAAAAATGGCATCTGAGCAAATTGGTAGATTGATTAACTTGCAGGATGGGATATAATAGATAGAATAAACGTTCTAGCTATCATTCTCTTTTCTGCAAAAGGAACCTGACCTATAAGCTGAACGTCGGGGGCGCCTTTCAGGAACCAGTACGGACCGGTGCGTATCTACCGGGAGAGAGAACAGGATGGATCGGTCAGTGGCAGATGAAACGCTCAGCGTACAATTTTCCAGGCATCAGGAGGCCTGGGAGATGGTTCTTGGGGAACTGCGCGCGGAAATGTCTCGAGCTTTATTCGAGACATGGGTTCAGCCGATGCGACCTCTCGGGTACCAAAAGGGTGTCTTCACCCTGGGTGCGATCAACACCTTTGGCCGCGCCTGGGTGGAGGAGAGGCTGAACAGCCGCATCTCTCAACTTCTGACGGCTTTTTATGGCGAGCAGGTTTCTGTCAAAGTGCTGGTAACGAATTCTTTCTATCGGGGGGATGACGCGGCACCGATCATTGCTCCCGTTGCTCCGGTCGAGAAACCGATCAAAAAACCGTTGGAGCGCTTCAAACTCGAAGAAGAGGATTTCGAACCAGAGGAAGCGGGCAGTCCACGCAAGATCATGCTGCAGCGCGCATACGGGAGCCGGCGGGCCAGGTTGATCCAGCCTGAACGCGGGATGTTCGTCACCGGCTATCTTTTCAGCAAGTGGCTGCCGCTGCTCGGGCATTCCGCTTTTACCGTGATCCTGGCAGCGCGCTCGATGTGCTACTGGAACCCAATGACCGGCGAACTGCGCAACGTGGTCGAGACAGAGATGGGCGAGATTGCCGAAAGGGCGGCGGTTTCGGTGCGCACGGTGAAAGACGTGTTGAACAATCACCAGGTTCAGGAATACTTCCTGCGCTACAGGGTGCGCAGGGTGATGACTGCCAACGGCGTGAGAACCGCAGGCATCTCGATGCAGGTGCGCATGGACGATCCGCTCATTCCACAAGACCAGGTGGACAGCGGAATCGAGGAAGAAGAGCACTGGTATCTGCCTGAGTTTGGCCCGAGCGAACGGTCGGAATCTGAATAAATGCGTATAGATAAATATGTTTCCCAAGCTTACTGAGGACTTTGAATGAACAGGCGCATCGAGTTGGGGATTGGGCTGGCCGGACTGATCCTGATTCTGGTGCTCAGCGGCTGCGTGGGGCAGGTGGGCGGAACGCCTGCAGCATCCGAAACCCAGGGTTCAGTAACGCCAGGCGGACCCGGAGCTTTCCAACCGACAGGACAGGTTCCATCCGAATCGACAACGTCTTCTGCCGTGAACGTGGCCAGACAAGGCGTGGTCACCGATCTCCAGGGAAATGTGCACGTATTGGGGGAAACGCAAAACAACTCAGGATCGACCGCTGAGGGTGTAGTGCTCAAAGTGATCGCGGTAGGCGAAGACGGCGTCAGCCTTTTGCGGGCGGAATCGGGGGAAACCATCGGCGAGGCTCGTTTCGCGCCATTGACTCCCAGGATCGCAGACGGGCAGAATGCGCCGTTCGATTACATGCTTCCTCCGGGCAGTCTCACTCCGAGCGTTTTCGATATCACTGTCGAATCATTCCAGGACTCGTCCGCTCAATTGCTGCCGATGCAGGCGGAGAACACGCAACTGATGATCGGGGCGCAGGGCGAGGCTGTGCTCGTGGGTGAGCTGGTGAACCCCAACCCGACGAGCGCCAGCATTCAGGCGCTTGCCGGCGTGCTGGCGGATAAAAATGGCGCCATGCTTTCCGCGAGCGGCGAATCGGTTGGAGTGGGGGTGCTTCTGCCTGCAGGCGACACGCGCCTTCTCGACAGGGCGCCTTTCAAAATTCGCTTTACATCCGATTTGCTGTCGGACGCCCTATGGCAGCTGTTCGTAGATGCCGAGCCGGTGAGCAAGGTGGACGAGACCCAGTTTGCCATCGATCAGGCCGCAATCTATTACGAAGATTCACAAGGCAACGGCCATCTGGTTTCGAGCATCAAGAACCCCGGTGAACAATCGTTCAGCGTGCAGATCCTGGCCGGGTTATACGGCGACACCGGCGTAGTGATGGATGTGAGCGCGCTTTCGCTGCCGATCGACCTGCAGCCCGGGCAGGAGATCCCATTCGACGCGCATGGTTTTCCGCTGATCGATGGGCATGGCGATCTACAGGCCAAACTGGCGAACTATACGCTGCAGGTCGACCCCTCACGAACGCTCGTTTCCAACCAGGTCTGGCAGGAATTGAAGGCAGAGGGCGCAACGCAGTCGCAGAGCGACGGCGGGGTGTGGACGTTCAGCGGAAGCGTGACCAACAATTTGGGCGCGAATCTTGCCAGGATCGTGGTGATCGGCACGCTTAACGATCATCTGACGGGCAAAGTGGTGGCGGTTTCCACGGCGGTCCTGTCGAACCCGGCCGGCGTCATCGAACCGACGATGCGGATGGACTATGCGTTCGATGTGCTGGCCGATCCAAACGAAACGGCTCAATTGGACCCGGCTGTCAGCGTCTATGCCTTGATCGACTGAATGGGTAGTATTTTATGCATGAACGGTTTATTCTTCCTCTTCGCCCAAAATAAGAATTAAGTCATCAAATAAATAGTAGATAAATATGACAGGCGCATGGGGCGAATTCGAAGGTGGTCTGTGTATAATTCTGCGCATGAACAACAAATCCCGCTTTATTCTCAGTTTAGGTCTTATTTCGGCAATGCTTGTGGCTGTCCTGGCCGCGGGCTGTGCTCAGGCGCCTGTGTCATCCGCAGGAACGATCGTTGGTTCGGGCAAGGTTATCAGTGAAACGCGCGACGTCTCAGGATTCACCTCGGTGGAGTTTAGCGCACCGGGTTACCTGACCATCACCCAGGGCGATGCCGAGTCGCTTTCCATCCAGGCCGAGGACAACTTGCTGCCTGCCATCACCACAACGGTGGCAGACGGCGTACTGACCATCGATGTAAAGTCAGGCACAACGCTGCAGAACACCAGCATGATCCAATACACCCTGGTGGTCAAAGATCTGAGCTCGATCCTTGACACAGGATCCGGTTACGTATCTGCCGGTGGTTTGACCCTCGCCGATTTCAGCTTTAAAGCTTCGGGGTCGGGCGATGCCAAACTCACGGGCCTGACTGCCGCCAATCTGGCGGTTGAGCTCACGGGGTCTGGCGCGTCCGATATTGACGGTACCGCAGATGCCCTCACACTGACAAGCACTGGATCGGGTACCTTCAATGGCGCAAGTATGGCAGTCAAAGACGCGACCGTATCCATCACCGGTTCCGGAAACGCCACGGTCAACGCATCGGGTACGCTGGATGTTACGCTTACCGGCAGCGGCAACCTGGTCTATGCAGGCGAGCCGGAAATCACCCAAAACGTGACAGGTTCCGGTACGATCTCCGCACAATAATCATCCCCATCATTCGATAAAGGAACCCGCCGTCCAATAAACGGCGGGTTTTGTTTTTAATCCTTCCCGATTGGTTGACATCCTCGAAAAAATATCATAGAAAGGTATTATTCTCCTTCGCCGAAGGTCGGTCCTGGCGAGCGCCTTCGAATGTCCATTCCGCCGATCCAAAAGGCAGTCCATTCATGAATCTTTTCAAATCATTGACCCATCGTCCCTTTGCGCTCTTGTGGAGCGGGCAAAGCATTTCCAGGCTGGGAGACAGCCTTTATCAAATTGCCATGGCCTGGTGGGTGCTGCAAAAAACCGGGTCTGCCGCAGCCATGGGCACCGTCCTGATCTTCTCTTCCGTGCCCATGCTGATCTTTCTACTCATCGGCGGGGTGTTCACCGACCGCTTCCCGCGCCTGAAGGTGATGCTGATCTCGGATATTCTGAGCGGTGTGGTAGTCGCCACAGTGGCAGCCCTTGCATTTGCCAGTCTGCTCGAGGTCTGGCATGTTTATATCGCGAGCATCGTCTTCGGATTGGTGAAGGCGTTCTTTTTCCCCGCTTACACGGCCGCGGTGCCTGAGATTACACCCGGGGAGATGCTGACGAGCGCCAATTCGTTGACCAACCTTGGCCAGCGGGGAGCGAGCATTGTCGGCCCTGCTCTGGCGGCAACGATCGTTGCTTTCGGCGGCACGTCGCTGGCGTTCGGCCTGGATGCGCTTTCATTTTTCGTCTCGGCAGTTTGCATATTCCTGATCGTACGTTCGTATGCCAACTTTGCTTCAGCGCCTGTTGCACCCGCGGCAGGGGCTGCTGAACGGGTAGAAACTAATCCGCGGGGAGTTCACTCAGTACTAATGGAGATCAAGGAAGGCTACCTGGCAGTGATCGCTTCTCCCTGGTTGTGGATCACCATCGTGGTGTTCAGCCTTGTCAACGCCGCCTGCGCCGCGCCCATGGCCGTCTCCCTGCCTTTCCTGGTGAAGGTCAATTTGCAGAAAGATGTTGGCACATTGGGCTTTTTGACGTCGATGAGCTCATTGGGATTTGTCATCGGCGCGCTGGTACTGGGCCAATTTGCGCGGCTCAAGAGGCGGGGGTTGTTGGGTTATCTCTCCACTTTCGGGATGGGGGCGCTGATTGTGGTATTCGGGCTGACCACCAGCTTGCCCCTCCTGGCGGCTGCGGCTTTCTTGAGCGAAGCCTCGATCGCTGTTTTTGGGCTCATCTGGACGAATACCTTGCAGGAACTGGTCCCCCGGCATTTGCTGGGCAGGGTATCTTCCATCGACGCGCTCGGCTCATTTGTGCTGCTGCCAATCGGATTTGGAATCGCGGGTTGGGCGACCGACCTGGCAGGAGCCCCCCTGGTGTTTATGATCGGCGGCGGGAGCACCATGCTCCTGGTGCTCCTGGCGCTGACCCATCCGGCGATTCGCGGGCTCGACTAGGCTTGCTCAGTCGCCCAGGCTCATGCCTGCCACCGCGCCGGTGCTGAAGGCGAATTGCAGGTTGTATCCGCCGCACGGCCCGATGACATCGAGCAACTCACCGGCAAGGGACAGGTTCGGGACGACTCGGGAACGCATGGTCTGAGGATCCACTTCGGCCACGGGAACTCCGCCGGCGGTCACCTGGCAAAATTCGAAGCCACGCACGCCCGTCACTTCGATGGGCAGGGCTTTTAAGAGCGTAAAGACCAGCTCGATCTCCCTGTCCGGGAGTGCGTCCAACGCTGCATCGGGCGCAAGACTGGACAGCCCGAGGATGACCGGGGCAACCTTTGGCGGAAGGCCAGCGCCCAATACGACGCGCAGGGGCAGGGGATCACTGCGGTGAGCCCGGATCATCGAGCGGAGATCGTCTTCACAGTTGAAAATGAGATCGAGCCGCAGTCCGAGCTTTTCGCCCGGATGCCTGGCGATGTTGTGGCTGAGATCCATCACGGCGGGGCCGTTGAGCCCCCACTGTGTGAAGATGAGATTCCCCGTGGTCGTCTGAAGCGTT
>JAJXZS010000021.1 GCA_021779955.1 Chloroflexota bacterium | reverse complement strand
GTCGGTTACGGTGATCGGCGCCCGCGATGCCCACGGCATCCTCGGCCGCGAAGTTCGCAGCGCGGCGAACGAGGACATGGGACGCGTCGTCGACGTGATCGTGGATCGCGAACTATCTTACGCAGATATTTATGTCTCTGCTACAGAGGGACTTGTCCGCTCGAAGGAAGTCTTGCAGGGACTTGAAAATGCATCGGGCTTTTTGCGCAAGCATCTCGCGGAAAGGGTAGAATTACGAGTCTTCCCGAGGCTGCGCTTTCATTGGGATGTAACCCCTGAACGTGCAGACCGCATTGAAAGACTGCTTATCGAGATTCATAAAGAAGATGAGAACAAAGCCAACAAAACCAATGATCGATGATATGATTCGTGAAAAAATAGTCGGGGCAAGTTCGATCGGCATCACTTCGCACATTCGACCCGATGGCGATGCCATTGGTGCGAGCCTTGGCCTGGGAATGGCTCTGCTCAATATCGGTAAAAAGGTACAGGTCGTGCTCAAGGACGGTATAAGTTCGACTTTTCGTCACCTTCCAGGTGCGGACCTGGTTAAACGAGCTTTCGAGCCCGGCATCGACCTGATGATCGTCGATGACTGCTCGGATCTGATCCGAACCGGCGGAGTACTTGGAGACCGCATACCGGATATCAATATCGATCATCACATCACCAATGAACTATTCGCCGAGGTCAATCTCGTTGAACCCGATTCGGTTGCCACATCTGCAATCCTGGCAAAACACATGCCATTCTGGGGTTTGAGCTTCACACCAGAAATCGCGAAAACCTTATTGACAGGCATCTTGAGTGATTCGATCGGATTCCGTACTTCGAACACAACATCCGAATCTTTGCGGTTGGCTGCGGGGTTAATGGATGTTGGCGCCGATATCAGTGAGCTTTATAACAAAGCTCTGCTTACGCATTCCTACGAGGCTACGAAATTCTGGGGCTTTGCGCTGGCAAGAATGCAGCGTGAAAACGGATTGGTCTGGACTGCCTTGACACTCGATGATCGTAAAGCTTCGGGATACTTCGGCAATGACGACGCTGACCTGACCAATCTCCTGTCCAGCATCGAATCTTATGAGGTTGCCGTGCTGTTCATTGAGCAGTCAATTACCCGGACGCGCGTAAGCTGGCGATCAGCAGGCGAATTCGATATCTCGAATCTTGCACACGAAATGGGCGGCGGGGGGCACCCCAACGCAGCAGGCGCCGAATTGGAAGGCACCCTGGCAGAGGTGCAAGAAAAAGTATTAAGAATGACACAAGATTACCTGAAACAGGTCAAATCTTATGCTATAAATAGTGATGGGGATAGAAAATAACCGGGTTACCCGGGGAGCATGAAAATGAATTCAGACGAATCTTTCGACTTAAAGAATGCAATTTCAGGGGTGTTGGTTGTCGATAAACCCACCGGCATGACCTCTCACGATGTCGTGCAAGTCATACGAAAAGGCACCAACATTCGACGTGCAGGACATACGGGAACGCTCGACCCGCGTGCTTCTGGCGTGCTTGTGGTATTGATCGGCCCTGCCGTGCGATTGAGCGAATATGTGTCAGCATCGGACAAAAGATATCAGGCCGTAATCACGCTTGGAAAAACGACGGACACGTACGATGAGGACGGCAAAGTACTTGCTTCATCTGAAGTGAATGTCACTGAAGAACATTTCAATGAAGAATTACAGAAATTCGTCGGTGAAATCGAACAGGTTCCACCACCCTATTCTGCCGTCAAGGTAAAAGGGCGCAAAGCCTACGACATGGCACGCAAAGGTGAAGAGGTGGAGCTTGCGCCACGCATCATTAACGTGTACAGCCTGGAACTGCTGGAGTGGGCCCCGCCCGAAGTGGTGATCGACGTCTATTGCTCTTCAGGCACTTACGTGCGCTCTTTGGCACACGACCTTGGCGAACGCCTGGGCTGTGGAGCTACCTTGACCGGATTACGCAGGACGAAGAGTGGACGTTTCACCTTACGCGACGCTGTGCCGCTGCGCACTTTGACAGAAGCCTTCACCGATGGAACCTGGTTTAAATATCTCATCCCTGCAGCTGAAGCGCTCTCCGACTGGCCGACGATCGAGTTGAGCCAGGAGGAATTGGACACTATTCGCCACGGGAATCGAATTCCTGCGAATGACGCAAAAGGCCCAAAGGCGATTGGGGTAAGTGAACAAGGCGAGCTGGTTGCGCTCCTCGAGCTGGATGAAGCTTCGAAAGAGTGGCAGCCAAAGAAGGTCTTCTTCTCGTAACTTGGGTTAAGCTCGAAATATCGAGATTGAATCTAGTTTCCATTTTCTTGGGGGACCAGATCAAGCTGTAATAGAGGTGTGAGGTTGCCGTCCCGATTATCGGATTTCTCATTGCAACGGTCCTGGGTTACGATCGGTTCTTTCGATGGCGTTCACCTCGGGCATCAATTTCTGATCCGCAAGCTGGTTGAAGGCGCACATTCCGCAGGCTGCAGGGCGGTGATTATCACTTTCGACCCGCACCCGGCGGTATATTTCAAACGCGTCCCCGCATCCAATCTCCTTTCATCTCCTGAAGAACGAGAAAGTCTCATCTGCAGCCTCGGCATAGATCAGGTGATCACACTGCGGTTCGACGCGGAAGTGGCCAACTTGAGTGCTGAAGAATTCGTGACCCTGATGAAGAGGCACCTTGGGCTGGAGCATTTGCTTGCCGGTGTTGATTTTGCCCTGGGGAAGAATCGCACGGGCACAATCGCAGAATTGACCCGAATCGGATTGCCTCTGGATATCCATGTGGAAGTGGTACCTCCCTTTGTATTGAATGGGCAGATCGTCTCATCCAGCCAGATTCGGCAACTGCTGCAATCGGAGCAAGTGAGAGCGGCAAACACTTTGCTCGGCCGTCCCTATTCCCTGACGGGGGAAGTCGTCCATGGAGAAGCGCGCGGGTCGAGATTGGGATTTCCCACTGCCAATATGCAGATTCCCAGTGAACGCCTGCTGCCATCAAACGGTATCTATGCCACATGGGCAATCATCGATGGCAGGCCATATCCATCAGCAACGAACGTTGGTGTCCGCCCGACATTCGATCATTCGCTGCCTGCCCCGCGCGTCGAACCCTACTTGATGGATACCGACGGCGACTTCTATGGTAAGGAACTCCGGCTCGAATTCATCGAGTTCTTGCGGCCAGAGATCAAATTTCCGGATGCCACCTCATTGATCAAACAAATAAACCAGGACGTTGAGAAAGCCAGGGAGGTGCTTGAGCATGACGCATGAGAGGCAGGTCTATCTGCTCGATCCGCAAAAGCTACCGCCTGAAACCATTGCCGTCACATTCGCCAAGACATCCCGTTCACCCGAGTCATTTCGCCAGATTGCCGCAGACCTGACCGACCAGAAGAGCTCTGAATTCAACGAGAAATGGGTCGTCGGTTACGGCCATTCTTCAGTCGCAGAACATGCGGTGTTGCACATTGCCGTCGAAAATGCATCCCGCCTTGCCGTGGAATGCATCGAATCGAATCGCCTGGCATCCTTCACCGAAAAATCTACCCGCTATCAGACATGGTCACCGGATGCCTATATCCTTCCCGATGAATGGAAGCAAAGCCCGCTTCTGGCTAAGTATCAAGACATCAGCCAAAAGTGCTTCGATGACTATGCGCGGTTTATTCCAGTCGTCCAGCCTGCTGCTGAAGCAGAGTATCCCAAACAGGATGGCGAATCGGATGCCACATACAAACACAGAATTCGATCGTTGACCATCGATGTTTGCCGCTATCTGTTGCCTGCCAGTTCACTCGCCAACGTGGGAATCACGATCAATGCCCGCGCGCTCGAACATGCCATTGGCAAGATGTTGTCGCATCCATTGAATGAGGTCAGGCAGATTGGAAAAGAGATCAAGGCGGCTGCCAGAGAAGTAACGCCCACCCTGCTCAAATATGCCGATTCGATCCCCTACTTGAGCGAGATAGACTCGAAGTTTGCTGCCCTGAAGAGCAACCCACAAGCCGCGACCGAACCCTGGTTCCGCCTTCTGGCATGGGACAAAGACGCCGTCGATCATCTGCTGGCAGCTGTTTATTACCGCTTTGCGCAAGAAGCAGCCATGAGTTATCCACAGGCACGGCAAACAATCGAGTCAATGGAACCACAGGTAAAGGCGGATTTGCTGCGGGTCCTCCTCATCGAACGCGGCCGCCACACCATTCCGTTACGCGAGCTCGAGCATATCACCTTCGAGTTCGAAGCCACGCTTGACCAGGGCGCGTATTACGAGGTAAAGCGGCACAGGATGATGACGCTCACCCCCCGCCCGTTGACGGCCAAGTTGGGTTACGCATTACCCCGCTTAATCGCCACAGCAGGGCTCGAGGACGAATACCACAGGGTGATGCAAACAGCCAAGAAGGTCTACGAGCATCTCTCCGAAGAAAATCCTGATGCAGCAGCGTATGTGGTGCCGAACGCCTTCAACCGTAGATTTCTGATCAGCATCAATCTGCGCAGCGCCATGCACTTTATCAGCCTGCGGTCTGCGCCAAATGCCCATTTTGCCATCCGAAGAATGGCAACGAAGCTGGCTGAAGAGATCGAAAGAGTAATCCCTGAATTGCACGGTTTGCTGCCCGTGTGCACGGATGAAAGCGCAGAATCGATCGAGCGTACATTCTTCGGACAGATTGCGTAGTGGAAGTCCGGCCGTTCACTACGATGTTGGAGCGTTCGCAATATGCTTCATCCATTCGCACCATGATTTTCTCCGTATCTACAAAAATCCATCATGGATTTTCAGTTCACTTTTGAGCTGCTAATGGTTCACTTTTCAACTGAAAACAGTTCACTTTTCAATTTCAAATAACAATCGCTCATCAGGCTACATGTCAAGTCAAATGATAATGTTACCGAAGGATGATCGTTGGTTCAATTGAAAATGTTACCGTGGGGCAACGTCCGCCTCCTTGATCAGAGTTGTAAATACGTTTACCGCCTCAGAATTACCGAGAGTGGGCAATGAAGATAGTTCATCGACGCGATCATTGATCTGCTCTCTAAGGCAAAGAGGATTGGTTATCTTACGTAGACCCTCCAGTTGCTTT
>JAJXZS010000050.1:225236-261937 GCA_021779955.1 Chloroflexota bacterium | reverse complement strand
CGTACTCAAACCGCTGACTGAGGACGACCTGAATACGATCCTGCAGCGTGCGCTGGATGACAAGGAAGTTGGATATGGCAATAAGGACATCCGACTGGACGAAGATGCCCGAAAGCACCTGCTCGCAATCGCAGGGGGCGACGGACGCAACCTACTCAACGCGCTTGAACTGGCCGTTGAGAGCACTCCGCCGGAAGCCGACGGAAGCATTCACATCACGCTGGACGTGGCGCAAGAATCGATCCAGAAGCGGGCGGTGATTTACGACCGCTTGGGAGATGCGCATTACGACTCCGTCTCGGCATTCATCAAGTCGGTGCGAGGGTCTGACCCCGACGCCGCGCTGTATTGGCTGGCGAAGATGATCCTGGCTGGTGAAGATCCGCGGTTCATTCTGCGCCGTTTGATCGTCCTCTCCGGCGAGGATATCGGCCTGGCGGATCCACAAGGTATCGTTGTCGCCGCATCGGCTGCGTATGCTTATGAATACATCGGTCTGCCAGAGGGAATCTACCCGATCGTCGAAGCTACGCTCTACCTGGCAACCGCGCCAAAATCGAACTCGGCTGGCGCATTCTTCGAGGCGCAGGCAAAGATCGAAACCGAGGGCACCGGACCTGTGCCTGCCCATCTGATGGACGCCAACCGGGATGCTAAGGGGTTCGGTCATGGGAAGGGATATCTCTATCCGCACGAATTCGAAGGGCATTTCATCCCTCAGCAATACCTGCCCACTTCAGTGTTGGGCTCACATTTCTACAAACCCTCTGAAGAGGGATACGAGAAGCAGATCGCAGAACGCGTCCAGCGCTGGCGTAAAGCTCAAGATCAAGCTCTTGGACAAGAAAAGCCGCCAGATTCAGTGGAGAAGAAATGACTACGATCTACCTGGTAAGGCATGGGGAAAACGATTTTACAGGAAAACGATTGGTGGGCAGAACACCCGGTGTACATCTCAATGAAAAAGGCATCGAGCAAGCAGAAGCCGTGGCAAAGGCCCTGTCAACGAAGAATATCAAGCTCATCTACACGAGCCCGCTAGAGCGTGCCTATGAGACGGCATTGCCGCTCAGCAAGGCGTTGAACCTGCCCGTCCAGCCAAATAAAGGTCTGGAAGAGGTCGATTTTGGGGATTGGCAGGGGTACACGGTGCAGAAGATGCGCAAACTCGAACTGTTCAAGCTGGCGCAGATAAGTCCATCTCGAATGCAATTTCCCAATGGAGAAAGCTACGCATCGGCTCAGGAGCGCGTTGTAGATGCGCTACTTAAGATTGCGTCAGCAGCAGGGGAGAAAACGGCTATCGCTTGTTTTTCCCATTGCGACGTCATCCGTCTGGCCGTTGCATGGGTGATCGGCATGCCTTTGGACGCATTCCACTCGCTGACTGCCGAAACCGGAAGTATCAGCGTGGTGCTTCTCAATCAAAGGCGAAATATGCTGCTTAAGTTGAACGGATTACCCGGAGATTTCCAGGCTTGATCAACTACCGGGCCTAAGATGCTCGAGCAGGTAAGGGATTGCCACTTTGACAGCCCTGGCACGATGGCTGCACATGTTCTTTTCCGCCAGACTCAATTCGGCCATGGTTTTCCGGTATTCGGGAATGTAAAAAAGCCGATCGTAACCGAAGCCGCCCTCCCCGCGTTCCTCGGGAAGGATCTCGCCAAAGACGTCGCCACCGGCAAGATGCACCAGGCCTGGCGAGAGAACGAGTGCAACGGTGCAGTGGAAATGAGCTGTCCAGGGGCGCGGCTTTCCGGCAAGATCTGCAACCAATTTGCGGCGTCTCTCGGCATCTGAGACGCCAATTCCCGGAACGTAGCGTGCAGAATGGAGCCCCGGCCTGCCGTCGAGCGCATCCACCTCAAGACCGGTGTCGTCAGCCAGGGTTGGGATTCTGGACTGTTCAAAGAATGCGCGAGCCTTCAGGAGGGCATTTTCGGCGTAAGTGGCGCCGGTCTCATCTACAGAGAGGGAGAGACCGAGTTGGTCGGGGAAGACAAGCGAAATCGGAAGGCTGGACAGGAGATCGGTCAACTCTTCACGTTTTCCAGGGTTGGTCGTGGCGATAAGTAATCTTGGAGACATATTTTATATTTTTATCTTATTTATTAACTAAACTTGACTTCATTATATGGCTATGCTATAATCTTCTCGTTAGAATTATATCCCTATAGAAGTGCAAAAACCTTGACCACGCAACGCTTACCATTACTCATCAATGTGGGGTTTTTTCAAAACCTTCCTATTGGTAGCTATCGCGATTTTCAATTTGAATATCCGACTCTCGAACTACCACCAGATTTAGGTCTAAAAGACTTCACAGCAGCCGCTCATATCTCACGTACTCCACAGGGGCTCTTATTCGAATGCAAAGTTGAAGCAATTACCCCCATGGAATGCGTGCGCTGTTTGGAACCATTCGATCAAAAATTAGATGCAGACTTCTTCGAAGTCTTCGCATATAAGTCGCGCAACTTCACGGAATCGGGCCTGTATGTGCCGGATGATGGCAATATCGACATGGGACCGCTCGTCAGGGAATACCTCACCGTTGCCATGCCGATCAAACCGTTGTGCAAGCCGGATTGCCAGGGACTCTGCGTCATTTGTGGAGAAAATCTTAATCTCTCGACCTGCGAACACCAGGCGAGAATCATGATCGAGTAAATTCGAATTTGAATAACTGTTGCCGGTTGGAGGATGCCGGGACACATCCGAGTGACCAGTGCACGCTTTCAGTTCTGAGGAGAATCGCAAGTGGCGAACCCTGGAAGGCGGAAACGTAATGTTGAAATCCTGAACATGCTTCTCGAAAAAGCCGATGTTCAGGGATATCTCACCACCGAAGACTTGATGGAATTCTATCCCGACGTCAGCAAAGATGCCGAGCACATCGAGGCAGTGGTGGTGGCTCTACGCCGTCATGGCGTGGATATTTTCGACGGGGATGTCGAAAGCGACTTTAGCGATAGTGATAGTTCGCTTCTCAATTCCGAACTCGAATCTTTTTCCAATCTGGAAAATATCTCAAGCGACGATACCATCGGGCTCTACCTGAAAGAAATGTCGCGAGTTCCACTTTTGAACATGGACGAAGAACTCGACATCGCGCGACGTATCGAAACCGGGCGAAGCAGCAAGACGGAATTGGACCGCTCGAACGGAAATACTCCACCCGATCGCCGCTGTGAGCTCGAAGGCGAGATCGAAGACGGTATTTTGGCGCGCGAACACCTGATCAAAGCCAATACCAGGCTTGTCGTCAGCGTTGCCAAGCGGTACATCGGCCGCGGCGTTCCTTTCCTGGATCTCATCCAGGAAGGCAACCTGGGCCTGATGAAAGCCGTCGAAAAGTTCGATTATCACCGCGGTTTTCGCTTTTCGACCTATGCCACATGGTGGATCCGCCAGACAATCACCCGTTCGATTGCCGATCAGGGCAGAACCATCCGTGTGCCTGTGCACATGGTGGATCGCATCCGCCAGCTGTATAAATTGACCCATGAACTCGAACAGAATCTCGGCCGCATGCCCACCAGCGAAGAATTGGCCGAAAAACTGGAAGTGCCCACTTCAAAGGTGGAATGGATGACCCGGGTCTCCTGGCTGCCGCTCTCGCTCGAAAGCCCGATCAACGACGATGAGGAAGATTCAGAATTGGGGCAGTTCGTGGAAGATCAGACAACACCCACGCCCATTCAAAGCGCCTATTCCAAGCTTCTGCGTGAAAAAATCGAAGAAGTGCTCGATACTCTACCTCCACGCGAAGCCCGCATCTTGAGATTGCGCTTTGGTTTGGAAAACGGCCACAACTATACGCTTGAGGAAGTTGGCGAGAAGTTCGGGCTTACCCGCGAGCGGATCCGCCAGATCGAAAGCAAAGCCTTGAGACGGCTGCGCCACCCGCGCCGCTCGCGCCAACTGCGAGAATACCTGTAAAATCACTCCCCTGCTCAAGCAGGGGAGTTTTCAACCTGGAGAAATGCCATTTCAAGAGCACGAGCGAGAAGGAGGGGTTGTTCAGCAAGGATGCCATGTCCGCAGCGATCAATGAACGTGCAGATGGAAGATGGCCGGCGGCGTTTGAGTTCGCGGAGTGTTCGGCCTGAGATCAGCCGATCGTCTGTGGCATTACACAACCAAAGAGGAACTTCTCGCAAATCGTGTTCGAGATCTGGGAAGCGGTATTCGTGGAAAGCCCGCCAGTCGGCAGATATTGTGCCTTTACGCGCGGAAAAGAGAACCTTCTCCATTTCTTCGATCTTGAGCGATGAGGTTTCCAGGACAAACATGAGCGAAGAGACCATACTCCTCACCGCTTGCGCAGCTGAAGGATCGTTGAGGAGTTCGAAGAGTTTTGTGGGAATTGCCGGCTCTGAGCTGCAGGCGATCAACCCGAGGCCAGCAACTTGGTTGGGATGGTTGATTCCAAATTGCAGAGCGATCTGCCCACCCAGCGAGTAACCTACAAGGACGGCCCTATAGATATGCGCAGCGCGCAAAACGCTCTCGACCGAGCGGGCATACGCAGCCACCGTCTGGCAGGCACTGCATTCCGAATGTCCATGTCCCGGCAGGTCGAGAACAATGGTGCGCCGTCCTTGGAGTTTGCGCATGGCAGCCGGCCAACTCGAATGGCTACCGCCGATCCCGTGGATTAAAACGACTGGATCTTTGCTCATCTCCCCCAGAGTATCCGTGTAATAATAGCCCTCGGCAGTCTGCATTGAGGACACTCCTCTAGAGATCAATTCGATTGTCTGAAACCAAGGAATGGACGCAACCTACAATCAAGAACCTGCCCCATGCGGTCGATCCGGGACAGACTTACCGGTTGTGCCTTCCGAATTTACTGCGCTGGAGCGCTCTGCCCTGCTTCGTATTTTTGTTCCCATTCCGCAACCGCATCGCGGATCAATTCCTGGGCATCAGGATATGGGACGAGCTCGATTCCGGCATACTTTTCACTTCCGATATACACGATCACGCCATTATTCATATCATCCTGAAGGACCAAAGCGCGGTGCTCATACTGAGTGCCCGCGAGTTTTCCCTGCAAGACGTCGTTGATCTGTTCGACAATCGTTTGATTCTTGACCGCCGGCGGTTCAGGGGCCGTTTCAGGTTCAGCAACCTCTGCAGGCGTTTCAGGAGCTTGTGTCTCAGTAGTCCGGGCTTCTTCATTCACAAGGTCGACCACGGGGCGTGCAGCCATGGTGCTTTCGGAAGCTGCGCCAGTCTCTTCTTCGGGTGTGTAAAGCGAGGACGCATCGAATGGCTCTGGTGCAGATTCGGCTTGAGCAGGCTCGGGTTCAGCAGCGAATGCAGCCGACTCAGCTACGACAGCAGCTTCTGCTTGAAGTGCAACTTCTTGTGTTGAAGGTTCGGCCTGCACAGGCGCTTCGACCGGTTGCTCGGTCACCCGGTTCGCCCAATCACCCCAGATTCGAATGACCTTGGCCAGGCGGGTTTGTTGATCAGAGGTAAGCTCCCGCGCTTCGCGGAAGAATCCCCCGTCCATGCCTGTGATGATCCTTTTTTTCAAAGGTGAATACAGCAGCCGCGCAACGTCAGAAAAACCGTCCTTGCGCAGGTCGGCCGGGATTCCGTCTTCTTTGGCTTTCTTGGGCTCACGGTCTGCAAAAAGGTACCCGATCAATAAACCGACGAGTAACCCAACGATCCCGACCATGACAAGAAAGATCGTGTTCGAGAGTACAGGCATGTGTCACCTCGCTGTTGAAAATTCCGGTGTGCAATTGGCAAACTACCGCTAACGATTGATTTAACTACTATACAAAAAAAGTTGCATTAACGCAACCAAACGAACATTTTTGTCAGGCAAAGGGCTTTAACAATTGACAATTGGGGCAAAAGTGGGTGCTGCGCTGCCCCAAAACGATCCTTTCGATGGGTGTTCCGCAAATCTCGCAGGGCTCACCGGTGCATTGATAGACCTTGAAGTGATTTTGAAACGATCCGCCGCGGTAGACCCAGTCGATGCTTGAGCCGTTGCGGGCAATTGATTCTACAAGGACATCCCGGATGGCTTGAAGAAGGTTGGCGGCTTCAACTGGCGTCAGTTGGTTCGAAAGGGTCAAAGGATGGATTTTTGCCCTGAACAATGCCTCGTCAGAGTAGATATTGCCCAGCCCTGCAATAAATCTTTGATCGAGTAAAAGGGGCTTGATGCGCGAGTGTTTCTTATGCAGCGCATCATAGAATGCACCGGGTGTGAGTTCAGCGGCAAAAGGATCCAAGCCAAGGTTGTGAAGTATCTCATCCGGATCGTCGACGAGCCAAACCCTGCCGAACTTGCGCGTGTCGTTGAAGACGAGCATTGCGCCGTCTTCGAAGGTAATGCGCAGGCGATCATGCGTTAAAAGCGGTGTTCCAGCCTCCACAACACGCAGGTCGCCGCTCATACGCAGATGGATCAGCATGGTCAAGGGCGGCAGGTCGATCAAGACGAATTTCCCCCTACGCGCAACACCGCAAATAGCAAGCCCCCGGACACGGGATTTGAACTCGTCCACGCCAGGAGTTGCCACTGTGCGATCCCAGAGCACATCGACAAAGGCAATCCGACGCCCCACAACGCCTGGTTGCAGCGCAAGCCCTGTATCTGCGGGAAAAGGCCAATCGATGGGATGCTTGAGCGCATTTACGATGGTTTCGACTTCAGGAAGTTCGGGCAAACAATCCGCCCAAAGAGCGTTTTCCTTTCAAATTCACAGGCGCATCATTCGTTGAAGAGCTCACCCACGCTACGGCCTGCGTTTGCCCTTGCGATCACTTCACCGAGGAGCGGTGCGATCGATAGGGTGGTCAGCCTGCCGCCAAAAAGCTTGAGTTTTTCCGGACCGATGGGCACTGTATCGGTGGTCACAAATTCGTTCACCGGCAAAACGGACAATCGTTCAGCCGCATTGGCGGAAAGCACAGGGTGAATGAACGAGACGTAAACGTCGCGGGCGCCGCGTTCCTTGACGAGGTTGACGGCCTGAACGATCGATCCGCCCGTATCGACCTCATCGTCCACAATGATCACATCGCGGTCCTGGCATTCGCCGATCAAAGTAAGGGCTTGAGCCCTGGCGTCGTTGCTGAGACGGCGCTTCTCGATGAAGGCAAGCGGGGCATCCAGGGCAACAGCATAGTTGCGTCCCTTCTTCGCAAATCCCAGGTCGGCAGTAACGACGACCGGATTTTTTAAAGAAGATCGTTTGGCTTTGAAGTAATCGACGATATTATAGAAGGCGCTGAGCACGTCTCCCGGGATGGAGAAGAAACCCTGGATCTGGCCGGCATGCAGATCGAGAGTCATATAGCGGTCTGCGCCTGCGACCTCGATCATATCGGCGACGAGTCGGGCGGTAATCGGGATGCGCGGCTGATCCTTTTTATCCGAGCGGGCATAACAAAGATAGGGCACGACTGCTGTGATACGCGCTGCCGAATCAAGCCGCAGCGTTTGCAGCAGGATGAGCAGTTCCATCAGGTTGCGATGCACCGGGGCTGACGTGGTTTGGATGACGTAGCAATCCTGCCCGCGAACACTGGAATGCAATTTGACGAAGAGATTATCGTTCGGAAAAGTGATGATATCGCGGTCGCAAAGGGCGATGCCCATATGGGTGGATATGCGCAGCGCCAGTTCCGGGCAGGCAGTCCCTGCATATAGCTTGATATCGCCATATTTCATCCGCTCGTGGCGGGTGGAGTGAATGATCGGCATTTGAGTACTCCTTTATCTGTTCGCCGCGATCCATTCTGAATGGAGCATACTCATCAGGATCACATTGAGATACTTCCCGTTCTTATAAACCGCCTCGCGCATAACGCCCTCGCGCTTGAAGCCGGCTGCTTCATAGGCTTTGATTGCGCGAAGATTAGGCTCGTAGACATGCAAGTAAATGCGGTGGAGGTTTATATCTTCGAACCCATGCTTGAGCATCAAGCGGGTGGCTTCACGCCCAAAACCCAGGTTCCAATACTGTTTTTCACCGATAAAAATGCCGAATTCAGCCACGAGATGTACAGGCTCGATGCCGTGCAGGCCGGTATTTCCAACGTGAACCCAGGTGGAGCCGACCATCACTTCGATTCCCAGCACTTCACCTTCGTTCGGATTCTGGGCAAGGTGCCGATCGAACCAACCCTCTTCCATCGCTTTTGAAAGCGGTGAGTGGATGAGCAGGTTTTCTGTCACTTCGGGATCATTCAGCCAGCGTACGAAGCTCGGAATATCGGTCCGTTCGATGGCTCGCAGCCTTACTTTGTCTCCGGTAATCATATCTGCTCCTGACTGGTTATGGGTTCAAACGCGTTGGTCCTCGAAAGATGTACACCGACTCGCGGATGTTGTTCAAATTGAGCAGTACCATCATCAAGCGGGCAAGACCGAGACCAAAACCGCCGTGACTGGGACAGCCGTAACGGAAGAAATCGATGTAATACTGGATGGGTTCGAGATGCAGACCTTTTTCAAGCGCCTGTTTGGCAAGGATATCAGCACGATGCTCGCGCTGGGCGCCTGTGGTAATCTCGAGACCGTTGGCAATCAAGTCATAGCTACGCGTGAGGGGAGAATCCGGCGCAAGGCGCATATGATAGAAGGGGCGCACAGTGGCAGGCCAATCAGTGAGGAAGACGAAATCGTGGTTGAACTTTTCCTTTACGTATGCTGCGATCTCACGTTCACCACCGGGATCGAGGTCGCCCTTCTTTTCCGCTGGAATCGTATATCCGCGCTCTTTTAGAATCCTGACCGCTTCAGCCATCGGAATGCGGGGGAAGGGTACTTCAGGGACAACAATGTCGACACCAAAGATTTCCTTGATCTCGTCGCCATATTCATCCTTGACGCGCTGATAGACATATTGGAGCCAGCGTTCCTGGAACTCCATGACATCTTCATGCGAATCGATCCATGAAATCTCGACATCGACGCCGGTGAACTCGGTCATGTGGCGGGCGGTAAAGGATGGATCGGCGCGGAAGACGGGACCGATCTCGAAAATGCGCTCGAAACCGGCTGCCATGGCCATCTGCTTGTAGAATTGGGGCGACTGGGTAAGATAAGCTTTGCGATCGAAATAATCCAGCGAGAAGAGTTCGGCTCCGCTCTCGCTTGGAGAACTTGTGAGCTTGGGTGAATGCATCTCGACAAAGTGCTTTTGAGACCAGTATTCACGCATCGCCTGCTGGACAAGGGTTTCCACCTTGAACAAGAGCGAATTAATGGGACGGCGCAGATCCATGTAGCGCCAATCGAGGCGGTAGTCCAGCATCGGCAGCGTTTCACCGAATGGATCGAATGGGAGGGGCGATTCCGCCAGGTTGTCGACGGTCAGAGTCTCCAACTGCACTTCAATCCCGCCAAGTTTGACGACCGGGTTCTCGACGACCTTTCCGGTGACAATGATCGCAGATTCAGGATTGACCTGGGAAATACGGGCAGCCAACTCTTCGTCATTGGGTTTGAAATTGGCTACCTGGGCAAGTCCCGTGGGATCGCGCAGGATGAGAAACTGCATTTTCTTTTGATCTCTCAGGGTTTGCAGCCAGCCCTCAAGTTTGACCGTTTTTCCGATGTTTTCTTTCAGGTCTCCAACGTAAGTTCTTTCCATCTTCTCTCTCCATGCCGATCTATAATCTAACCATCATACAATTGCCTGAGCATTATATCAACGGTCATTTATCGTTCGATCAGGCGATCGACAGCCTGTCTTGGCGATATCTTCCTTGAATACAATTCGTTCATCACATGCTTCAAATCTGCATCTTTGGTGCGCCGCCGCCAATCATGCTTCAAGCGCGCCTGCAGGGCGAGCTCGAAATCATGGGCAAGCCGTTCCTGATCTCGCGCTGCCAGCAAACCGAACCTGACCAGATACTCACGGTGCTGCCAGATCGCCTTCACCAATTCCTCGATTCCGCTGGGCTGGATCGCGATGGTCTTCAGCACTGGCGGAATCCACTTCCCTTCAATTTGTGCAGTACCCGTCAGAGCCTCGGGAACGTGGCCTGCTTCCAGGAAGACATGATTGCGCTCTCCCTGCGGGTATCCAAGTTCGAGGTTGACGCGCAAAGCGCGTTCGGTGTTATCCACGCCGGGGCGGTCGGCTTTGTTGATGACCAGGATATCGGCGATTTCGAGAATGCCTGCCTTGATGGCCTGAATATCGTCGCCCATGCCAGGGTTTTCGACCACAATAGTGGTGTGCGCAAGGCGCGCAATATCCACCTCTGATTGACCCGCGCCCACGGTTTCGATCAGGATGAGGTCGAAGCCGGCAGCATCGAGCACCTGCACCACGCCTGCTGTCTTGCGGGCCAGTCCGCCCAAAGCGCCCCGCGTGGCCATCGAACGGATGAAGACGCCAGGATCACCCGATAGATCGCGCATGCGCACCCTGTCGCCAAGTACAGCCCCTCCGCTGAATGGACTCGAGGGATCCACAGCGACGATGGCGACGCTGCGCTGCACCCCCTCCCCTGGATTGCGGGCAGCCAGGGCAATCTGGTTGACCAGTGATGATTTACCGGTGCCCGGAGCGCCGGTAATGCCAACAAGGTGGGCGTGTCCTGTGTTTTTAAAGAGCAAATCCAGCTCGGCTTCCCCTTCTTTCGTCCCGTTTTCCACTTGTGTCAACAGCCTGGACAGGGCAAGGCGGTCACCGGCAAGGATGGATTCAGCAGCAGTCATCACAAACCAATCTATGCAGTTAAGCCGCGGCGAATTCCCGGCGGATATCTTCGATTACTTTAGACGTCGGAGTACCAGGTCCGTAAACCGCGCGGACTCCTTTTTCGAGCAAGAGAGGTATATCTTCCTCGGGAATGATGCCGCCCACAAAAATGCTCACGTCGCTTTGGCCATTCGCGCGAACCAGATCGACGATCCTAGGCACCAGGGCCATGTGCGCACCGGAAAGAATGGAAATGCCAATGACATTCACGTCCTATTGCAAAGCTGCCTCTGCGATCATCTCGGGGGTCTGGCGCAGACCCGTGTAGATGACCTCCATGCCTGCATTGCGAAGCGCCTGTGCGATGACTTTGGCGCCGCGATCATGGCCGTCGAGACCCGGTTTTGCAACCAGCACGCGAATTTTCTGTTCTTGCATAGGCTTCTCCAATCCTGCAAATTGATGTCACTCTTGATTATACCCTCGAACGTCTGCTCATTAAATGAAAGTGGCGACAAATTCAGTCAGCGGCGTATAGATAAAAAGCCAACCCTTATGGAACCTTTTTAGGGGCAGGAACGTATAAATAGGTATAAAATGATTCTACAAACGGTTCACAAGATAAGAAGAGGAGAATAGAATGACAACACCGGAATCGAACATGGTCCCCAGCCCAATGATGCCTCCGATGAGGCGAGACAGCACGCTGGCAATCGTCAGCCTTGTTTCAGGGATCGTGGCGTGGATCCTGATCCCGTTCTTTGGAGCCATCGCTGCAATCATTTGCGGCCACCTGGCGAAGAAGGAAATTCGCGAAAGCAACGGCACGCTTTCAGGCGATGGAATGGCTCTTGCAGGATTGATCCTGGGGTACGTGCAAATTGGGGTTATCGTGCTTGGCGGATTATGCCTCCTGGCATTTGGCGCCGCGCTGTTCCCCGCGATTTCGTCTCAAATCGGCTATTACTAGACCACACAGGTTCTATCTTGATCAAAAGGCAGCACAGATCATCTTCTGTGCTGTTTTTTTCGCCTTGAACGTGAAATTATTACCATATTACTCCGAATTGTACTCTTGTGGTAAACTTACTGGGTAAAATTTCGTCTCAGGACTGCAAAAATGCCAGCTATCTATCCGTTTACCGCAATTGTAGGGCAGGAGCGTATGCGCCGAGCCCTGGTTTTAAACGCCGTTGATCCCCGCATCGGGGGTGTGCTCATCCGTGGAGAACGCGGAACTGCCAAGTCGACCGCAGCCAGGGCGCTTGCCGCGCTGCTGCCCCAGGTCAAAGTCGTTGCAGATTGCCGCTTCGGCTGCGATCCCGACCGGCCGGCGCAGTGGTGCACCGAGTGCCGGGAACGGCACGACCGCGGTGAAAGCCTGCCCGTGGCGATGCGGGTGACCCCATTCGTCAACCTGCCCGTCTCGGCCACTGAAGACCGCGTTGTTGGAACGCTCGATATCGAGAAAGCGATCCAGAAGGGTGTACGCGCGTTCGAGCCGGGCGTGCTTGCTGCAGCGAATCGCGGCATGCTCTATATCGACGAAGTCAACCTGCTCGACGATCATGTGGTCGATGTGCTTCTCGATGCCGCCGCGATGGGCATGAACATTGTCGAACGCGAGGGCATCTCGTTTACCCACCCTGCACGCTTCATCCTCGTTGGAACGATGAATCCAGAGGAAGGCGATCTACGCCCGCAATTGCTCGACCGGTTTGCGCTTTCAGTCGAGATTCGCGGCATCCGCGATGCACGCGACCGCGTTCAGATCATGGAACGCAACCTGGCTTATGAAGCCGATCCGGGCCATTTCAGAGACGAATGGATGAGCAAAGAAAAAGAGCTCTCCGAACAGATCGACAAAGGCCGCTATTTGGTGGACGAAGTCCGCTATACCAGCAGCAACCTGCTTTCAATCGCTGCTCTTACGTCTTCGCTCAATGTCGATGGTCACCGGGCTGACCTGGTGATCCTCAAGGCTGCCCGCGCCCAGGCTGCATTCGAAGGCCGCACCTCGATCACCGACCGCGACATCGCCCTGGCTGCTGAACTGGCGCTGCCGCACCGCCTGAAGAGCGGGCCCTTCCAGCGCGAAGAAATGGGCATGGAAGAACTGCAGGAACGCATCGAGCAACTGCAAAAGCAAGCAGCCTCACAAACCAGGCAGGAATCGCAGTCTGAACTGGGCGATGAAGAAGGCAGTTCCTCAAAAAAAGTGTAACGCCGGAAGAGTCCGGCGAGCAACGGCCTGACGAAGGTAATCCCGAGCCTGCTCCCCAAAACGTATTCGAACAAGGCAACGCCAACTGGTGGACCGGGGGGCAGCGAATGCCCAACGGGGAGGAATTCAATCCGCGTAAGCTGGATACTCCGCTGGACAAGATGATGCGTTCGTACGCCGGCCGCCGTTCGGTCACCCATACCGAACGCAAGCGCGGCCGTTACATTCAAGCCCGCCCGGCCGGCGGTAAGACCAACGACCTGGCATTTGACGCCACCTTGCGTGCAGCGGCGCCCTTCCAGCGAGAACGCGGCGAGATCAAGCACCGCAACAAAGTCGCCTTCGCTATCCGCCCTTCGGATTACATGAAGAAGATCCGGGTTCGGCGTGCTGCCAACCTTATCCTGTTTCTCGTGGATGCTTCGTGGTCGATGGCAGTCGCCGAGCGAATGGCAGCCACCAAGGGCGCCATCCTTTCCCTCCTGACGGACGCTTATCAACGCCGCGACAGGGTGGGGTTGATCGTCTTCCAGAAGTCGCAGGCAACGCTGGTGCTGCCGCCGACGAACTCGGTCTTGCTGGCCCAGGAAGCCCTCTCAGACATCCCCGTGGGGGGTAAGACACCCTTGAGCGCCGGCCTGATGATGGCCTATGAAGTGCTGCGGCGTGAAAAGATCCTCCACCCGGATATCATGCCGCTGCTCATCATCCTGACCGACGGCGCAGGCAACGTTTCGATGGGTCACATGCCGCCGCAGGAAGAAGCTCATTACGTCGCCGAACTAATCTGCAAGGAAAACATCCACAGCGTGGTGATCAACATGGAACACGCCGCCTTCGACCAGGGTTTCGCGCAGACGCTTGCAGACCACCTCGACAGCCCGTGCTACACGATAACCGACCTTAAGGCTGAGAGCCTGGTGGTAACCGTGCAGCAAGAGATTCGCCAGGTTCAGAGCGCAGTGGCACTCGATTTCAACAAGTCGGGCAAGTAATCCCTTATAATTATGCAGATGGGATCGGGAGGGGTTCGCTCCTCCCTTTCCTTGTCACCCAATACCCCCCGTGTTATGATGGTACCGGAGATTCCAACCCAACATGGCGGAAGAAAAACCTAAGCGATCGCGCCTTCAAACTGCGCTGCTGATCATCATTTTGGCGACCATTCCATTCTATCTACTGGGATTGATTGTGCTTTGGGTGGGGAATGCCGCGCTCGCGGCAAGAACGGCTACTCCTACCGTAACGCAGACCGAGGGTGCAGTATCAGCAAGCGCAACTCCCACTCTTTACACTCCCACGGCCACGTTATTTACCCCCACGATCACCGAAACACCAACCCCAACGGCCACTTTCACCGTTACAGCCACGTATTTTATCCCTACCTCGACGCCATCAAAGACCCCCACGCCTTCACTTACGCCTACGCATACCCCTACAGACACACCTACTGCAACCCCATCTCCAAGCCCTCAAAGCACAGGAACCGCCAATTCCACTCCCTAGGATGCACATCAAAACCATGATCGATCTATCAACGTTCCTCAAAGAAATGATCAGCCTGCCCGGACTTTCAGGATACGAAAGCCCCGTGAGAGAGCCGATAGCCAGAACCTGGCAACCGCTGGTCGATGAATTGAGCGTAAGCAAACTCGGCAGTCTGCATGGATTACGCCGGGCAAACGTCAAAGGGGACCATCATTCGGTGCTGATCGCAACGCATATGGACGCCATCGGATTGATGGTCGCCGGTCTGGACGATGGGCTGCTGCGGGTCATGTCCATCGGCGGCCTCGATCTTCGCATCCTGGTTGGCCAAATGGTCACCGTGCATGGGAAGCGCGAACTCCCCGGAATTTTGCAGATGATCCCAGACAGGCTGCAGGACAAGTCGAAGGCAGGCAGTCCGCCAGGCATTACCGACCTCTTCATCGATACGGGTCTCCCAATAAATGAAGTAAGCGACCTTGTCAAACTGGGTGATCTGGTCTCTTTTGCCACGCCTCCTCAAGAAATGAGCGGAGGGGCATTGGCAGGTCACTCGCTGGACAACAGGGCATCGGTGGCCGCACTCACATTGTGCCTCGAAGAGATCCGCAAGTTCAACCTTGCCTGGGACGTTTGGGCAGTCGCTACCACGCAGGAAGAAGAAACCCTGGTCGGCGCCCGTACGTCGGCATACGAGATCAAACCCGATATTGCGGTGGTTGTCGATGTCACATTTGCCAAAGGTCCCGGCGTGACCGATTATCATACATTCGCAGCGGGCAAAGGCCCGACGATTGGCGTCGGCTCGAACATGCACCCTGCATTGGGCAAATACTTCAAAACGCTTGCAGACGAGATGGATTTGCCCTACGCCATGGAATATATGCCCAAGTCTTCCGGGACGGATGCAATGGCCATTCAGGTCTCTGAAGAAGGCATTCCCTGCGCAGTATTGGGCATCCCGCTCAGATACATGCACACTCCGCTTGAGATGGTGGTGTTGAAAGATATCCAGCGAACCGGACGTCTGCTGGCTCGTTTCATCACTCAACTCGAAACGGATACAATGGAAAAAATCTTCGGGGAGCGGAAAGCATGAATCCGAAAATCAAAACAAACCTCGAACTGCCTACGATCGACTCCTCCCAAATCTCCCTTCTGGAAAGATTGAGCAACGCCGTTTCCGTATCTGGAGACGAACGAGAAGTTCGCCAAATCGTGATCGATTCCGTAAAGCCCTACAGCGATGACATCACTGTCGATGCGATGGGGAATGTGCTGGTCACGTGTAAGTCAAAGTCTGATCACCCGATTCGGGTGATGCTCGACGCGCACATGGACGAAGTAGGATTCATGATCGTCGAAGACGAAGGCGACGGTATCTATTCCTTCGAAATGCTGGGCGGCGTTGACCAACGTCAGCTGCCGGGGAAGGCCGTTTTGGTCGGCAAAGACCATCTGGCAGGCATCATCGGCGCAAAGCCCATCCATCTCGCCGATACCGACGAACTTCACGCTGCGATTCCTCAGAAGAGCCTGCGGGTCGATCTCGGCCCAGGGAATGCGGGCAAGGTGAACCCCGGCGACATGGGAACTTTCGCCACGAGGTTCGTGCAGGCCGGACCAAGCTTGATGGGCAAGGCACTCGACGACCGCCTTGGCGTGGCAACCCTGATCGAACTGATCAAACGTCATCCCAACCAGATCGAATTACTGGCGTCCTTTTCCGTCCAGGAAGAGCTTGGCCTGCGCGGGGCCAAGATCGCAGCGGTCGCGCTGCATCCCGATCTTGCCATTGCCATCGACTCGACTCCGGCGATCGACCTGCCCAGACCGGACCAGAAGGAAAACAGCGTATACAACTGCAAGCTGGATGAGGGACCCGCCATCTATGTTGCTGATGCAGGGACGATCTCCGACCCGCGGCTGATCCGGTTTCTCGCGCAGACTGCTGAAAAATACGCCATTCCATTTCAATATCGCCAGCCTGGGGGCGGCGGAACAAATGCAGGAGTCATCCACAAAGTGCTCGGCGGCATCCCTGTGGTCTCGGTTTCCATACCCGGAAGGTATGCCCATACACCGGTATTGCTTGCGCGCCTTGCCGATTGGGAAAACACCCTCAAACTCATCTATGCTGCCTTGAACGACCTGACCCCCGCTATCCTTGCGCCGGATCGTAACTGATAAAATGCAAGCCATATGCTTTCCATCAATGCAGGAGTAGGAATGAAAGAACTCATCCAAAAGTTATGCGAGATTTCAGGACCTTCGGGTTACGAGAACAATATCCGCGAAGCAATCAAAAAAGAGGTGACGCCTTACGCCGATTCCATCGAAGTGGACCCGCTGGGCAACCTGATGGTGCGCAAGGGCAAGAAAACTGAGGGAGGCTTGCGTATCCTGATCTCCGCTCACATGGATGAGATCGGAGTCATCGTGACCCATGTGGAAAAAACGGGCTTTGTCCGCTTTGGCAACCTTGGCGCTGCCTTCCCCTGGTATCTGCCTGCCAGCAGGGTGTTATTCCTGAACGGCACGCGGGGTGTAATCAACAGCGAGCCGAGAGAAGACAACACTAAAGTCTCGACCATCGACCAAAGCTATATCGATGTCGGCGCGAGTTCGCCGGAAGATTGCCCTGTAAAGATCGGAGATGTCGGCGTTTTCGAACGTCCATTCATGGATATGGGAACCCGCGTCGCCTCCAAGGCAATGGACAACCGCTCTTCATGCGCAGTGCTGATCGAAACCCTGCGGCAGCTCAAGAAATCACCGCACGAACTGGTGTTCCTCTTCAGCGTGCAGGAGGAAGTGGGCATCCGCGGAGCAGTCACGGCATCTTACGCCATCGACCCCGACCTGGGAATCGCAGTGGATGTTACCAGCGTTGGCGATACCCCCTCTGCAAAGCAAATGGAAGTTGGTTTGGGCAAAGGCGCTGCAATCAAGATTCGCGATTCGGGAATGCTCTGCGACCCGCGCGTGGTTCGCTGGATGCGTGAAACAGCCGAAAAAGCCTCGATCCCTCACCAGATGGAGATTTTACGGCAGGGAAGCACGGATGCCTATGTCATCCAAACCAGCCGCTCCGGCGTGCCAACCGGCGCAATTTCGATCCCATGCCGCTATGTCCACTCGCCATCTGAAGTTGTGGATGTCAAAGATCTGGAAAGCTCGGTACAATTGCTGCTAAAACTGATCGGTGGACCGGTGCAATTAAAATGATGCTCCTGGATAAGGCTCCGCAGGCGGATTCACGAATCCGCAATGCCGGAGCCGGAAAACGATTGTTCAGGTTCGCGGGGGCTGTCTTTGGCATTCTGCTTTTAGGCGGGTGCTCGATCTTATCGGGCTTGAGTCTGCTGCCGACTTCGCCCAATCCCTCTCCATCCAACACTGAACCGCCACAATCCAGTCCGACCCAGGCTGTAACAGCGCCATCGACTACAAGTACCCTTCAGAGCGAGCAGAACAATCTGATCGTCTGGGTTCCCCCGCAATTCGACCCAAAATCCGATTCGGAATCAGGTCGTTTGCTGCAAGAACGCCTGGATGAGTTCATCAACGTGCATCCGGGGCTGACCATCGAGGTCCGCGTCAAGGCTGAGTCCGGGCAGGGAGGACTGCTTGATTCACTCTCGACGACCAGCGCTGCAGCGCCTTCCGCGATCCCGTCCCTGGTGGCATTGGGCCGCCTTGACATGGAAACCGCCGTCTTGAAAGGATTGATCCTTCCCTGGGACGGTTTGATCGGCACAGACTTTACCCAGCAGCTATATCCTTATGCAAGCGACCTGGGCAGCATCCAGAAGATGACTTACGGCCTGGTATTTGCCGGAGACGCTCTGGTGATGATTTACCGTCCGCTTCAGGTGGGTTACGCGCCTGAATCGTGGAATGAATATACGTCGCGCGGATATCCAGTCATCTTTCCAGCGGGCGATCCACAGGCATTGGTGGCAACACAGATGCTCCTCTCGCTCGATACAGGGGAGGCAGCCTCCGATGGAAAGACTGTTGTCAATCAGGAAGACCTAAAAAAGAGCTACCTGGCGATCAATCAAGGCGTCACCAATCAGGTCTTTCCCTATTGGCTGGCCGATTACGATACTTTCGATAAGGGTTACCAGGCATTTTTGGATATCAAAGCCAATTATGCCGTTGTATGGGCCTCCAGTGTGATCAACCATCTACCGGAAAACACCGAGTTAGCCCCCTTGCCTGGCGTCAATGCAGGGTCTTTCACACTGGCAAACGGTTGGATGTGGGTTCTGCCCAACGCTTCAGAGGAAAAACGCCAGCTAATCGTGGCTCTGGCAGAATATCTCACCGATCCTCAATTCCTGGCGCAGTGGACGGAAGCCGCAGATGTCCT
Source organism: Chloroflexota bacterium (assembly GCA_021779955.1). Classification (GTDB taxonomy): domain Bacteria; phylum Chloroflexota; class Anaerolineae; order Anaerolineales; family Anaerolineaceae; genus UBA6107. The sequence goes on along the minus strand of JAJXZS010000050.1, from coordinate 243,147 downwards.
TCCGGCCAGCAAAAATATTCTCACTCAATGGCAGAACCAAACCGGCATTTCTGTTCTCGATGAAATCGCCACATCGGCAAGAATCATTCCTTCGAATGAATACCTGTCCTCGATCAGCCCAATCCTGCAGGAAGGGGTGTTGGGCATGGTTCGTGGGCAAATCAATTACTTGCAGGCTCTCGATAACAGTATCAAGGATCTCCAATTGATCGCTCCCCCATCAGGTGGATGAAATGACGAAATCTCAAGGCAAACCCCTCTCAAAGAAATTCCGCTTCCCGGTACAGGTGTTATTGGGAATACTCGTACTTGCAGCCATCGCCTACGCCATCATGGTCACCGGACCTACAGATGACACAGTGGTGCCTGTTCCTCCTGCTCACACTCCCGTGCCCACGGCCTTCCCTCTGCACCCAGTGGTTGCATCTGATGAAGAACTCCCGACCAGCAACCAGACAGACGGCGTCATCATTGGGGCTGCTTCTGTGATGCTGATCCTGGTCGCCGGCACGATCGTGGCACTCTATCCATCGCTGAAAAAGAAGTAATCAAGCGAAATTGCGAACGGTGCAGTCTTGGACTGCACCGTTTTTTTGTTTGGATTCTCAAATAGGAAGTATGAGCAGCGGTACCAACATCTCCTGACGGCTCATCCCGCCGTGGCGGCCGTTCATCATGTTTTCCTTGTTTTGCCAGTAAAGGAAATGGTTATCGCGGGCTAGCAAAATCACATCACCCAGGCGTGTGATCAACTGCGGATGATAAGGAGGAGGTCCGAATAGTCCTGAATCGACTGCTTTTTGCGAATCGACGGGGATGAACTGCCCTGGGAACAATGTCTCGATGAGGCCGAGCGCTTTCTGCTCGCAGCCGGGCTTAAGATAAAGGTAAGGCATTCGAGCTTCACCGGTGGGCAGGAGATGGAGCATCGAAAGCAGTTCAGGGTAGCGGCGGATCTCGGCTTCTGGCGGCCTGGCTGTTGGAAGCATGCCGTGATCCGCAGTCAACAGCAAGAGTGTATCTCCCCGGCCGTTTCGCCTGGCGAGTTCCAAAAAGCGAAGCATTTCTCGCATGAAAATGAAATATTCTTCTCGTATATGATCGTCATCAGGACCGTACATGTGCTGCCAGCCATCCAGGTTCGGCCAATAGATATAGAAATAGCGGGTTCGAGAAGCAGGCTGCGCCAACATGTGTTCGAGAGTCTGCCAGAGCCCGGGAAGGCCAGCATAAGGCAACGACTCGACACTGGCCAGCAATGATTGTGATAACCCCGAACCATTGATCGCTTCTGGCTGGAAGGCATAACTGGCGACCCCTTGTTTTTTGAAAACAGTGCCTAGAGCAGGCATGTTGAGGAATTGATCGGGCGTGAATCCGGCAGAAGCAAGATTTCCGGGGCCAAACAAGAAAGAGGCAGGCGTTTGCAGGATCATGTTGGCAACGACACCGTATTCCTGCATCCACATTTCGTAGCCGGTAATGCCATGCGTGGACGGGGTGACGCCGGTCCAATAGGTGGTCAGCGCAGCCGATGTCGTCGATGGCACAACAGATGTGAGCGGAAAAACGTTGCCTGCCGGAACAAGGCGGGCCAGGAGTTCGTTCTCGGGCGTGTCAAATTGCGAAAGCCGCTGAAACTGTTCCCACCCAAGCGCATCCACCACCAGCAGAATAACCTGATGGTAGGCCGGGGCAAATTTACCCGCGATCCGCCGGTCGAGAGCACTTATTGATGGTATTTCCAGGCCCAGCCAGTTTGCAATGGACGCGGGAATATTCGCTATACCCAGCCCTGCATAGTGAGGAGCTACCATCTCCGCATCGATGGGGAGATCCGGGAGGCGGTATGAGGTAACCTCTCGAATAATCGTTTCTGATAAAGTCGATGTCATCTTCCCCTACCTCATCCTGCGAGTCCAAAACACGCTATAATAATAATCTAAATCCAGAGTTCGAGGGCTTCATGCGCCAAGAAATCATCACCTGGAATCAGGTTGACCAACTGATCGATCACCTGATGCCTCAATTCGACAAGGAATTCGATGCATTGTTGATGATCACTTGCGGGGGGATCATTCCAGGGGGAATGCTTGCCGAGGCCATGCATATCAATCAGATATTGACTGCATCGGTCGATTTTCCCTCCGAAATACACACGCCCTCTGATGCCAGCAAGCACAAGATGGCCGCCTGGCCTTATTTTTTACAATTTCCCGAAGAGAGCCTGGTGCGTGGCAAGAGAATCCTCATTGTGGATGATGTTTGGGGGTCTGGGCGGACGATCAATGCCGTGCGCAGCCGGTTGAGTGGAATGGCGGCCATGCCCTTGACCTGCGTGCTGCACTTCAATCCGCATCGCAACTTATTTGCGCCTTCCCGCCCGAATTACTACGCAGCGATCACCGATGCATATATCGTTTATCCGTGGGAGATTTCGCGCGGTCCCGAGGGAATCTTACCGGGAAAGTAATAAGCCTCCGTTCGCTACGGAAGCAAGACTTCCAGATACCTATCGACCATCAAATCCAGGCTGAACACCTGTTCGGCCCGCGCTCTTGCGCCGGCACGGTAACTGCCCTGCGCTGCAAGTATTTGTTGAGCACAGTCTGCCAGGGCATGGACATCCGGCAATTCGAGTTTCCAGGGGTCACCGCCATATGGGGCAGTGCAGCCCGCTTCAGGCGTCACCAGTTCGCTCAGCGCACCCGTATCAAAACTGACCGCGGGCAGCCCGCAAGCCAGGGCTTCGACCACCGAATTGGGACAGGCAGCGTTGATATCGCTCGAAAAGAGCAAATGCGCAGACCGGTCGAGCGCAGGAATCTCATCCAGCCTGACCACTCCCAGCCATTGGATCTGTACCCCTGGCATCGCAACCTGCGCTTTCAACGACTCCGGGGTATCACCCGCTACACATAACTCGACGGGTTTGTCCATGCGGCGGTTGAGCAGATCGACCAGCCTGACCGCAGTCGCCAGACCCTGGTCATATCCCCCGCCCAGGTGGCCTTCCACAACCAGCACCCTGTATCTATCCGCTGGAGGGATCTGTGGACCTGAAGGCGTGTAGATGGACAGATCGACCCCGTTGTGAATGACAACCCCTGCGGCTTTTACGTCACCTCGCGCATCATTCCACCAGCGTTGCGAGAATTCGCTCTGGTAAGCAATCGCATCGGCCAGGCGACTGCGAATAAATGCGAGCAGCCAGTTGCCTGTTTCCGCCCTGACGAAATGCCGGATGCCTGTGAAACGCCTGCGATGGACCCAATTCATGCCGTTCAAGCGCTGAATGATCCGCACACCCCGCCTTTTAGCTCGCATGAGCTCACCCAGTTTTTTCGTTCCGCCGATCACAAGCACAGCGCTTACCGCAGGATCGAGCGGATCGTGATTCACTTCGATGCCACGCCGAATCAGACCTGCTGCCATCCGGGCCTGAAACGATGCCGGGCCGCCAAGCCCAAGCGCTTGCGGTACCATGCAAATCATTCTCTTCGATACAGGCTCTTCCATTGGGCCATCCATGAATTATTTCATGAAAATATAAACCATCGAAGAGTTACCCCGATGCGCTTATCTTTCCTGGTAATCGAGCAGGGCTTTGACAATCCGCTCGGAAGCATGTCCATCCCCAAAGGGATTGGACGCGTGCGCCATTTCATTGTATGCGACTGCGTCATCCAGCAATCGTGCAGTTTCAGCAACAATCCGGCCAGGGTCAGTGCCGACGAGTCTGAGAACCCCGGCAGTCACCCCTTCAGGCCGCTCGGTCTTTTCGCGCAACACCAAGGTGGGCTTGCCAAAGGCAGGCGCTTCTTCCTGGATGCCTCCCGAATCCGTCAGCACCACAGCCGCCTGCTTCTGCAGATGCACCAGGCTGATATATTCGAGCGGTGGAAGCAGATAAATTCCCGGCACATTACCCAACAACCGGCGGACCGGATTTTGGATATTCGGGTTGAGGTGCACAGGATAAGCGATGGATATCTTTCCGTTGTATCTTTCAGAGAGCTGCTTGAGCGCAGCGCAGATATGTTCGATGGGCTCGCCAAAGTTTTCGCGCCTGTGAGCAGTCACCAGGATCAATCTGCGCCCCCCGGTGGAAATGCCCCACTCGAACAACCAGCGGGTCACTTCTTCAGGCATGGGTGTCTCGGAAATCTGGTGGAGTGCATCGATGACAGTATTCCCAGTCACCTTGATGCGCCATTCTTCCACGCCCTCGGCGAGCAGGTTGTTGCGGCTACGTTCGGTTGGCGCAAAATGGAGATCCGCAATCACGCTGGCGATGTGGCGGTTGATCTCTTCCGGGAAAGGTTGGCGCTTGTCGCCGGTCCGCAATCCTGCTTCGACGTGGCCAACGCGGATTCCCTGGTAGAAAGCTGCAAGGGCAGTGGCCATCACAGTCGTTGTATCGCCCTGGACGAGCACCCAATGGGGTTTCTCATCCTTCAGCACAGGTTCCAGGTGGGTCAGAATGCTGGCAGTCAGTTTTGCCAGCGATTGATTCGGACGCATCAGGTTGAGATCAATATCTGCATGAATGCTAAATAAACCAAGCACCTGGTCCAGCATCTCACGATGCTGAGCGGTCACGCAGATGCGTGATTCGATCGAATTCTCGGCCGCCAACGCCTTGACCACCGGAGCCATCTTAACCGCTTCCGGACGTGTGCCGAAAATCGAGAGGACGCGCAGTTGATCTGTCACGTAAGGACCTCCGGGAACTGCGAGCTATTTGCCAACACCCAGCCTGAACACTTTGAATCCGGCTGCAGAGAATGCATTTGCATTCCAGGCATTGACGGTGTCCACCACGGTCCGGGCAGCGGTCAGTTTTGCCAGAGCAGCGGGATCGATATTTCTGAATTGCGAGTGGTTCACCAGCAGAACGATCACCTGGGCATCCTTGATGGCTTCCTCGAGTGTTGCGCAGTTATGTGCACCTTTTACCTCGAAATTCGTATTGAAAGGCTCTAAAACCGTCACTTCGCTGCCCGCTTCGGCAAGAAGCCTCGCAACGTCAACGGCGGGACTTTCACGCAAATCATCGACATCAGGTTTAAAGGCAAGTCCAAGGCAGGCGATCTTCTTCGACTTGGCCTGAAGCATGGCTTTTTCGACCAGTTTGACCACGAACCTGGGCTGGCCGTCGTTCACCTTGCGCGCCGTGAGGATCAAAGGCGTGATATCGGGTGCGGCTTCGACGAAGAACCACGGATCCACACTGATACAATGGCCACCCACCCCAGGCCCGGGATTCAGGATCTTCACCCGCGGATGCCTGTTGGCAATCTGGATCGCTTCCCACACATCAACTCCGAAGCGATCAGCAAGCCTCGAGAATTCATTGGCAATTGCGATGTTGATATCGCGGTAAGTGTTTTCCATCAACTTGACCATTTCGGAAGTGGTCGAATCAGTAAGCACAATTTCACCGCGCACGAACGTCGCATAGAGGTCGCGTCCGGCTTCTGCAGATGCCGCGTCGATACCGCCAATGACGCGTGCATTCTCGACCAGCTCACGCATAATCTGCCCGGGGAGAACCCGCTCGGGCGAGTATGCCAGTTTGAAATCCCTGCCTGCCTTGAGACCTGATTTTTCGAGAATTGGCAGGACAAGATCGCGTGTAGTCAGCGGAGGCGATGTGGATTCCAGCACCACCAGGTTACCCTCGCGCAGCACAGGCACAATGGATTCTGCCGCCGAAGTGACGAAACGCATATCGGCTTTCTTGTCGTCGTAAAAGGGGGTTGGAACGGCGATGATGAATGCATCGGCAACCTCGGGCTTAGCTGAGATCTTCAGGTTGCCTGAAGTCAGCGCCTGGCTGACGACTTCATTCAAGCCCGGCTCATAGATATGTACCTGGCCATTTTGTAGAGATTTGATCACAGCGGGATTGCTGTCCACGCCGAACACCCGTATTCCGTGGGTAGCGAAAGTGCTCGCCGTTGGCAGACCAATATAACCCAATCCGATAACACAAATGGAAGAGAATCTCACAGGCATATCCTTTGCAACGTAGATAGGTACGATTATCCCACAAGAACGTGAGGTTGACGAGTAAAAACGGATTGCCCTGGCGGCACTTTACTTGCACCCAATTTAGCCACGTGATACACTTTTTAAGATGCAGAAAGCAATTCTAACTCTCTCGAAGAATACGAACCTGATTGAACAGATCCGCTCGAATCTTGAAGAAGGCGGACGTTATTACGTTCAAGGGGTGACCTCTGCTCATGGTTCCCTGGCGATGGTACGCCATCGCGTTTTCGACGTGGCAATCATCGACCTGGATCAGAGCGAGCTTACTGCAACCCAGCTGGTTTACAATCTCAAGAAGATCCAACCTGAAATCAAAATCCTCATCTACTCGCCTGAAGGCTCCGCAATTGTGTCTGAGATCAATGAATTGCCGATCGATGGCATTCTCAAGAAGCCGTTCTTTGCCCCAGAACTCTCTGACCTTCTGAAGACTCTTTTGAAATCCCTGCCACCCGAAAGTTTGACGAACGATGGAGAATCGCTGCAGCAGTCGATCTCCAGGGATATTGCCCCGGTTCCTGAAGACAGCCTGGAGGAAATGTCGCATCTGCTTGCTAAGACGAGCGCCGCTTCGTGCATGATTTTTCAAAAGGGTGATCTGGTCAGCCAGAGTGCGGGGTTCCCGCCCGCCGAGGCTCAAAGGGTGATCGACTACATATCGGAGCAATGGAAAACCTTCAAGAACTGTGAAATCTGCCGCTTCATGCGAGTCGATGGAGAGCTTGGAGCGCAGCTTACTTACGCGCTTCCACTCGGCGGCGACGCACTCCTCGTTTTTACTTACCCTGCCAGTGTGGACTTGCCTACGATCCGCCGCGAAACCTCGAAAGTGCGTGATGCCTATATGATCGGGCGCTATGCCCGGACCAAGAGCGAAGATGCCAACCACACCCTCGCGGTCTCACAAATCTTACCTGAAGAAGGAATTGAAAAAGAGGACGGGGGCATTACCGATTTGTCTGACCTCGAAACCCCGGCAACCCCTCCCACCGAGGATCACGCGCAGTGGATCCTCGAATTCAACGATGTCGAGATCAGTCAAGAACCCGCACCTTCAAATCCATTTCAAGCTTCGCTTGCAGATACCCAACCCATACCGGTGCGGTTTGCACAATCAACTGCCCAACCGGCGATGACGATCGAGCAAGTAAGCGAACCGGTTGCCGAGTCCGCAGCCGCTGACGAAGCGGCTACTCAAGCTGAAGAATTGCCCGAAGCAGCAACGCCGGATGAATTGCTATCGACCTACCACTGTTTGATCGTGCCCGCCGATGGCAAGATCCTGCTCACGCCAAAACTCGGGGAGACGACATCAGCCCTCATACGCGAAATCCACTTGAACCAGGGATGGCTGCTGGCCCACCTCACCGTCCGCCCGTTATACGCTTTTTGGACGGTGCGCCTGCCTGTTGAAAACAGCCCGGCCAAAGTGATCGATGCAGTCAAAGGTGCAACCAGCCAGCAACTGGCGGCCGATTTCCCGGAGATCGTCGGCGGGAATGTTCCATTTTGGGCACCCGGGTACTGGATTTTGAGCGGCGGCCAACCGCCTTCGGGCAGGGTGATCGAACAATTCCTCAGGTTCAGAAGTCAGAAGAACTCTGATTCTCAGGAAACACGATAAGGATTTCCCAGGAGAAAGATCATGCCTCCTATTCTGTACTTAATTGACGGCCATGCACTGGCTTATCGAACCTATTTTGCCCTTACCGCCGGGCAGCCAAATACGCGGCTGTCCACAAGCAAGGGAGAACCCACTGCAGCTGTCTATGGATTTACATCGGTGCTGCTGCGCTTATTGGAGCAGGAGAAACCCGAATACCTGGCAGTTGCCTTCGATACGGGTAAAACCTTCCGCAACGACCTCTTCCCGGCATACAAGGCCACCCGCGCCAAGATGCCAGACGACATGCGCCCTCAGGTGGAACGCATTCGCCAACTTGTGGATGCTTTCCACGTGCCAAGACTGGAAAAGGAAGGCGTTGAAGCCGATGACATCCTCGGGACCATCGCAAAACAGGCAGTGGCTGAAGGATTTGGGGTAAAGATTATCACCGGGGACCGCGACTTGCTGCAACTGGTGGACGACCGAATCGTCATCAACCTCGCAGGCAACAAGCTTTCGGAAGCCAAGAATTTCACAGCCGCAGATGTCAAAGCCAGCCTGGGCGTCGAGCCAAACCAGGTGATCGATTACAAAGCCCTGGTTGGCGATCATTCAGATAACATTCCTGGCGTGCCAGGGATCGGCGAGAAGACCGCCGTCTCATTGCTCGAGCAATACCACACCCTCGATAACATCTATGCGCATATTTCCGAGATTCCTGCCCGCTTTGCCTCCAAACTTGAAAGCGGCAAGGACTCGGCATACCTGAGCCAGAACCTGGCCACCATCCGTACCAACGTATCCATTACCCTCAAGCTTGACGATGCACGCACCGACCATATCAATGCCCCTGCCATCGAAGCGCTCTTCCGCGAACTCGAATTCCGCTCACTTGCCCCCAGGCTGCACACCGTCCTGGCGCCCCTTTCCAAAAGCACAGGCGCCCGTGGTCAGCTCAATCTTTTTGGTGAAGAGGTCAAGAAAGTCGGCCTGGCAACCTCCTATCAGTTGGAGACGATCGTCGTCGATTCGCCTGAAAAACTCAAAGAACTCGTCGAACTGTTGGATAAATCGGACGTGATCGCATTGGATACCGAATCTACCTCCATCGACCCGCTGCTCGCAAAGCTTGTGGGAATGTCCCTCTCAGTCAAAGAAGGTACAGGCTATTACATCCCCCTCGGACACAAGAACGCAAAGGCTCAGTTACCGATCGACCAGGTGCTCGATGCGCTCCGCCCTGTGCTGACGGATTCCCAAAAAGCCAAGGTGGGCGCCAACCTGAAGTATGACGGCCTGCTCCTCGAGCAAAACGGGTTGAGCGTCAGCCCGATCAAATTCGACACCATGATCGCCGGCTGGTTGATCGACCCAGCATCGCGCGCGTTCGGCTTGAAAGACATGGCCGGCACCTACCTCGATCTGTCGATGACGCATATCGAAGAGTTGATCGGCAGCGGTAAGAATCAGACCACGATGGACACCGTGGCAATCGAAAATGCTGCTCCATACGCCGCGGCTGATGCAGAGGTCTCACTCCGCCTCGTGCCGGTACTGCGGGAAAAGCTCGATGAAACCAAGACCTCCAATGTGTTCGACAAGATCGAAATGCCCCTCGTGCCTGTGCTGATGCACATGGAGAGCGCCGGGATCGCCCTGGACATTCCATACCTCAAGAAAATGGGCGGCGAGTTCGGAAAACGTCTTGATGAAATCGCAAAGGACGTGTTTGAGTCAGTTGGTTACTCCTTCAACCTGAATTCGACCCAGCAGCTCTCCAAGGTCCTCTTCGAAACGCTCAAGCTCACCCCTCCCGATGCACGCAAGAAGACCTCCAGCGGTCACTATTCCACGTCGGCAGCTGTTTTGGACGAGCTTAGCGGGCAGCATCCCGTTGTGGACAAGATCCTGGAATATCGCGAACTTGCCAAACTCAAATCAACCTACATTGACTCGCTTCCGGAAGCGGTCAACCCCAAAGACGGAAGAGTGCACACGAGTTACAATCAGACCGGTTCGGTGACAGGCCGCCTGGCTTCCAACGACCCGAACCTTCAGAACATCCCGGTGCGCACTGAAATTGGCAGGCGCATTCGCAATGCCTTCATCGCCGACCCTGGCTCGGTGCTCCTTTCGGTGGATTATTCGCAGATCGAACTGCGTATCGTGGCACACCTTTCGGGCGACAAGGCGATGCTCGATGCCTTCCGCGCCGGTCAAGACATCCACGCCACAACCGCAGCTGCCGTCAACGGCATCCCCCTGGACAAGGTCACCCCGGAACAGCGGCGCCATGCCAAGGCTGTCAATTTTGGCCTCATCTACGGCATGAGCAGTTTTGGCCTGAGCCGCGGTACCAATCTGACATTGGGTGAAGCAGAGAACTTCGTTCGCGAATACTTCGAACATTTCCCCAAGGTCAAGAGCTTCCTCGATGGCCTGCGTGTCCAGGCAGCAAAGCAGGGATACGTCGAAACGATGATGGGACGCAGGCGTTACTTCCCCAACCTGGCTACCACCTCGAACGTCAATATTAGGCGCAGCGAAGAACGCGAGGCAGTGAACGCTCCGTTACAAGGCACTGCAGCAGATATCATGAAGATTGCCATGATCAACGTTCCACCTGCATTGGAGAAGGCCAAGCTCAAAGCAAAGATGCTCCTGCAGGTGCACGACGAGCTCGTGCTCGAAGTTCCCGAGAAAGAACTGGAAGAAACAGCACTCGTTGTGCAGAAGACCATGAGCGAAGCTGCAACACTTTCCATTCCACTGCTTACCGAAGCGAAAAGTGGTGTAAACTGGGGGAGTATGACCCCATTACCGAAACAATACAAAGGCTGATACAGGTGGCTGGATGACGGGCGACTCTGCAAAATTTCAAACATTGATGACAAAAGGGCATAACGCAGCCTGGGAACTCAAATGGGAGTCCGCTGCGCAATATTATGATGAAGCGCTGAAAGAGGTCCCAGATCATCCGATGGCCCTTTCCAGCCTTGGACTGGCCTATTTCCAGCTCAACCAGTACGACGAAGCCCTCAAGCTCTACCAGCGGTTTTCTGTGCTCAACCCAAGCGACCCGATGCCATTCGAAAAGAGCGCCCGTATTTACGAGCGCGTCGGTATGTTGGACGAGGCAACCCAATCATTCATGCAGGGCGCTGAAATGCAACTGCGCCTGCACGACGTGGATCGCGCGATCGAAGATTTCAAGAACGCCATCCACCTGAAGCCTGATAATCTCACCGTCCACACCCGCCTGGCGATGGTCTTCGATAAGATGGGCCGTAAGGACGACGCGGTCAGCGAATACCTCTACACGGCAGCGTTGATGGAAGAAAATGGGGAATATCAGAAGGCGCAGCAGGTGGTGCAATACACGCTGGGCCTTAGCCCGAATAACACCAGCGCCCTCAAGGCTATGGAACTCATCAAAGAACGAAAATCCCTTGCCGATTTCAGCCAGGCTAATCAAGAAGAGCGCTACGCCAGCGCAATCCAGGTAGAGCCGGTGAAGGAGAAAGAAGAAGTCGAAGAACCCCAGCCACTCTATGACCCGGTCACCGAGACACGCCTCAAAGCATTGAAACAGATGGCCGGCTATCTCTTCGAGCAAAACGAAGAAAATCCATCGGGCGATAGCGGAAACAAACAGGCCATCGATTCACTGACCCGCAATCCCGAAGGTCTGACCCCCGAACAAGCAGAACGCGCCCGCGTTCAATTACACTTGAGCCAGGCAATCGATTATCAAACCAGCGGACAGGACGAACTTGCCGCCGTCGAATTGGAGAGCGCAGTCGAACTCGGGCTCCAACAGCCTGCGGTATTCTACGTCCTCGGCCTGATCATGCGCGCCAAGAGCCCCGATAAAGCTCTCAAATACCTCGAACGCTCGGTCAAAAATCCGGATTACGAACTGGCATCTTACCTGTTGATCGCCGATACACTCTACGGGCTTGCGCAGTACAAAGAGGCAAGCGCCGCTGCGCTGAAAGCATTGAAAGTCGCCGATTCTGAGTCAGTGCCGCCTGAACAGGCTCAAGAGTTGGCACAGCTCTACGAACCCATCTTCGAGAGTCAGACGCATGTCACCAAGGAAGACGACCTGCAGTACCTTTACCAGGTAATCAACAAACAACTTGAGCGCCCGGATTGGCGCGATTATCTCAAAGCTGCACGCAAGCAACTGCCCCTGCAACCCGAAGGCAGCCCGCCACTTCCGCTTGCCGAATTGCTTCTCGAAACATCGAACAGCCAGGTGGTCGAGTCATTAGGTACGATTCGAAGGCTCACGTCAGAGGGCAAATACCGCACCGCCATGGAAGAAGCCTACCGGGCGATCACCTTCGCACCGACTTACTTACCGTTGCATATCCAGATGGGCGAATTGCTCATCACCGAGGGACGCCTGATGGAAGCGGTGGAGAAATTCCTGCTGGTCTCCAACCTTTATAATCTTCGGGGCGATACATCGCAAGCGGTACATTTGCTAGAACGGGTGTCCAGGATGGCACCCATGGATATGAAGGTGCGCAACACGTTGATCGACCTGTACAAGGCCAGCGGCAGGGTGGACGATGCGCTCGCCCAGTTCATGGATCTTGCCAACACCTATTACCTGCTGGCAGACCTGGAGACCGCGCGCAAGACCTACGACCAGGCGCTTGCCCTCTCCAAACAGTCGAGCACGCCTCGCCAGTGGGTAGTCAAAATCCTTGGCAAGATGGCCGATCTCGAGGTTCAAAGTCTCGACTTCAAATCTGCGGTCCGCATCTTCGAACAAATCCGCAGCCTACAGCCGCAGGACATTTCTCCACGCGCAACCCTCATCGATCTGCACCTGCGCACAGGTCAATTGAACGCTGCTGCTATAGAAATGGAAGATTATCTGAAGCTTCTCGAAGGTGCGCGCCAATATGCCAAAGCCGCGCAGTTCCTGGACGAACTGCTCAAAGACCGCCCCGAGAATCAATCGCTCCAAAAGCGGATGGTGCAATTTTATGTGCAGCACGAACAGAGAAAGATTGCGGTCGAGAAACTGGACGGCCTCGCGGAGCGGTTGCTCGGTGAAGGCAACAAGGAAGCTTCCCTGGCTGCGATCCAGTCGATCATCGATTTAGCGCCCGCAAATGTCGTAGATTACAACCAGTTGTACACGCAGCTCAAGGCTTCGATCTAGTTCATAATGGTATTGTCATAAACAACGGACATCTTTCGATGTCCGTTGTTTATTGATTCTGCAAAATTCATCAATACCATAGTCTGAACCACGAGGTTCCGCTGACCATCTCCCCGCGCAAAGTAATCTCCGCCTTGACATCGATAACCGAGCGGACATCATAGGCAGGCACCGTGAAACTGAACTGGCTGATGCCAAATTCGTTTGTCTCAGGCAGACGGTAGAATTCTTGGGTTTGATCGGGATAGGTCACCGTAACACTGACCTGGCTTTTGGCCATGGGGCGGAGGTATTGATCCTGAACCACAACATAAACCGTTTGCTGGCTGCCCGTGCGAATGAGCGCATTGCGGGTAAAGACGTGTACCCTGGGATTGAGCAGGTTGTTTGAAACGTCGGTCGGTGGGCTTGGCTTGAGCAGCTGCGGATCGGCTACCACTTTGTCAAAATAGATGCGCCCGATATCACTTAGAACCACGCGCTGCCCTTCGGGCTTTTCAGGCCACCATTCCATGCGCGCATACTCGAAGTATTGCATATAGCGCCCGTCCACCACTTCGAGTGAAGATACAGGGTTCCCGAAATGATTGGCTCCGTCATAGGCATCATAGAACTGAAGAAAAGCGTAGCAAACGGAATATCCTGTGCTGAATGCACGGCAAGTAGGACCTTCGTTCGGTATGTCGGCGAGGGGCACGCCATCCTCATGCAGCAAGGTACCCAAAGGCGCGATCTTGATTTGGCTCACCCCATCGGTTTCGATAAGATCGAAGCGGGCGCGTTGAAAGTACTGAACATGCTGTTTGGTCACGGGGTCAGTAAAATCGTCGGTAATGGGATAGCCAAAGTAGAGAAGTGGATCGCTCACACTGTTATAGGTGCGCAGGAATTCCCCCCAAATCCAATGGCCGGTTTCAGTGACGTAAACGGAGTCGGTCGTCTGCGCTGCGGCAGGGCGAAAGATTACGGCGATCGACGCAACAAGCAAGATCAAGACGATGACGAATCGGAAGAGTTTCATCTCGTATTAAAGTATACGATCATTTATGACTATTCGCAATTAGAACGGAAAGCAGTCTTTATACTGATCTTCCCGTGGCTCCAGAGATTCAACTCGCAGTTTTGGGCTAACAGTAAGATGCGGTTCTCAGTTTTCTATTCCCGTCTCTCCACACTCATTGCTGCAGCTTGCGTCTTTCGCCTGAAGATGACCATGACCAGCAGATAAACCGCAATCGCATACAAACCGATCACGCCACTCCCATACCATGTGGTTCGTGGACCAAAATTATCACTTAGGAAAGCGCCGAATAAGGGTGCGAGCATCGAAGCTACACTCCAGGTGAGGCCGTAAATGCTCATATACCGGCCACGCATATCCGGCGAAGCCAGGTTGGCAGCGTAAGTGGTGCCTGTTGGAACAAGGATCAGCTCACCAATCGTGCTCACGACCATGCAGAACCAAAATCCCAGGAATCCGGTTGAAAAGGAGATCATGATTGCCGCTACGGTATAAAATACCGCACCAACCGCGACGACGGGCAGAGGAGCGTACTTGCGAGTCTGCTGGGTGACGAAGTACTGGAAAACCACAACCATCACTGCATTGGTAGTGGCGATCAAACCGTAGAGATTCTCAGGCAAACCGAACTGCGTGTTGGTGTAAACTGGCAGGATCGTCCACATGAGGGATGCCATCATCGATGTCAGGGTCATACCAACGACAAAACCCATGAATCTGCCGTCCAAAAAGATCTTCGAGTAGCTGGTGAGCAGCTTGATTCCGCCCAGGCTCTCGGCGCCGAGTTCCGGAAGTGTCTCATGGGCTTTGAACAACAAAAGAAGCGAGTAGAAAATCATACCGCCGGCAGCCAGATAGAAGGCGGTGGTGTAGGAATGGGTCGCCAGGAATCCCCCCAGGGCCGGACCAATCGCCACGCCAACATTGTTGCTCATGCGCATGAACGAATAAGCTTCGGGGCGGTTCTCCTGAGGGATGAGATCGGCTGTCATGGCATCGGAACCCACGCGGTACAGCGGGTTGAAAGCACCCATCAAGGCCTGGATGATCGCGAATGCCATGTAGCTGTCGGCAAAACTCATGAAAATATAAGAGATGCCGTTCACCGCAAGGCTGATGACCATCACCCATTTGCGTCCGAGCTTGTCTGTAATCGGCCCAGCAACGAAGGAAAAGATCATGCCCATCAATGCACTGATCGTCAGCAATGTCGCAATTTCGGTCAAAGGCTGGTTGAGCCGTTTGGAGACATATAGCAGCAGGAACGGCCAGATCATTGATGAGCCCGCGGAGCTGATAAGCATGCCGATAAAAAGCAGCCAGAACTGGCGAGGATAGACTTTGATGGCGTTGCGGAATGAAGATAGCATGGTTGTGATGGGTTTAGATCTGCAGAGAGGGTTTGGGAATCGTATTCAATTTACGCTTGGAACTGATATAGAAAGTAAACGCCGCCAGACCACCGATAAGACCTCCACCATACCAGATGGTTTGCGGGCCAAAGGTATCGTTCATCACACCGCCGATCAGCGGTCCAATGCCGGTACCCAGGCCGCCGGTAAGCGTATAGATGCTCATGTATCTGCCGCGCATGTCTTCTGGCGCCAGCAAAGACGCATAGGTCGTTGAGGTGGGTACCAGGATCATTTCTCCGATCGTCGCCACCACCATGCACAACCAGAATGCCCAGAACCCCTGCCCGAAGGCGACTCCAAACACGGCTACAGCATAGAAGACGGCGCCAAGCACAAGGTTCGATTCGCGACGCCGCTTCTTCGCCACCGAAGTGATCGCCATCTGGAACAGGATCACCATCACCGCATTCGTTGTTGGGATGAAACCGTATAGCGATTCAGAAATCCCAAAGTTCTGCTTGGCGTAAACGGCGAGCAGCATCCAAAGCGTGGATGAGCAGATTCGGTTTAACGAGTACGAACCGACAAGGCTCATAAACTTCGAATCGCGGACGATGCGGGCATAGCCACCGGCTTCGCCAGGAGTAATGAGCTTTTCCCTATGGGCAGGGATGGTCTCGATCGAAAAGAGAGCCACCAGTAACCCGCAAATGAAAATGCCAGCGCCGGCGGCTGTGAATGAAATATCGTAGGAAATTGCGGAGAGAAATCCGCCAATCGCAGGGCCCAGGGCAACCCCAAGGTTGTTGCCAAGGCGAAGGATCGAATAAGCATCGATGCGCTTTTCAGCGGGCACCACATCAGCCATCATCGCGTCGGCTGCCAGGCGGTAGATCGGAGTCGTGGCTCCGTTGAATGCCATCAGCAACGCGAAAAGCGAGAAATGGTCGGCAAATTGAAAGAGGAACCATGAAAATCCGCAAAGAAAGAGCGAAATCACCATCACCCATTTGCGACCGAACCGGTCGGCAATTGCCCCGCCAAGAAATGTCGTCGCCAGACCGACAAGCGAGTTCAGGGTTAGCAGGCCTGTGATAACGGTAAGCGGCAGGGCCAGCTTCTGGCTGGTGTAGATGATGAGAAAAGGCCACAGCATCGAGTGGAACATGTAGGCAAGCATCATCACCACCGAGATGAGCCAGAACTGCCGGGGATAGCTGTTGATGATCTTGCGCACGGGGATTTCCACGTCGATTATTCTATCACTTACAGCTATTTTAATTGTCAGGTTTTTAAACAATCAAGTGAAGAGAAGTTCCCAGTTGACAAAGGGATGTATTCGACTTAAATTGAGAATCAAGCGATAGTTCGGTATCCAGTCAGGCAGTTTACGGGTATGGATTATCGTGATCCAAATTCAAGGCGGCTTCATGGGTGAGTCTACTTTTGAGAATTCGACCGCAGGCAAGATTATCAAGAGGGAGGCAAAAGTGTTCAAGGAATTCAGAGAATTCATCATGCACGGAAGCGTGGTCGACCTGGCCATCGGTGTGATCATCGGTGCTGCATTAGGCAAGGTCGTCACGTCTTTGGTGAACGATATCATTATGCCGCCGATTGGGCTGGTGCTTGGCAGAGTTAATTTCACAGATCTTTACATCAATCTCAGCAGCACAAGCTACGCCAGCCTGGCCGATGCTCAGGCTGCAGGAGCGCCAACCATCAACATAGGCGTGTTCATCACAACGATCATTCAGTTCATCATCATAGCCCTGGTTATCTTCTTCATTGTCAAAGCCATCAACAAGCTAAAGAGACCCGCCCCAGTGGTCGAGCCGGACACGCGCGAATGCCCCCATTGCCACACCACCATCTCGAACAAGGCTGACCGCTGCCCCAACTGCACGAGCGAAATTCAACCCCTGGCATAGTCAAATGCCCGGAGCATTTTCTCCGGGCACTGATTTGTTTCATTGGTTGATGTAATAAGGGGGTTATTTACCGGAGCGCCTTGTACGCTCGGGTTTGGCTGTTGCACGATAACCCGGGGCGATGATCGCGTAGATGCTACAAAGGCGGTTATCCATCATGCGGCTGCGAATCCTTGCGTCGAGTTCCTCGAGCGAACCGGATGTGGTGATCACCGTTGGCAGCCTGGCATTGTACCGCTCGTTGAAAATCTGGTAGAGCTTCTCACGCGCCCACGGAGTTGCGCTCTGGGTTCCCAAATCGTCGAGGATAAGCAGCGGGGCAGAGCGGACGCGGTTGAACATTTCATCGTAAGAGGCATTACTGCTTGGGCTGAATGTAGCCCGCAGATGGTCGAGCAAATCGGGAACAACCGCGAAGATGGGATCGTCACCCATTCCCTTGCGGTAATTGCCTATGGCGGCCGCCAGGTGGGTTTTTCCGGTGCCATAGCCGCCAAGTATCATCAACCACCCTTTAGGGCGCTCTGCGAACTCCTGGGCCGCCCTGAAAGCCTTCTCGAGGCTCAACTGTGTTTCGGGTGCCAAATGCTCCGGTTCACGCAGGCTGAAATTGCCAAATGTGCGGTCGCCAAGCAATTGCAGGCGCTGGGCAAGCAGTTGCGAGGGCGGTGCCACCCAGCGATGGCCACGATAAGCGGCAAGCTGCGTGGCGCCGTCCGGCAGCCGGTAATGCACCGCGCCGCCATCGAGCCAGGGCGG
>JAJXZS010000050.1:0-225226 GCA_021779955.1 Chloroflexota bacterium | reverse complement strand
ATCCTTGACCGGTGAGCGGTAGTCCGGTGCGCTGATCCTTACACGGGTAGCGAGGTCAGGGTCTTGCAGGCGAGAGCGTATGCGATCGTCGAGATCGTCAAGGTGGAGATTGGTGGTGACCACGAGCGGCAGCTTGTGTGTGTAGCGGTAATCGATGATCTGAAAGAGTTTCTCGGCGGCCCAGGCGGTCGAGTTTTGGGTGCCCAGATCGTCCAGCACGAGCAATTCGATGTTTCGGATTTCGTCAAAGCGTTGATCGAACGATGTGTCGGTTGCCGCATACGATGCCCGCAGCCAATCCAACAAATCGGGAACGGTGAGGAAGATGGTTGCCATACCGTATTCAATGCAGGTGTTGGCGATGGCGGCGCCCAGATGGGTCTTCCCGCAGCCGTAGGTGCCCATCAGGACGAGCCACCCCTTCGGCGTGGCGGCGAATTGCTGCGATTGGCTCAGAGCGTATTGAAGAGAGCGAATCTGCTCGTCGCCCAACCCCAGCCTGCCCTGCACTGAAAAGGACTCGAAGGTCATACCCTTAAAAGCTTCGAGGTTGCTGGTTTGATAGAGCCGTTCTTGGGAAGCTTGAATGGCTTCCTGCTGCTTGCACACGCAGCGCACAAGCTTGCCAAAGCTCGGATCGGTGATCGGCAGGTCCTGGTGCAGCCAGCCGATTCCACCGCAAATGGGGCAGACAGGTTCCGCGGATTCAGTGTTCGATGAAGTCGGCAAATTCGCCCTCGATGTATTTTCGGCGATCTTCTTGAGTGTCTCGTCGATTCGTTTCATCGCGTCCCTTCTCTTTCCATGAGCGCAATATGGCTTCGACGTAGCGCAAGTTGCGAGCGTTCTTCAATACCGCCAGCCGGATCGCATCTTCGATCCAATCCAGCGAGTAGCCTTTCTCTGCATCCTGAAGGACTTGCGAGATGATCGGCGTCAAAGGCCCGATGTTCTTCTCATAAAGCTCGAAGATGTTTGGGCGTTCCATTGCCAGGCAGATCTCATTGGCGGGATAGTCGACGAGCGACCACTCACCTTTCGTCAGACCTTCAGCGGCAGCTCTTCCCAGCGGTGTGTTGAGAAAATAAACATTCATGCGGTCATCGCTTACGCGGATGAAGGTACCGCGCTGGCAGGCACGCTCCAGTGCGTCGTCGAGGGAAGATCTGCGGTCCTCTTCAGAATTACCGAGACAGGCGATGAATTTCTCATCCTTGAGAAAGTCATCCGTGAGGAGGTAGCGGATATTACCCTCCTGGCGATCCAGATGCCAGATGGCGTAGAGCGTAGTCTTGAGCTCGCCCATGTGATCGATATCAGGGAGCAGATCGCTAAAGAATGTGGCAGGGACACGCGTCATATGTACCTTGCCCGAGGGGAAACCGGTAAACGAGGTCATTGCGAATGCCTACTTCTTCTTGCCGCCATCCCCGCGAGGTTCGTACCGTTGAGCAGCGTTTTCAAAGCGGGCGAGGTTATTGAGGAAAATCATCTCGATGCCGGGGTGGGTTGGACCGTTACGGTGTTTGGCTACGATCATCTCGGCAACGTTTGCCTTGGCAGCGTCGGGGTCGAGCATGTCGGGGCGGTGAATGAACATGACAATATCAGCATCCTGCTCCAGTGAACCCGATTCGCGCAAGTCGGAGAGAACCGGTTTTTTTCCTTCCCGCTGCTCGACCGCGCGTGAAAGCTGGGCCGCCGCCAGCACAGGCACGTTCAATTCACGCGCGAGCACTTTAAGGCTTCTCGAGATGAACGAGACCTCTTGAACGCGGTTTTGAGTGCGCATGTCGCTGCCCATCAACTGCAGGTAGTCCACGATCACCAAATCAAGCTGATATTCCATGTGCAGGCGGCGGCATTTGGTGCGCAATTGAAGCGGCGTGATGGCAGGCGTATCATCGAGCCAGATGGGCGTATCGCCCAGGACTTCGATGGCGTGTGTGAAGATCGGCCACTCGTTGTCATTCAGCTTGCCGGAGCGCAGACGTTGGGTATCGATCTTCGTCTCCTGGGCAATCAAGCGCTGAACCAGCTGTTCGTTCGACATTTCAAGCGAGAAGACGGCTACGTGCTTCTTATGCTTCTGGGCGGCATTCTTGGCTACTGAAAGCAAAAAGCCTGTTTTGCCTGAACCCGGACGCCCTGCGACGATAAGCAAGTCGGACTTCTGAAGACCGCCCAGGAGTTTGTCGAGATCGGTCAGCCCCGTGGGAACGCCGTAAATCTCTTCATCGCGCTGAGAGAGCTGGTCGATACGGTCGTAATAATTGCTCAGCACCTCAGAAATCGGTTCGAGGTCGCGGCGTACCCGCCGCTCACTGAGCCCGAAGATGGATTTCTCTGCTTCATCGATAATTGTCTCGACTGTCTTTTCCTGATCGTATGCCAGCTTGGCCAGATCATTCGCAGCTCCGAGCATCTTCCGCCTGATGGAGTTTTGGGCAACAATTTGAGCATAGGCTTCTGCGTGCAGAGCCGTCGGCGTTTCGTTCACCAGTGAGAGCAGATAAGCCTGGCCGCCCACCTCGGTCAGACGGCTGTGCTCTTCGAGATCACTGGTTACCGTGAGGATATCGATTGGCGTGCGCGTTTCGTGAAGCCGGGTGAACGCCTCCCAGATCCATTGGTTCCTGATGATATAGAAATCATCGTGCTGGATCACCTGCGCAACTTCGAAGTAAGAATCAGGGTAAAGCAAGACGGCGCCGAGAACCGCTTCTTCAGCTTCGCGGCTGTTGGGCTGGGTCTGGATTTCGGTAGTCGAATTATCTTCAATGGGTGGATAGTCAGCCATATGCGCCTTCATCCGATCTGGTATGAACCAGGTAAGGAGTGATCCTGCGTGAACTCTAGCGAAATCCCCGGATTATTTTTTCTTTTTCGGGGGCTTACCTTTACTGGGTGGTTCCTGAGGTGGTTCTTCTTTATCCGGCTTATTGTTGAGATCGTCGAGATCTATGTTCTGAAGAAAATCCTCGAAAACCGAGAGCCTGCCCGACGATTCAGGTTCCTCAGCTGGCGAGGAAACATCCGGTTCGGGTTGATCTTCCGGTTTGGATTGGTCGGAATTGACTTCTTTTTCAGGCGATATGCCGGCTTCGATGAGGATATCCCTTGAGACGAAAATGGGTACATGAGCGCGCACGGCAAGGGCGATGGCATCGGATGGACGTGAGTCGATGTTGATTTCTTCCCCCCGCGTATCGACGACCAGGTTGCCATAGAAAACATCGCCGCGTAGTGCGGTCACTTCGACCCTTACGAGGCGTCCACGGAGTTGATTGAAAACGGAGAGCAGCAGATCGTGCGTCTGCGGACGAGCAATCTCGATTTCTTGTAAGGCGGTGGTAATGGCTTCTGCCTCGTAGGGTCCTACCCAGATCGGTAGAAAGTATTCGCTGGCCAATTCTCGCAGCAACACAATTCGCTGTTGATTGGTCAGGCTTACCCTCACGCTATCCACCATTACTTCGACCATCTCCGGCATGGCAATCCTCCAAAATAGCTGCTGCGAACTCTGCCTGCATTATTCTAACACGTGGAGAGAAGCGATGCAACAAAGGTCGAATTTACTTCTGGAATGGTTTAACTTAAGAAAATTGTGAAATCCGTAGTCTCCGTTCCTTGCCTTTCTTAAGATAGTGTATAATAATTACACCATCGCCTTGAACGCAATTCAAGGTCGACCATATACCTTAAAAAATCCTTCTTGACCTTCCTTTGGGGGGTCTCTACCAACGCCGAGCTTTGCCACTGCCGTTACATCGCTAATTTATTAATCTTGAATTTAAGACCAGTCCAAACCTGGACAACAGTCGGAGAGATGCTTGTTGTTGAACCATTAATTCGATCATTGCAGCACAGGATCTAACCACTTGATAAAGCATAGAATACTCTTAATCGAAGGAAAACGCGCCGACCATCCGTCCTTTACAGCCGGTCTGATCAAAAAAGGATTTTTGGTCGAGAGTGTCGCCAGCGGTGCAGCTGCCCTGGCTCACTTCGATTCAGGCATTCCTGATCTGGTAGTAATCGATGCGACTTCGATGCGCACCAGCGGCAAGAGAATCTGCCAGTCTCTTCATGAGAAAGCTTCCAGCCTTCCGACCATCCTGGTCATAAGCGCAGACAGTGATCCGAACGACAAATATGGCGCCGATCTGGTTCTGCCCTTACCCTTCACAATGCAAAAGTTGGTCAACCGTATCAAGCATCTACTTCCCATTGAAAACAATGCGAGCATCGTTGCCGGGCCCTTCCAGCTCGATGTGGAGCAAAAGCGCGTCCTCGTCGAGGATAAACAGATCAGACTCACTCCCCGCCTGCTGCTTTTGTTCAAGATTCTAATGGAACACCCGGGTGAAGTAATCGAACGGGAAACCCTATTTCGCCAGGCCTGGGAAACCGACTACACAGGCGACACGCGATCGCTTGACGTGCACATGAGCTGGTTACGGCAAGCTGTTGAAGAAAATCCGCGCCATCCGAGGTTTATCAAGACCATTCGCGGCGTTGGCTACCGACTGGATGTGGAAAGTGCAGATAGCTATAAGAATCACAACTTATAGAACCTTTCGGACGTAAAAGAAAAGAAGCTGGCTAATAGCCAGCTTCTTTTTACTTGAAATTACAGGCTTACTTGACCATGTCCATGCTGGATTGGTAATGGAACGTATCCGAGCTGTTCTGATCCATGACCATCGTGGCATTACCTTCAATCACTACATCATATCCAATGATCTGGGTATCAAAGGTCTTAGAACCGGAAGTCCCCGTAATCTTTACGAGCGATTTTGGCGCATAAACCAGGCCGGTGAATTCGTTGGTGGAATTGCCATTCAGCGTGATCGTTGTAACATTTGATGGATAAACATAGAACAAGACGCCTTTGAGGTAGGCAGTCTGGGGTGTGAAGCCGGCGGGGACGCAAGAAGGATCTGCGTTTGAATCACAAGTAGGCGCGTGCAGGTAAAGGTTGGCTGTACCGTTGAAGACGGTGCTTCCGGTTACCAATGCAAACGTCACGCCTTGAGCATTAAGCGTTGCATTTGCAGCGACATCGATATCGCCTTTCAGGCAATACAAACCGGGCGCCAGGGTTAATGTTTCAGTTGCATTGACTTTGATACCGGCGTAAGCTCCGGGAAATCCGTTGACCGATGGCGGTGCGGAGTAACCACTTGCAGGGCAGGGGGGTTCGGTGATCATACCCTCCAGGTTCAACCGGTCGTTCGTGTGCTCAGGCAATGGGCTAATCGAACCTGAACTTGGAGGATCATAAGTGGTTCCGTACTGGATACCGCTGGTCTGAACGTCTACCTGGGGACCACCATTGCCATTGATGCATGAGTTGGAGAAAATGCCGCCCTTGTAGATCGTCAGATCCATCGTACCACTGAGGTCGATGCCGCCGCAATTGAGATCAAGCGAAGAAATAGCGTTGCCGTAAGCTGCCGATTGATAAGGATAAATGCGAACCGTGGCTGTTGCTGCGGTCGGAATGGAATTAACGCCGATGACTCGAGCGAGGGTGGTATCTGTTGTTGTGGTGATCCTCGCCGTGAAATCCATGTAGGTTCTAATTCCATCAACGCCGCACCTGGTGGTAACCCCGTTGGTTGAGATGTCATAGCGAGCCAGAGTAATTCCATCTTCCAGGGCTGATGTCTGAGCCGCTGTGATGCCCACATCCGAAGCGGCGCGGGTTAAGCTGGTGGCGTCGTCGAGATCACAATAGAAGATATCGGGCTGAGCTTCTTTGATGTAATTCTGCGCGACCCCGGCAGCAACCAGTACCACCGAGTCAACGGTACTTTGATTCTGGCGTTTTGCCTCATAGACACGAGTACCATCGATCGCCAATCCGGCAATCGCAAAAATCCCGACAATACCCAATGCCAGGATGACCAGGATTTGGCCGCGTTCATTCCTCACAAATATGTTCCGAATGGGCTTCATCAACAACCTCCGCATTCACAAACCCCCGAGATATCGTTGCCGCGAATCAAGATGCCGTTTGCAGTCGCCTTCAACGGGATCGACGAGCCGACAAATGCTCCAAGGAATGGCATGGATATACCAAAATTGCGAGTTACTTCGATGACCATCTCGTCACAGATGTGGGCCGGCGCATTTGGCACGCAAGCAGAAAGCGCACCCGCTGTACCGCCGGGGTACGGTGCAGGTTCCCGGAACATCACATTGACCGTATACGGCACAGTACCGTAGTTCAACAGGTTGTTTTGAACCCTGTCTTCGATCTCATCACATTCGCCGGGAAATGCAACGCCGAAGGTGATTCCCTCTTCTGCCGCATCCTGCATGACCATTAACGTGTAGATTGCTCTACCCAGGTCGACGATCCCTGCGAGGATCAAGAGAAGCAAGATCATGCTAAATGCCAGTTCCAGCAGACTCTGGCCTTTTTCCCGCTTGTGTGTGGCACGCCCTTTGATCAGCATTTGTTCACCTGAGCTTTAGAAGGTACCGTCAACATTGACGTCGAGACCTTTGATTAGCGTTCTGTAAGTGGTAGCAACAATAGGAATGTCGTGAAGGAATCCCAATGAGACTGCAGGACGAAAAGTGGCATTCACAGTGACCTTGATTCGGTCCCCAAGAATAATGGCCGTCTCACTCACCGCTCCGCAGGTACCGATACTTGTCATATTGTGCGGCCCGCCATCGTACGTGATGACGATATCTGCATCCGTCAAATTAGCCAGGATGCCAGCATTTTTTGCGGCCGCACGGATGGCCGAACAATCCAGGTAGCGTGGAATTCCGCTCGTTCCTTTATCGGTGGCTGCTGCATAGCGTGCTGCTTCGCGGCTTGCTGAGTAGACCGCATTGTAGGTGAAGACCAACCGTCCAATCTCGAAGATGCCTATAAAGAGTACCAAGAAAATGGGGATGGCAAGTGCGAACTCAACCATGGTCTGACCAAGAGGTTGTTTTTTGACTGAAGTGCTCTTCAACAGTCTCATATTATTTATCTCAAAATTACTTTGATCTGAAGAATATTAAATCAACATCTAACCTGAATCTGGTAGGCCACCTGATATAGATTATACGTCTTTCCATCTGAATATAAATACCATTGCAAATCTGTAATGTATTTGTAACAGATGCTTTACCGGCAAAAAAAGTGCGAGTCTCTTGCCACCGGTGGTCTCAAGCGAGCAACCGGTATCAAGCGAGGGTCACAAAAACTAGAAGAGATGCAATGAGGACTGCCGAAGCAGTGCAAAACAGGTTGACCCAGTCATTGTTCATCCAGCGAATTCCCTGCTTGTAGATCGTCTCGGTTCCGCAACTGTGCAGAGGATGTTTCTCTGTCTCTTTTCGGCAGACAGGACAATAATAAATCACCTGCAAGGTTGCTCCAAAGAGCGAATCGACCTGGCAGCCTATAAAACCGCCTGCAGTCACGAGGAGGATCCATCCCGGGTAAGAAAATCCACCGCTTGCGCCGGCGCCTTCAGGTAGAAGAAGCGCGGACACAATTGCGATCGTCAGGGCACCCGCAAGCGCAGCTCCTTCCCCTTCAATGCTGATCCCCCCCGAGGTGCCCCTGCTCACCTTCTTGCCCGATGTGATCAACCTGGGTTCTTTGCGACTGAGCGCGCCAAGCTCAGTTGCCCAGGTGTCGGCGCTTGCAGCGGCAAGCGCAGCAGACGCCGCGAGCCAGGGAAGCAGCGAGCCAGGCGAGATCGTATGCGCAATGGCTGCTACACCCGCAATCCCTCCATTTGCCAGCACCTGCCAGGCATCCCTGCGAGAACCTTTTTGGTAGCTTTCTTCGGTTTTCGATTTCCTTTGCTTGAAGAGGAAAGAGAGAAGGCTGGAAGGAATAAAGAATGCCAGAAGCAAGGCTGCCCATGACAGGCCTCCCAGTCCAAAGAGGATCGTGCCAAGGCAAAATGCCGCAACAGATCCACTGATGGAAAGGGCGCGGACTGCATATGCCAGGCTGGCCAGAATCAACGCAAGAAGAGCACCACCGGCTATCTGATAAAGATTAAACCCGGGCATTGGATATACCTGTCAGACAAAGAAAAAGAGAATTATGCAGGCCACAATCAAGAGCAACATTGTCAATATGCCTGCACTCCAGATGGCATAGGATGCCGTCTTCATATTCTCGCGCGGGAAGAAGAACATACCAGCTGCGATATCTGCTACAAAGACCATCAGTCCCAGCACCGGAAGCAGCAGCAAATTCGAAGCCGGGAGGGGCTCAAGAGGTAGGCCGTTTGCGGCGAAGCCGAGCGAAATCGTCGATCTGCCAAGCGCGAACAGGCTGCCTGCAATCACCAGGGCAATGGTCGCGATCAACAGACTGATGATCAGGCGCAGCGACCAGCGGTCTTTTAGCACCCTGACGACGAAGCTGCCGGGGTGCGCCGAGTATGAAGCAATCGGCGACAGGCTGCCCATTTCAGCTGCTTGCTGGAATGCCCTGAGGAATCCCGAGGTATCTTCAGGAGAGACTGCAATAACTTTGCGGTTCGATGCGACCACCAGCAACCCCTGCATACCTGAGGCTGCAAACTCGACTTCACCCAGGTGTTGCAAACGAACCGTGCCGAGATACGCTCCGGGCAGAGCAAAGAATGGTGCATGGAGCGATTCACCCAACTCCGAAAGAGGGCGCACCCATTCGATCTCGATCAGGGGGATTTCCTCGATGCGCAATCCCCAGCGGATACTCAAACCATCCCTGTCGATCTCATAACCGGCGCGCATGAGCGCGTAGAGGCGATAAGCCATAAATCCGGTGGGAGCTAACGCGATGAAGCCGAAAATCAGATACAGGAAGAGCAGCCCTCTCGATGTCTGGTGAAAAGCTGCCCAAATCAGAAAGATGACCAGGCCCGAGAGAACAGCAAGTACCAGGCTGTGGAAAATAAGCCCTGAGCGCCTGTATGGGACGAATCGCCTTGTTTCGGTTATTGGCATTCCGAATCTATCTCATACTTTCGCGCAAAGCGCTGCAGACGGTGTCCACCTGAGCCTCAGTCATGATGCTAGAGAATGGCAACGAAAGTCCGCGTTTACCCAGGTCTTCAGTCACCGGAAAATCGTCGGGTTTGAATCCGAAGCGTTCGATCATGTAAGGCTGGAGATGAATGGGGAGGAAATAAGGACGGACGGGAATCCGGTGTTCGCCAAGTCGTTTTGCGATGACATCACGGTCATAACCTGGCTCGAAACGCGCAACGTACACGAACCAGCTGACCCGGGTTGTCTCAGGCCCAAGCTGGGGAGGCTGCACACCGGGTATCTGCTCCAGCCGTTCGTTGTACCATTCGGCGACCTGTTGGCGTTTATTCAAAAGCTCTTCGATGCGGTTCATCTGAACAAGCCCGAGCGCAGCACTCATCTCGTCCATGCGGTAGTTGTAGCCCATGTAGGTATGCTGAAGCCAGGTATCTCCGGGCGCACGGCCCTGGCTGCGCAATCCGCGCATGTACTTCTCGGCTTGGACATCGCTCGTTACAATCATGCCGCCTTCACCTGTAGTGATTTGCTTGTTTGGGTAGAAGGCGAATACACCATACTCGGCCAGGGTTCCTGCAAAGCGGCCCTTGTATTTCGCGCCAAGACTCTCGCAAGAGTCTTCGATCAGGTGCAGGTGATGGCGCCCGGCGACTTCGTTCAGAGAATCATAATCGGCAGGCTGTCCGAAGACGTCTACAGCCAGGACGGCCTTCAACGCACCGGCAGACTCCGCACCTTTCCGCGGTAGCCATTTTCGAGCCTGACTGCCACCCGTTACGAGATCGCGGGCTGCCTGGGCAACCAGGTCGGGACGAATATTACCCGTATTGGGGTCGACATCGACAAACACCGGAATGGCATTCTCATAAAGGAGTACATTCGTCGAAGCGACGAATGAAAACGGAGTCGTAATCACAAGGTCATCTGCGCCAATGCCTGCAGCTTTCACGCACAGGTGCAACCCGGCCGTACCCGAGTTCACCCCGATTCCGTACTTTGCGCCAACATAGCCGGAGATCGATTTTTCGAATTCATCGATTCGCGGGCCCATGCTGAGATTGGGGGTGTTCAGAACGTCCATTACCGCCTGGCGCTCAGTATCGGTGATATCGGGGGATGACATTGGAACGAGGGGAGTGTTTTGATCAGACATAGGCTAGATTGTACCCTTATCCTGATGGATTGAAGCGCTGTCTTCCAGGGAGCGCAGGATTTCTCTGGCTCTGCCTACCGCGGCATCGATCGCGACGATGAACGCTTGATCAGATTTTCGCAGCTTGAACTCGACCCCGCCTTGATTGAACGCCCGTTCGCTCAAGGTAATCCGCAGAGGCAATCCGATTAAATCTGCGTCGTTAAATTTTACTCCTGCGGATTCGACCCGGTCATCTACAAGCGGCTCGAGTCCCGCGTCTGCGAGGTCTCTTTCGAGAGTTGCGAGTACGCCTGTAAGATCCAGGTTCTTTCCGGGCAAAAACACCAGGTGAATGGGATATGGCGCCACGCTCGCCGGCCAGCTAAGGCCGCGCTCGTCGTGATGCTCCTCGGCAATGCATGCCAGCAAGCGCCCAACACCGATGCCGTACGAGCCCATGACCACCGGTTTACTCACGCCGGATTCGTCAAGGTAATTACACCCCAGAGCATCTGAATAGCGGGTACCCAACTTGAAAATGTTCCCCACCTCCACTCCGCGGCTGAGGCTCAGCGGGCTGCCGCAGTTGGGGCAGGCATCTCCATTTGAGGCGGCGGTGATATCCGTTACATACGCTGCCGAAAAATCTCGTCCGTAGTTGACATTGAGCAGATGGTAGCCCTCTTCGTTGGCGCCAGCGACCAGATTGTAGCTGAGCGGGATGAGTTCATCGACGACGACGGTCACATCGCTCAGACCGACAGGCGATGCGTACCCTGGAACTGCGCCTGTGGCACGAATCTCATCATCAGTAGCAGGACGCAACTCTTTGGCGCGAAGCAAATTGGCGAGCTTGGTCTCGTTTACTTCCATGTCGCCGCGCACAATCGCAAAAACCAGGGTGTCGTTGGCGTTACCCTGTTCGTCTTCCACCTTGGCCATGATGAAGACTGCCTTGGCCGTCCTGGAAGCAGGAACTTGCAGTAAATCAGCCAGTGCCTCGATCGTCTTCGCCTGCGGCGTGGCTACTTTCCGCAACGGCTCTGGGTTTTCGAAAGCCGGCGGATCCTTCCGTACTTTCGCTACCTGGCGGTTCGCCGAGTATCCGCAATTGTCGCAGAAGAGAAGGCTGTCCTCACCAATGGGAGTGAGATACATGTATTCATGCGCCATTTTTCCGCCCATCATGCCCGTATCCGCCTGAACGGCCACAACGGGCAGGCCACAGCGCGCATAGATGCGGAAGTAAGCATCGTAATGGGCCTGATATTGGAGATCCAATCCCACAGCGTCTCGATCGAGGCTGTAGCTATCGAGCATGGTAAATTCGCGCACCCGAATCAATCCGGCGCGTGGACGGGGATCGTCACGCCATTTGGTCTGGATATGGTAAACGAGCGCCGGAAGCTGGCGATAGCTGCGAATGACTCCGCGGACAAGATCGGCTACAACTTCCTCGTGGGTCATCGCCAGGACCATGTCGCGGCCCGCACGATCTTTGAAGCGCCCCATCTCGCTGCCAATCTGGTACCAGCGTCCGGTTTCCTTCCATACATCCGCGGGCTGGACGACGGGCATGCTGATCTCCTGCCCGCCAAGCGAATTAATCTCATCGCGCATGATCGCTGTAATCTTTTGGATCGTGCGTTGTGCCAGCGGCATGGAAGTAAAGATGCCGGCGCCCAACTGTCGAATAAACCCGGCCCGCACGAGAAGTTGGTGGCTGGCAACTTCACTCTCAGCAGGTGCTTCACGCAAAGTCTGACCGAACAGCCGCGATAAGCGCATGTGGAAACTCCAATTAAAATAAGTTAGATTAGAGCGAGCCAGCCGGATAGAGCACGGTAAAGAGCAGGAGCAAGCACATGGCCCGTCTTCTTCATCATCCATCCGCAGATCAGGCCCTGAATCGAAGCTACCAGGATCGGCTGCCAGATTTGGGCGGCCGGCATCGACCACAATTTGCCCGGAAGTTGCCAGAGGATGAATAAACCAGCGGCAGCCAACCACCCCCACTTCTTTCCAAGGAATGAGTCGAACCTGAGTTGGATATATCCGCGGAAGATCATTTCCTCTGCAAAGGTGAGAATAAGCCAGACGGGAAGCAAACCGGTTTCTGCCGGGCTGACGCCTTTGAGCAATGTAAGAAATTTTCCCCGCAAGAAAATTGTGACGACAATCGCCATCAGACCCACGATCAAGCCCGCGCGCAGATTCTCTTTTTGCCACCCTACGCTCAAGATGGGTTGACCGCGAAGGATCAATGCCAGAATGAAAGGAACGAGACAGATGACCGCCAGGAGCATCTGCTCTGCAAGCACACCGCCTGGAAAGGCTGCCGAAAACTCCCTCAGAAATCGAAAGATGTCACTTGAATAATACTGAAAAGCAAAAAAGAAGATTACAGCAAATAGCGAGAGCGCATAGGTCGCTTCACGTCTGGGAAAGCGAAACTCGATGGGCTTGATCTTTTTCAAGAGCGGGCTGACGCCGGCAATCATCATGACCGCAATAACGCCAAGCCATTCGCTCAAATTACCCACCCAGAATGCTGTATCCACGCTGCTCCCTCCGCCTTTTCAGGCGACTTTCTTTCCTTTTGCAGGTTCTACCGGATTCGTATCTTCGGGCTCCACATTGGGCGCCGGGGCATTCTCACCCTGGTCGTCTTTCACCGGACTTTTCGCTTCCTCGGGCCCGAGCTCAACTTTTTCTTCCATCCGCACCTGCCCGCGCAGGAATGCGCCTTCTTCAGTAGAAAATGCCGTAGTAATCACATCGCCCCACACTCTGCCTGTCGCACGAATCTCGAGTTTTTCGGCTGTGACATTACCTTTGAGCGATCCAGCAACAACAACGGTATTGGCCCGCAAGTTCTGACAGGTGACCTTACCGGTTTCACCGACCACAACCAACCCGCGAATGTTAACTTCCCCTTCAAAAGTACCTTCGATGCGGATCCCGCCCTTGCCTCCCAGGTTGCCAGTCCAAAGGATGCCAGGGCCGAGAACAGAGGTCACCCGCTCAACCGGGGCACTGATGGATGGGGGCGCAGATGGTGTAGTTTTCTTGAACATGAGTTACCTCCGGACCGGGATGAGCAAAATGGGTAATTGAGTACGGGCAACGATCATCGGTGCCACGCTGCCAGCCCACAGAGCGCCCATCCCCTTTTTCCCATGCGTTCCTAGAACGATCATATCTGCATGCTGATTCGTGGCTGATTTTACTACTTCTTGAGCAGGGTCGCCTCTTTCCACTTCAGCGCTGGCCTCGAGGCCCTTTTCCCTGAGAAAATCCAGTTGATTATCCAGGTATTTGACAGCTTCATCCTCGGTGAGGTCGAGGATGGCATTTGTGGTAACGGGCAATAGCGTTCCGGTGGCTGCGTGTTCTGCATTGAGGGTACCCAGCGTGGGAACAACCCGGATGAGATGAAGCTGAGCGCCAATCGCGAGCGCCAGGTCGCTTGCCACATGCAGGCTGGCATCATGCACAGGGTCACCATCGAGCGCCACCACGATGCACTTGATCAGGCTTTTACGGCTCTCGTCACCTTCCCTGGCCTGTAAAAGGAGCACCGGAATAGAGCCCTCTGCGATCACCTGCTGAGGAATGCTGCCGACGACAAAATCGTGGAGACCGCCTTCACCGTGCGCGCAGAGAATAATGAGATCGGGGGCAAATTCTCCACTATGCTCGACAATGCTGCGAGCGACCTGGCTGACTTCCTCAGTGTGCACATGAATATTGATCTTCTGAGTCGACTTGAAGCATGTAGCTGCGATATTCTCGAGGTAGGTTTTGGCGGAAGCCTCATCAGTCAAGTGTCTTTGACCGTGGATTTCCTGAGGCGCATTCTTCTCGATCACATGCAGGAGAGTGACACTGGCTTTCAGCTTGTGACTAAGCTCAACGGCAATTGGAATTGCCGCTTCTGCCAGGGTGGATCCATCCAGAGGAACTAACAAATCCTTGAACATTTCAACCTCCAAAAAAGGTTGTGTACAAAAGGTAAACGTTCAACACCAGAATTATCCCGGCAACGCCGCCGGCGAGGAGCGTCGTGAACTTGCGGTTGACCAGCACACCCATTATCTTTTTATTGCTTGTAAACAGCACCAATGGGATCACAGCGAATGGTAATCCAAAGCTCAATACGACCTGGCTGATCACCAGGGTGCGGCTCGGATCAAAGCCAAGAGCTATGACCAGCATCGAGGGGATCATTGTGACCAGTCGGCGAACCCAAATGGGGATTTCCAGCTCCAGGAATCCTGCCATAATAATCTGCCCGGCCATCGTGCCGACCGAGGCACTCGAAAGCCCGGACGCCAGGAGCGAGATGGCGAAAACATATTGGGCGGCAGATCCAAGCAGGGGTTGGAGAGTCTTGAAGGCTTCCTCGATCGTACCCACATTCGTCATGCCTTGAACAAAAAAGGTCGAGGCAGCCATAATGAGCATGGCGCCATTGATCAGGCTGGCCATTCCCATGGCAATGAGGATATCCACCTGCTCGAATCGAAAGAGCCGGCGCAATTCCTTGGGCTTCTTCGTCACCACTCTGCCTTGCATCAAAGCGCTGTGCAGATAAATGGCATGCGGCATTACCGTCGCGCCTAATATGCCTGCTGCAAGGAGCACGCTCTGGGGGCCATTGAATGTGGGTACTGCCGCATGGTAGAGTACGTTGCCCCAGTCTGGCTTGTCCAGGATCGTTTCGATGACATAGCTTATGGCGACCACTCCAACAAGCGCGGAAATAACCGCTTCGAGTGGGCGGAATCCTTTGCGTTCGAACCCAAGGATGAGAAAGGTAGTGATGCCTGTGAGAATGCCTGCCAGCCAAAGTGGAATGCCGAGGAGCAAATTGAAGCCGATGGCTGCGCCCAAAAACTCGGCAAGATCCGTCGCCATGGCCACGAATTCCATAAGTACCCAGAGAAACTTGACGAACCAGGGTTTGAAATGAGCGCGGCATTGTTCTGCCAGATTCTTCCCGGAGGCAATACCGAGCTTGGCAGAAAGCGATTGGATAAGGATTGCCATCAGGTTGCTTGCGATGATCACCCACAGCAACGTGTAGCCGAACTGGGCTCCGCCTGCGATATTGGTTGCGAAATTGCCCGGGTCGATATAAGCCACACTGGCAATGAAAGCCGGCCCGAGGAACGGCAACAGGCTGGCAAATTTCCCCTTTTTACTTTTCCCACGCAGGATGGCTCTTGCTTCTCTTACAGTCTTGCCGTCGCTGGTGGTCGTTACTGAGCTGGGCTTTTTCGCCATTCGTCCCTTGCCCGATCATCGTATCAAAAACTAGGCTTGCGGCCAAACAGTTCCCGCGTGTACTCTCGCGCCATCGGGAACGTCCGCCTTGACTACGGCGCTGTTTCCCACCCTGGCATTTGAGCCGACATGCACTCCGAGGTTGATCGTCACCCCCATGCCAATGAGCACCTTTTCGCCAATGCTAACCGTCCCTGCGAGAATGGCGCCAGGCGAAATGTTGACATAACTCTGCAGGATGCAATCGTGCGATACAATCGCGCCTGTGTTG
This sequence comes from Chloroflexota bacterium, assembly GCA_021779955.1. Lineage (GTDB taxonomy): Bacteria > Chloroflexota > Anaerolineae > Anaerolineales > Anaerolineaceae > UBA6107. Next base: position 209,522 of record JAJXZS010000050.1, on the reverse strand, counting down.
ACGATGCAACCAAAGCCCACTCTCGATTCGCTGCCGACGTAAGCGTCATAAAAGATCTGGCAGCCTTCTTCGACTGTTGCACTCGGTTCCACGTAACTCCTTGGATGGACAACCGTTGGGATGGAAAAACCTGTTTTCAGGAGCCTGGCAAATACCTCCAGGCGTTGAGTGATATCGCCAATGCCTCCCACAGCATTCACCGCATACTGGATACCCCTCTGCCTGAGCATGCCCAAAATTGTCCCATTCCCCAGCACTCTCACGCCCATAATGTCATCACCGGCAGACAGGCGATCATCCACAATTCCAGCGATCTGCCAAAGGCCTTCAGCGCGGATGAGGTCGATGAGCGATTTGGCGTGGCCGCCTCCGCCGTAAATGATCAGGGATGTCTCATTGCCATCCACCTGCAAGGGTTCGGTTTGGAACTGCAGGCTCTTTTCGGTGATCAATACGCCAACGGGGAGTTTTGCCAGGTCGATGCCAGTGCGCTGGGCCAGCTCGAGCGCCGGCTGGGTGATACGCAGTCCGGCGGGCAATTCAACGGCAGTTGCAGGTTCAGCTCTCGCGATAGGCATTTCGTCCGGCAACGGAGATTCTGCCTCGCCGGCCATGTAGCAGAACAGGTCGCCTGCCCTGGCGATGGAGCCTTCAACAAAGCGGATACCACGCACATAACCTTTCACTTCCGCTTCGAGATCGAAAGTCGACTTGGTGGTCTCGAAAGACGCCAGCAAGTCTCCCTTTTCCACCATCTGACCTTCAGTGACGGCGAGATGAGCCACATTGGACTCATATTCATTGGGATTCAGGAGCGGCACTGGAACTCGAATGAATTCATTCATGGATTCTTTATACCATTTTTTGGACTTGTTCGATGATCGTATCCACCTGTGGAAGCACAGAAGCTTCGAGTACAGGAGAAGCAGGTACCGGAAGATCTTGCGCGGCGATCCGGGCGGATCGCTTTAATCCAATGCCTGGGATCTCTGAAACGCGGGCAAGCACTTCTGCTCCCCAACCCAGAGTACGGGTGCCCTCCTCAACCGTCAGAAGTGCTCCGGTGTGCCCTACACTGTCCAGAATACCCTCAAGTCTGAACGGCGCAAGCCGGGTTGGGAGCACAAGCTCTGAAAAAATCTCTTTCTCATACGCCAGCCGGATCACAGCTTCACGGGTCAGATCCGCCATGGCACCATACGCTGCCAGTGTGATTTTCGGTTCCGGTGCGCCTTTTATCGTCAAACGATAGATCGGGTAAAGTTTAGCGGTATCGTCTGCGCTGAATTCTACGCGAACATCAAATTCGGATAAATCGGAAAGCCCGCTTACAGTCTGCAAATATTGAAGTTTGTTCTCGATGAAGAGCACCGGCGAATTTGTGCCTAATATCGCCTGCTGGAGAAGTGGCCCGGGGCCATCCCTGCCTGCCGGCAGAATTGCCAATGAAACAGGAGCCAGGACCGTCAGCCCCGGAACGCCGAGATAAAGCTTTTCGAGCGATTGCGAATGAGTGGGACCATACCCACGCCTGCCACCCATGGGAGTGCGAATCACGAGTGGGAGATCGACGCTGTCGTTATACATCCAGCGGAATTTGGTCATGTGATTGATAATCTGGTCGGCCAGCAGCGTTGTGAAATCGCCAAACATGATCTCGAGGACAGGCCGCAGTCCGCGTAAAGCCATGCCTGAAGCAATCCCGGCGAGTCCAGCCTCAGAAATGGGCGTGAGGATGACCCGATCGGGATGGGCTTCGGAGCACCCGCGCGTGACTTTGAACGCACCACCGTACGGATCCAGAATATCTTCACCGAGCAGGATGACGTTCTCGTCAGCATCCATGGCTGCAAGGAGAGCGCAATTCAACGCCTCGAGAACGGTTGTCATTGAGCGGCCTCCATGGGTGTCTGTGGATACGGATCGGCAAGGGCCTGCTCGAATGCCAATTTGACTTCTGTCACGACTTCGCCTGTAATGGCATCTGCATCACCTGGTTCCAACCTGTTGCCCAGGATGCTGATTGGATCACGCTGCTCGCGCAATGCCTGAAGAGTCTCCACTGAGCGTGTGTCGTCTCCCTTTGAATGCGGCCCAAGGCGAGCCGTGTTGAGGATGAGCGCTGCGGGCCGCCGGCAGTCACGCACGGAAGCGATCAGATTCGACGCAGCAGTGCTAATGGGGATCACGTCTGAAGTGTCGAGTTCGACGGATTCGATGTCAAAGGCCGCGAAACGGGCAGGAATGCTCCCGGCGAGAGCCTGGGAGGTTGGAGTGGTCTGCGCGATGCCGTTGTGCTCCACGACGAACAATACCGGCGCGGACCAAAGGCTTGCCATGTTGAACGCCTCATAAAGCACGCCCTGGCCAAATGTTCCATCACCAATAAAGACCACCACCATTGTACTGTTGCCTTTGCGTTTTTCCGCGAGCGCCATGCCTACAGCAATGGGGGCAATGCCGCCCTGGACCCCATTGGAATAAAGGTTGCGCCAGTGAATATGCTGAGATCCACCTCGTCCGCCGCAAACCCCGGTGGAGCGTCCCATCATCTCAGCAAAGAGCGCGCGCATGTCACCGCCGTAAGCAAGGTAATGACCGTGGCAACGATGGTTGGTTACAATCACGTCATCGGCATTTAGCTGGCTGATAACGCCCACCGCATTGGCTTCCTGTCCCATGGAGGTATGCGTGGTGCCGCTGAAGACACCTCTTTTGAACTCATCGAGCACGGTTTCTTCGAAGCGGCGGATCCGCAGCATGGAACGATAACAATCCAGTTCAATGCTCATTTTGTAGCCCTTTAAGGCGGATCACGCGATAGCGCCAAGGCATGCTCAGCCACGGCTCCGGGGCGTATTGAATGCCGATTCGCGGCGTGATTTCGATATTCTCATCCGGAATCTCTGCATCCTGTTCGATGCGCAGGGGCGATCCGTCTGAACAGAGAATTGCAGCGTAGAGAGAGCCATCGATCTCGAGGGCTTTGCACAGCTTCGCCGGCCCGTCAGTCCAATTTCGTTCGGGGACTCCCTTGCGATTCGCGGAGATCGTCTCCAATCCCTCGAGCGGAAGAATGGCCCGGACCAACACTGCTGCTGGAGAACCTTCAGCGCCGGTCACCGTATTCAGGCACCAGTGCATCCCGTAAGTAAAGTAGATGTAGGCGCGTCCTGGCGGTCCGTACATCACGGCGTTTCGTTTTGTCAACCCGAAACGTGCGTGACATGCCGCGTCTTCCTCGCCACTATACGCCTCGGTTTCGAGTATTCGTCCGGATAGACGAGTCCCGTCGATGATGCGAACAAGGCGCATTCCCAATAAAGCCCTGGCGATTTCGGGGGCCGGCCCCAGGTAGAAATCACAGGGCAGACAAATCATAAGGGTATTATACACAAATGCAAATCCGGCAGGTCTGCCGGATTCTGTTTTCGGTAAATATGAAAGGGTTATTGTTCTTCTTTCGGCTCGACCGCTTTGGGCAATAGCTCATATTCCATGGTCAGGCGTAAGCCATCCATCAACGAGGTTTTGGGTTGGTAACCCAACGCGTCGCGGGCAAGTGTGAGATCGCCCCACAAGCGCGAAAGCCCTCCCACATTGCGGGGGTTGTAGATCACTTCAGGGTGGCCGCCAGTGACTTCAATCACCAGGCGGGCCAATTCGCGCATGCTTGTCTCTTCGCCTCCTCCCACGTTGATGGTCAATCGATCGATACCAGGGGCAGTAGCCGCTGCGTGCATGGCGTTGACCACATCGTCGAGATATACAAAATCGCGGGTTTGATTTCCATTGCCGTGAATGACGATGGTTCCATTTTCCCAGGCCTGATGCAGGAAACTGGGAATGACCGGAGAATGAACTGGCGGAAGATGCTGACCTGGCCCATACGCGTTGAATACCCGCAGGCAAACGGTTTCGATATTCCACAACGAACCGATGGTTTTGACGTAATACTCGGCAGAAAGTTTCGATACGGCATAGGGCGAGCGTGGATTGGGTACAAAATCCTCTTTCACCGGCTGGAGGGCCTGGCTCCCGTATACTGCGCCGGACGAGATCAGAACAACCCGGTGCACTCCAACGTCGCGCATGGCTTCCATCAAGGTCACTGTGCCACCTACATTGACCTGATTGTATTCGCGCGGGTAGAGAACCGATTCGGGAACGATCACCCTGGCCGCCAGATGATACACGCAATCGACCCCCTGGAGCAACGTCCAGAGTTTGGGGCGGTCATTCACATCTCCGCGGATAAAATCGACTGATTCGGAAAGAGTTGAGGGGTCGCCTGTCGAACAATCGTCGAGGCCCACGACACTATGGCCCTCAGCAGCAAATCTGTTAGCGAGGGCCGAACCAAGGAAGCCTGCTGCACCGGTAATCAAAAATCTCATTTGTGGATTTGCCTGCCTGATGTTAATTGCATTATAGCATAGCGACTTTGGAAGGATTCTGCATGTTCATCATGGCTCGCGCAGAAATAGTGCGGATTGTTTATTTTTGAGTATGTCTTTCGAGAAGCTTCTTCTTATCGCCCGAGCTGAGAAATGCAGTGGTCAATGCATTCGCCTGGGCTGTACGGATCATCGCATCTGATAAACCGGCTTTCGGCGCAGCGACGTCATATTCGTAGTGCAAATCGATCGCACTGATCCCCGGGTCATCGGTATTGATCGTGGCAAGCAATCCTTTTTCGAGAAAGAGCTTCAACGGGTGAGCGGCATAATCAGCCACGGTGCTCGTCTGGACATTGCTGGTAAGGTTACACTCGATGCCAATCTTGCGCTCTTTCAAAGCATCCAATAAGCGCGGATCTTCAGGCGTATGGACTGCATGGCCTATCCGCTCTGCGCCAAGCTCGTCGATTGCCTGCCAGATGCTCGAGGGTCCCGCAGACTCACCGGCGTGCACAGTGATGTGCCAACCGGCATCCCTTGCGCGCTTGAAGTGTTCGCCAAACAGCGTCCCCGGGAAATTGGCTTCGTCACCGGCAAGATCCAATCCGGTGATCTCGTCTTTAAAAGCGAGGAGATGTTTGAGCTCTCTCCAGGCAATGTCGGGGCCGTAATGACGGCTTAGAATGCCCAACTGGTTGGCTTTGATACCGAACGACCGTTCACCGCTGCGGATGCCATCGGTCACGGCTTCGATGACCCCATGGACGTCGAGACGATGAGCAGAAGCCATGAACCATGGACTGTAGCGAAGCTCGAGGTAGTCGATGCCTTCCTTTGCAGCATCCTCAACAGCTTCGAAGGCAATCCGCCTGCAAGTGTCATAATCGACCAGAATGCCGATCATCCATTCGAACTTCTCGATGAAAGCCATCACACCGGGCTTCGGGTCGGAAACTTGGACGAATGGTCTGAGCTCATCGAGCGTTGCCGCCGGCAGCGGGAGGTTGTACTTCAAGCCGATATCGAGGATCGTTTCCAGGCGGACGCTGCCGTCCAGGTGATGGTGCAAATCGATCAGTGGGAGATCAGGAGAGATCATGGGTTCCTTTTCAGGGTTCTTTTAATAGTTGAAGTTGAACCTGGTGATCAGCACAAAACTTCACCAATTCTTCAATCACATTTTGAGGCGGAAAAGTGAGGTAGACCGTTCCGCTGGGCACCTGATCGCCGAGGTCCATTCCGCTCCAAAATACCTGCTCGTTTGCGGGTAACAAGGCAACCAGCTTTTCGATCTCCGCGATTCCGGTGACGGAAAACTTGACGAAACCATCGCCTCCTATGCTGTTGCCAGGGGCAATGATCTCATCGAAGGCTTTGGCGCGATTGGTTCCCGTGATCAGCGTGAAATTCCAATCGTGCCCACTTTGCCACGAGTACAACTCATAGCCTTTGACCGATTTCGGCAGAGAGTCGGGAAGCGATTCCGGCGTGGGGAAGGGCAAGGCGAGCGTGGGAGTTGGAGCCGGAAGGGTCCGATAGGCATCTTCCTGGGTGGCAAGGGCTTGCCTGGTTTCCAAATTCTGCGATGTCTCGATGGGCCGCCAGCTTGTTGCAGTGGCAGGGCGTTCGCAGCCAGCCAAGGCTGTGACTATGAGGATCGCCAGTCCGATCAAAAGCAGTTCTCGAAAGATAGCCGAATGGCGCTTCATTTCAGCAGGATCCCGGTTCCGAGCCGCAACCCAAATCTTTTGACATAACCAGAATATCCGTGCGGAGTACCCATCCGGTTTGTTTGTAGAAGCTCTGCGCGCTCTCATTTTCGAAATAGACCAGCAGGTGACACTTTTGCCCGCCGATCTTGTGCAGTTCATCCAGGCTGCGCTGCATCAAGGCGTTCCCGATTCCCTGGCACCTGAAAGCTTCATCGACCGCCAGGTGATAGAGATAGCCTCTGCGCCCGTCAAAACCACATAAGGCGGTGCCGATGATCAATTCACCGTTTCGTGCGACAAAACAAAGGTTTGGATTGTAACGCAAGAATGATTGGATGGACTCACGTTCGTCGGCGCTCGAAAGTCCAATTCCCTTGCTGCGCTTCCACAGGGCGAGGACCTGGTCATAATCTTCGATGTGCATGGAGCGGATTTCGAATCCCATTCAGGGCTCCTTTTTTTCTTCCCTATATTCAGTAATTCCGGACAAGTTTACAGGAGTTCCAGCATTTGATAATCGAGAAATTGGTTACTGTATTATATCCAAAATAAATCCCGGCGATGCCGCCGGGATTTCTGTTCAACTTCGGCCCTGTTTTTCCCAGGCCCTGCGATCTTCTCTTTTCTCAGGGTCCAGATAGAGAGGGTCGATCTCAGGTGCGATGCGCCTGCCTTGCGCGAGCCAGAGTTGCCGTGCCAGCCCCAATGGATCGGAGTGGACACCCTGGCCGGCAAAGTATTCGCAGACGCGCAGCACGTCGCGTTGGAAAATGCGATATGCATTGCGGTTCTCATCAGGGTGGATTGCCTGCGGAAAATCGATCAATGAAATTTCACCTTGCCAATACAGGATGTTATATGCCGAAAGGTCCGCATGGATCCTGCCTGCCTTGAGGCAGACATCGATGTTGTGCACTACACGCTCGAAGAGAACGCGCGCTTCGGTGGATGAAAGGCTGATCGTGTTCAGTGTCGGAGCGGCCGCGACCTCATCGCCAATGTATTGCATGAGAATCGCGTTGGCTCCGCTGGCGTACGGTCGGGGGATATCTGCTCCAGCCTTCGCAAGCAGTTCCATGGTTTTGTACTCATGCCCAAGCCAGGATTCGTGAAGCAATTCCATGCCAAAACGGGTTTTTTGCGCCATGGCATGAAGCTTGCCGTCGTCCAAAATGATCTTGCCATCAGTTTCCACCTGTGAGCGGCCTTCCCGATAGATATGATCATTCTTGAGGTTGCGGAACCGCCTTGGCCGATAAACCTTGGCAGCGATGAGCGGCACACCAACTTGAACGCTGCTTCTGCACAGATACACCGAAGCTTCTTTGCCGCCCTTAACCATCATCAGGATGTCTTCGAACCAGCGCTGGTCATAGAATTCACCCAACGAACTCATCAGCCATTCGCTTTCATGCCGCGAGGGCTGATATGTAAAATTTTTGATATTTGCAGCGATCGAATCCCATCCTGTGAGGGCGCTTCTGGTCATCTTTTTCAGGACATGGGTCGATTTCTTTCTCGATGGAGGTGTATGCCGGACACGAGGCAGGTCCATGGTCTCATCCATCTCATTGATATCATCCAGGTTATTAGAATTCATTATCTTTCTTCACTTTTCTCACTGCATCGAACGAACTGATTTAAAACAAAAACCACAGATGCTGCACACCTGTGGCGAGAAATGCCAAGACTTAAAACAGTCTAGAGTACCCTTCCCTCTCGAGGTGCGCGAAAACCACCGCAGACACGGACCCATTTTGCACTCATCAGTTTACGGCGCCTCCTTTCAAAGAAGTATGAAAATATTGTATCAAAACCATCCTGTATGGTCAAGCGATTGCCAGCCTGGTATTACCATCGGGGCCGCATAAAAGACACACTCCCGGTACATATTGGGAGTGTGTCCAAAATCTACTCAGATTGTCGTTTGCAACTAGAGACTGGCGAAAGGGTATTTAGAAACCCCGAGCGTATCCCTTTTTTGCCTAGTCAGTGGTTCCGGCTTCGGGCGCCTCGGGAGCTTCAGGTGCCTCAGTACCTTCGGTTTCTGTTCCGTCTGTTGAATGAAGCACCACACCCATGGCAATCCAGGGTTGGCCAATGATCACACGCGGCATGATGATGGTGACGGTATCGCCAACTTTGAGTGTCGCTTCAGAACCTTCCGGCAAATACTTGGTGGTTTCAGAAAGTTTGAAGGTGGCAACGGTACCGTCTTTAGCGGTGATTTCGATGGATTCACCGGCGGTAAAGGCTGTGATTACACCTACGTGATTGACTTTGACCGGTTTGCCAGGGATGACCATGACAATCAAGGCAAGGTAAGTATCGTCACTTTGAAGGGCAGCCTTGACCGAGACCTGAGCACCTACCGGGAGTGGGCCTTCGGGTATCGCGGTAGTGGTTGCGGCTTCGGTTGGAGCTTCAGTGGTAGCGACTTCAGTTGCAGTTTCGGTTGCGGTGGGTGTGAAGTGCGCCGGATACTTGATCACCGTGTTGGCGTCGAGAGTGAATACCACTTCGGTGCCATTCTTCAAGGTGACGGTCAGGCTGGTTGCATCTGAAGCGGCAACAACACCCCGGAAGTTTGCCTTCTGATTGCCATTACCATTGCCATTCCCCTTGTCCTTGTTCTTGGCATGATCTGAATTTCCATGCGGGGCGGGAGTCACCTCTTCAGTCGGGCTGACTTCGGTAGAGCCCGTATCGGTGGAGGAAACCTCTGTGGTGGTCACAGGAGGAACGGGGGTGTGCTTCGGCTTGAGCAATGACGAAACGTCAGAGGGCGAAGCGAAGGCAGTGGTGGCAGTCATAGCCAGAACGACGGCCAACAACAAACAAGCGTGCAGGAATTTTCTGTTCAATTTCATTTTCATCTCCTCTCACTCAGGTTCAACATCAACGCTGAGCGTCTGAATGATGTCTTCTCCGGAATTATTTGTTGCCTCAATCTCAATCAGTTGCAGGCCAGGCTCAATGACAGTTGTCAAAGTGAATTGACCCAAGTCGTCTGCTTGTGTGAACGCATCGGCCACACTTACTACAGCTCCCGGAGCTGTTTTTCCGGTAATCTGCACTTCTTTTGTGGCGATCACAGCCCCGTCCAGCGGGGAATCGATGATCAGTTGCAGCGGACTTTGAGGTAGGACCTCCGATTGAGGGGCTTCCGAAGAATTCTCCGGTTGAACAGCGGCGTTGTTTGCAGCGTTACCGGAATCCGATGACGCGGTCTGCATCGTAGACGAAGCTTGCGGTGTTGCCTTCTGTGGTGTACATCCAACGAGCAGCAGTACTAAAAATACGATGATTGCAGCATACACGCGTTTTTTGAGCATATGTTCAGTGTAAGAAGTTAAGCGACCAGGGTCAACCTTTCTGATAGTTTTGTAAGGATTGACTCATTTCCCTCTCAGATTACCTGAAGGCAACTTGCAGCGATTATGGTATAACAGAAATGTCAGGAAGACGGAATCGATCGCCATGATTTCTTTACGAGTCAAAGAGACGTTTGCAGCGCTACAACATCCCAACTACCGCCTTTGGTTCATCGGACAATTGGTTTCGCTGGTCGGAACGTGGATGCAATCCACGGCTCAAGGTTTCCTGGTTTTCGACCTGACCCATTCTCCCGCATTCCTTGGATATGTCAGTTTTGCCGCAGGCATCCCTACAATTCTGCTGACCCTTTTTGGCGGGTTGGTTGCCGACCGAATTTCCAAGCGCAAGCTGCTTATCATCACCCAATCGATGATGATGGTACTGGCCGCACTCCTGGCCGTGCTGGCATTCACGCATCTGGTTCAGCCGTGGCATATCATCGTACTTTCCTTTATGTTGGGCATTGCCAACGCCTTCGACACTCCCACGCGCCAATCCTTCGTTGCAGAAATGGTCGAGCGGAAAGATCTGACCAATGCGATTGCATTGAACGCAACAATGTTTAACCTGGGCGTTGTGGTCGGCCCTGCGGTAGCCGGCGTGATATACGCATTGCTTGGCCCGGGTTGGTGTTTCACAATAAACGCCATCTCATTCGTTGCAGTGATTTCCGCACTTGCCATGATGTCTCTGGGGAAGTTCGAGATGCCGGAAAGGCGCCCACCCTGGGAGGATATTAAGGAAGGATTCACTGCCGCTTTCTCGAACCAGACGATTCGTTTGCTGTTGGGAAATCTTGCCATCGTGGGCGGGTTCGGATTTGGTATCCTAGTACTGATACCGGCATGGGCAGTCGAAGTGGTGCATGGTGGCGTCACGACGAACGGCCTGCTGCTCTCTGCGAGAGGATTCGGATCATTGATCGGCGGTTTGATGGTTGCCTCCTTAGGATCACACGGATTTCGGGGGAGAATCTACACGATCGGCACATTTGTGCTGCCTCTGGCAGTTCTGGCGTTTGGGCTGGCGCGCTGGATCCCATTTTCGCTGTTGATGCTAGCCGTAGTGGGGTGGAGCCTTATGGCCGTGGTCAATGTCTCGAACACGTTGATCCAATCGTTAGCAAGCGACCACTTGCGGGGGAGGGTGATGAGCTTCTACGCCTTGATCTTCATGGGCGGAACGACCATGGGCGGCCTGCTCGCCGGAATGCTGGCAAATGTGTTCGGTGAGCCCGTCGCAGTCTATATCAGCGCAGGAGTGCTCGCCCTGATGGGCATTCTTACTTACGCTTTACAATCGTTCGTACGGCATCTCAAGTAGCCAACCAAACCGCCAGGTAGTCTATCAGACTCTCATCCAAGCATCATGTAAGCCCAACTCGAAAATGCTATATTAAAACCAATGTTGGCTCGCTTTCGGAAAAGGATGGGAAAATGGACGAAGACCCCGACACTCTTTTGAAAGACGAAATCACCCCCAGGCAGTTATATTTTTCCAGGCGAAAATTCCTCAGACTCTCCGCGGTAATGGGCGTCACAGCCGCGCTGGCTGCTTGCGGAGTGACCCCAAGCGCCTCAGGAACACCCCAACCGGACGTCGAGACGCCCCTTGATACGATCGAGCATTACAATAACTTCTACGAGTTTTCCACAGACAAAGGCGCGGTTGCCAACCTGGTGAGTGATTTTGTCACCGAACCCTGGACGGTGGAAATCGGCGGTTTGGTGAACAATCCCATGACCATCACCGCAGACGAGATTATCAGCACTTACACTGCCACCGAGCACGTGTATCGCATGCGTTGTGTCGAAGGATGGTCGATCGTGGTGCCATGGGATGGCTTCCCTTTGAATCAACTGCTTGCTGCGGTCGGGGTGAAGCCGGAAGCGAAATACATCGCATTCACTACGTTACTGCGTCCCACCCAGATGATCGGTCAAAACGATCCTTTCTATCCATGGCCTTACACGGAGGGGCTTCGCCTGGATGAAGCGAACAACGATCTCACGCTGCTGGTCAGCGGCTTGTACGGAGATCCCCTGCCCAAGCAGGATGGAGCACCTCTACGCATTGTCGTCCCGTGGAAGTATGGATTCAAAAGCATCAAGTCTATTGTGAAGATCGAAGCTGTGGCAGACCAACCCGCCACCTTCTGGGACACAATTGCGCCGGATTACTACGGTTTCTATTCCAACGTCAACCCCGATGTGTCGCATACGCCGTGGTCGCAGGCTACAGAAAGGCGGCTGGGTGAATTAGGGCGCCGACCTACGCTGCTCTTCAACGGGTATGGCGACCAGGTGGCTTCGCTCTACGCCGGTATGGATTTGAACACCAACTATTAGATGAACATTTTCACGCTGCGTCGCTTTGACCGGTGGGCGGTCAATCTCATCTGCATCACGCCAGCAATCGTTCTTGGCGTGCTCTACGTCATTGGGCAACTGGGGCCAGACCCGATCATGACACTCGAAAGGCGCACCGGTGATGTCGCACTCATCTTCCTGGTAATCTCCCTGCTTTTTACGCCGTTGAGAATTGTCACCGGTTTCAATCGGGGGATCAAATATCGCCGCATTACAGGGTTGTGGTCATTCTATTATGCTGCGACCCATTTCTTGATTTTCCTTGGCCTGGATTACGGATTCGATTTTCCACTGGCTGCCCAGGCGATCGTCCAAAGCCAGTATATCTGGTTTGGTTTGGTGGCGCTGTTCATCTTGCTGACCATGGCGATCACATCCACAAATGGCTGGAAAGTCCGGTTGAGGAAGAATTGGAGGAGAATCCACCGGTTCGTCTATCTCGCAAGTTTCCTGGCAATTGTCCATTTTGGCCTCACACTCAAGGGAAATTTGCTGCCGATCCGGGGAGACGAGTTCTGGCCGCTTGTTGGATTGATCGTTTGGGCGGTCCTGATGCTCATCCGCGTTCCCCCCATCCGCAAGCTCGTTTCGCGACTGAAGTAATGCCGATGGTCGGGACTCATCCTGACTTTTCGCTCTATTGTACAGGCATCCAATCCCTCCTATAATGGTGATGTACTACCCCGGGCCGAATATGATGCCCTCCAGCAGGAGAGATTTATGCTCAAACCATTTCGAATCACATCGATTCTCTTGATTGCAGCCTTCCTTTTAGCGGCATGTAATCTGCCATTGGGCCGGACAAGTACGCCAACAGGCCCCGGCGAGGCAACCCTAATCGCTCAAACAGTGGCCGCAGCGCAAACGGCGCTTGCCCTCGGCAGCACCACACCTTTTGTGACGAGTACACCTTTCCCGACCGCGACTCTCTCAGGGAATACGCCTTCAAACAGCGAAACACCAGGGGTCGCGAACACACCTCAACCGACCTACAAAGTGGGCTTTGTCACCGATGTCACCGTGCCGGATAACACGGTATTCGAACCGGGAACCGCGTTCAAGAAGACCTGGCGGCTGCGCAATGACGGAACTGGAATGTGGACGAGCAACTTTAGGCTGATCTTCGTCAGCGGCGATTCGATGAGCGGGCCTGCTTCGAAGACGATCGATCAGGATGTTGCCCCCGGAGACACCATCGATCTCTCGGTCGACCTGGTTGCGCCGTCGCTGCCCAAGACATACAAGGGGAACTGGGAACTGCAGACGGATAAAGGTATCAATTTCGGTGTAGGCCCTTCGGCGAGTTCAGCGTTCACGGTAGTGATCAAGGTGGAGCAACTGTTTGCGATCACCGGGGTCACGCCGTCTGTATCACCTACCACGTGGTCGGGGGCATGCCCTGTCACCATCAAGCTGACGGCGAGCATTACCTCAACCGCGCCAGGAACAGTGACATTCTATTATGTCACTCCGCTTGGCAACACGCCTTCGCAATCGATGACGTTTACGGAGGCGGGCACGCTCACCTCGGGGAGTTATGACCTTATCGTTCCTGGAAGCTCGAACGGTTCGATTCAAGTCTACATCGACACGCCCAACCACCAACTCTTCCCGGCCGTGGCAACCCTGAGTGTCACCTGCACGCCTTAAATATCTGGCGGGTGGGGTAATTTTAGGTTATAATTTCTGGCGCAAATGGTCCACTAGCTCAATTGGCAGAGCAACTGACTCTTAATCAGTGGGTTCAGGGTTCAAGTCCCTGGTGGATCACTAAATATCGGGGTATGCACCTTCGTTTACCCCCACATATAGCGGTAAAAGAGCCTCTCAAACCAAGAGGCTCTTTTTCTACAGCAAATCTACAGCAACCTTTACCTTTCAATTTTCACCTTTTTCACCTCACCTTGAATCTCCGTAAGAGTAATCAGTTGGTCCATCAGGTTCGCTGCTTCTTTCTGTAAAGTCGGTAAGGCATGTGAGTAGGTATTTAAGGTCAAGTTGATATCTGAATGCCCCAAAGTCTCCTGGACAATTTTTGGGTGGATCCCCTGTTTCAGCATCATCGTAGCCGCGCTATGCCGTAGATCATGAAAACGAATTTCCGGGAGTCCTGCTTTTACCAAAAGCTCCTTAAAATCGTTAAGAAGACGTCGATGCTCCATAGGTTTTCCGTGGGTATTCGGGAAGATCAGATCGTTCTCGACCCAACGATCCCCTGCTAGCTTTCTACACATATACTGCTGATCTGAATGCTCACGGAGTTTGCTGATCGTTGCAGGACCAAGCATAACTACCCTGCGGCTTTTTTGAGATTTTGGAAAGGTGAATACCAACCCATTCCCCTTCTCACGTTGCACCTGTCTAAGAATGCGAAGTTCCCCCGTCTCCCAATCTAGGTCCTCCCATTTCAGTCCGATGATCTCGCCCATTCTTAAGCCGGTTGTCACTTCGATATGCAATAAGGCTTCCAAACCGCTTTCCTTGGATACCAAGAGCAATTCTCGGATCTGGCTATCATTCAGGATCTTCATCTCCTTTTTACGAGGTCTAGGACTTTTGACCACAGCCAAGGGGTAATGCAAGATCAATCCCATCCCGTGAGCCTGACGCAATGCACCTCTCAGAACCCGATGGATGAAATAAACGGTATTCTCGCTTGCTCCCTCACTTAATTTTTGGTTGTAAAACTGGGCGATACGAAAGGCTTCCAGATCCTTAAGCGCAATACCGCCCAAATTTGGATTGATATGCGTCCTAATCACCTGTTCGTATTGTTCAAGGGTATGTGGTTTGATCTGGGACTTTTTGGAGGCAAGCCATTCAGCGAGAAATTCCCTCAGTGTATATTGAGCTCCTTTATAACTTAAGCCATCCGATATCTTCAATAACATTTCCCTACGCCAATGCTTAGCGTCAGCCTTTGTGCCGAAGGTCTTCTGGATCCTTCTGCCCTGAATGGTGACACTTGCGCCAAAGTTCCCATCTTTTCGAGCATAAACCGAACCATCATTTTGATCACGTTTTTTGTTCATTTTTCACCTCCTAAGGCGTTCTGGGCAGTCTTCCCAAACTGCCCAAAATATGAAAAGGACTTATGACGGAACAATATTGACAACATAACAATATTGATTTCAATGTTGTCATATTGTGCTTATTGTTCACTCATCCCACTCAATTGATTGTCAGCGATAAGATATGGTTGCTCCACCCCAATCTTCGACCCTTTGCCTACTTTGCTCTCATCCATGAGATCAGTGAGCACATGGGACACATTCGTGATATCAATCCCCGTTAGTCCCGATATTTTCGTGGGAGTAGCAAGCTGGTTCAGTTTGTTCAATTCCTTTATGGCCCCCAGAATCCTATGTTTACGGGAGTCATCCTCACCCATTTGATCCGCCAATCTCCAGACCCACTTAACGGAGTCCCAGATCAATCGATATTCTTGATCATCGACATCCCGTCCCACGATCATCAGCTTCGCATCGCGTGACCCCCGATCCCGATACAAACCCAACACGGTATCAAGTGGGGCTGATTTTCCGGTGCTACCCAAAATGTCATCAACAGGATCATGTGAGAATCCGTTCGGCTTTCGATGATGATCTAGCCCTAAAATCGCAATACCCAAGTCTAGTGAGATATCATGTAGCTTACCAAAGGTTTCGCTCATAGAACCAAGTTCATCTTGGTCCAGCCTGCCGAATACTCGTGACAGGGTGTCAATGACCACCAACGACACCTCATTTTCTTCTATCAAATCGGTCAGCTTATTAAATCCCCCCTGATCTAAGTTAGGAAATTCGAAATCAAAACGGGTTTGCGTTTCTTCTGGGGCTTTCAACATTATTAATCGTTCCTTTATTCTCCGTGGGCGATCCTCCAACGCAAGATACAAGACCTTTCCCGCGACCAGGTTCCTTCCAAGGAAAACACCGCCGTTTGCCTTAGAGATGGCCAGGTCTATGGCAAAGAACGATTTTCCAATCTTCGGCCTCCCCCCAAGGATCGTCAATCCGATCGGAATAATCCCTGGAACCAACCAATTTGGATCAGTAAACTGAGCATTTAGCAGTTCGGGAACCGTCCAGCTCTGCTTTCTGTCCCTTTGTTGTACTTTGGAGGATAGACTGCTATAATCTTCATCAGATGACCTTTTCTCTAAGATTGGGTTATCGACCACAACTCGCCGCTCCAACGGCGAGTTTTCAATTTTGGCGTCCATTTTGCACCTCGGTCCGGTGATTCTTGATAAACCTCTGCAAATCCGTCTGGGAAACACGCAAAAGCTTGCCGATCCGAACAGCAGGCATCTGGCCACTTTTTATCAGCTTGAAGACATAGCAACGGCTGATATTGAGAAATTTAGATACTTCGCTCACTGTCAATAGATTTCTGTTCATTTTTTATCTCCTAGACTATGAATTTCTTCTTCCCACCATCTCTTCAGAATCTCGATGAGTACGGATGAATTCCTCAAGATCATCCAATCGGACCCGAAGGTTTTTACCAATTTGGATAACTGGAATCTGGCGCAGTTCCATCATCCGATAGGCTTTGGACCGGCTGACCTGTAAGAATTCGGCAATTTGCCTCGCGGTCATTAAATTGCTGGCGTTCATTTCTTCCTCCTAATAACAAAGATGAGCATCTGTCCGATGCTCACCAAGTGTCTCACCTGTGAATTTAGTCTGTCAATTTAATTTGATTTACTCTGATTTTACTTTTTTTTACTTTTTTATCACTTTAGTTAAGAGTTTTGATCGCCTGTACTGGATCTTGATTTCTGGATGCTCTTGCCTGCATCGACTGAAAAAATTATATATCGTTCTTGGAACCGCATGCCCAAGATGTTTCTTGCTAATCCCATTACTGATCTCTTTGATGGGCATCCCTTTATTCCATTGTTCGATCGCATATTTTTGCCAAAGTCGCAAACCTTCATCTATAGAATTAGGTTGTATTCCCTCAGAATGAACTATTTCGTCCTTTATATCTTCTTCATTTATTGATCCCTGACTATCGCCACGAATTGTGTCGACCGTTGAAGCATTCGCAAAATCAGTGATACTCGATTCAGTACGTGATTCCTTTCCCAAATATGTTACTGGCCAAATTGCCGATACGAGATCTTGGATTTTCGACAGGGCTTGTAAGAATTGGTCCGACGAAATCTCAAAGAACATTACTGATCGATCATCTGAGGTATCAATGAGCTCTAAATGTCCAATAATATCCTTACCACTGAGGATATATTCAACCCAATGCTGATCCTCCTTTCTTTTTTCAAATCTGCTCTTTTCAAAGCAAACGAAATCAAAAGTATGTCTTGTGAAAAGAGAAGAGACTCGACTGTAATTAGGAGCGGTATAGACAGCATCGATGGCGATTTCGTCATTCTTAATAAATGGTCCATCTCCGATAACTAATTGGCTTTGTAGATAATTCGCCAATACATTGTGATTTGCAGAAACAAGGTAGCGAAGAATGTCTTTGGCCATAGTTCCTCTTTAATTTTGCAGTTTACATTAGCTATTCCATTTCTAGGCATCATCTAGTTACATATTAGAATATCATTCATCCATACTGATTTCAATTGCTCCGATGATTTCTGTGACTGCCTCCTGAATCTTGGACAAAGATATTTTGATGCTGTCAGATGTAGAACCATTCAGAACAATGTAATTCGACGAATTCAAATTCCCAATCTCAAAGTGTCTAGCTACAGAATAAGCAGCTGCTTCAGCTTCCATCTCACGCAATGAAGGATCCGAAGTCGCTCCTTCTGTTCGATGCATTATCTCGTGTGCAATCTCGTGGATCAGAGTCTTTGTTCCGGCGTCTGGAGAAAACTCAATAGCCCCCCCTTTTGATATCCCTTGTATCTCACCAGGTAATTCTTTGACGGTCACGCTTATTCCTTTACTTTCTGCGTATCGGATTAGCTTCACTGTCAATTCTGCATTCTTTTCTGGACTCTTCCATTCAGGTGTCGGCGGCAGTGGTTTGCCGTCTGTTTGTGCGACATCAAATACAAAAACGACTCGGAAACCACGTAGCACTTTTGTTGAATTCACATCATCTGGATCATCCTTTTGGGTTAAAGGCGCAAGGATCGCTATGCCTTTCTCGTGCTTTCGTACATACCTGCCTAATTTCCTCCAGGTTTGGAAACCCGCGACTTGAGTCGCATCCGGTCTTGTCAGCATAATCAGGAAAATATTGCTCGGACTATACTTATGGAACCTTCCCGCAAAATCAAGATATTTCTGCATTGCTTCAGATTTCCTTGCCTGGTCTGTTTCCCTGGCTAGATCCTCCAAAAAACTGGTGATCTTCTTCTGTAAATCCTGCGACGCTACCTGGGTGTTCATGTTATCCTCCGTTTAGCTTAAGAAAGAACGGAGCAGATTCTTGGGTCTGCTCCATCCAGAAGTTCAGTGAATATCGATTCAGATATAGAATCCGAATGGAAGTTCACCTGTATCGATCATCCGCTTGATCTTCGCGGCAGTCTCTACCGCGGTCTCATTCCTTGGATCGGTGTACTGCTGCTCAGAAAGCCCCACGATAATCCCGAAGGCAAAGCAGATAGCTAGCCTCTGCAAAGTGCGATGGGTTGTCCTCAGATTCTGCCCGATCAGTTGGCCTTCTCTATAGCCTTTTCCTCCCAGATTCAAGTATTCATCGAACAAGGTGGTGAAATTCATCATGGTCAAGGATTTAGCGACAGAATAGACACTGATCGACTCCCCCGTTTCCTCATTGATGCCCGTTTCTGAATTCCAAGCTTTCAGTTGGATTGTGCTTTCCTCGTTCATCTTTTCCTCCCCTCTATTCGTCCCAATCATTAAACTTACGACAGTGCTTTCTATGATCCGCTTGCAGCTTAGGCAGCTTAAAGACGATGACTACACCCAATGTGTAACCATCTCTAGCTGAACCCGTTAGCAGATGCACTTTCCCCCTTACCGGCTTTTGATACGCATCGAACCATCGGGTGACATTGGCTGCCAGAAATCGGTCGAGAAAGCCGATCTGATCGCCATTGGAACGAGAAACCTTGATGGCATTGAAGTCAAATGGATTGCTTGGCTCTCGCTCCAACCAAACACGATCACCCATCTGCAGTCTGGCAATCACCTCCTGTCGGTTTTCAAAACTGACGCCAACTACCTTGGTGGTGATGATCCTGCCATGGATCTTGGATCGGATCTGGGCTGGCTCTAGCTTCGGTTGAACGATTCTTTCGACCGTTTCCTGTTCCACAAATTGAGTAGCCATTTCTTCCTCCTTTTAACAAAAAGAAGGGCAGTCCGAATTGACTGCCCTTTACAAAATGATCTTGTCTTCAGATGCTTTGGATGGTCAGCAAGCCAGGCTCAGGATTTACGATCCGCACCTGCTGGTTTGCCTGTAGATCTGCCTGCGCCAGCCACTTGCCTTCAAGTCTGATCCTTAACTTGACCTGCCCCCGCTGAGGATCGCTTGTGTCTTCTACTTTCAAGACCCTCGACCTTTCAGAGAATGTATGCTTCATGCAGGTATTCCCTTGCACCAGCTTCCTTCCCAGCGGTGCGAGTACCAGGTTTTGGTTCCCTTCTGCCATAGCTGCATTCCGATACCATGGACCGGACAGAGCTTCTTGCTACCCGCGCCCTCCACCTTTTGAATGGTCTTTGGAGCAGGCTGGGAATCCGTGCCGTGGGTATTGTGATTGCCGTTGTGAACAGGCAAACACTTCAATTCGACAAGGCGGGCAATAGCTGCTTCAGCTTTGGCAAGCAATTCCATTCCTGTCTCAGCTTCCAATGACAGCTGGCATTCAAAACCGGATGGATCCTGATAGCGAACTGTCCAGCTGGCAAGCGCTTCGGAATAGCCCAGCGCCTTTTCACTTACATTTGCTAGTGATTCAGTCATATTCGCTCCTTTCGTAAGCGAACAAAAAAGGAGCGCCTTTCCTGGCTTGGAAGGGTGCTCCCATAGAATTTGATTGCGGCTTGTATCACCTCATGAACTTACCGCAATCGCTACAGACCTCCTCAACGTCGTCCCAGATCTCTCCAGCGGTCAGGTGGAAACCTCCACTAGTGGATACGTGCTCATGCAAGCATTTGGATTGCTCCAGCAATCCCAGAAGCTCTGACAGCTCGATCCATTTTGGAGCTAGGCCAGAACCTTCGCAGTTTGAGCAGGGGCGATGTCGGATGAACTTGTTCCCCTGCGAATCCACGGTTTCACCTACCGGAAGATAGGCTTTACCGTCACATTGCTGACACTTGGTCAGGATCCGAACTTTAACCATAGAACCTCCTTTCTTGCTTAAAACAAAAAAGCCGCCGATATTCTGGCGGGTGGATTGGACACTAGCCTGCAGGCTCAATAGCTAAGAGTATAGGTAAGGCAACTATTTACCCCCCCATGTTCACTCCTAGCCCACTCTCCCCCCTCATATAACCGGATTTAGCGCGGACTGGATTGAAAACAGGTGAAAGGGTTTTCATCAAAATGAGAGACCAAGCTCTCCATCTATTGAACCATCTTGCAGATCTGAGATAGCAAATCCAGCCATATCAGGATTTGGCGCTCCTGGCTGATCCAATCCCCACAACTCGATATCTGTGTCTGAAAGGCCGACATCATAGTAGTCCTGTCGCGTAAATCCATTGGGCAATTCTTCTGACGATCCTTGCTCCCCCATATCGCCTTGATTTTCTTCATCCTCTTCATAATCTTCGCTTCCAACTACCCTTTCAACACCATCGGCGTCAATGAAAATGTCTCCATCTTTTGGGTAGATCTCGACTTCATCGTCGAAAATGGGTAGATCATCATCTTCATTTGTGATGCCTTGGCAATCATCCATTTAGCAACCTCCTGAACCTTCTGTTTGATCGTAGCAGATCGAATATTCCATTTCAAGCAGTGACTCCACTAGTGGAGAAGTGCCATTTTGTCGCATTTTGTCACTGTTTTGGCATAAAATCCACTCTTGGACATATTCAAAAAAGAGTATCGATACAATTCATCAAGGGGTAAGTTAGCATCAATAAATCAACCTTCGAGCCTATTACCGCAATTTAAAATGACTTATTTAGATCCCTTTTTGGATGCAGGTGTAGAATAAATGTAGATAAACTCGTAATTGTGACCGTCCTGGCAATCAAAGAGAAATTCCTTTCACGGGGGTGTAGCGTTATTAACGCCTCTTGAGATTCTGAAAAATACAAACAGGTGATTGTTTGCCGAATTTGTTCAATCCAGCAAAACGGATTTTCTTTATTCTTCTACTAGAAAATCCTTCATCTGTACTAGGCAATATGAATTGGGGAATCGCGAATAACCTAAAGCTATGGGACTTAGAAATCAGCCGATCCAAGGAGTTTTGGACGTCTCTGGAAGTATCAGCATGCTTGTGCATAGCCTGTCGACCAACCACAAGTTACCCTTGAACAACGGTTGCCAGATTTGAAATGTAAAGATGTAAGAAGGTCAATCGCCATGCTATTCTTTATGGATTAAGACTATAGAAATGAGTTGTGGTCGTCAACATCCTGAAAAATCATATAAATCCAATCTATGATGAAAATACGCTCGATCAATCCCATCCCTGAAATCGGTCAAATCGTCACCGTCCGCCAACGGAAGTACGTAGTTTCAGATATTCAACAAAGCTCGCTTGCTATAGATGTTCTGTATGGAAATGGGGAGAAGCCTGAGCATCTCGTCTCTATGAATTCCATCGAGGATGATGCTTTAGGTGAAACTCTCCAGGTGATTTGGGAAATAGAGCCTGATGCAAGAATAAATGAAAAGACTGGCCTGCCTGAAGCAACAGGATTTGATTCGCCCAAGAAATTTGATGCTTTTCTGAATGCCGTTCGTTGGGGAGCAATCAGTTCAGCAGATATTCGATCTCTTCAAGCACCGTTCCGGAGCGGTATCACAATTGAGGATTACCAACTCGATCCCCTGGTACGTGCAGTTCAGATGCCCCGAGCCAACCTATTGATTGCTGATGATGTTGGTTTGGGCAAGACGATTGAAGCTGGATTGATTGTCCAGGAGTTGATTTTCCGTAACCGAGCTCGCACAATTTTGATCGTTTGCCCGTCTTCACTGCAAATCCAATGGCATGACCAAATGCGTGACAAGTTCGGCCTGGAATTCCGTATTGTTGATTCTGAATTACTGCGGGCATTACGTAGAACAAGGGGATTACACACAAATCCATGGTCGCATTTCCCAAGGTTGATCACATCCATTGATTTTTTGAAACGAGACCGACCAATGCGGTTATTTAGGGAGCTTTTGCCATCCGAAGATGAGCCAAAATACCCGAGAAAATTCGATATCTTGATCATCGATGAAGCTCATAATATCGCACCGGTCGGACGAGGAAAATATGCAACAGACTCGATGCGGACCTTAGCGATTCGCACCATAACTCCCCATTTTGAGCATAAACTATTCCTGACCGCAACACCCCATAACGGATACAAAGAGTCTTTCACAGCCCTGCTTGAACTGCTGGATAACCAACGTTTCGCCCGTGGAATTGAACCTGATCGCCAACAGCTTCAATTGGTAATGGTCCGTAGAATGAAAAGCGAATTACCTGCTCAATTTGATGGAACGCCACGCTTCCCAAAACGACAAATACAGGCGATCGAGGTTTCATATACCCCGGAAGAAAAACAAGCCCATGCATGGTTGCAGGGATACACAACACTTCGCCAACAAAACCCAAAAGATTTTGTCGAGCATTATGCTACAGAATTCATGATGAAAATGCTCAAAAAGAGGCTGTTTTCATCTCCGGCGGCATTTGAATTAACTCTCGAAAAACATCTACAAACCCTGGAAAAAACGAAATCAAGCAGCGATGACCACCGCCCTGTTTATGGGATATTGCGCCAGCAATTGGAAGCTGCCGAGGATGAAGATGCACTTGATCCTATGGATGAATCAGAAAATGATGCCCTTCTGACCGCGTCAAGGTTATTCCGGCCGTTAACGCCAAGGGAAAAAGAGCTTCTTGATCATTTGCTCGTTTGGTCAAGACGGGCTTCCGCTCGACCTGATAGCAAGATCCAGGCTTTGCTTGATTGGTTGAAATTGAATATCAAGCCTAAAGGTGTTTGGTCGAATGAACGTGTCGTCATTTTTACGGAATATCGAGCCACTCTTAATTCTTTGCAGTCATTGTTGGCAGCGGAAGGCTTTACTGGGGATGATCGTTTGATGACCCTTTATGGCGGGATGGACGACGACAAACGCGAAGCCATTAAAGCTGCTTTCCAGGCCAGGCCCGAAATCAGTCCTGTGCGGATTTTATTGGCTACAGATGCCGCTTCAGAGGGCATCGATCTGCAAAATCATTGCTACCGAATCGTGCACATGGAAATTCCCTGGAATCCGAACCGACTGGAGCAGCGAAATGGACGTTTGGATCGCCATGGTCAGACTCATGAGGTTCAGGTTTTTCATTTTGTATCAAAAGGTTATAAAGACCAGGAAGTTAATAACTGGGATATACATGGTGAAGGGCTTGAAGGAGACTTGGAATTTCTCTTCAGAGCTGTAAAGAAAGTCGAACAAATTCGGGAAGATCTGGGTAAAGTTGGCCCAGTCATTGCTCTGCAAGTAGAAGAAGCCATGCTTGGCCGGCGCCACCGCTTGGATACAACCCGGGCTGAAAAAGAAAACGAACCAGTACGTCGAATGCTCAAGTTTGAACGAGATCTGCGAGCGCAGATTGCACGCCATATGGAACAGCTTCAAGAGACACGCCAGGAAATGAACTTCTCTCCTGAAAATTCCGAGAACATTGTGGCAACCGCTTTGGAATTAGTGGGCCAGAGGCCGTTAATTCCTGTGAAGCTAACTGCCCTTCCAGAAAATCCTCAGAAAAATGAGATCCCAGCTTATGAGCTGCCGGCCTTGACCGGAAGTTGGGCTGTGTGTGCAGAAGGCCTGCCTCATCCTCATACCGGGAAAATGCGACCCATCGTTTTTGACCATAACTTAGTAGACGGACGGGATGACGTGGTATTAGCTCACCTCAATCATCGGTTGGTACAGATGTCGCTTCGCGTCCTTCGAGCCGAGGTGTGGTCGCCAGCTAGCAGGAAAGGCTTGCACCGTTTGACGGCACGCATCGTTTCGGATTCGACGCTTCCGGACCCTGCCGTAATCGCTTTTGCCCGCCAGGTGATCATTGGGGGAAATCAGAACCGGTTGCATGAGGAGATTATCTCAGCTGGAGGGTATTTAAAAGAAGGCAAGTTGGTTCGGATGAACGTCGGTCAGATAGCAAATGCGATCAATGCCGCATCTTACCAAGAGCCCAGTACGCAATTACAGCAACGTTTGCTAGATCTTTATCCACACATTATTCCAGCCATCGCGTCTGCATTGGAAGCGCGTTCCAAGGATCGTATGGACGGCATCCAGAAATTACTGTTAGATCGTTCAGCGTTTGAAGCCAGGAGTATTGAAAGCGTCCTCAATGAACTGGCTGCATCAATCAGGAAGGAACTGGATGAGCCAGAGATGGTGCAACTTGAGCTTTTCACCAGTGAAGAAAGAGAACAATTGAACCGTAATATGGATGCCTTGCGGCGCAGATTGGCAGCTATTCCGGGAGAAATTGAGCAGGAGAAGACAGCGATTGTAAAGAGATTTTTGAATCCTCGGACGCGAATGTTTCCAATGGCTGTTGTCTTCTTGATTCCAGAAAAATATAAATGAAAAGGTAAAAATGGATCTCAACGAAATATCGGAATTAGTAAAAAGTCCAGTCTTTTGGTTTGCTACGGTTTTTGTGAGCCTTCTGGTTTCAATAGTCGGGAATTTCTTATATGCCCGATTTCAAAATCTTTGGGCGAAATTTTCGACCAGACAAGCCGAGAAAAATACTGCCAAACAAAAAGCATTCCATGATTTAGTTACAGAAGCACACCGCAAAGGAATTAAAGTCAGTGACATGGAAATTCATGCCATTTATTTAACCCTTTGGAATTTGCTATTCCTGATAGCAATATTTATTGTTATCTTGTTATTGGAAGCAATTTCAAAGAACTCTTTAGTCAGCCAGACAATTGTGGTAATTCTCTGGCTTGTATTAATACTCATTGCCAATCGAAGCATCAACAGCGCATCTTATGACCGTAAACTAATCGAGGCAGTCCGAAAATCATATTCCAGCGAATCCAATGATCAAGTAGATGACGAGTAATCTTTATGTCTTTAATAGCCAGACATCGTAGCAAATGGCTCTCGCTTCTCTAAGTACCGTACGGGTCCTTAATTGGATGGTGCTGATGCCTGTATTCGCGCAAGTTTTGCATGAGAACCGCAGATTGGCAGCTATTCCACGAGAGATTGAGTAGGAAGAAATGATCATTCAGAAACGATATGTAAATCCTCATGTGAGAATTTTCCCTGTTGCAGTTACATATTACAGTCTCAAAATTTATTAAAGGATTTAGGAGATAATCGATGTTTGCAAAGCATGAATCTAGGGACGATCAGGAATTTATTTTTGAAATCGCTGCAGCAGATGTGGCAAGGGCTTGTATTGATGTTCTTAATCAACTAGGGACAGTAAAGAAAATCTCTAAAGAAACTGGAATTATTAATGGCGAAGTTTCTAATGGAATTACAAATCCCTCTGTGACTACTATTCGAATTTCCCAAATAAGCGAAAATAAGACGAAGTTAATAGTAAAAATGGTTCGTAGGGAAGGCTTGATAACACCACGAATAGGGGCACAAGACAATATGGCGAGATTTGCATCAGTGCTATATCAGCACCCCGATATAAAAGGAAAGACAATATCAGGTTGGTAATATTTGGATCGATAGAATAGAGATATTAGGATGTCCATAGCCCGACACCACAACGAATGGCTTTCATTAATTGAAGTCTCCGGACCGTTCTTGAGCATGCCTGTCTTGATGCGTACCTTCCCCCAGGGATTAAACGCACTGGACCATGATCAACTGGCTGAGCTGCGCCTGGCATACAACGAATGGCTCGATGATCAAAACAGCTTGAAGCCATCTCCGGCGATTCACTCGGTGTGGATCCGTTATGTGCTCGAGCATGTTCTTGGGTTCGAGAAACCACAGGTCCTTGAAGGTCCTGCGATTCCTCCGACGTTGTCCGCATTCATCGCTGAACAGGGAGTCACTCTTCGCCCAGATCTGGCGATTGCCGATCCCGCTGCGGACTCCTCCAAACCGCGTATGCTGGTGCAATATTATCCAGTCTCCCAGGGATTGGAGAAAACCACTCGAGACAGCCACTGGAAGGCATCGCCATCGATGCGGATGCTGGAGCTCTTGCGAGCTACTGGCGTTTCACTGGGGTTGGTGACGAATGGCGAGCAATGGATGTTAGTCAACGCCCCCAAGGGGGAAACCAGTTCCTTTATTTCGTGGTACGCCGCTATATGGCTCGAAGAACCGCTCACTTACCGTGCTTTTACCTCACTTCTCGGGGATGACCGATTCTTCGCTGTTGCAGAAGAGGACACCCTCGAAGGCATGCTCAAAGAGAGCTTCAACGATCAGCAGGAAGTAACCGATCAGTTGGGCTATCAGGTACGTCGTGCGGTGGAAGTGCTGATCCGTGCCATTGACAAGATCGACCAGGATCGCAATCGCACACTGCTCAAAGAGATCAGTGAATCGGATCTTTATGAAGCTGCCCTGACGGTGATGATGCGCTTGGTCTTCCTGTTTACTGCCGAAGAACGCGGTCTATTGCTCCTGGGCGACCCGCTTTACGACGAGAAT
Source organism: Chloroflexota bacterium (assembly GCA_021779955.1). Taxonomy (GTDB): domain Bacteria; phylum Chloroflexota; class Anaerolineae; order Anaerolineales; family Anaerolineaceae; genus UBA6107. The sequence goes on along the minus strand of JAJXZS010000050.1, from coordinate 182,855 downwards.
TATGCAGTCTCCACACTGCGCGCTCAACTGCGTGAGACAGCAGATCATCAAGGAGAAGAAGTACTGGAACGTCGGTTCGATGCCTGGTGCCGGCTGCTGGCGACCTTTCGTGCGGTGCATGACGGAATTCATCACGACCGCCTCTCTCTGCCGGCTTATGGTGGCAGCCTCTTTGACCCTGATCGCTATCCATTCCTCGAGGGCCGAACTACTGCAGAAAAGAATGAAGATGATCGGGTTCTCCCCATTTCGAACCGCACTGTACTCCATTTGTTGGATGCTTTGCAGGTTCTGCGAGTCAAGGTGCCTGGCGGTGGACCCGCTGAAGCAAGGCGGCTTTCCTTTCGTGCACTGGACGTGGAACAGATCGGCCATGTCTATGAAGGCTTGCTGGATCACGTCGCAATGCGGGCAAAGGAACCTGTTCTGGGGTTGACCGGAACGCGGGAAAACGAGCCTGAAATTCCCATTTCTGTACTGGATGCCGAGGTAGCCAAAGGAGAAAGAAGCTTTCTTGCATTCTTAAAAGAGCGAACCGGACGCTCTGAGAATGCTTTGCGCAATGCCTGGCAGCAAAAGGTGGATGTTTTTGGCAATCACCATTTGCAGATCGCTTGCAATAATGACCCGGCGATATACAACCGGGTGGCAGAGTTTGCCGGTCTGCTGCGCGAAGATGACTTTGGATATCCTGCGGTTTTCCTGCCCGACAGCGTCTATGTCACTGCCGGTGCCACTCGCCGTGCCACGGGCACCCATTACACACCCAAGATTTTGACCGAACCGATCGTCCAACACACACTCGAGCCGTTGGTTTACATTGGCCCGGCTGAAGGACTATCCAAAGAACGGTGGAAGCTCAAATCGCCGGCAGCGTTATTGGACTTGAAGGTTTGCGATATGGCCATGGGTTCTGCGGGCTTTCTGGTGCAGGTCATCCGTTACCTGTCTGAACGGCTGGTCGAAGTCTGGGATCAATTGCCCCTTTCCAAAGAAGGAAATGGGGAATTGAGGATCACCCCCGAAGGAAAACTGGCCACCGGCAGACTCAATGAGGTCATATTACCCAAAGACGATGAAGAGCGGTTGATCCTTGCCAAACGCCTGGTGGCGGACCGTTGTATTTACGGTGTGGATAAGAACCCGCTGGCGGTGGAAATTGCCAAGCTGTCAATCTGGCTGACCACCATGGACAAAGGCCGGCCATTTACCTTTTTGGATCACGCCCTGAAATGCGGCGATTCACTGGTAGGTGCAGATGAAGAGATGTTCAAAAAGTGGGCTTACAGCCGTAAAGACGCTGCCTTTACCCTGGATTACGAAGTACTCAACCAGCATTTGGACGTAGCGCGCCAGAAACGCAAAGAGCTGGAGAGCTTCACCGTGCTGGACGTGCACGACGTCGACCACAAGGCTGAACTGCTGAAAGAAGCCGACGCCGCCATGGCGCGGGTGATACTGGGCTGCGACCTGCTGGTGGGTGTGCGCATGCTGGGACTGAAACTCGCTGAACAGGAAACACTGCTCTCACACCTATTATCGGACTATTTGGCTGGCTTGCCCATGAACACGCTGGATGCCCAGCGCGCACTGAGCGCCGCCCGCAAAGAACGCGCCTTCCACTGGCCATTCGAATTCCCGGAGGTGTATGCAACAGAAGGGACTGGTGGATTCAGTGCGTTTGTAGGTAATCCACCGTTTCTAGGAGGAAAAAGAATTAGCCCAACGTATGGAATTCATTACCTTGATTACTTAAAAATAAGATGGTCGCACAAAACAGGCTCAGCCGATTTGTGTGCTTTCTTTTTTCTACAATCATTTGAAAACTTAAGAATTGCTGGTACATTGGGTTTAATTGCCACAAATTCAATAGCCCAAGGTGATACAAGAGATGTCGGATTAGATTTTATTGTCCAAAAAGGGAACATTATCTTTGCAACTTCATCCACAAGTTGGCCGGGATCCGCCGCAGTTATAGTTAGTCTTGTAGTTGTTATGAAGGGCAGGTGGGACTCGGATAGAAATTTGAATGGTAAGTTAGTTGGCTTTATTTCATCTTTCTTAGACGAGGCGGTTAAGGATACATTTCCATATGTCCTCAGAAGCAATGATAAGAAGAGTCATATGGGAACTAATGTATTAGGCTTAGGATTCTTGTTATTACCAATTGAAGCCCATGATTTGATTATGAAAGATTCAAGAAATAAAGATATTCTTTTTCCATATTTGAATGGAGAAGATTTAAACAGCAATCCAGAACAAAAACCAAGCCGGTGGATAATTAACTTTCATGATTGGCCCTTAGAAAAAGCGCAACAATATACAGAGTGTTTCAGAATCGTTGTAGAAAAAGTGAAGCCTCAGCGTGACTTGGTTAACAGAAGACAGTATAGAGAAAAGTGGTGGCAATTTGCAGAAAGGCAAAAGAATCTTTATGAATCAATCTCTCAATTGAAATTTGCCTTTGGAATAGCAGTTACCAGCAAAACCGCGGCATTTGTTAGAGTTGAGAAGAAAATGGTTTTTTCAAGTAAAGTGATAATAATAGCTTACGATGATTTTTCGCATTTTTCAGTTCTGCAGTCAAGTTTCCATGAAGCATGGGCAAGGGCTTATTGTTCAACTCTAAAACAGGATCTTAGTTATACACCTTCTTCCGCTTTTCAAACTTATCCTTTCCCTCCTGGAATAGATGAATTGGAAGGTATTGGCGCGCTCTATCATGAAAGTAGGCGCGAATTGATGAAAAGCCGAGAAGAAGGTCTTACGACTATTTTCAATCGATTCAATTCCACAAAAGAAACATCTCCCGATATATGGCATTTACGGAAATTACTGATCGAAATGGATAATTCTGTAGCTAATGCATATGACTGGGGTGACCTCAACTTAGACCATGGCTTTCATCTAACGCCTATTGGAGTACGATTTACCATCTGCGAGGCGGCACGACGTGAAGTGCTGGCGCGCTTGCTGCAGCTAAACCACGAGCGGTATGAAGAAGAGGTCAAGGCTGGGCTGCACGAGAAAGACAAGAAGAAGACAAACGAAGAAAAACCCGCCAGGCAGAAACCCAAAAAACTGATCCAGTTTGAAGGTCAGCTCGACTTTTTGACCGAACCTGAAGTTACAGACCAGGTGGAGACTTCCGATTCCCCGCCCCCAACGCCTGCTGCAGAAATTGGCAGCTGGGATCGTGTCAAATGCCTAGTGTGTGGAATGACTCTGATGGGTTTTTCCATTGAGGAGCACACGAAGTCCGTGCATCAAGGCAATGACCCGGGGTATAGGAGGATCTAGCAAAGAATATTTCTTGAATTTGCAACAATAAAAGTATCCATCATATCCAAAACGCCATATCACTGAAGACATCAAGGAGAAAAAATGGAAGCACAATTCGAACTAAATAATCTACAAAGTGAAACAAAAGGAAGTGAAAAAGCGAAAAGCTCAATAGAGTTAAGTAAACATGCTGCGACTGGTGCGATGATTGCATGTTTACTCGCGACATTGTCGATATTGATATATCTTTTTAACATGGTGGTTTTTTTCGAACCAATGATTTCATTTGTATTTGGAGGAGCCTACAATTCTGGAGCCGATTTTTGGCCCGAAGCAACTTTTGTTTTGCTATTTCGTTTCATCATTGTTTTTTGCATTGCCTGGCTGCCATCAACAGCGATCATTGCGTTCGTTAAGAAGGGAAACTGAATAACAAATCGTATCTATAACATAACTCTAGATTCTCCCGACCGCTTGATGATCAGGTGATCGGGAGAAGAGTGACCATATTGATTGTATATATCCCGGAACAAAAGTTGGTTTGAGAAGCTTAAGAAAAAAAGCAGGTATCCGGAGTTTGCGAAGATTATGTAACAAGGACCATAATCATGTCAAAAGATACAGTTCCAGAAGTATTTATAGTTGAAAGCCTGCATGAGGATGATGTTGAAACACATAGGGTGGGTCACATAATTGAACAAGTCCTACTAATGTATGAGATGAAACCTAAATACAAGTATGTAAAAACTTTTCCAGAACTTCGTGATGCTATGAATGAATTTTCTGAATCAAACTATAGGTATCTTCATTTATCTTTTCATGGAGATGAAAACTCATTTGAGGCTCAATTTGGCGATTTGCCATTTAATCACTTTCCTCAAATTGATCACATTTTAAAAGGGAAAAGAGTATTCATATCTTCTTGCAAAGTCGTAAACCATCATAATCATGTACTGGCCAATGTCCTGTTGCATAACACAGGGTGTACATCACTTGTAGGTTCATACGAAGACATTTCCTTCAATGATGCAGCTCTAATGTGGTCAACATTCTATTATTTGTGTTTTCGCGATCAGACAGGTGATATCAAGATCAGACGTGATGATATTGTGGGCAATTTGAAGAAGTTAACTCGCCTTTTCAGATTGAATTTGAATTACTATTCTTATTCGAATAATAATGGGATCAAATTGACCCAATTCCAAAAGGGAAACAAGAAGGAGCTTTAATGAGCAACTTTGAAACCAACCCAAAAATACTAATAGAAGACCTGCTTAATTTGATCTTTTTCCACAACTTAGCTCTTCTAGGGTTTCGCCGTGATGTTGACTGGTAGCCATGGCAAGTACTTGGTCGGCTATATCATCGAAGAACACACATAGTCTGCGCATCAAGACAAGGCTCTAGCCAATAGGAAGGCGGGGAGATGGGTTCGATCAAAAGAAGATTGTACAACCTGAGTAAAGAAAATGCTGAAATATTGAGGAGAAGATAATGGCAGAAACCGATCGATCACAAGCAACGGTTCGGAATTTGATCACCCCGCATGATCAGAACATCAGAATGGTATTTAATGCAACGCGGTCTTACTACATTGATATTTATCAACGCGAGTACAAATGGACAGATGTGCAGGTGAAAACCCTTCTAAACGACCTGGAAGTTCGATTTGAACTGGGTCCGCGGGGAAAATCTTCGCCTAAAGAAATACAACAGGACGTATTGGAGAATTTTGAACCTTATTTCCTGAACACTTACTTAACCCACACATCTCCCAGTGCAACGGGTATCGTCGACGGTCAACAGCGGTTGACCACACTCCTGCTCATGCTGATCAAGTTGTATCGAATCTTGCAAGTAGTTGAAGCAGTACCTGAATCTCGAGGAAAGACTTTTACACCTGCCGCCTTGCAAACGCTGATATTCGAAATGGATGATTTCGGTGGAGCAACCCATTTTAAGATTTTCAACGCGAACCGTGAAGTTCAACTGCGGGCTTTGGTAGATGGAGCGGATTTTAAACCAACTGATGAGACTCAGAAGCGACTCAAAGATAACTTCATTTTAATCTCCGAATACTTCGAGAAGTACTTCAGTTCAGATATTGATGCCAGTGGCTATGACCTTCCTAAACTAACTTATTACATTACCTATATTCTCGATCGTATTTCTATTGTTGAAATCCGTATCGAGCGGCAGGACAACGTCGCCATGATATTTGAAGTGGTCAATGACCGCGGGTTAGGCCTTAAGCCTTACGAAATTCTAAAAGGTAAATTCATTGGAAATCTCCCCCCCAATGAAAAAGAAGAAGCCAATCAAATATGGGTGGCTCTTCAGGATCTGTTTTACAAAACAGAGCTGAAGAACACCACAGAGACCAGTATAAATCTGGATGATTTCTTTCGCATTTATTTCAGGGCAAAGTTCGCCAAGACTGAATATGACTACGATTCTTTTGAGCGAGACTATCACTATGAAATCTATCGCCGTCCGGAATTGCGCAAATTCTTTGGTGAATTCCACGACCACACAAAAATGTTTAAGATCATCAAAAACGAAATTAACTATTACGCAACCCTTTACCAGGAATTGCGCTCTGATTACAGCCCTGAACGACCACATCTACTTTATAACAAGTTGCAGGACCAAAACCAGCAGTACTTATTGATCATGTCGGCAATTACTCTTAATGACCCTCAACGCGAAGCGAAAATTCGTACGATCTCTGCCAAATTTGATCAACTGCATGTGATCCTGCGAATTCTGGGAATTTATGATAGCAACACATTCCAGCGGTTGGTTTATGGTCTAAACGATAGTCTCCGAAACAAAACCGAACCCGAGTGCCGAGCCATATTTGACAAGCTAATCATTAAAACCCTTAAAGAAGAAGAACGGTTGGACAAAGAATTCAATGGCAAAGTTGAAGATATCTTCACATACGAAATATTCAAAAATGGACGGAACAACAGCGCAAACTTCAGTAAGTATGTCCTAATGCGCATCGACCATTGGCTGAGTGAACTACTTGATAAGCCCAGCTATTGTCAGGGTTCGCCAGAAGTGATCGAAGAACGGTTCAACCGTTCAAGCCGAAAGCGCTATGGCATGCATTTGGAACATATTTATGCTCACAACGACGCAAATCAAAGACTATTCCTCGATCCCGAAACACAAGTATACGATTCTGCTTTATTTGACCAGATTCGCAATTACCTTGGGATGGTATTGTTATTAAAGGATCTGCAAAATATTAGCAGTGGTAATGATGTTTATCTGGACAAGATTGAAGATTACGAAACGAGTGACATAATATGGAATGAGTTGCTTGTTGGCCACCTTGCTGGGGTGGATGCAAAACTTCTTCCTGAGCCGTTCCGGAACGCGACAATCCTTGCCGATCCAACAGGGGTATTCCCAATTGACAAAGTTGAACAACGTCAAAAGATATTCTTTGAAGCAGTGAAAGCGATTTGGTCTCAAGTTTGAACCACATAGGCAGGTTTGGCTAAGCATCAAGTATTTGAAGGAGTGTCAAAGTGATTATCAAGTGCTGGAATAACGGCAAACATCATATTGATGGCAATGGTTATGGAATAAAAATTTCCGTTTCTGACCGGGACCAGTATTTTGATCGAGATTGGAAGACAATCATTCTTGCATTGGATGGCATATTTCCCAAGATAGAGATCAATATTGATAAAGACAGCTTCTGGAACAAATCCTGTCGGGAATTAATCAGCGTCGAAATAGGAAAGTGGCTGATTAAAAACAAGTTGGCTCCCTGGCCAGAGGGTAACCCTCCTCAACTGGATTTGCAAAAGATAGGGGAACGGGAATTCCTTCTTAAAGATCCAAATCAAAAATAGGGGGACAATATGTCCGAATCATTGCAGCCACCTTCCGCAAACCAAATTCGTTCAGAACTGAACGACCTTATCCTACATGACCTGCTCGGTCCTGCTGGTGGACCTGAGGAAATTATCGATGAACCATACGTTCGAGATCGATACATTCTCGGCTTGCTCGCCCCGCGTGGTCAAAGCGTCATTCCCGAAGAGGAAGAAGATCTGGCGTTCACAGATGGTGACGGTGAAGAAGGCGTCGTGGAACCACCTACAATTCGAAATTCTACGCTGAAACCGTCCACCATGGGAATGATCTTTACAGTGGATGAATCTGCCACTGCTATCCAGGTCAAAGCTCGCTGGGGCAGATATGAGCGAAAGGACAGCGAGGAATTGGGGCTTGATCTACCGAAACCGCGTCCAGTCTGGAAACGTAAGCAAGTTGAAATGACCTCTCCTCCAATTACGCTTGCTCCCGGGCGGATGAAACGCTGGGTTCCCGATTCTCATTATCCTGATGTGTATTTGGATGGGCTATTTCGCAAACGCATTGGCGAATGGATCATCACCCTCTTTCTCATCAATGGTCAGGAAGAACCCAAAAAGCTGCGCGACACAGCCTGGCTCTTTCAACCTGAGCTGAGCGTCAATGCTCCGGATGATGCAGCCATTTTCCGCCGGCGACGGACTGTGCAAAATAATCATGCAGATGAAGAAGAAACCGCCATGGGAATGCTCTATCGTGAGCAGGTGGAATTCGCCGTCGGTCATGGCGTGGCTGTCCACGTCGAACTTGAACCTGGAGAGTTTGACCGGGCAACCTCGCTGAAAACCGTCATCGCACCGGACTTTGAGCTACCGAGCGTCACACCTCCCACCAGCGCCGAGATTCCTGCCCTGGAGGGATTGGTTCTGGATATGAAAACCCTTTCCGGGTTGACAGATAATGAACTTGCACCCGCTTTAATGCCCCTGGTTTCCGCTTACGAGGATTGGATAAAAGGGATGGAAACCCAAATAGAGCAAACCTCGGGTAACTTGGGTCCATACAACACAACTGCCCTGCAAACCATGGATACCTGCAAACAAAACCTGAAACGTATTCAGGCCGGCATTGTTCTATTGGCAAAGAGTCGGCAAGCCGCCGAAGCATTTCGCTTTACCAACCGTGTCATGGCGCTTCAGAGAATTCACACCCTGCATACAGAATCAATCCGCAGGCAGGAAGCCAAGACCTTGGAAGAGTTGGATGTGGCACAAAACCGCACCTGGTATCCCTTCCAGTTGGCGTTTATCCTACTAAATCTGCCTGGTTTAACCGATCCGCTCTCGCAGGAACGCAGCCACCCTACCCAGGCAATTGCCGATGTACTCTGGTTCCCCACTGGTGGTGGAAAAACAGAGGCATATTTAGGTTTAACTGCATTTACTCTTGCCATGCGCCGCCTACAGGGCATGATCAGCGGTTACGATGGCATCTCCGGTGTGGCTGTCCTGATGCGCTACACGCTCAGACTGCTCACCTTGCAACAGTTCCAACGCGCCGCTGCTTTGATTTGCTCCTGCGAGTCCATCCGCCGGGAGGATCCGGCAAAATGGGGTACGGAACCCTTCCGAATAGGATTGTGGGTAGGTCAGCGTAGCACCCCAAATTGGAATTCTGATAGCGATGAAATAGTCAAAGAATATCGAAAAACGGGCTATTTCCGATCCACAGCCACAGGAGGTTCGGGATCACCTCATCAGTTAACTAACTGCCCCTGGTGCGGCACTCCCATTAACCCCGGCACCGACATTGTTGTGGAAACCTACAAACACGGCTCATGCCGCACGATTGTCTATTGCCCATCCAGTACCTGCATTTTCAATCAGAAGAATTCAAAAAGGGAAGGATTACCAATCCTGGTGGTAGATGAAGAAGTCTACCGCCGGTTGCCTTCACTGCTCATCGCCACCGTCGATAAATTTGCTCAGATGCCCTGGAAAGGCGAATCCCAGATGCTGTTTGGCAGAGTAAATGGCTATTGCAGTCGCCATGGCTACCGTTCCCCTGATATCGAAGATAAAAACTCACATCCAGCGGATAAAGTATTTGGGCTGCCCTCGGCAGAAACCGAGACTAGGCGTTATTTGCGTCCCCCGGATCTGATCATCCAGGATGAATTGCACCTCATCAATGGCCCTCTTGGTACCCTGGTCGGTTTATACGAAACGGCCGTGGACAACATGTGCGAATGGACTCTGAATGGAAACACTGTACGCCCAAAAGTGATTGCATCTTCCGCAACCATCCGCAAAGCTCCGGCACAAATCAACAGTCTTTACTTGCGCCAGACAAATATCTTTCCCCCCAATGGGTTGTTGATCAAAGATAATTTCTTCTCCCGTCAACGCACACCAGATGAAACCAATCCAGGCCGGATTTATTTGGGGATTTGTGCCCCAGGCTCACGATTAAAGGTCGTTATGATTCGCACATACGTTGCGACACTTTCGGCTGCCCAGCAATTGTACGAAAAATATGGCACTCTGGTGGATCCCTATATGACATTGGTGGGGTATTTTAACGCCATGCGCGACTTGGGTGGTCTGCGTAGAGTATTGGATGATGCGATTCGTACACGCTTGCGGCACATGGAAAAACGTGGCTTGACCAATCGTAATCTGGATACATACAGTATCGCTGAATTAACCTCGCGCGTCGGGGCAACTGATATTCCGGAAATCCTGGATCGACTGGGTGCGACCTTCGACCCCCTGCGGGATGCAGAACGTAAGAAAAGGCGTAAAGCAGGTGAGAAAGTCGCTTCATCCAGTTACCCCATTGATACATTGTTAGCCACAAATATGATCTCCGTCGGTGTTGATGTACCACGACTGGGCTTAATGGTTGTTGCAGGACAGCCAAAGTACACAAGTGAATATATTCAAGCGACCAGTCGCATTGGCCGACGATACCCAGGTATTGTGGTAACCGTGTATAACTGGGCGCGTCCGAGAGACTTAAGTCACTACGAGAGATTTGAACATTACCATGCCACACTATATCAGCAAGTTGAAGCCTTGTCTGTAACTCCCTTCTCCCCTCGCGCGATTGATCGTGGACTGACAGCCCTTTTGGTCTCTTTCCTACGGCTTTATGGATTCGATTTCAATAGTAACGAAAGCGCTGGATCGATTAACCGTAATCACCCTACTGTTAAATTGGCGATTGATGAAATCTGTCGCCGAGCAGGTTTGGTAACGGGCAGCACCCAAGTCGAGCAGGATGTACGAAAGGAACTAAACAGCCGCGTTGACCTCTGGCTTGCTCGAGCTGCAAAGTTGGCTGCAGGTGGTTCAAAACTGGGCTACAAAGGCAAAGGAGATGGGCGAACATTGCCATTGCTAGAAACTCCCAACAAACAAGACCGGGATATTTTTACCTGCCTTACCTCTTTACGGGATGTCGAGCCTTCCGTAAATCTTATTTTGAATGATTATGAAATTGAGACTCCTGCCAACCTCCTTGCGGCAAATCCGGAACAGGAGGCTGCCCAATGACGAAGCCAAACAATATAAAAGTGGGAGAGCTCAACCCATCTCAGCTACTCTACACCTATGGAGTCGGCGCGATTGTTGATTTACCCCATCTTTCTGCCATTGTTTCTGGTCTAGATGATTGGCCTGTTGATCCTGAATATGTTCGTGAAATTCAGGAAGAGCGACTTCTCTTTGCCCTAAAAAGTCAATTTGGCAATCAGGTACAGCGGCTGCTTTCACTGCCAAGCGTTCCAGATGAAGGCGGAAAACCAAACCCCTTCGATAAAGAAGCGCATATTGGTGTGCCTGTTAGCACCTTCCCACAATGGATGGTTTGCCCGTCATGTCAAATTCTCGCTCCGACCCAATCCGAGTTATTTGAATTGAAGGTAGATTACTACCATCCTGATAGAACGCATTATGAACATGCTAATTGTCAACGTGCGAACAAACCAACAGTCTTGCCGGCACGCTTCCTCGTATGTTGTGAAAATGGTCATTTGGATGACTTCCCCTGGGTTGAATATGTTCATGACTTTGACCCGACCAAATATGATCACAAAAGCCTGACTTTATCGGAGTTTGGCCCGTCTGGTGAAGCTCGTGATCTTTATGTCGAGTGCAATATATGTGGGGCAAAACGGCAACTAGCCGAGGCTTTTGGACGAGAGAACCGGGAGAAGATGCCAATATGTAAAGGACGTCGGCCGCACCTCCATGATTACGACCCAGATGGTTGCGATCTCCATGTGCGCACGATCTTGCTCGGCGCCAGCAATATTTGGTTTCCGTTTGTCCTTAACACGATTTCTATTCCCACCACAGCGGATAAATTGGACAATTTGGTTGCAGAAAACTGGGGCGAGCTAAATCGCGTGGAAAAGATTGATGAATTAGCGTACATGGAAAAGTGGGGAAAGCTGAAAGCATTTGTTGAGTATTCTCTCACGGATTTATGGAACGCCATCAATAAAAGAAGATCAATTTTACCAACCGGTGAAAATGGCGACCACCCCAACCTTTTGTTGCCGGAATGGACTGCATTTACGACTCCTGAATCGCAGAACCATACACCCGATTTTAGATTGAAATCCGTAGAGCCTCCTCAAAAGTACAAGGAAGTATTTTCGCGAATCGTTCTAGTTGAGCGGTTGCGGGAAGTCAGGGCATTAGCTGGATTCACGCGGATTGATTCTCCAGGAGAAATGGCAGAAAGCGACGAAGAAGAAATCCAGACAATTTCGCCAATAGCAAGAAAAAAACCAAATTGGATTCCGGCAATTGAAGTGCGCGGAGAAGGCATCTTTCTCCAATTCAAGGAGGAAGAAATTCTTAAATGGTTAGCGCAACCAGCGGTTAAAAGCTGGGAAGCCATGTTTTTCCAGGCACATATTGAATGGCGCAAGAACCGAATGATCGAGAATCCAGAAGCAAACTTTCCTGGCTTGCGTTATGTCATGTTGCATTCTTTTAGTCATGCACTCATGCGCCAATTTGCCATGGAGTGCGGTTACACTCAAGCCAGTATCCGAGAACGGATTTATTCAAATAACCCAGGACAACCAGGGGTTCCGATGGCAGGAATCCTTTTATACACATCGGCTCCTGATTCCGATGGAACATTGGGTGGTTTGGTAAGTTTGGGAGAACCCCATAATTTGGAAAGGCATATCGATGCCGCTCTGGAGGCTTGCGGTTTATGCGCTTCCGACCCCACATGCTCTGAACATATGCCTTTCTATGGCGCATCAACGGTTCATGCAGCAGCCTGTCATTCTTGTCTTTTCTCGCCTGAAACTTCTTGCGAAAAGGGTAATCGCTATCTTGATCGCTCAGTACTGGTTTCGACTGTGAGCCATGATGACCTCAGATTTTTCAGCCATGGATGAAAGCCCGTTAGTACTTCTAATTTCTGATTTCGTTCAAAATACACCGCCAGAGATTGTTGAGGAAGTACTGAATACTGTTTATTGTTGGAATGAAATTCCTTCAGACTATCAGAAGTCAAAATTACTGTTGTCTATCCAAAGCCCTCAGATTAAGAACAAGTTACAAAAATTGATAGATTTTTGGGTAAATAATTTTCCGGAGTTGACATCCTTAGGCATCTATTTATCGATTCAATCTTCTTTAGCTACCTTAAGGACTTCTTATTTTCCATCAACGGAATTGATTTGGACTGGGCCATCGAATTCATCAACAACCTTTCGGCGTACTGATCAAGCTTTGTTAGAACTGATCCATGGAACAACAAATCATCTTTTGGTAGTGAGCTTTGCGGTCTATAAAGCCCAACCCATTACTGATGCAATTGAAAACGCAATCCGCAGAAACGTGAACGTGATTATTTGTCTGGAAGATTCTAACGGCAGTCAAGGAAAGTTATCTTTCTCAGGATTAAGCGCGTTTTCAGAAAGCATCTTCAAGCTTGCATCGTTTTATACCTGGCCAATCGAGAATCGCCCACATGCTTCAGATGGAAAATTTGGCTCTTTGCATGCCAAAATAGGTGTTGCAGATCATGAAAAGGTATTTATCTCAAGTGCCAATCTGACTGATTACGCCATGGACCTAAATATGGAAATGGGAGTGCTTATAAAGGATAAATTGATTGGGAAGCAAATCACAGATTTGTTCAATAATTTAATCGTGAATTCTATTCTAAAGAAAATACCTATTTGAGTCGAATGGAAAGCATGCTATTTCTTCTATTTTTCAAAGAAGCAGTGTTTATTGAAGGCCAGGCATTTAGAAAATCCATGGAATGTAGACTTTATATCTATAGTTGAAAAATATTCTCCGCGGCACAGATGACTGAAAAAAGCCGTCTCTATAATAACTAGGCGAAACTTTCCTAATTCAACCATGGATGAAATTGACTTATGTGTTAGTTTGAGAGTGAAATTTCTGAAGTGATAATTTGAATAACATAATGCGCAAAAATATGGATCTGGATTGTCATTTAGTATGACTTTTTCTAGCGCAGTAATTATTGCGTATTCAAAGCGCAAACCGGCTGTAATAGGGTTTATTTGCAGAATGAAGATGTGTAGACACGATAATTATCTACTAAGTTATTTAATAACTCCACTAGTGGAGAAATTGCTAGTTGCCAGATTACGCAACTTTTTCTCTGTAAATTGAAGCCAGAAAAATATAACGGACTTAAACAGACAATTTCGAGAATAACTATAATTTTATATCCGGTCTACCGATCTATTCTTCCTTTGTATGAATTTCAACGAACCAACGTGGTTTGAATGAATTCGGAAATTCATCAAAGTACGCTCGTAATTCATCTTGGAAACCCCAAGTCCATATTAATAGGTCTGCTGTCTCCTCATCATATTGATCGAACGTTTCAATATCGCTCTCAGAATAAATACTCAAACCTCGAAGCCCAGAAATTACTGCCCCAAGTTGATTATGTCTTAACACAACATGGGCAAATTCATGAGCGATTACCGCCATTCCTGCTTTATCTGATCTGGTTTTTCTTACACCCCCCAAGTTCACATAGTAGTCCAAATTCAAAGCGACATCTCCTGCACATCCATTGTCAACAGAAGTTGGATCCACAGGACCTGCTGACCCTAATATATTATCTTCCCCTACATAATCTGAAATGGCAAAAATTAGTCCTCGCAATACTGCTTGATCATAAGCCGGTATCCTTGGCCACGCTTTCTTTGTTAGCCTTTTTACCCTTTCATCTTCGATTTGCCAGAGTAAAGTTTTAAAAGAATTTTTCATAGAACCCTCCTTTCAAATTGAGTTTACATTCATTTTGTTCTTCCATTTATCCTCTTTATGCTTGACCCTCTATCAACTATTGAATTCGGCATCCAGGTCAAGAATGTAAATGATAAATACATCAAATCTATTAGAAATTCAGTACATCAGTATCTGAATAAGTAATTACGCTTTTCCATATTTCAATAAAAGCTATGAGGATATTTGGAAAATAAAATGACCCTCATGCAAAATTATTACTACAGGTTTTCATAATATTCTTCGAATTATCTGGAAAAACGTTGAAGTGTAGATGTGTAGACGACTACATCTATGTTGAATATGAGGATCAGATGTTTATGGATTTTGTTCACCTTTTTCTCCACCAGTGGAGAAAATATAAGCCGTCGATCCGCTTCAAGTAATGTTTTCTACAGCAAATCTACAGCAACACAGAAATATTTACTGAAATTAATGTACTTAATGCACAAATCTACCCCCATATATACTACACAAAAGATACAATACCACCATATGTACGTATAGAACAAATTATCTAAGCCCTCTTAATCAGTGGGTTCAGGGTTCAAGTCCCGGGTGGATCATATTTTTATTCTAAAGAGCAAATTAGGTTCAGCGTCCCCGTTGAGGGGATGATATTCAAGTCCCTGGTGGATCATATTTTTAGTCTAAAGAGCAAATTGGGTTCAGCGTCCCCATTGAGGGGATGATATTCAAGTCCCTGGTGGATCATATTTTTATACTAATGACCATAATAGAGTTCAAGGTCCTCTTATGGGATGTTGACACCTCGGGCAGACGAATTCATTAAGGACTTTCCTAATTTCATAATTGTTATCTAGTTAATGTTTAACAAAAAATGCCGCTTGTTTTTTTTTATTTATTCTCTATAATGGAATTAGTTTATTGCCTCAACAAACTAATTCCATAAGACAAATTTAAGAAGGTTTAATTGACCATCCCAAAAATCAATACGGCGGATCAGGCTTGGGTTCGCAAGATGAATCGTAGTATTCTTCTTGCCATTTTCCGTACTCAAAAAACACTTTCGAGAGCACAACTCGCAGCGCAGACTGGATTAAATCCAAGCACTGTTTCAAAAATTATCCACGAGTTGATTCAAGAAAATATAATTCGCGAAACGGTACTGAGTCAATCTGGAACCGGTCGTCCTGGGCTGATGCTGGAAATAAACCCTGAGGGTGGATGCGCATTGGGGATTGAAATCAATGTAGATTATATTGAACTTCTAATCACTGATTTTTCTGCAAATACATTATGGCGAACAAACCAAGCTACAAAACCAGAAGCCGCCCAAGATGGAATTATGAAGCAAGTCATTAAACTAGCAAAAGAAGCTTTAATATTTATTCAGTCTCATAATTGCCACCTCCTCGGTGTGGGAGTTGGCGTTCCAGGATTAGTCGACGTTGCAAGCGGATTACTGCGAGTGGCGCCAAACTTAAACTGGGTAGATATTCCTATTAGGGATGTTTTAGCAAATTATTTTAATTGTCCAATTTATGTAGAAAACGAAGCGAACGCGGCTGCACTTGGTGAATATTACTTTGGCGCTGTTCGAAATGTGAAAGACTTTATTTACTTAAGCGCAGGTATTGGACTTGGCAGCGGAATAGTGATGGGCGGGCAACTCTTCCGAGGAATGTTTGGCTTCGCCGGAGAAGCAGGACATATGACATTGGATACAAACGGAGAGCTCTGTGGATGCGGCAGACGTGGATGTTGGGAGACGTTCGTCGGTCCACGTTCCGTTTTACAACGAGTTCGGCGTTCATTAACGCTAGGCGCGGAGTCTGTTCTTTTTGAAATGGTAGATGGAAATCTACAAAATATTGCTTTCGATGATGTAGTAAAAGCTGCACAAAACGGAGATAAGATCGCTAATTACGCCTTGAACGAAGTTGCTTTTTACTTGGGAATAGGAATTGCCAACCTATTAAATCTATTTAATGTTGAAGTGATCGTTTTAGGTGGTGCACTCAACAAAGCAAGTCCTGTTTTCCTCAAGGACGTTGAACGCGTTGTTCTTGAGAACACTCTGATTCCGGTCAGAGAGCATTTAAAGATAATCCCTTCGGCACATGGGGCAGACGCCTGTATTATGGGGACAATTGCACTGGTTCTTGACGATATATTGCGTGAGCCTGCTTTGTTATAAACATACTTTCTGGGATCCATTAAAGGGGATTCCAATTTCTTTAATTTTTCCTACGAATAAGAAAGGAGGGTATTTTCCAGAATAAAAATATCTCGGTTCGTGCCTGTTTCATTAACATTAATCTATAAGGAGGAATTTCAATGAAAAGCAAGTTGATGCGTGTACTGATGCTTTTGATGGTTGCAATCATGGTTGTTGCAAGCATGAGCGCTTGTAGCCCCACTGCTGCACCGGCAGGAAAAGTGAAGATTGGCCTTTCGTTCTCTGACTTCGCGACCGAACGTTGGAAACCAGAATCTGAACTCCTTACTAAGTTATTAAATGAAAAGGGTTACGATGTAGTAGTTCAAGAAGCCAATCATGATGTTAAACTGCAGAATGACCAGATCGATAACATGGTCGCCCAAGGGGTCAAAGGGTTGATCGTTATCGCCGAAGACGGTGAAGCTGTCGTCACTTCTGTTGACAAAGCTGCAGCTGCTGGTGTGCATGTAATCGCTTACGACCGCCTGATCAAAACTAAAAACATCGCTGCTTACTTGTCATTCGATAATACCGAAGTTGGCCGACAGGAAGCCCTCGGTGTGTTGACTGCTCTTGGTCTACCTGGAAGCACCACGTGGACCGCTGCCAATCCCGCGAAAGTTGTGATGTCTGGTGGTTCCCCCACCGATAATAACGCTCACCTGGTCCGCGCTGGACAGGAAGAAGTTATGAAATCCTACGTCGATTCCGGTGTGATAAAAGTCGTAGCCGATTTCTGGGTCGAGAACTGGGATGCTGCCAAAGCTCTTGCAAACATGGAAAACACCCTCACCGCCCAACAGAATAAGATCGATGCAGTGGTCGCTTCAAATGATGGAACCGCTCTCGGTGAACTGACTGCCTTGAAAGCTCAAGGATTGGCCGGCAAAGTACCCATTTCTGGTCAGGATGCAACCGCTGATGGCTGCAACAGTATCGTCAAGGGCGAACAGACTGTGACCGTCTACAAAGATTTCCGTCTTCTGGCTCCGAAAGTGGTTGACATGATGGATGCCCTGATCAAGGGGAATCCCATCGAAGGCGCCAAACCATTCTCACTTGCAACCTTAACTGGCAATAAAGACCTTGCTGGTGATATCCAATGCGTCTTCCTACCTGTCGTTCAGGTAACCAAAGCCAATGTCTATGATGAGATCGTGAAGAGTGGATTCCAACCCTACGATGCGGTCTATCGCGATATCCCCGCTAATCAACTGCCTCCAAAACCATAATCAATTCACAGCGGTAAACGAGTAAACGTTTTATAAAGACTACCGCGCCTGAGATTGCCAACTCAGGCGCGGTAGAAACCTAAAAAGATTTATGTTTTAGTAGAAAGATGGAAGACTGGTTGTTAGCTATTAATTTATATAAAATTGACATTTGAGGTCATTCACGTTTTTTACTAAAAGAATATCGCAAGAACATCCTCGAATTCACTGGATAATGCCGATGGACGAAGATATCATTCTCGATTTTCAGCACATAACCAAAACGTTTCCTGGAGTTGTAGCTCTAAACGACGTCAGTTTTCAGGTTCGCCTCGGAGAGATACACGGGTTATGCGGCGAAAATGGCGCCGGTAAATCCACATTGATGAAAATCCTCTCAGGCGTGTATCCCCATGGGGAATATGAGGGAAAAATATTTTATAGTGGAATTGAACTGAAGCTGGAAGGCAGTGCCATCCACCAGGCTGGAGAAGAGGGCATTGCAATTGTTTATCAGGAATTAACCCTAGTACCTGGTATGACGGTGGGTGAAAATATTTTTCTGGGTAAAGAGCCAGTCGAAAGAGGTTCAATTAACTGGGACCGGGTTTATTCGGACACGCAAAAAATTCTGGATGAATTTCATCTGGATATCCATCCCCAGGATGTGGTCAAGAACCTGGGCGTAGGCAAAATGCAGATGACAGAAATCGCCAAGGCGCTTTCAGAAAACGCCAAGGTGCTCATCCTGGATGAACCCACAAGTGCGCTTTCAGAGGCTGAGGTTTTCCAATTAATGGAGATTCTGAGAACGCTGAAACAACACGGCGTTACGTGTATTTACATCACTCACAAGATCGAAGAATTCTTCCTCATTGCCGATTCAGTAACTGTGTTGCGTGATGGTAAAGTGGTCACAACGCAACAAGCAAAGGACTTGGATTCCCAGAAATTGGTCAAATATATGGTCGGCCGTGAGATGAAAGAGCGCTTTCCGAAAGGAGACCGTATTCCCGGCGAAGTAATTTTCGAAGTCACTGATTTAAGGGCGGAAGATCCTAATAAGGGTCGCGAAGTTCTTAAAGGCGTCTCTTTCAATTTACGGAAAGGTGAGATCCTTGGCATAGCGGGCTTGATGGGTTCTGGTCGTACCGAACTGGTGATGACCTTGTTTGGTGAATATGGAAAAATCACTCAAGGGACGATAAAGCTCGAAGGGCAAAAGGTAAACATCAAGAACGGTAACGATGCCATGAAGAAAGGGATCAGCCTTGTGCCTGAAGACCGAAAACGCCATGGACTTGTTCTATCGCAGTCCATACTAAAAAATATTTCCTTACCAAATCTTGAAAGATTTGCCTCTTTCTTGCGTATAAACACGGATGCCGAACTTGTTGAAAGTTTGAAATACGCAAAAGAACTTGCCATTAAAACACCTAACTTGTTCGTAACTGCTGAATCACTGTCAGGCGGAAACCAGCAAAAAGTTGTGATTGCAAAATGGCTAATGTCAGGTCCCAAGATTTTAATTATGGATGATCCGACTCGGGGTGTAGATGTCGGAGCAAAGTTTGAGATCTACAAGCTCATGAACAAGCTTGCCGAAAAAGGTATTTCGATCATTATGATCTCAAGCGACCTGCAAGAAGTGTTAGGGATGAGTGATCGGGTCATGGTGATGTGTCATGGTCGTTCCAATGGGACATTGAGTATTGCTGACGCGACACAAGAACGCATTATGGCACTGGCAACGGGCATTGCATAATCAGTAATTATATCTTTCAAGAGGTGGAATTATGAATTTGGCTACTTTCGGACAACGGTTACGCAAGAATATCCAGACCTATATAATCATTATTGCTTTGGTAGCCATTTGGGGAGTTTTTGCTATTGTCACCAAAGGCTCGTATCTTGGGCCACAAAATATCTCGAACTTGTTCAGGCAAATGACAGTCACTGGCTTTCTTGCGGCAGGCATGGTGTTGGTAATGGTAACCGGCGGCATTGACCTCTCGGTCGGAAAACTAGCTGGTTTTGTGTCTGTCGTTGTCGCACTTTTCCAGCGTGATATCTGGTTTAGGCTGATCCCCAACGAGCCAATTTTAGCAGCTGTTTTATCAATTTTTGTGGGTATGATTGTGGGTACATTGTTCGGTATGTATCAGGCTTATATCATTGCTTATCTACGAGTACCGGCATTTATCGTGACGTTGGGTGGTATGTTCATCCTTAATGGCGGTATTCTGCTAGCCACAGGTGGGCAAACAATTGCTGCAAATCAACCTGGCTTTAGTTTCATCGCTCAGGGGTACCTGCCACGGGTGGTTGGATGGGTCTTGGGGGTGGCCGTGGTGGTCATCTTGCTTGTGATGATGTTTGCCAGCCGTCGTGCCAAGGTCAAATATGGATTTGAGAGCAAACCAATTTTACCTGACCTTCTGCGAACAATCGGCTTCTCTATCATCGTTTTAGTTTACGTTTACATCGTCAATCAATATAACGGTGTCCAAGTGCCGGTTTTGTTACTTGCATTTACCGCAATTATGGTCTCCTATATCTCTACTAATACACGGTTTGGCCGTTATGCATATGCTATAGGAGGTAATCGCGAAGCTACCCGTTTGTCGGGTATTAACATCAAAAAACAGCTGTTCTTAGTTTTTACTTTGATGGGGCTGTTGTGCGGTATCGGCGGAGTTGTGCTTGCATCTTATGTAGGATACGGAACCATTGCGGCAGGCCAAGGTTATGAACTTGATGCTATCGCGAGTTGTGTTCTTGGCGGCACTTCCACTCTCGGAGGTTCTGGAACAATCTTTGGAGCTCTGGTGGGTGCATTGATCATGGCAAGCCTGAATACAGGCCTTCAGATGATGAATGTGGCTCCAGCCTGGCAGTATGTGCTCAGGGGATTAGTCTTGGTACTGGCAGTTATTGCTGATGTGTACTTCAAGAAGTCAACCAATTAGATATTAATTAAACTCAAGAATTGGACTATGGCAGATATAAATATTTATACACGGGAAAACTGGTTGGAAATAAGACTACTTATCAAGCCAACACCTGATCATAAATTTACTTTTGGACTTTGGATGGTTGAATCAATTTCTGGAAATATTTAGTAGCAGTTTTCTTTATGGCTGCTTTGATTGCGGGTGATGCTATTTTAACAGTTAGATCCATTTTATTTTGTAAAGGCATAGACCTAATTTACTAGGTTTATGCTCCAGGTGAGTGGAAAATAAGGATCTTTCAGTCAAAAATAACCAAATTCAATTAATGGGTAACAAAGACTCTTTCTAGAAAATTACGGCATAGGATGTGTCACATGGAAAAATACGAAGCTATTAATAAAGTTGTCTACAATCCTAAATCGACTTCCCCGTTCGCATTCCGTTTTTACAACCCTGATGAGATGATCGCTGGCAAGTCCATGCAGAAACAACTGAAGTTCGCCATGAGCTACTGGCACACGATTGACGCAGCAGGTACGGATATGTTTGGTGGCGACACGATGGACAAATACTTCAACAAAACCGGGGTTGAAAGGTACATCGCCAAAGCAAATTTTGCCTTCGACCTTATGGATAAACTGCAAATTGAGTATTACTGCTTTCATGATGTCGATATCGCGCCGCAGGGTAATACGTTTGCCGAAAACACAAAGAATCAAAACAAAATGGTCGATTATCTTTTCACTCTTCAAGCGAAACACGGTAAGAAACTACTTTGGAATACTGCCAACAATTTCAGTGATAAAAAATTCATGGCTGGTGCTGCAACGAGCCCTAATGCAGACGTGTTCGCGCTGGCGGCGGCTAAGGTTAAATGGGGACTCGATACCGCTAAGCGGCTTGATGCGTCGGGTTATGTTTTTTGGGGTGGTAGAGAGGGTTACGATACCTTGCTAAACACCGACATGGGGTTAGAGCTCGACAATCTGGCGCGTTTCATGAAGATGGCAGTGGAGTACAAGCATAAGATCGGGTTCACTGGCGCATTTTATATTGAACCCAAACCGAAGGAACCCACCAAACACCAGTATGACTTTGATGCGGCTACTTGTATGAATTTCCTGCGCAAGCATGGCCTTGAAAACGAATATAAGCTAAATATCGAGGCGAATCATGCCACCCTTGCTGGTCACACATTTCAACATGAACTACGTACCGCTGTGATAAATGGTGCGCTTGGCTCAATTGACGCGAATCAGGGAGACCCATTCCTCGGCTGGGACACCGACCAATTTCCAACGAACGTTTATGACACAACCATGTGCATGTATGAAGTTCTGAAAGCTGGCGGATTCACTACCGGTGGTCTGAACTTTGATGCCAAAGCACGCCGGCAAAGCAACACGTTCGAGGATATTCTGCTTTCATATATCGCAGGGATGGATAGTTTCGCCCTCGGTCTCCGTATGGCAGACAAGTTGATTCGCGACGGACGCATCGATGAGTTCAATAACGATCGTTATGCAAGCTACAATATCGGTATCGGCAAAAAGATAATCGACGGAACAACCAATTTTGACGATCTTTACGCTTATGCCCTCTCACGCGAAAATATCCAGGTTGACAGTGGGCGGCAGGAGTATCTCGAGTCTGTGATCAATAATATTCTTTTTGGAAACTAATATGTTCTTAGGCGTCGATTTAGGCACTTCCTCTATAAAGCTTCTACTGGCAGATCAAAATGGGGATCTCATCGATTCAGCCTTGGCGACTTATTCCGCCAATTTTCCACAGCCAAACTGGTCAGAGCAAAACCCAATAGATTGGTGGAATGGATTCTGTACTTGCGTGCGCATTCTCGGCGAACGGAACAATCTGAAACAAATCGAGGCACTGTCCTTTTCTGGCCAAATGCATGGACTTGTAATCTTGGATGAAAACGAAGAAGTTATTCGACCAGCAATCTTGTGGAACGATGGTCGCACAACCGAAGAATGTATGGTTCTCAATAAGTTACCTGTCGTGGAGTGGACCGGTAATATCGCCCTTGCCGGTTTCACCGCGCCAAAACTGCTATGGTTGAAGAAGCACGAATCACAAAATTTTTCCCGAATCAGCAAGATTCTCCTACCAAAAGACTACCTTGCGTATCGTCTAACCGGTGTATTCGCGACGGATGTTTCTGATGCCTCGGGTACGCTGTACTTCGATGTTCAAAAAGGTTATTGGTCGCAGCCAATGCTCGATGTCCTCGGTATCCGCGAAGAACAGTTGCCTGAGATTCATGAAAGCGTGGACGTGATTGGTACAGTTCACGCAGACGTTGGCCTATCGCTGGACACCAAGGTCGTGATCGGTGGTGGGGATCAGGCTATGGGTGCGATCGGCACGGGCACAGTTTGTGATGGACAAGTATCTGTTTCCCTGGGTACCAGCGGAGTTTTGTTTATCAACTCAGAAAACTATCCCTCAGAGAATCGAGGACGCCTCCACGCTTTCCGGAACGCGAATGGCCAGTTCCACTTGATGGGAGTGACACTTAGCTGCGCGGGCTCAACTAAATGGTGGGTTGAAGACGTGCTTGGCCGAACTGATTATGACTCTCTATTTGCAGGCATCTCTGCCCTGCCAATCAACGAACTAATCTTTCTCCCATATTTAATGGGAGAACGCAGCCCAATTAACGACCCGAATGCAAAAGGCGTTTTTTACGGAATGAATGCTTCATTCGGGCAAAAACAGATGACCAAGGCAGTCGTCGAGGGTGTGTGCCTATCCCTGCTCGACTGTCTCAAAACAGCAAACGAATGCGGCATCCAACCTGCCGATGCTCGCGTGATAGGCGGTGGGGCGAAATCACCCGAATGGCTGCAGGTACTTTCCGATGTTACAGGTCTGGCATTACACACAATCCAAACTACAGAGGGTGGCGCGCTCGGAGCGATCATCCTTTCCATGACTGCTTGTGGGCGGTTTTCATCAATTTCCGAAGGCTGCGCAATCTTAATTCATGAAGATAAGATCTATTATCCAGATCAGGGAAGAACAAGCGCTTATACAGAAAAATTTGAAAGGTACAAACGTATTAATTATTAGGCCACCTTGTTTTTTTATGTTGACGTTGTGGGTACTACAGGATCCGGTGATGTTACTGTCGCGGGTTTTCTTGCGGCGTTAATCCATGGTTAATCGCCAATGGAATGTATCACTTAAGCACTTGCCGTTGGAGCATGCAATTTGAAAACCTCCGATGCCCTGAAGGGCGTTCGATCTTGTAAGAAAACATGGAAAAGGATAATCTCGGGTTGGAAAAGAAAACGGAATTTTTATGCCTAATCCATTCATCTTTTTTGCAATTCTTTATTTTTTATGATTGATCATAATTGTCTACTGGAGACATATAGATGGATTTCTATGGATTGCCGACATCACACCTGAATAATGATTTTATCCAACTGGATTACTTAACCAAATCTGGACCAAGGATCATTCGATTTTCGCTTCAAAACGAACCAAACTTACTGGCAGAATTGCCTGATTTAAAGGTTGAAACACCGTCAGGTCCATATTCTTTCTATGGTGGTCATCGCCTTTGGAGTTCACCCGAAACACTTATCGAAAGTTATGAACCTGAAGATAACAACCTGGTCGCTTCAACTATCCCTCACGGTGTACGATTAGAAATCGAATTAAAGCAAGGTATAAAAAAGCAGATATCAATCGAGCTTGCTCAAGACAAACCTCAATTGACATTAACTCATGTGATCACAAATTTAAACAAAGAGATAATCACAATTGCTCCCTGGGCATTGACAATGCTCAAAATGGATGGCATTGCCATACTTCCACAACCATCCGGAAATTCCGATATAAATGGCTTCTTGCATAACCGCAATTATTCGCTTTGGCCTTATTCCAAGATTACTGACAAACGAGTCATATGGGATGATGATGTTATTTTGATCAAAGCCAAACCTGATCTTCCGCCTTTTAAGATCGGTTATTTCAACTCGCATGGTTGGATGGCTTATTGGATAAAAGGTCGATTGTTTAAAAAATCATTCCTGGTTTCAGGAGGATCAAGTTATCCGGATGGGAATTGCAATTCTGAATACTATTGCGGCAATCGATTTATAGAATTGGAAAGTCTCGGCCCAATAAAGCAATTATCTACCGGGGAATCTACAACCCTCGTAGAATCGTGGGAAATCTTCACACATTTGGATGTTCCATTTATTTCGAGTGGCTTGCAAAGAAAAATTATGGATATTGAAACTTAATAAGATGTAGAGAATTTATCATGAGGTGAATTTGTTGTGCAGATAGAAGAAAACCGATCGGGCGTGGCAGAGTCAAAGTTGTACACGCGTAGGTATACTACAGGATCAACCCTCACCCCCCTCACCCAAGCTGTATAGACCGGGGGAGATGGGTAACACCTTGCTCGAAGAGGGGGCTTCAAAACCTATAGTGAATAGCCATACGCCAGTAAAGCCAATCATAAGGGCTAAATCTGAGACTTGTGAGTGCCCACCCACGGCCGATCTCATTTTGAAAACGGCCGGGCAAAGGACGTTTGGGTCCTCACTGGCTGCTGACAGCCCTTGCTCAAGGGCCGATGTACGTGATCTGGCGGGACACGTAATCATCGAAGTAACAGGTACCTAAGGTTGCGTTATCCATCCCTCTGACAATTCCAAGCGCCACTTGATCGATCTGCTGTTGGTCATTATCGATCGCAGTGAGGGCATCCTTTTGAACGCCATCAATATAGAACGTCAGGCTTCCTGCTGCGACGTTGCTTGTCGACGAGGCAATCCAACTGAACTCAACCGAATGCCAGGCTTTGGTGATTGTCGACCAATTGGTGTAGCTCCATTTTTGATTGTCGCGCATTATGCCGGAGCGCAATTGGAAAGATTTGGCAGAATAGCGGATCTGAACGACTGCTGTGGCCACGCCTGAAGTATTGTAAGTTTCATAAATCGTGACCAGGTCATTGTTTGCCATCTTGAGTACATTCGAGTTGAAGTAGAAGCGGGCGTGGAATTGGCTTTCGGCATTCGGAGTTGGATCCATGACATAACTTGCACCGCCATTCAAGATACTTACAGCCATTCCGCAAGAGGAATTTCTCCCGCCTGCTTCACCGAAAGACAATGCGGCAGCGTTGTAGCTGCCCCCCGACCATGCATAATCATCGCACGAGTTGAAGTCGTCCGCAAAGATCAGGTCGCTGTTGACGGTAAGCAAAGCTGCGTCAGTAGCCGCGGTCCCTGCAATGTTTGCGAAGAGAGCACGGTAGAGCAGGCCGTCATCAACGAGTTGCGCGGTGAATGAGTAGGTCAGGGCGGTGGCACCCGTGACGTCCGACCAGGCGTTACCGTCCGGGCTCACCTGCCACTGAACGGTGGGTGTTGGCGAGCCGGAGGCTGAGGCGCTGAAAGAGACGGTATCCCCTGCGACAACAGTTTGGTCAGCGGGCTGTGCAAGGATCGCGGGAGCGATATCAGGAGCTGTGACAGTGAGCAAGGCAGCCTGAGTTGCCGCCGAGCCAACCGAATTGGTGAAGACCGCGCGGTATTGTTTGCCATTGTCGCCGAGTTGCGCGGTGAATGAGTAGGTCAGGGCGGTGGCACCCGTGACGTCCGACCAGGCGTTACCGTCAGAGCTCACCTGCCACTGAACGGTGGGTGTTGGCGAGCCGGAGGCTGAGGCGCTGAAAGAGACGATCTCCCCTGCGACAACGGTTTGGTCAGCGGGCTGTGCAAGGATCGCGGGAGCAACGGTGCCAGTTCCCATGGTGAAACCCCATGTGGTACTGGTGGTTTGATCGATACCATCGGTTACGGTCACGTACCATTCATACGCTTGATTCTCGCTCAATTCGTTCCAGGGAAGTGCCGCCGTTGCTCCTGAAGATACACCGGAGACAGATCCAATGAGTTCAAATCCACCCATGAAAAATGACAGACTGAAGATATTTTGATCGACATCTGCTTTGTCATACAGTTTGTTTTGGTTCGGGGAGTAAGTGCTAACGTCAATCGTATTCTCCGCAGGAACGAACCGCAGAATTCTCAGATATCCACTCTGCTGATCGTCAGCGGCCTGATAGTCAGATCGAAGCGTATAGACCGTATTGCCGTTATAGGTGTCCGAGCGGCGGGAGGCGCCTTCATTATGACCTCCCATCATCAGAAAGAGATTCGCTTCCTCTTTTAGAGCGTCATAGATGGCCTGACCCTGTGTTGAAAATGCATTCGAGGTTTCTCCCTGGAGCATATTGTGGCTGATGACAATCCCCTTCCGGTCGGGGTTATCATGCAACAACGCTTTTGCCCACTGCAATACGGGGTGATCGGTAGTGGTCATGGTTGTGTCGTATTCTATGAAAATGACCATAAATTTCATCCCGCTAGCAGTAAACAACGAATAGGTATTGTCGTAATCCGTTGTGCCGTAACGGCCGCCATATGTTGCCTGGCCGGCCAGCCTCGCTCCAAAATTGGTGTTGAAATTGCCCGTATTCAATGGTGCTCCGTCGTGATTGCCCGGAGCCAAACCATACGGAACCCCATTGGAACTCAAAATATCATAAGCTTCGGTTGCATTTACCCACTCTTGAGGGATATATTCTTCATTCACAATATCGCCAAGGTTGCCAACAAAAACGATGTTGTCCGTTGTGTTGTTTGCCACCCATTGCGTTTGGGCATTGAATATCGACGGCCAGGACAATGCCAAGAACTGGGTATCCGGCAGGATCACAATTGAGAATGGATCTCCAGGAGCGCTTTGCAACGATCTCCCATAGAACGAAACATCCATGGGTTGATTCTCCGGGTCGGTTACATTAACCGAAAGCACCGGTGCAGTAACACCGGTTGACCCATCACCTGGTCCAACTAAAACAGGACTATTTGGAGGTTCGTTTACGGTAACAACATAGGGGGTACTGCTTACCGTAGTCGAATAGCCGGATTCGCTGGCAAATGTGTCTACGGCAGTGACAACAAACGAATAAGTTGTACCGTTGGTCAAGCCCGTTGCAGTAAAGGCCGGGCTGGTCAAGAGAATCGAGTTGAGCTTTGTGTAAGAGGATGGTGGCTCATAAAGGTAGGCATTATATCCTGCCAGGTCAGGTTCAGGGTTGGCAGTCCAGGCGAGGTTGACGATCGTGTCGCCACCGGTCGCTGTCAATCCGGTAGGTGGCATGGGTGGAGTATTGTTGGGGATAATGCTGACATTCACCTTGATCGTATCCGATCCTCCGTTGCCATCGGATACCTGAACCGCAAAACTGTCTATGCCGGTATAGTCAGCATCGGGAGTGTAGGTAATTGCTGCGGATGGTCCTGTCACGGGGACAGCGATTCCGGCAGTGCCATGTAAAGCTTCGATTAAGATACTCCAGGTGAGAGTATCTCCGATATTTGCATCCGTGGCATGGAGCGCCAGGTTGAAGGGAATCGGACTTCCGTTCTCTGATAGGGATACCGAAGTGATATCACCCTCAGTGATGACCGGTGAAAGATTGGCTTCGTTTCCAGTGGTGAAACTCCAGGTTGGGCCGGTTGTGGAGAGGGTTCCATCAGAGACAACCGCACGCCATTCATACTCGGTATTTGGATCTAGCCCCTGCCAGCCCACGCTGACCGTTGATGAGGAGGGTACGGAAGTCTCTGTTTTGATCAATTGCCAGGCTGGCCCCATATCGTATGGCACTGCGAATTGGGAAGTTGAAAGTGTGCGGTACGCGTTCCGGTAAGGGCTGTACGTATATACCTGGATCTGGTCATTCGCAGGCTGGAACTCCAGGATGCGCAGCCATCCGTTGCCGTATGGCCACTGGCCTGAATAATCCGAGCGCATGGAATAGACTGTGTTACCGTTATAAGTATCCGAGCGGGAGCCGTCGGTTGGATAATGCCCGCCAACCAAGAGAAACAGGTTGGGATTGTCCTTCAAGGCATCATAGACCGCCTGCCCTGGAACCCTGAATAAAGGCTGGAGATCCTGGGTGAGCAGGTCGTGGCACACCACAATCCCGCGGCGGTCAGGATGAGTCGCAAGCAGTTGATCGGCCCAGGTCAGGGCTCCAGGGGATGGAGCGGTCATTGGGCACGCCAGGTTGATCAAAATAAAATCGACCCCGCTCGCGCTGAAAAGGTTGTAATTGATATAATTCATCCCTACGGCTCCGTAATAACCGCCGTAGTAATCCCGCCCCTGAAAGCGCGAGATTCCAAACCATTGTTCGATCTTTGCTGCCCCGCCGAGCAGGTCGTGATTACCTGCTGCGATATTGTATGGCACGCCCCCTGCATCGAGAATATCGTAGGCGGCATCGGCGATCAGCCACTCGCTGTCGTCAGTATCGTTCGATCCATTCTGGGTAATGTCGCCGAGCGAGTTGACAAAAACAATATTGCGGCTCGCCTGATTCGCTACGATCCAGTTGGTTTGTTGGTAGAAAATGGAAGCGCCCAGGGGCTGCGACGTTGGATCGGTGTACCACTGTGTATCAGGAAGTAAAACCAGGCTGAATGGCTTGGTCTCTGTGGATTTTGGACGCCCGTAGAATTCAACAGTTAACGGCTCATTTTCAGGATCGCTGACAGTGACCGTGAGTGCCGGCGACAAGTTCACCCCGGTTGCCCCGTCCGAGGGATTGACCAGGATGGGTTGATTTGGGGCGATCAGTGATTGTGCCGCTGCAGTGTTGGCCGGTGTGGTTGTCAGCGAGCTGAAAACAATAAAGAGCGCCATGCACAGGCGGAGCACAACCTCCAGCCTTCGATCGATCTTTTGCGAGCCCAGTTTTCTTCTCATAAATCACCTCACCAAGTTAATTGATGTCCATCTACGAGCAGAGTTCACATACACGCTAGTGATCAATACAAAACGCCGCACATGGAATTATGACATTCCAGTGAGGCTTTTCGGCAACCTGCTCTCTTTTGTGAAGAGGTTGGGCTTTGCCGACTCACAAAATGCAAGTCAACCTTTATCGAAGCCCCCAATCAATTGTGGTGCAATTATGGATGAAGAATGGTTAATTCTGATACTACAGTAATTATTTTGTATAGTCAAGTAACAAACCGAAGTAATTGCAGCGCAGGGACATATTTCCTTACAGCTCTTCTCATCGTTTCACGTTAATTGTGACTTGCAATCGCTCCTTAATCGTGCAACAATATGATTGTTTCTGATTGTTATTGATTAATTTGGAGCGTTTTAGATGAACCGTCTGCTTTCTAGTTTCGAGCGGCAGGACCAGATCATCCAATTTCTGCAGCGCAGCCAGCGAATCAGCATCGAGGAGATTTGCCGGCGCTTCACCATCAGCGAGGCGACCGCCAGGCGCGACCTTGAGGCGCTGGGCACCGAGGGCAAGGTTCGCCGCGTGCACGGCGGAGCGATCGCACTTGCACAGACCCCGCCGGAAGCGCCCATCCTGCAGCGCCAGAATGAGCAACCTGACGAGAAACAACGCATCGGCGAGGCCGCGGCAGAAATCGTGCAGGACGGCGAGACGGTTTTCCTTGGCTCGGGCACCACAGTGCTCGCAGTGGCGAGGGCATTACGGGCGCGCCAGAATCTGACGGTGATCACCAATTCATTGCCCGTGGTGAACGTTTTCGCCGGGGCGGATGGGATTACCGTGATTTGCCTTGGGGGGATGCTGCGCCCCAGCGAGCTTTCGTTCATCGGCCATATCACCGAGCAGTCGCTGGCCGAAGTGCATGCAGACAAAGTGTTCATCGGCGTGCGGGGGGTCAGCCTCGATTTCGGCCTGACCAACGAATACCTGCCCGAGACAATGACAGACAGGGCGATCCTGCACGCAGGGCGAGAACTGATCGTGGTTGTCGATCACACCAAGTTCGAACGCACAGCCACCGTGCTGCTTTCACCGCTCGACCAGGTGCAGACCATCGTGACCGACGGTCCATTGCCGGCGGAGTTGAGCGCCACCCTCAAAGAACGCCAGATCCGGATTATCGAGGCTTGAAAGCGATGCTGCTGGAAGAGTTCCGACCCAAACCGGCTCTCGTTACCAGAACGACATCCGTTAACCGTCCGAAATTCCCGGTCTTCGATGCACACAATCATCTTGGTGAATTTGGCGGCGGCGCAATCGATAAGCTGTCGCTGGATGCTCTCTGCGCTCAATTGGATGAGGCAGGCGTCGCCCATTTTGTAGACCTTGACGGCGGATGGAGTGAGGATGTGCTGCAGCGTCATATCGAATATCTTGCCCCGCGCGCAGAGCGGTTCCAGGTGTTTGGTGGCGTGGACTGGAGCCGATGGCAGGATCTGGGGCCTGTGTTTCCCGAGGCCGCCGCACGCAGGCTTGAGGTGCAAAAGTCCCGGGGAGCAACAGGTCTCAAGATTTGGAAATCGCTGGGGCTGCACGTCAAAGATCATCTCGGCGATCTGGTCAGTGTTGACGATGCACGGCTCGACCCCATCTGGCAAAGCGCCGGCGAGTTGGGCATGCCAGTGGTGATCCATGTGGCCGATCCGGTAGCGTTTTTCGACCCTGTGGACGAGACAAACGAACGCTGGGAAGAGATCACCGCCAATCCCGATTGGGCTTTCACCAGCCCGCCCTTTCCGCCATTTCTGTCAATCGCAAACGGGCTGGCAGCGGTGGTTTCCCGCCATCCAAAGACAATTTTTATCGGAGCGCACGTTGGCTGCTATGCCGAAAACCTTGCCTGGGTTGGGCGGGTTCTTGATGATTGCCCCAATTTCTATGTGGATATCAGCGCGCGGATCGGCGAGCTGGGGCGACAACCTTATACGGCGCGTAGATTTTTTATCCAGTATGCAGACCGCATTCTGTTTGGGCTGGACGCGGGTCCCCATATCGATTCCTACAGGCTGGCATATCGTTTCCTTGAGACGGATGACGAGTACTTCAACTACGATCCTGGTGAGCTTCCCACGCAAGGTCGCTGGTATGTCGACGGGTTGTTCCTGCCGGATGACGTGCTTGAGAAGGTCTATTCCAAAAATGCCACGCAAATTTTAAAGGGAGAAGTTTAAGATGGAGCCTGGCCTATATACCAAAAATGAAATCTTATCTCAACCCGAAGCCTGGGCAGATGCGCTTGACCAAGTCGAACACCGCAAGGCGCCCCTGCGCAAGATATTGGACGGGGATACCCAGCAGGTTCTCTTCACAGGCTGCGGCTCGACATATTATCTTGCGCTGGCTGCAGCCAGCCTGTTCCAGGAGATGACCGGCCGGATCGCGCGCGCTGTGCCTGCCAGCGTCCTCTTGCTCGATTCGCGATCCGTCCTGACCAGCGGCAAATCCATGCTCGTGGCGATCAGCCGGTCTGGCTCGACGACCGAGACCGTGCGCGCGGTTGAGCATTTCAAAGCACACTCCCGCGGGGAAGTGCTCGCGATTACCAATTACGCCGACCAGCCGCTTGCCGGTTTGGCTGATGAAGCGGTCATCATCGAGAAGGGCCAGGAACAAAGCGTGGCTCAGACTCGTTCATTTGCTTCTATGTACGTGGCAAGCACCGCGCTGGCCATGCTGGCAGCCGGCCGTGAAGAGTCGCGCGCGTCCATGTACCTGCTTCCGAGGGCAGGCGAGATGCTGCTTGCCCAGTATCACCCCCTGGCTCGCGAGGTGGGCAGGAATCGGACGATCGACAGCTTCTTCTTCCTGGGGTCAGCCACGCGCTACGGGCTGGCCAGCGAAGCGAGCTTGAAAATGAAGGAAATGACCCTTTCGAACAGCGAACCGTTCCATTTTCTTGAATTCAGGCATGGACCCATGTCGATGATCGATGACCATACGCTGGTGGTTGGGCTGCTTTCTGAGAAGAACGACCGCCACGAGCGCGCCGTGCTTGACGAAATGCGTGAAAAAGGCGCACAAACTCTCGAACTGTCCGAATCACGCGGCGAAGTCAGCTTCAACTCGGGAATAGCGGAAGAGGTTCGAGGAGTCCTTTATCTTCCGGTTCTACAATTATTGGCTTTTTACCGGTCCTTAGAAAAAGGTTTGAACCCTGATTGCCCTAAAAACCTGGCGGCTGTGGTAAAGCTGAGTTTTTAGGTGAAGCTGCAAATTTACGCAACACAGACCTAAGGAGAGGAATATGAAAAAGCTGTTGTTCGTTGTATTGATTGCCTGCCTCGTGTTGTCAGCGTGCGGCACCGCACCTGCTGCCACCAAGGGACCGGTGGAAATCACCTTCATGATGTGGGGAGCGCCCGAAGAGCTTACCGTCTGGCAGGCAGTTGTCGATGATTTCCACGCAGCCAATCCAAACATCACCGTAAAGGTTGACGTTTCCGATTGGGATTCGTACTGGGCAAAGTTGAACACCCTGGTCGCCGGCGGCACCCCGCCAGACGTGTTTGCCATGGATGCTCCGCTCTTCCTGGATTGGCAAAGCCGCGGCGCGCTATTGAATCTGCAGCCGTACATCGATGCCACCCCCGGTTTCCTCGACGGGTTCTATCCTCAAACGCTCACCGCATACAAGACCAGTGATGGCTACTATGGCCTGCCGCGCGATTTCCAATCCATCGTGCTGTTTTACAACAAAGCCATGTTCGATGCGGCAAAACAGGCATATCCAACCGCAAATTGGACGTATGACGATTTGCTTACGGCTGCCAAAGCCCTTACGCTTGACACAAATGCTGATGGAAAGACCGAGCAGTACGGTTTGTGGACGGATACCTGGGATATGGAACTGTTCTGGAGCGAAGCCATCTGGGCTTACGGCGGCGACATTATCAGCGCCGACCATACCAAGACGCTGATCGGCGAGGCCCCTGCCCGCGAAGCCTGGGCTTACATCGACAGCCTGTATAAAGCAGGCGTCATGCCCACGCCCACAACTTCGGGCGAGTATGGAAGCGACCTGTTCCAATCAGGGATGGCCGCCATGACCACCATCGGTCACTGGGCCGTACCGGGATATGTCCAGGCGGGCATCAACTTCGACGTTGCGCCCATGCCAACAGGTCCTGCCGGGCAGGCGACAAGCGTGAACAGCGCAGGGTTTGTGCTCTCGAAAGACACGAAGAATGCCGATGCGGCGTTTGCATTCGTCAAGTTCGCGCTGAGTGAAGCCGGACAAAAGCGACTGGCTGAACTCGGATTTGCCATCCCCGTGCTCAAGAGTGTTGCCGAAAGCGACAGCTATCTCAAGCAGCCGGGCACGCTGAATCAGCAGGTCTTCCTGGATTCGATCTCCTTTGCGCACACGAAACCGGTGTTCAAGGGATATGAGGAATGGGCCGCTGTAGTTGGCGACGGCCTGACTCCCGTATTCGACGGCGAAGCTGAATTGGGACCGACTCTCGATGAAGTGGTCAAAGCCGCAGACGTGATCCTGGCAAACAATCAATAATCCTGACCTCGTTTTCGATCTCATCTTCCCCAAATGGGGAAGATGAGATCCGGAGATACCCATGAACTACGGTCTCAAACCTTTCGGCCGGGAACGCGTCTGGCTGTGGTTAATGCTGGTACCCACGCTGATCGGGCTGGCTTTCGGTACTGTGGGTTCCCTGCTGGCGACGCTTGGCCTCAGTTTCTTCGATTGGGATCTGATCAACCCACCTCAATGGGCTGGCGTCTCCAACTATTTGGCCCTGCTCCAAAACAAAGACTACATCGAAGCGTTTACCAATACGCTGAAGTTTTCCGCCGAATATGTGCCAGGCGTTGTGATCATTTCGCTGCTCATCGCGGTCCTGCTCAACCGGAAGATCCGCGGGATCAGCATTTTCCGCACGATCTACTTCCTGCCGACGGTAACTTCGGCGGTGGCAGCAGCTCTCGTGTGGAACATGATCTACGGCAAAGACACAGGCATACTCAACCTGGGGCTGGAATCGCTTGGCATGTCTCCGCTCTGCTGGCTGTGCACCGACCACGCCATGCTCTCGGTGGTGATCGTCAATGTGTGGGGCGCAATCGGCGAAGGGATGATCATCTTCCTGGCAGGCCTGACGGCGATTCCGCGCGACTATTATGAAGTGGCATCGATCGACGGGGCGAGCGACCTGCAAAAATTCTTCCATATTACTTTGCCGCTCATCACGCCAAGCATCTTTTTCCAGACACTGATATCGGCGATCAATGCGTTTCAAGCTTATGACTATATCTACATGCTCACCCGGCGCGGACAGGGAAACAGCACGGTCCCGGTTGCGGTGTATTCCATTTACCGCAATGCGTTCAACTTTTTCCGCATGGGCGATGCAAGTGCTCAAGCCATCCAGCTTGCCTTATTGGTGGCGGTGTTCATGTTGATCATGTTCTGGTGGGAACGTCATTATGTGGTGTATGAATAGGAGCCGGCCATGACAAATAAAAAGCAAAAGTTCGTGGCGGACATTTTGACCTACGCCGTATTGATCCTGGGCGCACTGGTCATGATCATTCCTTTCATCTGGATGATCTCGGTATCTTTTCGCATTCCTGCGCAGCAATATGCGCGCATTCTCATCCCGAATCCGGTGACGATCCAGAACTACATCAACCTGTTCAAAGATCTTCCGGATAACGCCTTCCTGTTCCTGACCGCAAACAGTTTCAAGCTTTCCATCCTGATGGTGATCGGTCAGGTGCTCACCTGCTCGATGGCAGCTTTCGTGTTTGCGGTATGCAAGTTCAGAGGGCGAAATTTGCTATTCGCCCTGCTGATTGGCACCATGATGATCCCATCACAGGTGTCGCTGATCCCCAACTTCATCATCTTCAAGTACATTGGCCTAATTGGCAGCCAATGGCCGCTGATACTGCCAGCATTCTGGGGCGGCGCATTCGGCACATTCCTGCTGCGCCAGTATTTCCTCACCATCCCGCGCGACCTTGTCGACGCTGCCCGCATGGACGGCGCCTCATTCTTCGGCATATTCTGGAAGATTTACCTGCCCCTGGCGAAACCTGCCGTCGCGGCGCTGGCGATCTTCGTGTTCAAAGACGCTTGGAACGACCTGCTCCATCCACTCGTATATTTGCCCACAGACATGCATCAAACCACGCTGACCGTTGGGCTGGCGTTTTTCCAACAGCAGTTGGTCATGGGCGGCAAATTCACAGTACTGATGGCCGGCGCCTTCCTATCCATCCTGCCTCTATTGCTCGTTTTCTTCTTTGCACAGAAACAATTCATCGAAGGTGTGGCTTTGACAGGTATGAAGCGGTAAGATTTTTACATATACTGAATCAATCATGGAGAGTGAACTATGACCAAAATCGCCTTCATCGGCGCAGGGAGCCTGAGTTTTACGTCTGAACTCGTGCGCGATATTCTGACCTTCCCGCTTCTCATGGACAGCCAGATCGCCCTGATGGACATCGACGCCGAACGGCTCGACTTTGCGACCAAAAAAGTGCAAAAGATCATCCGCGCAGGGAATTATCCTGCCACGGTGATGGCCACCCTATTCAGGGCAGAAGCGCTGACAGGCGCCGACGTGGTTTTGACCACCATCCTCGCAGGAAGCACGGACGTTTGGCGGCATGATATCGAAATCCCAAAGAAGTACGGCGTGGATATTTGCGTTGGTGATACACGCGGACCCTCCGGTATTTTTCGCTTCCTGCGCACCATCAACCCGATGATGGACATTGTCCGCGATATGGAAAAGTTGTGCCCAAACGCCGTGCTGCTCAACTATACCAATCCGATGGCGATGCTCGTCTCCGCCATTCAGAAACAGACCTTCATCACCGTCACCGGATTGTGCCATTCGGTGCAGGGTTCTGCGATGATGCTTGCCGATTGGATCGGCGCGCCATACAATGAAATCGACTACCTGTGCGCAGGCATTAACCATCAGGCCTGGTACCTTGAGTACAAATGGAACGGCAAGGATGCCTATCCGTTGATCTACAAAGCGATCACGGAAAGGCCTGAAATCTACAATGAAGAGATCGTGCGCAACGAAATTTACCTGGCGCTCGGCAAGTACGTCACCGAGTCAAGCGGGCATAATTCAGAGTACAACTGGTGGTTCCGCAAGCGCCCAGACTTGATCGAGAAGTACTGCACGCACGGAACTGGCTGGAACCCAGGGGAATATGCGGCCATTTTGAAAGAGTACCAGGCGGCTGAGGGGACCTGGAAGGATGGTGTGCAGGAAGAACTAAGGAGAGAGATCAAGCCGGATGAACTGGCTCGGGGTGAGGAGTACGCAGCCTACATTATCAATGCCTTGAAGGGCGGGGATCCGTTCAAGTTCAACGGCAATGTGCAAAACCATCACCTCATCTCCAATTTGCCAGAAGGCGCTTGCGTCGAAGTCCCTGTCTATGTCGACAGAGCGGGTTTCCACGCGATTGCAGTGGGCGCCCTGCCTGCTGAATGCGCCTTGCTGACCGGGCTCTCCAGCGGCATCGAAGAAATGGCCATTGCTGCATCGCTGAGCGGAGATCCCTTGATGGTTTACCGCGCCATTTGCCACGATCCGCTCACCGCATCGGTACTGAGCCTGGCGGAAATCAGGCAAATGACGAATGAGTTGTTCGAGGTTCACAAGGCATACCTTCCCCAGTTCAAGATTCACCATATTTAGGATCGGCCTGAATCTGTATTGCATGTTCCCTGGCACGGCACTTAAGCGAAATGAGTTGGAGAGATCATGAAAGAGATATCGATCGGTAAACTACGCGGGCTTCAACAGATCGCTTCAGATCGCGGAACGTTCACCGCGCTGGCGCTGGATCACCGTCAGAATCTGCGCAAAGCGAACCCTGCTTTCGTCGATAATGCGGAGCTTTCGCGCTTCAAGCTGGACGTGACCTCGACGCTGGCTGCGAGCGCCACGGCTGTGCTGCTCGACCCTGAAGTCTCTGCAGCGCAGGCGATTGCAGCGCATGCAATTCCCAAAGAGATCGGATTGGTGGTTGCTCTCGAATCCACGGGGTATACCGGCGATGCCATGGCCCGCTACGCTCAGATCATCCCGGGGTGGAGCGTGGAAAAAGCGAAACGCATGGGGGCGAATGCTGTCAAATTGCTGGTGTATTACCATCCCGCCTCGCCGACCGCCAAAGAAATCGAGGATTTCGTTGTCAACATTGCCAGCGAGTGCAAAAAGCACGACCTGGTTTTGATGCTCGAGCCGCTCTCCTATTCTTTAAATGAGGGCTCGAAGCTCAGCTCGGAAGAAAAGCATCATGTGGTGGTCGAAACGGCGAGACGGCTGAGCGGGACAGGCATCGACATCCTCAAGGCTGAATTTCCACTCGATGTGAACGAGACCGACGAAGTCAAATGGAAGGCAGCCTGCCGGGATGTATCCGCCGTGAGCGTCACGCCGTGGATCCTGCTTTCAGCGGCTGTGAATTATGAAACCTACCTGCGCCAGGTAATCGCTGCGTGCAATGCAGGGGCGAGCGGGATTGCCGTCGGGCGCGCGGTCTGGCAGGAGGCAGTCACCATGCCCCACGCCGAGCGGCTCGAGTTCTTGAAAACGACTGCGATACAGCGGCTCAACCGGTTGAATTCGTTGTGCCAGGCATTGGCAAAACCCTACACCGAGTTTTACAGCGCCTCGGCACCTTTCGATTGGTACAAGACCTTTTAGGTATATGCAGCGATGAGCGAGCAAAAATTCGACGTGCTGGTTGCCGGTGAAATCAACCCCGATCTGGTGCTCTCAGGGAATGTCCGCCCGGAATTTGGCCAGGTGGAGAAGATCGTCGACAATGCGGCGCTCACCATTGGATCCTCCTCAGCCATTTTCGCATGCGGGGCCGCAAGGCTGGGGCTGAGCGTCGCATTTGTGGGCAAATGCGGAAACGATCCCTTTGGGCGTTTCATGCTCGAGGAAATGCAAAAAAGGCACGTGGACGTATCCAACGTGCTCGTGGACAACGCCCGCAGCACCGGTCTGAGCGTGATCCTCACCGACGGGGCAGATCGGGCGATTTTGACCTTCCCCGGCTTGATCGCGTCCATGAGTGCGGATGAGTTACCTGATATGCTGCTTCACAAAGCCAGGCATCTTCACATTGCCTCTTATTTCCTGCAGAAAGCCTTGCAGCCCGGATTGCAAGGGCTCTTCCAACGCGCTCAATCCATGGGTTTGACCACGTCGCTCGACCCGAATTACGACCCGAGCGAACGCTGGGCAGGAGTAGAGGGATTGCTCGCATACACAAGCGTTTTTTTACCGAATGAAGTGGAAGCCAGATCCATCACTCACGCATCCAGCCTTGAAGGTGCAGCGGATTCTCTGCGCAGCAAGGCTCAGATTACGGCCATCAAGATGGGCGGGAGTGGAGCAATTGCGATCGAAGGCATGCGAACCGTCAAAGCCGATGCCGTCGCCGTCGAGGTTGCGGATACGGTGGGAGCCGGTGATTCGTTCGATGCCGGGTTCATCTACGGTTTTTTGCATAAATGGAGCCTGGAAGCCTCCTTGCGGCTTGCCTGCGTCTGCGGGTCACTTTCGACAAGGACTGCAGGAGGAACGAACGCCCAGCCGACCTTCGAAGAGGCACAGCGGTATGCTTGAGCAACTGTTGGAAGGCGGCGGCATCCCATCCATTTGCTCCTCACACCCAGCTGTGTTGAGGGAGGCATTTCGAACCGGAAAGAACAGCCAGGTTTTGATCGAAACGACCTGCAACCAGGTCAACCAGTTTGGGGGATATTCAGGCATGACCCCCGGACACTTTGTCGAATATGTACAGAAAATTGCGGCTGAAGCCGATTTTCGCATCGAAGATCTCCTCCTGGGCGGGGATCATCTCGGGCCACATCCCTGGCAAGACGAACCATCCAACTCAGCCATGCAGAAGGCAGCCGAAATGGCGCGCGCTTATGTGCGCGCCGGCTATACCAAAATCCACCTGGATTGCAGCATGCGCCTGGCAGACGACCCGGCCGGGGCGCTCGACCCGCGGATCACCGCACAGCGGGCCGCCCGTCTGGCCAAGGAGGCAGAACAAAGCGGGATTGAAAGGGATCTAAATCGACTGCAGTATGTGATCGGCACCGAGGTGCCCGTGCCTGGCGGGGCGATTGTGCGCGAAGGAGGGGTGCGCGTCACCCGGGTTTCCGACGTTGCCGAGACGATCGAAGTCCACCATAAAGCATTCATCGACGCGGGACTAGAGCAAGCTTGGAGCCGGGTAATCGCGCTGGTGGTTCAGCCCGGGGTGGAGTTCGGGGATGATTTCGTGCTTCCGTATCAGCCCGATTCAGCGCGTGAATTGTCGACTTTCATCGAGAGCCGGGGGTGGGTCTATGAAGCCCACTCCACCGATTACCAGACTCAAAAAGCACTGAGCGAAATGGTCCGCGATCATTTCGCCATCCTGAAAGTTGGCCCAAACCTGACCTTTGCCTACCGGGAAGCCCTATTTGCCCTGGCGCAGATGGAAGTTGAGCTCATCCCAGCCTGTGACCGATCGAACATCATCGGGGTGTTGGAAGATGTGATGGTTCGACGCCCTGAACACTGGCATAAGTATTATTCGGGCTCTCAGGCAGAACAAAGTTACAAGCGCAAGTACAGCCAGAGCGATCGGATCCGCTACTATTGGGGAGAGCCTGAAGTTCAACACGCGCTTGGGCTGCTCATGAAGAACCTCAGAACCGTCCGGCTTCCAACCTCACTGGTGGAGCAATATGCGCCTCTGGAAAAGGACATTCTGCAGGAACAATCGCCGCAATGGACCCCGGACAAACTCATTTCAGCGCGAATTGCGGGAATCCTCAACCGGTATTGGAAGGCCTGCGCTCATGATAAAGGCTGAACAGCAGCGCCCCCGCTATGCGATGCGGCCCCTCCGGCCTGTATCGAAATGTGTCACGCATGCCGTATACCATCCATGAGTGTGATCTACGCTATACCGTTATAGAAAGATGGCCAGTATTACAGCTCGCTGCCGATGGCCTCTCCGCCCAGGTAAGCCTTGATGACCATGGGATTTCGCAGCAAGTCGTCAGCTTTGCCTTCCAGCACAACCTTGCCTGAATCCAATACATAACCGCGGTCGGCAATCGAGAGAGCCATCAAGGCGTTCTGCTCCACGAGCAGAATGCTTGTGCCATTGTGGTTAATCTCGCGGATAATGTCAAAAATCTGTTCCACCAGGATCGGTGCAAGCCCCATGGAAGGTTCATCCAGCAGGAGCACTCTCGGTTCGGCCATCAAGCCGCGGGAGATGGCCAGCATCTGCTGCTCCCCACCCGAGAGTGTGCCACCGGGCTGGTTGCGGCGTTCCTTGAGGCGTGGAAACCGTTCAAACACCTGATCGATACGTTTTTTGATCTGGCTCCGGTCGGAGTGGATATAGGCGCCCATCTCCAGGTTTTCCCATACGCTCATCGACGCAAAGATCTTCCTGCCTTCCGGCACCTGGATCATATGTTTCTTGACGATGTCCTGGGGGGAGGTATTTGTGATTTCCTCGTCGATAAAGGTGACCCGTCCGCTGGTGGGGTGAAGAATGCCGGAAATAGTATTCAAACAGGTGGATTTCCCTGCGCCGTTCGCGCCGATGAGGGTGACAATCTCACCCTCATTCAAGTTGAAACTTACGTCCTTGAGAGCTTGAATCGCGCCATAGTGAACGTTGATGTTTTCGATATTCAGGATCATTGAGGTTTCTTTCTCTGGTATTTTTGGGCCAGTGCGGCACCCCCTGAGCCCAGGTATGCCTCGATCACTTTTTGATTGGTTTGAATCTCACCGGGTTTCCCTTCAGCAATCTTTTCACCAAAATCAAGCACAGTGATCCGATCTGAAATATCCATGACAACATGCATGTCATGCTCGATGAGGATGATGGTGATATTGAATGCATCGCGCAGCTTGCGGATCAGCGCTGTCATGCGCAAGGTCTCCTGAGGGTTCATCCCGGCGGTGGGTTCATCGAGCAGGAGCAAGCTCGGCCGGTTACCCAGCGCGCGTGCAATCTCGAGGCGGCGTTGAGCCCCATAGGGAAGGCTGCCCGCAATCGCGTTCGAAAACTCCAAAAGTCCTACAAAATCGAGCCATTTCATGCCCTCGACGATCGAATTCCTCTCTTCGCGTCTGAAGGTGGGAGAGTGCACGATCGCGTCGAGCCAATTCTCGCGCAACCTGGATTGCTGGCCAACCATCACATTTTCGAGAGCAGTGAGATTGGAAAAAAGCCGAATATTTTGATATGTCCGCGAGAGACCACGGGAGGCGATTACATCGGTGGAAGAACCCTTCAAAGATTTTCCTTTGAAGAGAATATCGCCCTGCTCGGGGGTGTAGAAACCGGAAATGCAGTTGAACAAAGTGGTTTTCCCTGCTCCGTTGGGACCGATAATGGAATAGATCGAACCTTCCGCAACATCAAGATCCACAGCGTTTACTGCGGTCAGCCCTCCAAAGGTCTTGGTGACCTCTTTTGCACGGATAATGTAGTCAATCATGATCCTGCTCCTTTGGCGCTTCCCTTGTTTCCGGCTGGATGGGGATCTGGAATTTTGGACGCCGCGAAGGGATAAAACCATCCGGCTTCGAGAGCATCATGGCCACCAGCAAAGCGCCAAATGCGAGAAGACGATAATTCTCGAATTCGCGCAGAATCTCGGGCAACCCTTTCAAAGCAAAAGCACCCATGATGGTTCCCGGGATGCTGCCCAGGCCGCCGACGATGATCAGACTTAAGACGTTGATGGACGCCATGAGAGAGTGTTCCTCGGGACCGGTAAACTGGTTGCGGCTGGCGAAGATGGCACCCGCCAAGCCTGCGAAAGCAGCGCCAATTACAAGCGCGAGCAGCTTGTACCTGACCGTATTTACGCCGCTGGCGCGAGCCACCGTCTCATCTTCGCGAATGGCCAGCCAGGCACGACCTGTTCGGGAATTCTGAAGGCGACTGTAGATGAACATGGCCAGGAGCATGGCGCCGATGATCAGGTACATGAAGTCAACATCCGTGACGAACGGGCGTCCAAAAATCGTTGGCCCGCCAATATTCTGAATTCCACGCGGACCTCCCGTATAGGCCGTAAGGACGTCGCTCTTCAAAAGGATGCGGATAATTTCGCCGAAGCCCAGGGTCACGATAGCCAGGTAATCCCCGCGCAGACGCATGAGGGGTAGCCCGAGAAGCAAGCCTGCGACGGCGGCTAACAGCACGCCCAGTACCAACGCAGGCCAGAATCCCCACATCAAGTGGTACGGAAGCGGGGCATTCAAGAGCGCCATCGAATAAGCGCCAATCGCGAAGAAGGCGATGAACCCGAGCACCAATTGACCGGAAAGGCCGACAGCAATGTTCAGGCCCAACCCGAGTACTACATAAAGGCCGACTGTGCCCAACACATAATTCCAATAGGAACCCCAATTCAGGGGCAGGAAGACCACCGCCAGCGCAAGCAGGCTGATCGATGCGATTTGCCACAGCAAGCGATTTTTGCCG
Source organism: Chloroflexota bacterium (assembly GCA_021779955.1). Classification (GTDB taxonomy): domain Bacteria; phylum Chloroflexota; class Anaerolineae; order Anaerolineales; family Anaerolineaceae; genus UBA6107. Next base: position 139,662 of record JAJXZS010000050.1, on the reverse strand, counting down.
TGGGTAACGCCCTGCGCCTTTTGAACCGAGTCTTTGGTGAATCTGATCCCGCGGTTCAAGAATGCCTGAAAGGGTGTGGAATTCCAGAAAGCGACGAGCGCGCCTCCCAAGGTTCCGCCCAGAGCAAATAGCATTACAGTAACCATGACACCCATCGCGGGCTGCATTCCAAAAAGCGTTCCTTTGATGAAGTTGGCCGAGAGGACAGTCAGTACATCCCGAACGTTGATATTTTTTACGAGGATGATCGCCAAACCAAATTCCAAAAGCCCTGCCATGATGCCCGCGAATCCACCCGCCACGCAACCGGCGAAGGCAACCTGCCTGAATTCCTGCTTTCGTTTCTGTGCTGCGGCCACACCAGCCCAGATCCCCATGGTGATGCTGTATGCCATCAAATAGACCGGCGCCGGGATGGCATCTGGCTGTTTCACTCCAGATACCCTGGCAAACAAAATGGCAACGAGCATATTGAAACCGATCAGCACAAAGAAGATATGCACAATCCCGATCGTCGCGCCCGGACGGATGCTTTTCCGCAGACTGGTGTTCATACTTTTTCCTCCGCGAGCACTTCGCCGAGCAAGCCTGAAGGGCGAAAGGTCAATACGATGATCAGAATCACAAACGCAAGCACATCTTTGAGCTGAAAATCGATTCCCAATGCGGCCGGCCCCACCGATTCCACGATGCCGAGCACCAGGCCGCCCAGCATGGCGCCTGGCAAATTGCCGATGCCGCCAAGGACTGCTGCTGTGAAAGCCTTGATCCCGGGGATAAAGCCAACGTAGAAATACACCATGCCATTATGCAGCCCCCACATAACCCCCGCAGCCCCTGCCAGCGCGCCGCTGATAATAAAGGTCTGGCTAATCGTGCGGTCAACATCGACGCCCATCAAGGCTGCGGTTTTTTTATCCAGGGCAACCGCCCGCATGGAGCGGCCTAACCGGGTTTTTCTCACGATGATATACAAAGCGATCAGTAATAGCACGGATAAGACAAAAGTAAAAACGCCGGTGTATGGAATAATCACATTGGCGTTATTGATCGAGATCGTCCATCCGGCACCCCGGCGCAAGATATCCGGATTGGTGACTTCACGCAACTGGGGGCTAAACAGCAACTGGGCAGCGTTCTGTAAAAAGATCGATGCACCAATGGCGCTGATGAGCGGAACAAGGCGGGGAGCTTTACGCAGCGGTCGATATGCAATCTTCTCAAGAAAATATCCTATCGCCGCTGAGATAAACATGCCGATCACAAAAGCCAGGAGGATCGCCAAAACCGGATATGCGTTTAGAAAACTGGTCTGGGCCTGGCCGCCGACCTGTATGGCATTGAATGCTTGAAACGCGAAGAGACCTGCATAGGCTCCCAACATCATCACTTCGCCGTGGGCGAAGTTGATCATGAAAAGAATGCCGTAAACGAGGGTGTAGCCTATGGCGATGAGTGCATAGACTCCCCCAATAATCAACCCGGAAATCAGCAGACGAGTCCATGTATCTGCGCCGTATTCTTGCTGAACGATCAGCACCTGGTACAAGCGGTATGCAATAAACGCCAGAACGATCGCTCCGAGGATCGGCCTCAGAAGATCGAACACATGAGCAACTTTTTTGAAACGAGCCCCTTTGACGGCAAGGGTAGGTAAAGAAAGAGCATGCATGGGCTCATTGCCTTTCGATATTTAAAGAAATAAGGACTGGGGAGGAAAAACCTCCCCAGCCAGAGGGAATCAAATTAGTTATTGAACGGCAACCCATGCCCCATTTTGCACGACGACAAATTGGGGTAACCCGGCGTTGCACTCGCCATTGGATTGGCAGGTGAATGTGCCGGAGAGACCTACGTAATCTTTGGTGGCCCGGACGGCCGCCATCAAAGCTGCCCGTGGAACATAGAGGTTCCCGTCACTGCCCACAACCGCAACTGCCTTGACCGCATTTGCCAGGATGGCAGCAGAGTCATAACCCGCCCATGTGTAGGGGGACAAAGAGCCAGCTTCTTTGCCGAATTGAGCAAGATACGCTGCGTTAAAAGCGGTTTTGGCTGCACTGTCGGGGCTTGCCGGAGCGATCGTAGCAAAAGCGCCTTCTCCATTGGCTCCAACGTGGGTGAGGAAGTCTACGCCATAAGTGCCATCATCACCGAAGAAGACTGCATTTTCGAGCCCTGTTTGTTTCATCTGGTTGACCAGAATGGAACCTTCAGCAGCGTATCCCCCGAAATACACTGCGCCAGGGTTTTTGGATGCCACAGCAGAAAGAACAGCGGTGAAGTCGGTTTCGCCAGGCGTAATCGCTTGAGTGGCAACAACAGTTCCGCCGTCTTTGGCAAATTGTGCCGCAACCGTGTCGGCAAGGCCTTTTCCATACGACGAGCCGTCATGCAAAATCGCCAGATCTTTCACCTTCAACGTATTGAACAGATAATCGCCTGCTGCATTTCCCTGGTTGGTATCCGAAAATGCGATGCGGTTAAATACCGCAGAGCCTAAAGTAGTCAGATCGGCAACTGTGTTCGACGGAGAAAGCATGGGGATGCCGGCTTTCTCATAGATGGGCATGGCGGCCCGGGTGGCATCTGTGAAGATGTGCCCGGCGATCGCCACGATAGCGGGATCGGTGACGAACTTGTTGGCAACAGAAGCGCCGCCTTCAGCCGTACCGCCATCATCCTGGGCATCCAGGGCAAATTTCCAACCCTTTACATCACCTGCGTCAGTAACTGCAATGCTGGCTCCTTGAGAAATGTCAACACCATATGAACCGTTGCCTCCGGTCATAGGCGCGCCCATGCCAAGCTTGACCACTTCACCCGGCTTAAACACTGCGCAACCGAATGCATCGCTGGTGCATACGTCCGGCGCGCCGCTCACCACGGCAGCCTGGCTGGGTGCAGCCGATGGCTGACATGCGGTAACCAATATCGAAACGAGTACGAGTACAACAACAAATTTCAGGGACTTCATAATGCTTCTCCTTATTTTCACGACGAATGGTTGGTGTGGGTGCAATTGTGAAAACTTGTTATTTTGCGGTTCATCACCTCCTGCCTGAAAGAAAAAAGCCACCTGATTGGAGTCAGGTGGCTTTTGGAATTCTTTCGATGAGCTTAATCTACTTCTGCCGACCCAACCCTAAGTTTCTTCCCGAGGTACCACATCCCGGCAAGGAGGATCGAAATTGCGTAGATATAGCTAAACGATTTATTCATAGGATATTAAGAAAACATAGTACAACTTTCAAAACCGAAAGTCAACCATTTTGCGATTTTTTAAGATTGGTGATTTAGAAACCCATAAGATTCGCGTCATCCGTATCGTCGATGGGTTGAAAGGGCCGGGTGCCGTCTTCGACGAGAGGCGCGCAGGTATTTCTTTTTACACGCTGCTGCCAGGCGGACCTTGAAGAATGACGGCTCGCGGCGATGCCCAACCGATCGATCTCCTACGCTTAACGAATTGACAGCGGACAGAGCGTGGTTATAATGCATCCATGACCTTCAAACCCACCCGAGATCGTGTAGATTCCACAAAAATCGATACGACGCCAAAACGGCGGCCGGATTGGATTAAGATTGGCGCGCCCTCAGGCGAGACGGTCGACTGGTTGAAAGACCTGATGCGCAGCAAAGAGCTGCACACGGTGTGTGAAGAGGCGCACTGCCCGAACATGGGCGAGTGCTGGGGGAGCGGTACGGCCACCTTTCTCGTCCTCGGGGATATTTGCACACGCAATTGCGGTTTCTGCGACGTGCAGCATGGCAAGCCCCTGCCCATCGATTTGGACGAGCCCGAAAGGGTTGCGCAGGCAGTGAAAGCGATGGGTCTCAAACACGCCGTCATCACCAGCGTCAATCGGGACGACCGCAAAGATGGCGGGGCGCCCATTTTCGCCGAGATCATCCGCAAGATCCGCGAGTATCAGCCGGGGTGCTCGGTCGAGGTGCTCATCCCCGATTTCAAAGGCAGCCTCGAAGCGCTAAAGATCGTGATGAACGCGAGGCCTGAAATCCTGAACCACAATGTTGAGACGGTGCCCAGGCTGTTCAAACTGGTGCAGCCCCAAGATCACTACGCCTGGTCGCGGGCGGTTCTCGAGAACGCAAAGAAAATGGAGCCTGCATCGCTGACCAAGTCCGGAATCATGGTCGGATTGGGCGAGGAATTCGACGAAGTGAAGGCGGTGATGCGCGATCTGCATGCCTGGGGGGTGGACATTCTTACCCTGGGACAATACTTGCAGCCCAGCCGCAAGCATTTGCCCGTTGTACGCTATTACACATTGGAAGAATTCCATCAGCTAAAGGAATACGGTTACGAGCTTGGATTCAAATGGGTCGAAAGCGCGCCCCTGGTGCGCTCCTCTTATCACGCAGTGGAACAGGTGCGCGCCTTGAGCGCCATCCATCACGAGCTTTATGATCACCATGGGGAGTAGAATGGTCACCACCTCGATCACGCGCAAGATTCCGGGCGGCAAGCTGGTCCGCCTTGATATCACATTTTCCGACCAAATAGAAAGCGCGAAAATCACCGGAGACTTCTTTTTACATCCGGAAGATACTTTGGATGATTTGACCGCGGCAGTGCGGAACGCAACCCTGCCGCTCGATCCGGACGGATTGTTAAGCCAGCTCGACCGAGTTCTTTCCAACCACGATGCCCAGTTCATCGGAGCCAGCAGTAAAGACCTTGTTTCCATCTTGCAGGAGGCACTCGCATGCAGACCTTCCGAATGATCCCCTTTCGCTACTTCGATGCATTCACGAACATGGCGCTCGATGAAGCGATCATGGAAGCGGTTCGCTGCGGCGAATCCCTGCCGACGATACGCTTCTACGGCTGGCAACCTTCAGCCGTTTCCATTGGAATATTCCAGGGGATTCGCAACGAGGTCAATCTCGCGGCAGCCTCTGAGGCGGGAGTGGACGTCGTGCGCCGGCAGACGGGAGGCGGGGCGGTCTATCACGATTCTGAAGGCGAAGTAACCTACAGCCTTATCTGCCCGATCGAGTTCTTCCCGCGCAATGTGCTGAAGTCGTACGAGGTCATTTGCGACGATATTGTATCCGCCCTGGGGTCGCTGGGTCTGGATGCCCATTTTGTGCCGATCAATGATATCCAGGTTGGCGAGCAAAAGATCTCGGGGAATGCGCAAACCCGGCGCAATTCCATCCTGCTGCAACACGGGACAATCCTCTACAGCGTGGATGTTGAGAAAATGTTCAAGCTGCTCAGCGTCTCCGAGGAGAAGATTTCGGATAAGCTCGTCAAGAGCGTCAGGAAGCGCGTCACTTGCGTCAGCAGCCTGACCACCGCTTCGATCGAAAATCTGACCGATGCGCTTGAGCTCGGGTTTAGCCGGGATAGAAATATCGTTAAAGGCGACTATACCCTGTGGGAGCTCGAACGCGCGCGAGTGCTGGCAAAAGAAAAATACAGCACCGAAGCGTGGAACTTCAAGCTTTAGAGAGTTATTTCCAGGCATGCTTTCAAGGGTAATTCGTAAAAAGCGGCATGGATTCAGGAGCGTCTGCCGGTTCCAGCCCGGGCGCCTTACCGCATATCGATGCACGAATTGGTAAAATAGTCCTGCGTCTTCAAGTTGTCATCGGTCGACTTGTGGATTGATCCAAACCATCCGAAATTCGCTGCCAGGTGAACATCATGATCCACGAAATGCAAGTCGCCATTTTCGACCTCGACGGGGTTATCGTCGACACCGCCAAATACCACTTTCTTGCCTGGAAGCGGCTCGCCAATTCTCTTGGCTTCGACTTCAGCGAAGCTGATAACGAGCGGCTCAAGGGCGTCAGCCGCATGCGCTCGCTCGAAATCCTGCTCGAGATTGGCGGGCTCTCCCTGGACGATGCTGCCAAGGCGCGACTGACCGACCAAAAGAACGATTGGTACGTCGAATCCATCAGCAGGCTGGACAGGAGCGAAATACTGCCAGGCGCAACGGAATACCTGCAGCGGCTGCTTGGACGGGGGATCAAAACGGCGATTGGAAGCGCTTCGAAGAACACGCCGCTCATTCTCGATCGACTCGGGATCACGCAGCTTTTCGATGTGGTCATCGATGGTAACTCGGTGAGCAAGGCCAAACCCGACCCCGAGGTCTTTCTGCAGGCAGCCGATGCGCTGCACATCGCGCCGGAATACTGCGTCGTGTTCGAGGACGCTGAAGCAGGCATCGAAGCCGCCCGACGGGCCGGCATGGGATCCGTCGGCATTGGCAGCCCGGGTACACTCAAGGATGCCGATGTTGTGGTGGCGGGCTTGTGGCAGTTGGTGCTCCTGGGCTAGTATTCAGATTCAGGTCCTGACCACTTCGAGCGTGCGATTCTGAACCAAGTTGCCAAATATGGCATTTGCAGTTCGCGTGCACTCCTTCATGCTAGAATATGTGATCATAGGTAGTATTAAAGGTTGACCTAAATAGCCGCTTATAAGCGGATTTGATTGCAGGCAATTCTCAGACCGTCTGGGTTAGCTTTCATTATGACTGGGGAGGACGGAAATCATCGAACGCAGCAAGCGGGAAGCTCTTTTCTATCTTGCAGTTGCTATAGGCGGGACTATTCTGCTAGGAATTGGCCTTTCGAAGTTGGAATTCCAGAAAGGTCTGCCTATTCCAAGTGCAGAAGTCATCAAGGACAGTAATCCCATTTCCGAACTAACGGGGCAGGTTAATTCTGCCCTCTTTTCATGGGCATTTCGGGGCGTTCTTGCCCTGCTCGTCATTGGTTTGATCTACCTGCTGATCTCTTCATTGGTCAAAAGCAAAGGCATCTTGAGGATTGGCATGCTCGGAGTCGCTCTCTTCATTTTTATCGCACTCCTGGGCTGGCTGCCTATATCGATCCCACAATCTTCGGCCTCTCCGGGAGCAGAAGCGCCTGGGTTAGTTGCACCAGTCCCCGGATATGAGCTCGCGCCTATCGGAGAGCCTCCTGTGTACCTGTTTCACTGGGTGACGGGGATACTGATCCTGGCGGGAGTCTCACTTTGTGTGTATTTTCTCTTGCACAGTTTGCGTAAAACCCATCCGTCTGCCGCCATGACTAACGTGATAAACACTGCTATTCAGGCAATTCAGGCCGGAGACAATCTACAGAATGTGATCATACGGTGTTATGCAGATATGGAAAGAGTGATGAAACAAGAGCATGGGATCGAGCGCCCGGGGTCAGTCACACCTCGGGAGTTCGAGGTCTATTTGGCTGAAAAGGGCATTCCTGCTGAGCCTATTCTTCGGTTAACACGCCTGTTCGAGAGGGCACGGTACGGCAATGAAAGCTTAACCTGGCAGGATGAAAAAGACGCACTCGGATCTCTTGAAAAGATCGGTGAAGCCTGCCAATTGAAAAAAGCTGGTACAGCATGAAAAAAACCTGGCGGGGGATCCTTTTTGTTCTGCTTTTTATCCTGCTGATTGTATCGGCAATCGCAGGACAGGATTTTCTATTCACCAATCTCATCCAACCGGTGGCAAGCATGGCCTGGTTGATCATCCGAACCTTTCTCTCAGTCGATCAGGCAGTGTATTGGACGCTGCTCATTCTGATTGGTGCGGTGATCGGCATCCGCTTAATCCCCAGCCTGCGCAATCCCCCGTCAATTCACAAATCCTATTCATCCTCCAGGCTGGTCGATCGTGCCGCTTACTGGAATGATCTTATCCGTTCGGCCGGTGACGATCAGCGCAGCCGCGAGGAGCTTCAGCATGAGCTCGAAAAATTATCAATCTCGGCGGAACTGGTGGTCGACGGCTCTCAAAAAGCCGGAATTGGCCTTCCTCCAGTAAGATTGCACCCTGGACGCCTGTTCAGCCATATTTTTGAACGAACACTTCATTCAAAATTGCTCTACACCGATGAAGAATTGAATCATACCATCGAGTCGATCCTTGATACGCTCGAATCCAATTTGGAGACAAATCATGACGGAAAGTCAATCGAACATAATGACAAGTGAACAAGCAGCCAAAAATGCTGACCTCATCATCGCTGAAGTCGAAAAAGCTGTCATTGGCAAACACGGCACCCTGGTCAAGATGCTGGCAGCATTCTTGTGTTCCGGCGGGCACGTTCTCCTGGAAGATGTTCCCGGTCTGGCCAAGACTTTGATCGCAAGCAGCTTTGCCCGGGCGCTCGGTCTCGATTTCAAACGGATTCAGTTCACTCCCGACCTGTTGCCTGGCGACATTACCGGCGGCTTCATCTTTGATACCCGCCAAAATCAATTCGTACTGCGCAAAGGACCTGTGTTCTCCAATATTTTACTTGCAGACGAGATCAACCGCGCCTCGCCCAAAACCCAGTCAGCCTTACTCGAAGCCATGCAAGAACGTCAGGTTTCGCTCGAAGGTGAGACGCTTCAACTTCCCGAACCGTTCATTGTCATCGCTACTCAGAATCCGATCGAATACGAAGGCACCTTTGCTTTGCCAGAAGCGCAACTCGACCGTTTCCTGATCCGGCTTTCTGTGGGTTACCCTTCACTGGAAGAAGAGAAAGAGATTTTGGAGCGGAGAAGCGACCGCAAACAAGATACTTTTGACTTGAACCCTGTGATCAAGCCACAGGATTTATTGCAGATGCGGCAGTTAGTCGAGAATATTTACATCAGCCCGGATATTCAGGACTACATCGTGCAATTGGTGGCAAACACACGCCATCACCGCCAAATCGATTTGGGGGTCAGCCCGCGTGGCTCGCTGGCTCTTCTCAAGCTTTCAAGAGCGGCAGCGGCCATCCAAGGCCGGAATTACGTCATTCCCGATGATGTCAAATCCTATGTCGAATGTTCACTATGCCATAGGATCATTCTCAATCCTAATCTTTGGGGATCGAAAAATGCCGCGCATGATCTGATCGGTCAAATTATCCAGGCTATTCCGGTACCCGTAATGCCAGAATGAACCACGGAAAGGTGAAGCTTTACCTTGTTCTTGTGATTGTTTTTTGCCTGCTCCTGGCAACATTCATCAGCAGGAATTCAGGTATTGCATGGTTTACCTTGCCCTTTCTTTGTTATCTGACTGCGGGTCTGTTAACGGCGCCGGGCAATGTAAATCTGCGCGCCACGCGCGAACCCGATCAAGTTCGGGGAGATGCGAAAACCGAGTTCACGATGATCGTGACACTCGAAAACTCGGGGGATACCATTCCACGGGTCCACATCTATGAGGAAGTGCAGCCCCTTATTTCACTGCTTGACGGAACCCTGGAAAAGGATCTGACGCTTTCCGGCGGAGAATCCTACAAACTCCGCTACACTTTTCGCGCTCAGCGGGGAGTTTATTGCTGGAGCAAACTTTATGCATCCGTCAGCGATCCATTCGAATTGTTCGAGAAGAAAATCGAGCTGTCCGCCCCTGCTGAAGTGATTGTGGTGCCTGACGAATTTCCGACAAAACAACTGCGTCTCCATCCGCGGCGTACCTTACGAACCGCCGGCCCTTACCTTTCACGCCTGGCAGGTTCGGGAGTCGATTATTACGGCACGCGCGAATATCACACAGGCGATTCGCTACGCTGGGTGGACTGGCGCCTCTCGGCACGCCACCCCGGCCAATTCTTCAGCAAGGAATTCGAACGCGAAGGGATGGCCAATATCGGCATCATTCTCGACGGCAACGCCGCTCTCGATTTGCATTACGGAGATGAGGCGTTGTTCGAGTACTCGGTCAAAGCAGCTGCCGGTATTGCACGCAATCTGATCCATGCGGGGAATCGGGTCTCACTGATCACGCTCGGAGAGAAAGTCATTCGGATCTTTCCGGGATCAGGGAAAACTCAACTGGTTAACATTTTCGATCAATTAGCTCGCTGCCAGCCCGGAGGAAACGCGTCATTAGGAACATTGAAATATCTGCCTGTCGAGTTCATTCCGCGCCATTCCTTACTCATTTTGATCAGCCCTCTCCAACCCGGGGATTTTCAGGCGATTGCCAACCTGCGCGCCAGAGAGTATCAGGTCATCCTCGTAAGTCCCGACCCTGTCCAGTATGCCCACCAATCGGGCTACCTGCCTGCAGCCGCACATGCTGCAGGGGTGGAGCGGCAGATTCTGCTTTGGCGCATCAGGGAGATCGGAGCTCAGGTGATCGATTGGAAAGTCGATCAGCCACTTTCCAGCGTTACCGGCGTATTCAGTTCTACGAGAGAGTAATCACTTATGGAATCGAAGAGCAAACCACTCATCATCATTGCCGCACTGTCAGCGATCATACTGCTGTTTATCGGCTATTGGACTGCCGGCTTGTGGCTGGCCGTTCCATGGTTCACGGTGTGTGTCGCAGCGTGGTGGTTGATTGCCCGCCCCGATTCACGCTGGATGCCTTTGATCCTCATGATTATCTACGTCGTCGAAGCAGCAGGCGGGATCATTGCTGGGGCGAATGCTGCCTTGTTCATCCCCGGCGCCGGTTTGCTGCTTGGCTGCCTGGAGTTCTCTGTGAAAATGGACCGCCCGAAGAACGAATCGAAGGAAGCAGGAAGGACATCTGTTCAGTTTTCCAGAACGGAACTTTTGATCTATTCCGTGGGGACAGGTGTACTGCTCGCAGAAATCGGCCTCCAAATTCAGGTTTCAATCCCGTTCATCGTTTTGCTGATCAGCGCACTGGCTGTCGTGTTCTGCTTTTTCCGTTTTTATAGCCTGTTCTTCTGATCATTTTTCCGGTTGATTCAGGGGGCATCGACGGCCAGTGCAAGGCATGACTTTTCGCTTATCAATTCAAAGAAATCCTCATCCACTCCTAATCCTCCCTTCACAATTTCTCAATTTCCGTTTTGTATATTGAGAATAGTTATTGGATTTTACAGGTGAGAGTGTAAGATGAAGACCAGCTATTTATACCTCATCGCGGTCGTCATGATTATGCTCGTCGCTTCAGAAATCGCAAGTACCTCCACTGCCGATTCAAGCACAAGCTCTGTCACACGCCAGTACTCGCCAAATTCTTTCCCTACATTTATAAGTTCCATCCCTGACGAATTGTGCCCGCAACCAGGACAAACAGCAAGCCGTGCCGGCATTGAAGTCTCCTCCATATCCTTCCAAATACACGGCCTGGAGCCCGGCTTTTGGTGCGGACAATACTGGCCTGACCTCCAAAAACCACCACTGCCTCAACGTGTGAGCTAAGCCTTAGAAGCGCTTTCTGATATCTCGAACTGCCCGGAAGACGCCGAATAAGCAGTCCGTCTGTTTCATATTGCCAACACGCATGAATTTTGAAGTTGTGTTTTAGCTTTTTTTCTCATTTGATTTATACTTAAAGGACGCCAGCAAGACAATTCAAGAAGAGAACAGAACCCTAATTAGCATCGACCAGGACGCTGATTCACTAACGGTATGTCCATTGGAGGTCCGTGTGAAGCTAACAGGATTCCGTTTAGTCTCATTGTTGGTAGTTCTAACCCTGGGGGGCTGCCAGGTAAGCCCTTCAAACTTAGCGACCATCACTCCCAGCCTGTTTTCCTCGAAAAAGATCGATGTATCCTGGACACCGCCCAAACCCCAGGCCACGCCCACCAGCACAGACGGTTCGAGCCCCACAATACAAATTGCCCCGCTCGCAAGCACGGAAATCGGGCTGTATGATCTGCTCGAACTGGACATCCAGACGAACCTGGCAGTCGAAAATCCATATGACAAGAACGAGTTCGATTTGCGCATCCGATTCACGTCTCCTTCGGGCAAAAAAAAGGATATTGGCGCATTTTGGAGCGTTGAATACAGCCAGGTGAATCGCTTCAAAAAGTTCAGTGAAGGCTGGAAGGCCCGCTTCACACCCACCGAAACCGGGACCTGGACGGCCCAGGTGTATGTTGCCAATTCAGAGCTTACCGGTAATTCGGTGATGTTCAACGTTACTCCTTCAGAAAATCCCGGATTTGTGCGCATCGACGCAGAAAATCCGCGCTACTTTGCTTTCGATAATGGCGACTTCTTTTTCCCCATCGGCATCAACCTGGCCTGGTGGTGCGGAACATGCGACCCGCTCGAGACTTACCGCCAGTTGATGGACGACTTCCACGCGCAAGGAGGCAATACCATTCGTGTCTGGATGGCCAGTTGGAGCTTTGGAATCGAGACGCGAAGCAGCTTGGGCACATACAACGCATACGAAGCGTGGCTGCTCGACCAGGTGTTCAAGATGGCTGAAGACCGCGGCATGTACGTGATCCTGGTACTGCTCAACTGTCTCGATTACAGCACCTGGCAGGGCGCCGATTGGTCCATGAACCTCTATAACCAGGCGCAAGGCGGGCCGCTCGCCAGCCCTGAAGAATTCGCCACCAATCCGCAGGCTATCTACTACTTCGAGCAGCGTTTGAGTTACATTATTGACCGTTGGGGCTACTCTCCCAACTTGCTTGCCTGGGAATGGTGGAACGAGGTCAACCTTAGCGCGATCTCCGACACATTGTTGATGCCCTGGCTGAAAGAAGTAACCGCTTTCCTGCACGGCAGGGACGTCAACGACCATCTTGTGACGAACAGCTACGCCATCCGCGACCAGTCTCCCGTCTGGCAAATGCCCGAAATGGACATCGTGATGAAGCACGAATATACCGATCAGATCGCATCTCCAAACCGCGATCTCGGCGACCGCGCTCTCGCCGATTTCAACCGGATCTCCTCAGCGGCTCCGGTAAAACCGGTGCTCATGGGTGAATTCGGCTACTCGACCAATTATGAAGAGGAAATCAGCGAGACGACCGGCGTCCATTTGCATAACGGCATTTGGGCAACCACATTTGCAGGCTACGCGGGCAGCGGCATGTATTGGAACTGGGATACCGTTCTGCAGCGATACCACCTGTGGTACCACTTCAAAGGCTTGAGCACATTCCTGCATGGCGTCGATTTGCCTGAGTATGAGCCATTCACGACCCTGGAAATCAAGGGTCCAGACGGAAGCGCGGGTGACGCCGTTGCAATGGTGCTGAAAGCCAATGATTTGCTGCTGTGGATCCGCAACAACGAATACACAGCCCAGACGCTTTTGGGGGAGCATAAATACGTTCCCTCTCGACTGGAAGGGCAGACGATCACTTTGCAAGGCATCCCTTCAGGAGAATACACGGTGACATGGTTCGATACCTTCCAGGCAAAGTGGATGGATTCGGAGACGGTCAGTACGAGCGGCAAGGACCTGGTGATCCCGATCCCTGCGTTCAATCGAGATCTGGCAGCAAAGATCGTCAAGAATTGATTTATTGAATTGAAAATGCAAAACAATCCTTCAATTCGTGAGGAAGGGTCGCTGGGGATACAAGATGGGATTTGGTCTGACATTTTACTCCTCAGGGTGAACTGGGATTCGTGATCAGTAACAAGCAACCAGGAAAGCAAAAACCCACTAAGGGTCAGTGGGGAAAAAGAGAACGATACCGATACCCCATTCGCGAGAACAGCTCAGGGGCGCACAATTCGCGGAGACTTTCTGGATAATGATATTATAAAACATATGTTCTAAACGTCAAGGGGTTTTAAGGTGGATTTGGGTAACTTTACGGTTGGGGGAAGTGCGAGAATCAAGAACCGGAAGAACAAAAGTGGAAGCAGGTCGTATGAGGCGTATGGCTCATACGACCCGACTGGGATGGCGAGGGTTGAGGTTGCGACGGGTGGGCAGCTTAACCATGACGAAAAACATCGTCAGGGTTATAACCCATGAATAAAAGCCTCGTCAGGGTCATGAATTGTGACAAAAGCATCGTCAGGACTATCGTAAAGGATGTAGGTACGAAGGTCAAAACGGGGAAAGGTAGAAGGCGACGCAGAGGGGAAGGCGGCGATTATCCACGCAAATGGCGATAAGGAGGAGCCTGGGCTAGGCATCAAGCGCGGCTGCTGCAAGGCCAGAGTCGATCTTCGGCGTCCTCGCCCCGAGTGAAAAGCCAGGAATAAAGGTCAATCATAAAGCCTCTTTTTTTGAGGAATTTCTCCTTTAGAATTGACGTTCCCTAGGGAATCCTTTTATGATTGTGCGGAGCGCGATCAGCCATCCCATTTGAATTGGCTTCGCCTGCTGAATTGGATTCCGCTGCCAGGGAGCACAAAAATTGGAGGCCTGGTAATGTGGCGTGGCAGATGTACATGATTTCGCCACAATTTCTGCAAATCTTCCATTTATGATGGTCATAGACCCTACAAATATCCGTTGAAATCCCAAAAATCGTTGCGCGCTGCAGTTCACAAGTCGTGCCAGCCGGGATAAAGGAAGGCAAATGATATGAAAAAGATGTTGATTGGCAGCCTTATTGCTCTTTTGATGCTCGTTACAGCGTGCGCGCCTTTATTGACCAACGCGAATCTCTCGCAAACCGAAACGTCCACCCAGCCGGCGACTGCTGCTGCAACGCAGTCCTCCCCGGCCCAACAGGTGCAATTGGACTCAAGTATTACACTGGACAGTACGGTTCTTTCGCTAGTGGAGCAGACTTTCAGGCAGATTTATAAAGATGTAAACTCTGCGGTGGTCAACATCCAGGCCACGCAAATCTACGGCCCGTCCATGGCTACCAGCGAAGGATCGGGATTCGTGTGGGATGCTAAGGGGCACATCGTCACCAACAACCACGTGGTCGATGGCGCCACCCAAATCACTGTTGTCTTCGCCGACGGCACAACGCTGGAAGCCAGCATCGTTGGCACCGACCCGCAATCGGACCTCGCGGTGATCCAGGTCGATGCTTCCAAGGCGACTCTGACTCCGATCAAATTGGGCGATTCATCCAGCGTCCAGGTAGGCGACCTGGTGATCGCCATCGGCAATCCGTACGGGCTCGAGGGTTCCATGACCCAGGGCATCGTAAGCGCCTTATCGCGTTCGCTCACGGTGGACGAATCGAACCCGTTTTACAGCAGTTCGTACACCATTCCGGATATCATCCAGACCGATGCAGCGATCAACCCAGGCAATTCGGGCGGAGTTCTGTTGAACGTATCCGGGGAAGTCATCGGCGTCACATCGGCGATCGAATCGACTACAGGCTCGAACGTGGGGATTGGATATGCCATTCCTGCCAATATCGTTTCAAAGGTCGTGCCTGTGCTGATTTCTGATGGCAGCTATACGCACCCAAGCCTGGGATTGACAGGAGAAACGCTCACCCCCTCCATCGCCAGCCGGGTCGGCATGGACACGACGCTTCGCGGCGTGCTGGTGCTCAGCGTGACCCAGAACGGTCCGGCAGACCAGGCGGGCATCCAGGGCAGCACCCAACGGATGACGTATCCCGGCCAGGTGATGATCACCGGCGGCGACGTCATTACCGCCGTGGACGGGCAGGCTGTGAACACCTACGAGGATCTGATCTCATACATCTTCAATCAGACCAAAGTTGGGCAGGCGGTCAGTTTGAGCGTCCTGCGCGACGGCAAGCGAATCAACGTGGATATTACGCTTGGAGCAAGCTAGACTCAGCATTTGAGAACAAATCTCCGCCAGGTGGCGGAGATTTTGCTTTAAGCTGGGCTAAAGAAGCAGTTCGATTCGCCCGATCGCACGCCAGAGGCTGCCAATTTCCACTTCCCAATTTCATTCGTCAGTAAAGCCAAACTGTATGCAGATTTGGCCATAGAGTTGGTCAACAGATGTGTCGCCGCCCACCCAGATCGTGGTAAAGCCACGAGTGGCAGCCTGCGATGCAACGGCAGCGCCAAACAGTTCATCCCTTTTCATCCAATGCTCGAAAGCCTGCCGGGGATCGGTGCAAGCCTCCAGGATGGGCCGGATCCAGGGCCTCTGCTGGTAATGCGCAGTCTGGAATTCTGGCGTGGGAACCATGAAGATTACATGACTCCTGGCTAGAGGGAAGCCATCCAGAAATTTGGGCCAGACAGCCGCACCTTCCACCAAAAGGCTTCCATCAGCTTCGTGCCCTGCAAGATCTTGAAGGATAAAGGGAAATCTTTCAGTGTCAAAGGCCAAAAGATCGCTTAGCAAAGCTTCGGCCGGGCGCATCCAGATGTTATTCCAGTCCCGCCGCCTGTATTCACACATCACCGGCTGTGTTTGCGGCCTGGCCCGCTGCAAATGCTCCTCCTGATGGTCATCCACCTGGTAATAAGCAAGGCCGCGGCGTTCGGCGAGCATTTGGGCGAGGGTGCTTTTTCCACTGCACGGAGCGCCCCCGAGAATATAGGCGTTCGAAAGGAGTTCTTGAAGGTGAGCGTCCGTTTTGGGGTCCATTACCAACCGCTGTTCCCATTCCCCAGATTTATTGTGAACAATAGTTTTGGCGAATTATTCAACAGCCCCGCCCCACCAGGGTTTGTAACAAGAATATTGGAAAACGAGGCGTCACCTGAGATGTCTGAGTGGAGGAAAATACCATCTGTGCCTGCATTGCGCACTTCGATGCCGTCAAACATTGCGCCCAGGATGGCATGACTCCCTTGAAGCTCGATGCCTGAAAAGGTCGAGCCGTCGACCAACAGGTCTTTGATCACCACGCCGCTAATATCGCCTTCGTCGGCCCAGATTTTCAAAGCTCCATGCTGATCATGATACATCATTCCACCCGCGCGAATCACCGAATTTCGCTCGACCAGGGTTGTCCCTCCAAAGGGATTCGAATTGAACTGCTGTGCGATCAAAATTCCCGGATAGGTGACAACATCGGCACACAGGTTGTTCTGTATCTTATTGTCTGCGCCGCCATAGATGGCGATGCAATTGGCCCGCCAGGGTACCTGTACCGTATTGAAACGGAACACATTGTTGGTATTGACCCCGCTGCCTTTTGGCGACCAGGATGCCATCGCATCATCGCCGGTGTTACGGAAATGGGAATTTTCGATGAGCGAATTGCTGGTTCCGTTGCAAAAGTTCACCCCGTCGGCATAGAGGTTGCGGAAGCGGCTGTTGAGTATGACCAGACCGTCAGTGCTTCCGGGACCCACCCAATATCCGACTTTGGTATGCTCCACCCAGATGTTCTCCAGGCGCGAGCCGGTTCCCGCGCCGCCATTGAATCCGTTCTCAGGCGACTTGTCGTCGCGCAAGATCGTTTCGCCCAGGATGGCGAAATCGGCATAGCGGCAGTTGCTGCCAACACAGTTGAAGCGGGCGAACAGGCCGTGAATGGTCGAATACCACATGCCGGCACCCTGGATGGAGACATCGCTCACTTCGAACGGCGCCACCCCACTTTCGAAAGTGCCTTCAGGGATCCAAACACCGGTCTTTTTCGCGCGAGCCTGTTGGATAGCCGCACGGATGGCGTCGCCATCCTCCTTGCCGTCGTTGGGAATCGCTCCGAAATCGGCGATCGAGATGAACCCATCGGGCATGGATTTTGGAGGAGCCACCTGCTCAAGGTCGATCAGATCGATGACTACGTACTCAGACGTATCGCCCGCATCTTTTTGCAGCCTTACTCTGGCGCCCTTGGGGATATCCGCCAACAAAGCGCGGGATTCATCGTAGAAATGATGGGCGCCTCCGGCTGCCGGCGCATTGAGGGTGAGCGTTTCACCCCCGTAAGACCAGGCGTACTTGGAGGTCAGTTTTAGTTTCTGACGGAAGACCCCGTCCACGTAGAGGCTGATGGTAGCATCCATCCCTGTTCCATCTTTGGAATCGGGAATGATGTAGCGCACGACAATCGAGTTCGCAGGCTGTGCGGCGACAAATTCGACGTATTGCCCGCTTGCTGCCAGTTTGACGGCGCTGCGTCCCGAAGATTCGGACTGGAATGTGCCGAACGTATGGTCAGGTTCGAGCACCTGGCCGTTGGTTTTTGCGGCTTCGGCTTCATATTCAATCCAGGGAACGCTCGCACCACGGCTGCCTGCGGGTTCAGCCGGAGCCGGCTTCAACGAAATGGAAGGTGGCGTGGGCGTGAGCAAGGACCCTCCTTCAGTAGGCTGGAGTTCCCAGCGCGCGCCGGGTTGAGTTGTGTCCGTCCGATCATAAGCAAGTTCGCCGTCCTTTACGAAGAGCACCTGCCAATTGTGCCACACGTTGCGGATGACGGCGGTGTTTTGAGCAGGATCCATTTCGAACATCCAGCGCGGGCTCATCCAATCGGGCTGGATGGGGATAACTTCGATGAACGACTGTTCATGTTCGATCGAAAGATAATTCCCGCTCGCCTGGTTGCGAATCCGTTTGCTGCCCTGATAGTCTTCGATTCCCCAAACCGAGCGGTTGTCGCCGGCAGCCACGTCACCGATAGCAAGCTTCCCATCTTCTTCGTAGAGAAAACCCTGCGTGCCCACATTCATAATCCGTACCCAAACAATCGGCAATGGGGCGCTGGTAAGGACCGGCGCGACCGGTTGAGTCAATGTTAGCGTGCTTTCTTCCGCGGGCGGCAAGGCAGGGGAATTGGTACTCACACCTGGCGCTCCTGACGGGTTGTTCGCACAACCCGTCAGGAGTAGGAGAGAAACAAAGAAAAGGAAAATGCAGGAGAGTTTTGAACCCGGCATCAGAAAGTCAATCCGCTCTTCATATAGCGCTGGAACAAGAGAACTGCAATCAGTGGAGGCAGCAAGGCGATGAAGGCGCCTGCCATTTTCAAGTTCAATGGGAAGATGCGGTCCAACGCGTACAAGCGCACGGAAATCGTCTGAAGGGATGGCTGGAGCAGAATCAGCTTGGGTAGGAGAAAATCTCCCCAAGCGCCAACGAAAGTCAAGAGCCCCAGGACGATCAATATGGGAGTCGAAAGGGGCAATGTCATGGATAAAAATGAGCGCACAGGCGATGCCCCATCCATGGCAGCCGCGTCGTAAATCTCCTTTGGAATTTGATCGAACGAATTCTTGAGCACAAGGATGTAAAACGCACTGCCAGCACCCGGCAGCCAGAGCCCCCAATAAGTGTTCACAAGGCTGATGTGTAAGATGGGTAGATCGGTCAACGTGACGTAGAGGGGGATAAGGTACGCCATCATGGGGACGGCCATGGTCAGGAGGATGAAAACCTCAATGATACGCTTGCCGGCCGGTTTTAATTTCGAAATACTGTACGCCGCCATGGACGAAACCAGAAGCCGACCCACCACAATCCCTGCCGCAACATAGAAGGTGTTGGCAAACATGCCGATCATGTCATAACGCTGCCAGACCTCAAGGTAGTTTTTCCACTGCGGCAGCTTGGGAAACAGATTCAATCCCGGGTCTGTGATCGTCGAACTGGTCTTGAGGCCTGCCGTGAAAGTGAACACAAACGGAAAGAGAAAAGCCAGGGTTACGACCACCAGAAAGACGAAGAAAATGGCCACAATCACGCGCCCGGCAGGTGACCGCCACTCGACATCTGACATGATTCCACGACTACTGCTCATGAAGTACTCCTTTGGATGTAGCGGCGCTAAGCCAAGCGTTGTTCTTCATTCTTGTGATTGAGCCAAACATATAAAGCCATGAAAGTTCCCAGGACTACAAGTAAAGAAACGCTCCAGGTCGATGCCAGTCCAAAGTCGCTGTTCTCGAAAGCTGTGCGATAGATTTGCAGGACAGGGGTGAGCGAGCTGTTGCCAGGTCCACCGGTGGAAAGGATAAAGGGTTCGGTAAAAACCTGGGTAACGGCGACGATTTGGAGGACCATCATCATCGCCATTCGGGATTTCAAAAGAGGCAAAGTCAGGAAGAGAATGCGTTGAATGGGCGATACGCCATCCAACTCGGCGGCTTCATAGATTTCAGGATTGATTTCGCCCAAAGCGGCCAGATAGATCAAAATGGAACCGCCCGCTCCCATCCACGTCATCACGAGAATCAACGCGAATTTAACCAAATGGGGATTTTGCAGCCAGAGCTGCGGCGGGACGTGAAGCAAAGCCAAAAAGCTGTTCAGGACGCCACCTTCCGGATAATAGATCATTCTCCAGACGAGCAGCGCCACAACAACAGGGACGAGCGTGGGAATGTAAGTGATCACCTGGAAGAAGGGGCCGAACCGGCGCATTTCTCTGATCATCAGCGCCAGCAGGATCGGAACCATGAATCCGAAAATGATGCTCAAGATCACAAATTCGAGCGTATTCACCCAGGCTGTTCCAAAAAGCGGGTTGCCGAACATGCGAATGTAGTTTTTTAGGCCAACCCAACCTGTTGGGCCCCGCAAGCCAACTTTTTCAAAGCTGAAAATGACCGTTTTGAAAATTGGGTTCCAGCTGAAGAAGGCAAAAATCAAAAGAGCCGGTGCAAGAAACAGGTATGCGTAAATTTGATCAAAGATTTTTCTGGGTTGAAATGAGCGTGCACGTTTGGTTTGCGAGCCTGATGTAGATGGGGTCATGGTGGTTCAAAGCTCCTAACCCTGAAGAATATTCGGGGAACAGGCAGAATATTGCCATCCTGCCTGTTCCTTTCGGTGCAACCAAAAGTAAGTATGGGCTATTTCAGGTCGAGTACGTTGACCTGGAAGGTATTTTGGGCCTCTTTAAGGAGAGCCGGGATGTCAGCCTTTTCGTCGGTCACGATGGTGCTGACCACCGGACCAAGGGCGGCGTAGAAATCCTGTCCTTCGCCAAATCCGGGCTCAAGCATTACCTGGGTCTTTCCGGAAACGATGCCTTCCTGGAAGAGGGCGTAGTCAACGGGCAGGTTGGAGTATTTGGTATCCAGCGCCGCTTTGGCAGCCTGGTAATCCCCGGTGTAAAGGGGCATGGTAGGTCCGCCGATGACAACGGTGGGATCGGAGGCGCTCAGTTTGTAGGTGATATCGATTTCATTTGGATCGAGTTGGAGCCACAAGCGGTAATATGCAGCAGCTTCGATCTGATCGGAGGTCGCGGTTGCGCTGACCATAGCCACATCGCCGCCCACCTGTGAGACACTGGTGCCATTTACAGCAGGGAGGGGTGCAAATCCGAACTGGCTCATATCGATATCGGGATAGTTCTGCTTCATCCAGGTGAACTGATCGCTGGCCATCAACGCCATGGCTTCCTTACCGGTGGCCAATGCATCGCCGTTCTTGCCCCAGTCGTTATTCTCGCGGGGCAGAACATCGGAAACCCAGCGCAAGTCGTGGATCATGTTCAGCGTGTCCAGCATGGGTTGGTTGTCGAAGCTGGCAACCAATTTACCATCCACCATATTGACGAGGTCGGTATTCTTGACGCCGAAGTCGAACGAGAGGATGGAAGTGTGCCAACCGGCCTGCACAGGATCACCAAAGATGAATGAGAAACCTGCAACGCCTGTGTCGCGATTGGTGAGGGCTTTTGCCATAGTGGCCAGTTCTTCCCAGGTTGTGGGGGGGTTATCGAATCCGGCTGCCTTGAGCATGGTCTTGTTGTATGCGAGTCCCATGGCGTAGGCTTTCATGGGGATACCATAGATCTTACCATCAACCGTCACGAGATCGAGAACCTGCGGATTGTAGACATCTTTGAGGCCGAGGGAATCGAAGATGGGGGTCAGATCGGCAGCAACACCATCGGAGACCATTTTCGCAGGGTCAGTGAAATATGCCTGGAAGAGGGTGGGGACGGTATTGCCAGCGACCATCGCTGCGAACGTAGCGGGATCGTAAGTGTAGGAATCCGGGCGGATGGTCACATTGGGATAGAGGGCTTCGAAACGATCGATGCCAGCCTGGTAGTTGGCGGCTAATGTCGGCTGGGAATCGGGGGGAGCTCCGGCGACTGTGATGGCAACGGGGCGTCCGCCTGCGATCTGCTCGGGCAACTTGAGTACAACGGGGAGCGGTGATTCAGTTGGCGCTACGGTTGCTTCGGTTGCAGTGGTTGGGACAACTGCTTCCGTTGTCGCTGGCGCTTCCGTGGTCGCTGGCGGCGTCGTGGCAGCCGGGCTACTGCAAGCGCTAAGCACCAGCGCAAGTAGCAGTATCAGATTGATAACGAGCGCGATCTTTTTAGTATTCATGCTGCATTCCTTCTCCTTATATATTTTGGGGCAAGTGGTTTGGTAGAACGAGAGTCAGGTAAAGGCGCGATACGCTCCGGCACTTTTATCTACCATGAGTATAGGGTCATTAAAAAAGGATTTGGTCTAGAGATAGTCTAATTATAGTTGAACGTTCAACAAAAATGTGCTATTATCTACATGTATGGAATCCTCGATGAATCGACATATCGCTGTCACCGGTCCCTGGGACGAAGACCACGTCAAGGCGCTCCTTCATTTTCCCCGCTTTCCAATGCGCTTGATCCAGCAGGAACCCTACCAGTCCTGGATCGGTGAACGGGGCGGATTGAAAGCGGTACAGGAATATATGCGGGAAGTTCCCTACCCTCCCAGCCAGCGCCGCATTCTCGACGTTGTCCTTTCCAACCCGGAAGCGATCGCCGATGTGTATGCCGACCGCCTGAACATCAGCCGGGCGACCTACTTCTATCAATTGCGTGAACTCGTCACCACCATTTTCCAATCTCTGAATCACTGGGAAATCCGTTCTCCAGCAAAGCGGGATCTTCCAATCCCGCAGATCAATCTTCCTGCTCCGCTGACCAGCCTGGTCGGTGTCGAAGCGACGCTTCATTCGCTCTCGCGCATCTTTGCGCACGAAGGAAACCGCCTGCTCACCCTGATCGGGCCTGGCGGCATCGGCAAGACGCGCTTAAGCATCGAACTGGCACATAGCATGAGTTGTGAAGCCTGTTTTGTCGATTTATCCGAATTGCGAGAGCCTTCAGGAACGGCTGAGACTATTGCGAGGGCAATGGGAATACCCGGTGGAACGATTGATCGGATTATAACTGCTCTTCAAGACCGCGAATACATTCTCATTCTGGATAATTTCGAGCAGATTCGCGCCGCAAGTTCCATCGTCACAGAGCTGCTGGAGAGCCTTCCGTTGTTGAGAATCATCGTTACCAGCCGCATTTCACTGAACCTCTATGGTGAACATGAATTCATCGTCCAGCCGTTATTCATTACCGGTATCGACACGGTCAAGGACCAGCAGCTTTGGGCCAAATCCCCGGCGGTATCCCTGTTCGTCCAGCGCGCCCAGACAGTCTGCAGCTCTTTTTCTCTTAATAATGAAAACGTGGAAGATATTACGGAACTGTGCCAGCTTCTCGACGGGCTTCCACTGGCAATCGAACTGGCAGCTTACCAGATCAAGTACTCAACTCCGCAATCCATCCTGACACGATTGAGGAGCAACGGATTGACCTTCTTCGACCACAACGCGATTTCGATGCCGCCCCAGCAACAGACCCGCCGCGCTGCGTTCGACTGGAGTTACCAACTGCTTACGGTGGAGCTGCAGCGGTTTTTTCTGCGCCTTTCTGCTTTCGAAGGCAGTTTCAGCGCAAAGGACGTGGAGTCGGTCGCGCCGGACGCAGATGTTGAATTCAAATTGGCCGGCCTGATCGATCATTCCCTCCTCGATCAAAAACCCGGGAATCAAGATGAGCCTTGCTATCAAATGACGCACCTTACAAGAGATTACGCGCGCGAGTTGTCGGCCAGGCAACAAGAGTCTTGACAAAACGATGCATATCCTGGACAATTGTGTTGAACGTTCAACAAAGGAAGTGTGATTATGAGTGTGACAATCATCGACGTAGCCAGAGAAGCAGGGGTTTCCCGCACAACAGTCTCGAACGTGTTCACGGGCAAAGACAAGTGCTCGGAAGAAACCCGCCTGGCCGTTCTGGCGGCTGCGAAGCACCTGGGTTATAAACCCAACCTGGCGGCGCGTTCTTTGATCACCAATCAATCGCGATTGATTGGCATGATCCTGCCGTCTTACGTCGACCCGAACACACTGACCAGCAGCCCCTTCTACAACATCATCATGGACAGCGTCTACTCCGTTCTACGCAACGAAGCCTACTACGACCTGATCATCTTCCCCGTGCAATACAAGGAAAAGTTGGTTCAGGTGAGCGATTGGATCGACGCGCGTAACGTGGACGGAATCCTAGCCGTCGGGGAATTCGACCGGAATTTCCTCAAGGTGCTCAAGTCCAAGTCGATCCCGGTGGTTTTGATAGACAATTATTCTCAAACCAGCGATGCCAATTTCTCGTATGTCAATTCCGACGATACCACCGGCGGCTACCTGGCAACCCAGCACCTGATCGAGAAGGGCTTTCGAAATATCGCCCTATGTTCGGTTGAACTGCACGGGCCCTTGATGCAAAAACGTTACCAGGGATACAAACGAGCGCTGAAGGAAGCCAAATTAAGAGAGACTGTATTCGACAAAACAGGTGTCCCATTCGAAGCCGGGATTCAATACGCCGAGGCGTTGATCGCTCAAGGCCTCGATGCCGCATTCTGTACAGAAGACATGATCGCCGTGGGTATCCTGCATGGCTTGCTCAAAAAGGGCGTCAAGGTTGGCGAAGATTTCGGCCTGGTCGGCTTCGATAATATTTACCTTGGCTATCAGGTTTACCCCGAATTGACCACGGTCGATCAGAATATTTTCGAAAAAGGCGAAACCGCCACGAGGACTTTACTGAATATCTTGAATCATTCGAATTCCACCGGCAGCCGGCTGGTTCTGCCTGTCAACCTGGTCGAAAGGGAGAGCACATAAGCTCTTTTTTTTCAGGATCAAGTTGAACGTTCAACGTTTATCCTTACTATTTTATTGATTCCGGTTATCGCAGGTGAATGCCCTTTTCATAACCGGTGATTGGATTGTGACACTTAAGATAGGAAATATCGGATGGCAAAAATCGCAGATCAATACTTACAGGTTCACCCTTGGAAAATCATCGAAGACGGTTTCCATCCCGACCGGAGCGAAGTCTCCGAGTCTTTGTTTTCGCTTGCGAATGAGTACCAGGGGACGCGCGGGTATTTTGAGGAGGGCTACTCCGGTGACCACCTTACCGGCACTTACTTGAATGGGGTCTATGAAGAGCGCTTCACCGAAGGAACGGCTTACAAGGGGATTTCCACCCGTCTGGCCTTTATGGTCAATACAGTCGATTGGTTGTATACACGCATTGAATTGGACGGCGAAATTCTCGACCTGGCCAGGTGCAAATACTCAGAATTTCGACGCGAACTGGATTTTCGAAGCGGCGAGTTGCGCCGTGAAACTGTCTGGGAAACCGCTTCCGGTAAAAAGATCAGGATCGTATTTCTACGCCTGCTGAGCATGGAAACCAACGAGCTGGCGTGCCAGCAAATTCGCTTCCTGCCCTTGAACTTCTCAGGCAGGCCCAAGCTGACGCTGGGCCTGGATTTTTCGACGCCGCACCGCATGTACGGGCAGAATTTCTGGTCTTGCCCGCGGAAAGACACAGGGATGCTGCTGGGGGTCAGCACTTCGGTGAACCAGCGGGTATTTGCAGGGATGCGTGTCTCTGCAAACGCGAAGCCGGAGCCCATCGAAGGCGAGAAGTTCACAGGATACGTCTTTGACCTCGAACTTCAACAGGGCCGGGAATCAATCGTCGAAAGGCCGGTGATTCTTTATACGGAACGCGACCCGAATCAGCCGCTGGAGGAAGCCTGGAACAAAGGCGTGTCGGCGATGCAATGCGTCACGAAGGATTACTCAGCAATCCTCGAAGAAAACCGCCGCTACTGGGCTGGCTTCTGGTCGAAATCCGATATCACCATCGAAGGCGACCCTGAAACCCAGCAAGGGATCCGTTTTTGCATCTTCCAGATGCAGCAGACCTACCGCGGCGCGTTGAAAGGCGCAAACATCGGGGCCAAAGGGTTAACCGGCGAAGCGTATAACGGCAACGCCTTTTGGGATACCGAAACCTACTGCCTGCCGTTCTATCTCTTCAGCAATCCAGCGGCAGCCAAATCGTTGATCGATTTCCGGTACAAGACCATGCCGCAGGCAATGGCGCGCGCGAAGGATCTGGATTGCGAGGGAGCGTGTTTCCCGGTTGCCACATCCGACGGCACTGAAAGCTGCACGCTTTGGCAGCACGCCAGTCTTCAATTGCAGCCAACAACGGCGGTTGCCTATGCGGTCTGGCATTACGCGCATGTGACGGGCGATACGGAATTTCTGCGCAGTGAAGGCGCTGAGCTTCTCGTCCAGATTTGCCGCTTCCTGGCCACGCGGGGACAGTGGTCGGCCGGGGGGAAGTTTGGTTATTACGCCGTGATGGGCCCGGACGAGTTCCAAATGATGGTCAACCACAATGCGTACACCAACTACATGGCAAAACGCACGTTCGAGTACACGCTCGAGGTATTGAAGAGCATCCCTCCTGCCAGTGTGGGTGTCACAACGTCCGAGCTGGCAGAATGGAAACGCATGGCGGAGGAGATGCTGATCCCATATGACCTGTCCACGGGACTGTTCGAGCAGCATCTGGGGTTTTTCGACCTGCCGCACATCGATGTCGATGCCATCCCTGTCGAGGAATTTCCGCTCTATTCACATTGGGCGTACGACCGGATCTATCGCAACGACATGATCAAGCAGCCGGACGTGCTCATGTTCATGTTCCTGTACAACCAGTCGTTTTCAGCGGCAGAAAAGCGCGCCAACTACGAATACTATGAACCGCGCTGCATTCACGAATCTTCGCTCTCGCCCTCGGTCCATTCCATCCTCGCAGCCGAGCTGGGGCGCTCGCAGGAAGCCTTCGATTTCTTCCGCTTTGCAACCCGCATCGACCTGGACAATTACAACCGGAACGCGTGCGAAGGGATCCATACGACCTCGATTGCGGCAGCATGGATGAATATCGTATACGGTTTTGGCGGCATGCGCTCAGACGGCGACCTGCTGTCTTTCAAGCCGTCCATACCCGGGCACTGGAAAAGTTACAGCTTTCAGGTGACGTATCGACAATCTGTGATCAAGGTGGAAGTGAACCAGGCAAAAGCCTTTTTGCATGTCGTTGAAGGAGACCCGGTAAGAGTCAATTTCTTCGATAAGGCATGTGAACTGGACGGGACAGGCATCTCAATAAAAATCTAGCGCGTACTTATGATTCCCCGGCGGGAAGTGCCTCTTTTACCGGTCTTCAGGGGAGAACTGACAACTTAGCGCAGCGCATACAAGTAGATCAAGGACGTACCATGGAATGGAATATTACAGAGACAAACCAATTATTGCCGCAAGACATCGACCGCCAGGGCATCAAGTTCTTGATCGGGAATGGCTATTTCGGTTATCGCGGTACTCTGGATGAATTCAGGAAGGAAGAAAAGACAGCCACCATCGTTTCAGGCCTCTACGACAAAGTTGGAGATCAATGGCGCGAACCGGTCAACCTGCCGAACGCCGGGTTTGCGCAGGTCTTTTACGGCACCGAAGCGCTCAGCACGCTCTCCAGTAAAGTATTGAGCCATACCCAAAACCTCAACATACATACCGCGATTCACACGCGCGAGACCATCTTCGAAACGTCTGACGGCGCGCGAATCACGCTCAAGTCGCAGCGGTTCGCCTCGCTTGCGCAGCTTCACCTGCTATGCCTGGAGTTCTCACTCATCTCAGACCGCGATTGCAGCGTAACAATCCAGACAGGTATTGACGGCGAGGTCTGGGACATCAATGGTCCGCATTTGGACGACATCTCTGCGCATATCGAGGACGATATTGTATCCCTGGGGGCTGTGACTCACGAAAATTCGGTCCCCGTGGCTTTATCCGAATGTATCGTCTTCTCAAATAAGAATCGCACAATACCCGAAGATGCCGGGGAACTGCTCGATCAGCACTCGGTGCTGCGTACTTTTCGGGTGGATCATCTCAACAGGGGTTTTACGTTTTATAAGTTTGTTGCCCTGGTTGCCTCCGCGGATGAACCTGACCCAATGGGCACGAGCCGTGAGCTGTGCCGCATGGCAGCCAGACAAGGCTTCGAAGCTCAACGCGCAGCCCACGGTGAACTCTGGAAGCAGCGTTGGGACGCTTGCGACATCGAAATTGAAGGCGATCCGGTTGCGCAGGAAGCCCTGCGCTACAGCATCTACCAACTCCTGGCGAGCGTACCCGCCCACAGCGCGTCCGCATCCATCCCGGCAAGGGGGATTTCGGGTCAGATGTACAAGGGAGCCATTTTCTGGGATACAGAGATCTTTATGCTCCCGTTCTTCATGCATGCCTTTCCGGAGATTGCGCGCAACTTGCTGCTGTACCGCTATCACACGCTTGAAGGCGCGCGCCGAAAAGCGAGAGAGTATGGCTACCGGGGTGCATTCTACGCCTGGGAAAGCCAGGACACCGGCGACGATGTGTGCACACTTTTCAACCTGACCGATATTTTCACCGACCGACCCATGCGCACGTACTTCCGCGACAAGCAGGTCCACATCAGCGCCGACATCCCCTATGCATTCTGGAAATACTACGTTGCCACAGGGGATGCGAGCATCTGGTACGACGGCGGGGCTGAGGTTGTTTTCGAATGCGCACGCTTTTTCATGTCGTATGCCTATTACAGTCCCGATAAACAGCAGCATGAAATCCTGGATGTCACCGGTCCGGATGAATATCATGAGCGTGTTCACAATAATGCCTTTACCAATCGCCTGATTGCGCACACCTTCGATATCTGCCTGTTCCTTTCCGACTATCTGCAAAAGAACTCGCCCGAGTTCTATGACCGCCTGGTAGCTTCCCTGGGTTTTGAGGCAGACCTATCTCGCATCGCAGTTGTGGCTGCCAATTTGTACCTCCCGGACGAACTGCCTGAGGGTTCGGTCGTCCCTCAATTTGACGGCTACTTCTCACTCGAAGACACCTCTCTCGAAAACCTGCTGATGCGCCGGCTGGACCCCAACGAATACCTCGGCGGCGGCAATGGATTGGCAACGAATACTCAAATCATCAAACAGTCGGACGTGGTGTTGATGCTCGCGCTATTCAGCGAACGGTTCACAGCGCTGACAAAAGAATCGAACTGGGAGTATTACGAACCAAGAACCGAACATGGATCAAGCCTCAGCGCTTGCTCCTATTCGCTGATCGCGTCTCAGATCGGTAAGGTGGATTGGGCGTACAAGTATTTCCTCAAGACGGCAACCATCGATCTAACCGGCGAGGGCAAGCAGTATGTCGGCAAGCTCTATATCGGAGGCACACATTCGGCCAGCAGCGGGGGATCCTGGATGGCAGCCGTGTTCGGACTGTGCGGCATCCAGTGCCTGGGAGATACAATTTCGATCAATCCACGCCTGCCCGAGCACTGGCGCCAGGTGACGCTTCCGTTCGAGGTGCGCGGGCAAAAACTGCGGATCGTCATCACACACGAACAAATCACCGTCAAGCCACTCTTCCCATTGACTGAGAACCTTTCGATCACTCTTGGCGATTCGATCTATCCTATCCATCCCACAGGCGAACTGGTCATTCCATGGGTCAGCACACATGCTGAAAAAGGTGGGACGAGGGAGCGATCGTAAAGAGCTGATTCGAGCCGCCGATTCGATTGCACGGCCGTGGATTCAGCCGCATAATAGTTGTGCTTTCATTACGGTCCTTGCACCAGCACCCGGGGTATTCGAATGCTGGAGAGAACTCATCATCGCACACAAGGCGGCACACCAATGGCAGCTGGGGAACTCATCGAAGCCAACTCCGCAATCAAGCAGCATTGCCTTGATTTACTGCGTCAAATGCTAGGCACTGACAAGGACTTTCGCCCCGGCCAGTGGGAAGCTATCGAAGCGGTTGCATTGAAAAGGAAGCGGGCGCTGGTGGTACAGCGTACCGGATGGGGCAAGAGCCTGGTGTATTTTCTTGCAACCAGGCTGCTCCGCGAGCAGGGCGCAGGTCCAACGCTGCTCATCAGCCCGCTGCTTTCCCTTATGCGTAACCAGATCGAGACGGCAAATCGCATCGGCATCCGGGCACAAACCATCAACAGTGGAAACCGGCAAGATTGGGCGAAAGCAGAACTGGCTTTAATCAACAACGAGTGCGACATCGTCTTGATCTCACCGGAACGCCTGGCAAGCGAACATTTTCAAAGCTTCGTCCTGCCGCGAATTGCAGGGAATATGGGCCTGATCGTGGTGGACGAAGCCCATTGTATTTCCGATTGGGGGCACGATTTCAGGCCGGACTACCGGAGAATCGGTCAGCTTCTACGGACGCTCCCGAAAGAGATGCCCGTACTCGGCACAACAGCCACCGCAAATCTAAGGGTGATCGCAGACGTACAGGCGCAGTTCGGCTCCACCCTTGAGTTGTTCAAGGGTCCGCTTGCTCGTGAATCTCTCCGCCTGCAGAACCTTTTCGTTGGGAGCCGGGCAGAACGCCTGGCCTGGTTGGCTGAAAACCTATCGAAGTTCAAAGGCAGCGGCATCGTCTATTGCCAGACCGTACATGATACCGAGATAGTGGCCCGATGGTTAAAGCAGCACAACTATAAAGCCGAAGCCTATCACGCCCAGGATGAGACTGAAATCAACCGGCCCGAGCTCGAAGCGGCGTTCATCGAGAACAAGATCGAACTTCTTGTCGCCACAGTTGCCCTGGGGATGGGCTTTGACAAGCCGGACGTCTCATTCGTCATCCATTTCCAGCGACCCAAATCGGTGATCGAGTACTACCAGCAGGTGGGCAGGGCAGGCAGGAGCCTGGATAAAGCCTACGGCATCCTGCTCTGCGGCGATGAAGATGAAGATATCCAGAAATTTATGATCAACAATGCCACGCCAAGCAACAAGGCTTTCGAAGCCACCCTGGCGGCTCTATCCAAGGAGAAAGGGATTTCGGTCGACCAACTGATGCGAAAAGTCAACTACACGTCGGGCGGAATCCGGCAGGTGCTCAGACTCCTTGAGGTCGACAGTGTTGTAGAGCGAACCATGGAAGGTGATGACTATGCTTACCGTCTTACCGGACGCGAATGGCAGCCCGACGATGCGCAGATAAAGAAGTTCACCGATTTGCGCTGGAAAGAATGGCATGAGATCAACCGCTATGTCCATTCTCGCGGCTGTCTCATGGAGTTCCTGCAGAGATCCCTTGGCGATACGACTGCGCATCCCTGTGGACGGTGCGCCAACTGTCAAAGCAAAGGCTTATCTTCTGATGTCGCCTCCTCCAGGGTGATCGAAGCGGAAGATTTCCTGAACGAATTACAGATAGTGATCAAGCCAAAGGAAAAAGCACCTTCAGGAATTCTTCCAACGGGTAAAAAGGTGCCGCCTTACCTGCAGAATGAAATAGGACAAAGCTTGAGCTATTACGGTGACGTTGGTTGGGGAAAACTGGTGCGGGAGGGGAAATATCAAACCGATCGATTTTCAGATGAGCTTGCCGACGCCGCGGCACATTTGATCAAGATGCGCTGGAGACCCAATCCAGCGCCCCAATGGATCACTGCAATACCTTCAAGGCGGCGGCCTGAGCTCGTGGCAGACATTGCCCAGCGAATTGCAGACCGGCTGGGAATCCCCTTCCACCCGGTATTGATTCGCAGTTCTGATGCCCCAGAGCAGAAGACGATGCAAAACGAGAGCATGCAGGCGCGGAATGTGCTCAATTCACTCTCGATTAAAAAACCTCTTCCCGGAGGGCCTGTTTTGGTTATCGATGATATTATAGATTCAGGTTGGACGCTGACCATGGCAGGATATCTTCTTCGCAAGAACGGCAGCGGACCCGTCTATCCATTTGCCATGGCCCAGGCGACAAAAAGGAACACGAATCAATGAACCTTTCCCAAGATACCCTGGCAATCCTGCTTCTCTGCTCGCATTTGGGTCTTTCACCTGCAACGGATTTCTCGCCTCTTGCTCTCAAGGAGTGGAATGACCTGGCGAGAAAACTTCAAACCGAATCCATGCGTCCGGGGGATCTGCTAAATCAGGGCATCGAAAGCGCGGCCTGCCAATTGGTACTCACGGAGAAGAATGCGGAGCGGGTTTCAAAGCTCTTGCTGCGTCGGACATCGCTTGAGATCGAGCTGGGACGCCTCGAGAGACTTGGCATCCAGGTGATGACGCGGGCAGACGCGAACTACCCTGAACGTTACCGTCAGCGCCTCAAAGATGCCGCTCCGGTTATCCTCTTTTACTCGGGTGAAAAAGCGCTGCTCGGCCAACCCGGAATTGCCGTTGTGGGCTCGCGCCATCTCGATGTGGCAGGGGAAACATGCGCCGAGTTCGTGGGAAATGCATGCGGAATGTCTGGCCTGGTGCTGTATTCCGGGGGAGCAAAAGGAGTGGACAGCTTGAGCATGCGGGCAGCCCTCGGCGCACGCGGGACGGCCGTTGGCATCCTATCAGACAATCTCGAGAAGGCCGTCCGCGACCCAGAGAACCGAAATGCACTCCAACGGGGCGACCTTTGCCTCGCGACGCCCTACTCGCCGAATGCACCTTTCAGCGTGGGCACCGCCATGGGCAGGAACAAGCTGATCTACGCATTGGCCGACCATGCAATCGTCGTTGCCAGCGATTTTGAAAAGGGCGGCACCTGGGCCGGCGCGACAGAGGCGCTTAGAGCCAAATGGATTCCCGTCTTTGCCCTTGACCATCCTGAAATGCCCGAGGGAAACAGGCAACTCATTCAAAAGGGCGCCCTACCGTTTCCGCATCCCTTCCAGGCTAAACCGATCCAACTGCTCGCCTGGCTTGAAGAGCACGCTGCGCAGGTCAAACCCGCTTCGAAGCAGCCTGCTCTCTTTTAAATCCAGTTTCACACCGGCTTTGATCACGATAGGCAGAGATTTATTATCCTCTGCGAGCTTGCGCGAACGGTAATTCTCCCGCGTTGTATGTGGACATTTTACAGGGAATGTGTATACTTTCGGTTACCATCTGCGAGAGGATAACGTTGGGCTCCCGCGAAACTCAGACAATCTGGATGAGATTTTCTACCTTCGGAGCGAAAGCGCCCGGTTAAGCGGCTAAAGGCAGCAAGCAGTTACCAACTTCGGGAGAATCTGCATGGAAAGTTTCGAAACCATCCGGGCAACAAGCGTGAGCGAGGCAATGACCCTGCTCAACGAGCCGGGTTTGCGCAGCAGAGCACTGGCAGGCGCCACAGATATTATGCTGCTCCTGCGCCATGATCCGCATTATTGCGACCGCCTGGTGGATATTTCGCTCATCCCGGAGCTTCGAAAGATCGAAGAGCAAAACGGCAGGGTGATCATCGGTGCAGCGGCCACTTTTAACGAAGTGATGGAATCGCCGCTGGTTCAGCAGACTGCTCCCGCGCTGGTTCAGGCATGCCATTCGGTGGGCGCCGTGCAAATCCGAAATATGGGCACTCTCGGCGGCAATGTGGTCAACGCCGCGGCCTGTGCCGATTCGCTGCCCGCGTTGATCTGTCTTGACGCGTCGACTTCCATCCTCACACCGGCAGGCGGGCAAAGTATGCCGGTCAGCCGATTCGTTACCCGGCCAAACCACACATTGCTCCCATCGGGCGGTTTGCTTTTGTCGTTGAGCTATCCCATCCCTGCTTCAGGCAGCCGCAGCGCCTTCCTTAAGCTCGGAAGGCGCAACGCCATGGCGATTTCAAGGCTGACCGTTGCCGCGCTGGGGCGCTTGAACGACGACGGCAGGATTGCCGAAGCCCGCCTGGTCACCGGCTCTGCCACGCCGAGCATCGAGCGTCTGGCGGCGGTCGAGGAACTTCTGCTGGGTGAGGCGCCTTCCGATTTGCTTTTCAACCTTGCCGCCAGGGCAACAGTAGCTGAAATGCTGCGGCTTTCCGGCAGACGTTGGTCCTCAGAGTACAAAATTCCGGCTCTCGAAGCAATGACCGCTCGAATTCTTGGCCAGGTATTTCCTTTGGCGGCGGCATGAAATATTCATTGTTATTGAACAACCAAAGAGTCGAAGTGGAAGCTCCAGGCGATATCTCACTCTTGAAGCTGCTCCGGGAGTACTTGCATCTTACGGGCACCAAGGAAGGCTGCGACGTGGGTGAATGCGGCGCATGCTCCGTGCTATTGGACGGCAAGCTGGTCAATTCGTGCATGGTACTGGCCGCTCAGGCTGCAGACCGGGAGGTAATCACCATCGAAGGCGTGTGCCTGCCTGACGGAAGCCCCAACGACCTGCAGCAGGCCTTCATCCGCTACGGCGCTGTGCAATGCGGATTCTGCACACCTGGCATGATCCTGGCAGGTGAAGCCCTCCTGGCAGACAATCCCCAGCCCACCCGCACGGAAATACGGGAGGCGATCGCAGGCAATCTGTGCCGCTGCACGGGCTATCAGCAAATTGTGGATGCCATCGAGCAGACCTCTTTGAGCCGCAAGGAGAAAAAGGGCCATGCCTGAATATCGTTTTATCGGTAAACCCGCAGACCGTGTCGACGCGCTCGAAAAGGTGCTTGGCAGCGCCATGTACATTGCCGATTATTTCGTGCCAGGCATGCTCCTGGCGCGCACCATTCGCAGCACCCTCCCGCATGCACGGATCAAGCGCATCGATCTCAGCGCCGCTTTGAAGATCCCGGGGGTTGTGGCCGCCATCACGTCTGAAGATTTTGTCAACCACGGCCGCTTTGGCTATCCTGTCGAAGACATGTTCATGCTGGCTTACGAGCGGGCGCGCTACGTTGGGGATGGAATTGTCAGTATCGCTGCGGAGACTGAATCCGCACTGCAGCAGGCAGTGGACGCTGCGGTGATCGAACTGGAGGAGCTGCCTGCGGTCTTCGACATGACTCACGCCCTCGATCCTTCGTCGGCACTCATCGGCGAGCAGCCCGCCGATGCCGAAGGCTACCCCCGCGGCAACTTACTGAACCAATATGCGGTGCGAAAAGGCGACCCTGCTCACGAGCTTTCCACCTGCGCAGTCACTCTTGAAGCAGAGTATTCGACCATGCACCAGGAGCATGCTTACCTGGAGCCCGAAGGCGCTTTGGCGATACCCGAAAGTGATGGAAGCCTGACGGTCTATGCTTCCTGCCAGAGCCCGTTTCTCAACCGCGCCAACCTGGTGAAGGTACTCGGTTTGCCCGAAGGCAGGGTTCGCGTCATCCAGCCTGTGGTTGGCGGAGCATTCGGCGGCAAAGACGACCTGATGTACCAAATCTCGGCGCAGGTTGCCCGTTTGGCGCAGCTCACCGGCCGCCCGGTCAAGATGATCCTCCCGCGCGAAGAGTCGATGATCGCTTCGTACAAGCGCGATGCCATGCAGATGCACATTCAACTCGGCGCAGATGCCTCCGGCAGGTTGCGCGCCAGCCGCATCCATGCCCTGGTCGACAGCGGAGCTTATTCCAGCATTACGCCGTTCACCGCCTGGCGCTCGAGCATCCATGCCATGGGACCCTACCGCTACGACGCCTGCCACGTGGATACAGACGTCGTCTACACCAACAACGGCTATTCCGGCGCCTTCCGCGGATTCGGCAACGCCGAAGTCTGCTTTGCGATTGAATCGGCGATGGACGAACTCGCGCTCAAACTGGGCATCGACCCGATCGACCTGCGCCTGCAAAACTGCCTTCTTCCATGCGACATTACGGCGCATGGTCAAAAGTTGGGCGATGATGTGGGACTCGCGGAATGCCTCGATGAGGTGCGCAGGCTTTCAGGATGGCAGCACAAGCACCCGCTTTACACAAGCGAAGCGTCAAAAGCTCCAATCCCCGGCGAGCTCAGGCGCGGGATTGGGGTCGCTGCCTTGTTCCATGGCATCTCATTGGGAGCAGAGGGAGCTGATTTTGCTGCCGGTACGCTCGAAGTCAACCCCGATTACAGCCTCACCCTCACCTCAGGGCTGACAGACTACGGCACAGGTTCACGCACGACCTTCACCCTGATCGCTGCGGAGACGCTTGGTCTTGACCCGAACCGCTTCGTGATGCCGCGACCCGATACGAATTCCGCTCAAGACAGCGGACCTACTGTGGCCTCACGCGCCACAGTGCTCGGCGGCAACGCCACCCGCGTGACTGCCGAACAATTGTCGCAGCTGCTTAACCAGGCTGCCGCCGACCTGTTTGCCTGCCGGCCTGCGGAAATCATCCGCCATGGCGAATTGTTCATCGGGCCAGGCGAAGAGCCCGCTTCGTTCGAGAAGGTGGTAGACCATGCGCGGAAAATTGGGCTGGCGCTCAGCAGCCGCGGGCGCTGGTCAGCACCTGAAATTTCTTGGTCGATGCAAAAAGGTCAGGGAAAGCCTTACTTCGCCTATCATTACGGCGCGCAGGTGGCCGAAGTTCTGGTAGATACCGGTACAGGAAAGGTCGACGTAACTGGATTCTGGGCAGTACACAATACGGGTAAAGTCATTTTCCCTCAAGGCGCTTACGGGCAGCTCTTCGGAGGGATTGCGCAAGGCCTTGGCTACGCACTGATGGAGCGCGTCGATTTCGACCAGGGCTATCTGCAGGCGACCAACTTCGACGAGTATCTTATCCCAACCTCAATGGATATTCCGGACATCCAGGGCGAATTCGTCGAAAAACCCTTCAGCGCAGGTCCGTACGGCGCGAAGAATCTCGGGGAGACCGGGCTTGTGCCTGCAGCGCCTGCGATAGTCAATGCCATCGCCAACGCCACCGGCCGCCGCATCCGCTCGCTTCCCGCCAACCTCGAAAGAGTGCTGCTCGGTAGAGATCTGCGCAAAGAGGGATCCTCCACAGCGTGCAAGCTGGGTTTGAAATAGACGACCCGGTTGGAATTAGCCTTACCGATCGATTGAACGCATCAGGCGGAAGATATTCTCGGCCGCGCGGGTCAGGTTCTCGCGTGCATGTGCCATGGCATCCTCTAAAGCCTGAGGCGCCTGCAGCGCAGCAAACATGGAAGTGATGCCGCCGGCATAGAGCTGTTCATAACCTTTGTCGAGTGAGCCTGAAATCGCCAGAACGGGAACCTCACGGCGTTTGGCACGCGCTCCCACCCCCGAAAGTACTTTGCCCATTGCACTCTGGCCATCCGTGCGCCCCTCGCCTGTGACGACCAGGTCTGCGCCAATGAGGGCGGAGTCGAATCCGGCCACATCCAGCATGAAATCGAGCCCGCTGCCGATTTGGGCTCCACAAAAAGCCACGAACGGAACGGTCAGTCCTCCGGCCGCCCCGCTTCCGTGGAGTGATTGCACATCGATCCCGGTCTGCTGCAATACGACACTCCGCAGTTTCTCCAATCCTTTATCGAGCGATTGCACCTGTTCCGGGTTTGCACCCTTTTGCGGGCCAAAGACGCAGGCCGCGCCGTTTGGTCCATAGAGCGGATTCGTCACATCGCAAGCGAAAATGATCGTCGATTCGGCCAGGCGCCCGTCCATTCGACTGATGTCGATGTGGTCCAATTGAGCCAGGTTGCTGCCTGAAAGGATTTCACGCCCTTCCTGCGTAAGATAGCGGATCCCCAACGCAGATGCCGCCCCCGCTCCGCCGTCGGTGGTTGCACTGCCGCCCAGCCCGATGACAAGCTCGCGACAGCCTTGATCCAGCGCATGGCGAATCAACTGGCCGGTACCCAAAGTGGTTGCCTGCAGGGGATTGCGTTCGTCACGATTCACCAAAGTCAAGCCGGAAGCGGCAGCCATCTCGATGACGGCGCATCCATCAGGAAGCACCCCATAGGCGGCTTCGATCGCTTTTCCCATAGGCCCATTGACCCTCACCAGTATGCGTTCACCCCCAACGGCAGCCAGTAAACAATCGACAAAGCCCTCGCCGCCGTCGGAGAGGGGCATTTGCACGATTTCGCATTTCGGGAATTGCTTGTGGATTACCTGATCCAGAATCTCGCAAACTTCAATTGCAGTGAGCGAGCCTTTGAATGAGTCCGGCGCGAGAATGATTTTTTTCATATTGCCTCGGGTTCTTCTTGATGCAGACAGAGGTGACCGATCGTATTCATTCACGCCCATAATTCAAGCGGATGCTGAAGAATACTGCACTCATTTTGCCATAAAAATGAATTTTGCGAATCTGTTTCGAGCAGCGAGTTTTGCTAAAACATTGAACTTTCTGCCCTTTTGCATAGAATTAAGGCATGCCCCTGTCTGACATGGTTATACGCAGCAAGCTTATCCCGCCGCAACCTCAACGGGCAATCTTCCAGCGTCCGAGACTGCACGAAAAACTGACGGAATCATTCGATCATCCGTTAACGGTGATTCACGCAGGCACCGGATTTGGCAAAACGTCCGCGCTGATCGAGTTGAGCCGTCAATATCCCCGCGTTTATTGGTACGACATCACCGAGACCGACCGCGACCCCACGGTGTTCATCGCTCACCTGATTTCGGCCTTGCTGCCCAATCCCGAGCCTTTGCTGCGCCGGCTCGAGCAGGATGGCATCTCTGCTGCCCAGGGAGTGATCACTGCGCTGCTCAATCAATTGACCACCGACCTCGAGGAGGACGCCGTGCTGGTGATGGACGATTTCCACATTGTCAACAAGGTGCCCGATATTGGCCGATGGCTCGAGCAACTGGTCGAACGGCGGCCTCCCCGCTTGCGCATCTCCATCGCCTGCCGCGAGGTGCCTGAAACGCCGGCTTTTATCCGCTGGCGGGTCAAAGGCAGCGTCCTGATCCTCGAACAGTCCGATTTGTCCTTTACGCAGGACGAGATCCTTGCCTTGTTTTCCGAACACCATCACTTTCCCATCACCAGCGAGCAGGCTGCTGCCCTCTTCACTTATACCGACGGCTGGATCATCGCCCTCGAAATGATCTGGCAGCGCATCCAGGCAAGCCATTCCAAGAAACTGGATAACATACTCTCCGCTCTGCCTTCGGCATTATCGGAAATTTTCAATTTCCTCGCCCAGGAAGTGCTGATGCGCCAGGCAGAACCGGTACAGCAGTTCCTGGTTCACACCTCGGTGCTTCGCCGCATGGATGCCAAATGCTGCAATGCTTTACTGGATATCACGGACAGCCAGGAAATTCTCCAGCTTCTGAATGAGAAGGGCCTTTTCATTTCCACGGTCGACGACATCGTCTATCGCTACCAGCGCCTGTTCCAGGACTTCCTTTCAAACCAGGCGATGAAGACTCCTGAACTTGTGGCGAATCTCAATCGTAAAGCCGCGAAATATTACACGGAATCCGGCGATATCGAAGAGGCGATTTTCCATCAGCTTGCTTGTGGTGACCATGCCTCGGCGGCCCGGTTGATCGATTCGATCGGTCGCGATATGCTCAACCTTGGCCGCCTGCGCACTCTCGCGTATTGGATCGGGGAGCTGGACGAAAGGCAGATGGAGCAATATCCGTCACTGCATCTGCTTCACGGCGATGTTCTCCGCCTGATGTCGCGTTTCGAAGAGGCCGTCACGGCCTACAATCACGCCTACAGCATCTATCTACAACAGAAGGATCCTTTGGGCAGGAGCCAGGCGCTGCGGAGTAAAGCCCAGGTTTACCTCGACACAATCCGTCCTCTCAAGGCTTCCAGCCTGCTCGAAGAAGCCATCGCGCTGCTCGAGCCGCAAGAACACCCCAGCGAAGTTGCCGAACTCCTCGATCAGCTTGCTGAAAACAAGCTCAACCTAGGAATACCCCTGGAAGCCCTGGCTCTGCACCAGGAAGCCAGCATGCTTCGTTCCGAATCCGGCCCAGATGACATCTACCTTGAAGCGCGCTCACTGCTCCGCACCGGACGCCTCCAGCAAGGCATCGCCGTACTCGAATCTTCGGGTCTGCTCGATCAGGAGGCGCGCAGGCAGCGTCCGCAGCGCTTCCACCGCGAAATGTCGCTCCTGCTGGCGCTTACCCACTTGATGATGGGCAATGTAAAAAGGGGCGAGTACTTCGCCCGTCAGGGCATCGAAGTCGGCCAAAAACTGGATTCGCCTTTCGTCGAGGCTGTGGGCTGGATGCGCCTTGGCCATGCCTATCAGATTTACCCCCAGCTTTCCTGGCGCTCCACCCACACCCAAAAAGCGGTCGAATTTTATCAACGCTCGATAGAACTGGTGCGTGCCTTCAATGTCATGCGCGTCCAGGTCGAACCTTTGTGGGGATTGTGCCGGTTTTACGGTTACCAGGGCAATCTTGCCCAGGCAAAAATCTATGCAGACCAGGCAATCGACATTGCCCAAACGTCCGGCGATTTGTGGTTTGTGGCGCTGCTGAATACCAGCATGGGCACCGCCTTCACCCTCGAAGGTAAGCCGGACAAGGCTGAAGAATGGCTGCAAAACGGGCTTGAGCGTTTCATCCAGGCAGGCGATATATTCGGCGAAGCCACAACGAGATGTGCCCAGGTGCTCAATTCTTGGTTGAACGGGCTGAAATCGGAAGCAGTGCAGACGTTTGCCCAGGTCGTTCCCTTATTGCGCGAGCATGACTTTGGATTCATTCTCACAAAAGCCAGCATGCTCGGAGTTCAAAACCCGCAGATCTATCTGCCTCTATTGATCGAATCGCAGCGCCAGGGGCTTGAATCGGATTGGATCGCCCAATTGATCAAAGACCTCGGGCTGGAGAACGCCGAGTATCATCCCGGCTACGGACTCGAAGTACGCACGCTCGGACCTTTCGAAGTCTGGCGCGACGGCGAACAAGTTTCACCGCATGACTGGCAGCGCGAGAAGGCCCGCCAGCTTTTCCAGTTCCTCGTCACCAACCGCGGCAAGTGGTTCACCCGCGAGCAGCTTTCAGACCGGCTCTGGCCGCATCTCGACATCGACGGCTCGGGGCAAACGCTCAAGGTTGCGCTCAGCGCCCTGAATCACGCCCTCGAGCCGATGCGCGATCCGGGCAGGGCGCCATTTTTCGTCGCCAGGCGCGAGAATCTTTATGGCTTGAACCCGGCTGCCCAAATCTGCGTCGATATCGACGACTTCAACGAGCTTTGCACCTCTCCAAAAGAGGAGGACTGGGCAGAGGCATTGGAGCTCTACCAGGCGGATTACCTCAGCGAAAACGTCGCAGAACCCTGGGCGGACGACATGCGCAGCAGGCTCAGAGACGTTTACTTTGTTACCGCCCAACGCCTGCTGAAAGCCTACCTTTTCCGCGAAATGTTCGATTCAGCCATCAAGGTAAGCCACGACATCCTGGCTCTCGACCCATGCAACGAGTACGCGGTGCAGATGCTGATGCAATGCCACGCCGCCAGGGGTAACCGAGCGACCGTCAATGCCGTATACCAACGCTGCGTCAGCGTGCTGCACGATGAGCTCGACGTCGAGCCTTCAATCGAAACCACCCGTCTGTGGAAGCAGCTAACTTCTGCCTGATGACCCTTTAAATATACGTTTCATCCCCCTGGTTCTCAAGAAAAACGGCTCTTGCGAGCCGTTTATTTGCTTTGTTGCGGTTTGGGTTCGCCCTCTTCAGGCTTGACCTGAAACAGCCGCAGCAACCGCTGTATACCTTCTTTCCAGGCCCACTTCTTGAGCTGCCAGGTGCCCATAATCCCGTATGGGATGAACAGGACGAACGCCACATAAATTGCGCCTGTGACCAGGCTCGCGCTCGCGCCAATGTACCGGCGCAATACAAAATCGAGCAGGCGATAAACAAGCGCACCAATGACAGCACCGCTGAGCGTGCCCACGCCGCCGATCAATACGATCAAGAGAGCTGTAACGGTGAATCCCAGATCGGCAATCGTCGGGCTGATCACAGGTTGATAGAGCGCATGCAGCGTTCCGGCAAATGCAGCCGTAATCGAGGCGAGCATCAGGGCTGCGAGCTTGAATTTGAATGTGTTGTAACCAAGCATCTTGGCGCGGTCTTCGTTTTCACGAATCGCCACGCATACTCTTCCTGTAGGCGAGCTGACGAACACCTTATAGAGCCAGTATGCCAGGAAGAGGATGATAAGGGCAATGAAATAGAAACGCAGGCGCTCAATGGCCGGATTGATGAACGCGGGGACGACAACTCCCTGGAGGCCGACGTCACCGCCGGTGTAATTTGCCACATCGCTCGACATCACCACGATATGAAAAACCGAGGCCATCCCAAGCGTGACCAGGGCAAATGTGATCCCTTTCACGCGCGGTAAAACCAGTCCAAACAAGACTGCCTGCACGATGGCCGCCACAAATACCAAACCAATGACCGCATAAAGTGGAAGACCGAGAGTCTTGAGTGCAATGCCGGTAAGGTAAGCTCCCACCGCGAAAAACATTGCGTGACCGAAAGAGAGCAGCCCGGTAACCCCAAAGATCAGGTCAAAGCTCAATGCATAGAGTGCCAGGATGAAGATTTCAATTCCCAAACCCTCAATAAATTTTGAAATGCTGCCCTGGTTGGCCCATACCATAAGCGGAGAACTGCCTTCAAAAATACCGATGATGAAGGGCAGGGCAAGGGTGATGAGCAGCAGGATGATGGGATTCCGTTGCTCCCGAAAGAAAGAGATTCTCGTTTTAAGCATGGTGGATTATTCCTTCTTTCCGAGTAGGCCGTGAGGAAGTATCAGCAGCACAATCACCATCAGCAGCACGGTGGAAGCTGGAACAATGGGCGGGGACGGCTTGAAAACAATATCGGTAAATGGAATGGGAATGCCAATCTGCCCATACTTGATGATAAATTGTTGTATGAATCCAACCAGCAAAGAACCCAACGCAGCGCCGGGGTAGCTGGTCAGCCCGCCGATCGCCAGGGCAATCAAAGCGCTGAGCAGCAGACTCTCACCCATTGCGTTCGAAAGACCTGTGGATGGGGCAGCGAGGCTGCCGCCGAATGTGGCCAATCCCACGCCGAGGGCAAATACCATGGTGAATACACGCCGCACATTGATGCCAAGCGCTTCGACCATTTCGCGATCCTGGACTCCGGCTCGGATCACCATACCCAGGCGGGTGCGCTTAAGCAGGATCCACACTGCAATCAGCACGATAATTCCAACCAGCGGGATGAAGATTTCATCGTACACCCTGACCCGTCCGCCCAGCAGCCAAATGGTCGAACAATGGTTTTGGAGCCAGGAGGCCAGGCTGGACGCTGGACAGGCGCCTCCTGAGCCCGCAAACAGCGAAGGTTTCGGCATGATGAATTCATTACGTCCCCAAATCGCCTGCACGATCTGCACGCCGATGGCGCTCAATCCAATGGTCAACATCAACTGGTAGATCGGACGGCTGTACAGCGGGCGGATGAGCACGGTCTCCATAAGACCACCCAGCGCTGCGCCGCTTAAAGCTGCGACGAGGACAGAGATCAGGAACAGAACTGTCGTATCCATGCCCAGGAAAAAGTTGGTCAGCGTATTGTTGAAGACGTATCCCACCATGGCAACGATCAGCACAATCGCGAGGGGGACGAAGTTTTTCACCTTCAGACGCCCCTGAGCCTGGGCTGCGTGTCCGAACAGGCTGACGGCGAATGCAAAGAGCATGCTTGCGAGGAGCAGACCGCCGAAAGCCAAAAATGGAGAAATCTGGCTGAACACTGCAGGCGTCACAGGCAGCCGTGTCCCCTGGTCAGCCATGAATGAGTAGGTGACAGGGCTTTGCGCATAATTATTCAAATCCCAAATGGCTATCGGATATTTGGGTAGAATAATCGCGAACAATGCAAGCGAGAGTGCGATCAACGTCCAGGGAATAATGCGCTGGACCTTCGGGTTAAGGTGGATGTGCCCCACGACGATATTCCAGACGCCGTTCAGGGCAAACCCGCTGACCATCAGCGCCAGCAAGGGAACCAGGTCCATAAAGGTATCGGGCCGGATATACATCGTCCACCCGATGTAAGCTCCGATCATATACAGTGTGCCCTGCGCTAGATTGAGCACGTCGAGCAAGCCGAAGATCAGCGAGAAGCCCGAGGCTACCAAAAAAGTAACCGCGCCAACCGACAGACCGCGCAGCATGGTGATGACGAAATCCTTTGACCCCATCCCTCGCCCCGCGAAAGCGAACAGTGCAATCAGGACTAAAAGGGAGATGAGAAGCATCGAGTTTCTACGGAAGAATGGTTTCATGGCTTTTCCTAAGCTGCGCCCAGGTATTGGTGAATGGCTGCCCTGTCGTTTACCAGGTCACTCATTTTTCCGGCTTTGACCGAACGGCCTTCTTCGATAATGACATAATATTCTGCCAGTTTGCTCGCGACCAAAAAGTTCTGCTCCACGAGCAGCACAGTGCTTTTTTTCGAAAGCTGGCGGATGACAGAGATCATATGCTCGATGATGACAGGGGCGAGACCTTCGCTGGGTTCATCGATCAACAGCAAGCGATTATCGGCAATGAGAGCCCTGGCGATGGCAAGCATCTGCTGCTGCCCGCCTGAAAGGCTGAGTCCGGGCATGGCAAGAAACTTTTTCAAGTCGGGAAACAGAT
Source organism: Chloroflexota bacterium (assembly GCA_021779955.1). Lineage (GTDB taxonomy): Bacteria > Chloroflexota > Anaerolineae > Anaerolineales > Anaerolineaceae > UBA6107. The sequence goes on along the minus strand of JAJXZS010000050.1, from coordinate 95,556 downwards.
CGAAGATGAAGTCGCGCTTGTTTGCCAAATCACCTTTGTGACGTTCGGCGATTTTAAGGTTCTCCTCGACACTCAGATCGCGAAAAATGGCGCGGTGTTCAGGAACAAATCCGATTCCGAGCGCTGCGATATCGAACGAGCGCATGCCGTGTACAGGCTTTCCATCGAATAAGATGCTTCCTTCACGTACCGATCTCAACCCAAGCACAGACTTGAGCGTTGTGGTCTTCCCTGCCCCGTTGCGCCCCAGGAGGGCTGTGATCGATCCCTCCGGTACGCTCACATCCACACCCTGAAGGATGTGATAACGTCCAATGAAAGTATGGATGCCTTGAACTTCGAGAATATTCGTCATTTAGTCCTCAAGGTTGATTCGCTGTAAACCATGCTGCCAGGATAAGGTATTTCACACATCCAACTCATAAAGTCCGCCGAGGTATGCGGTCTGTACTTCCTTATTGGCTGCAATCGCCGAGGGCGTTCCTTCAGCCAGTACTTTGCCCAGATGCATCACAGTAATCACGTTGGAGATGCTCATTACCACGTTCATGTTATGTTCCACAAGCATGACCGTTTTGTTTCCAGCTTGCTGGATTTCCTTGATCAACTGGATCAATTCCGGAACCTGTTCCGCAGCCATGCCTGCCGTGGGTTCGTCCAACAATAGGACTTCGGGGTCCGGCGCAAGGATCATTCCAAGCTCGAGCTTGCGCTGATCACCGTGCGGGAGGGTGCTTGCGATCAAATGCGCGCGTTCTTTCAATCCCACGCGCTCGATAACCTCCCAGGTCCGTTGTTCGCATCGGGGTAAACGGGAGGCATTCATCCAAAACTTGAAATTGCCTTTTTCCATCGCCTGGGAAGCCAGGCGGATATTTTCGAAGACAGTGAGATTGGGAAAGATATTCGTGATCTGGAAAGAGCGCCCAATGCCGTGATGAATAAACTTATACACGGGTTTATTGGTAATATCCTTCCCTTTGAAAATGACCTTGCCATTCGTTGGGCTGAGATTGCCGCTCAATAAGTTGAAGAGCGTTGTTTTTCCCGCACCATTCGGCCCGATAATGGCATGCAGCGTGTTCCTGTGAACCTTGATATTCACCGAATCGACTGCAACCAGCGCGCCGAAGTGCCTGGAGAGATCAATTGTTTCGATAATGACTTCGTTGTCCATCATACCTTCCAGATCCATGGATTCGGTTCAGTCGTGAGTTGTTCAGAGTAGAGAAGCCGTCCCTAAAGGTCACATGGACCTTTAGGGACGCGGACCAAAAGACAAGCTTAGTTGCCAGAAAGGGTGCCGTAAGGCAAGGAACCGCAGCGGGATTTTAAGGTCTCGGGTAACAAGCAAGGCGGTTCAGGGCGGGTGGTGTCGACATAGGTGTAGTAGTTGGCATTGGGATCGGTGAGATTATTCAAAGTCAGAATATACATATCCTGGATGGCGACATGATCTTCGGGACGAATCTGGATGAGGCCCTTGGGGCCGTCGAAGGATAAGCCTTCCATCGCCTTGACCATGACATCACCGGTGACATCGCCGTTGGTCGCTTTCAAAGCGGCAGCGATCATCAAAGCGGCGTTCATGCCATCGGCATCGAACAGATCGGGAACCACACCGTATACAGCTTTTTCCTGGGCAACGAGGAAGTCGTTGATGGCATTCTTGGGCGCCATGTAAGCGTAGATAATGCCGGCTGTCGTACCGATGTAGTTGGAATAGAGTGCAGGCATAACTGCATTGTTCACGAAAGTTGTACCGAGGGCCATCTTATCGGTGACACCCTGATCTTTGGCAGCCTGGATCAAAGAGACAAACCCGGTGCCTGCCCAGGTTACGATGTATGCCTGGGCGCCTGAATTGGCGATCTGCTCCATGTAGGGAGTGAAATCGGTGGTGGTCAATGGGGCGAAGATGTCGTCGGCTACGAAAGTACCGCCATCGAGCGTGCAGGCATCGCGGAAAGCTGCTGCAGAGCCGCGGCCGAAGGCATAGTCAGGGGCGATCTGGACGAATTTCGTGTATGTCTTTGTCAGGGCCAGGCATTCATTCATGGCGTCCTGGTAGTTGTTGCGGCTGGTGCGGAAGGTGTATTCATTGAAGTTCACACCGGTGATATCGTTCGCAGCAGCGGGGGCCACAATCAAGGGGATCTTGTTCTGGAGCGCAATGCCCTGCAGGGTAGCGGTGGCGCCGGAAGAAGTGGTGCCGACCAGGATATTCACTTTTTCAACATCGATCAACTCATTTGCCACGGTGGTCGTGGTATCAGGAACGCTGGCATCGTCGCGCACGAAGACCTGGATTTCGCATTTATCGATTGTGAAATTATTTTGCGTGGCGGTCTTCCAATCGAATTTCGCGCCTGCAGAACCGGGAGCGCCGGCTGCGTATTCCATGCCAAGCATAAAGGAACGAACGATCATTTCTCCGTAGCTGGCAAGGGGCCCGGTCAGATCGGTGATCAGGCCGACTTTGACAGGCGCAGCGCAGGTGAGGCCCGCAGGTTCAGGGGTGGGGGCTTCGGTGGTGGCGGCAACGGTTGGCGCCTCAGTAGTGGGGACTGCAGTGGTGGGTGCAGGCGTGGGTGTTGCGCATGCTGCAAGCAGCAAGGACACGACCATGAGCACACTGACAACAGCAAACAGCTTTTTCATACTCTCTCCTCCATGTTATTGTAGAGCAAAATAGATGTGGACTGATTCAAATTGCGGACTCAACAACTGGGTTTCACCTCCTGAATTTCCCGATCAGACATATTTTACAAATTGAGACTAGCGCGGCAGAATCATCACCGCCTGCCCTGTAATCACCTGTTCTTTGGACTGGTTGAAACAATCCATCCGATACGTGGCGAGGTGTTTGACCATATCGGCGCTTGCCAGTACGATCGTCGTCTCGATGCAATCACCGCAATGGATGGGCGCCAGGAATTCGAAGTGCATATTGATGCATTCGGAACCCAATTTTGAGAACTGAGTGTTCAACAAACCGCCCACGATCCCAATCATGAACAGGTTCGGAACGGACGTATCTTTCGCTGCCTGTACCTCGATCCCCAGATCGACCGGTTGGGCTCCCACCAGCCCCGCAAAGGCGGCCAGTTCCTCCTCGCCGATGGTGTGGTTGTAAGTTTCCTGGGTGCCCGGTAAAGGTGCTGGTTGGATATGAATGCTCATGCGACGGCCTCACAATGCTTCAACACAAATCCCAATAATAGATCGTTAAAAATGCCCGGCTGCTCGAGGCACACTGCATGCCCTGCATGGGGGATGACGGCCAGTTCGGCTCCCGGTATTTGGCTTGCGATGATCTCCGAGTAATTGCGCGATTTCAGGATGTCATTTTCTCCCACCATCACCAGCGCCGGCGACTTGATCTTCGCCAGTTCACCGGTCAGCTCGAGCCTTACGAACGCTTTCATCAGCTCGGATACCGAATCGAAATCCATGTCTCCGTAGCGGGCCCTTGACGCGGCCAGCAGCTCTGCATTGGCCTTGATATACCGTTCAGAGAAGTTGTAGGGCAGGGTTACGTCGTACAGGGTGCCGGGGTCATGCGATTCCATCGCAACTGCCCAGCTTTGACCGATGGCCATCAGCAGCGGGTCGATCTGGCTGACGCTCGATGAGACGATCAGGCTTCTCACCATTTGCGGATATTTGAGGGCGAAGGTCATGCTTACCTCACCGCCGTATGAGATGCCGGCGATGTGCGCCTTCTCAATGCTCAAGGCCTTGAGCAAGCCTGCCAGGTCGTCTGCGTGCATCTCCATCGAATAAGGGCCGGCGGGGTGATCCGATTTCCACATGCCGCGGCAATCGTATGTCAGCACCCTGAAATGCTTCTTCAACTCTGCCACCTGGAATCCCCAGGACGCTGTAGACATGAAAATGCCATTGGAAAGCACGATCACATCGGCATTTTCAGGGCCGTGAAGCTCATAATACAGGTTGACGTCGTCGACCATAACCTTCGGCATCTGGATCATCCCTTCTATACAGGTTCGAACGCCAGAAAGCTCTTCTTTGCTTCGCCTTCGCCGCGATCCACGTAAGTCGCATTGAAACGGGCGCCAATCTTGATCGTTTCCGGATGGAAAACATCCACGCCCAGGATCAATCCGCTGATCATCGGGCCTTCGTCGAGTTTGACGATGCCGACGCAATAGGGATTCTTGCGGTCATAGCCTGCCGCGATCATGGCTGTCGAGCCGATGTAGACAATGGTGAACCCCTCGAGTTTGCCCAACCCTTTGAACTCGAACCATTCCATGTCGATCGAGTGGTTCAGCGGGTCAATAGGGCGCGGAGGGCAATACAACGATCCGTCAGCCTTGTTTCGCGTGCCCATCAAGCGGTGTTCGTTCAGGTAACTACTAAATGCGGTGTGAGTGAATTGGTTATCCATGTCAGTCCCTCCGCTCGAAGATATGCACAACGCAGGTTTGCCCGGTGCCGCCCACGTTATGGGTGAGGCCAAATCTCAATTGTCCGGGTTTCTGGCGTGGACCGGCCTGTCCGCGTAACTGCTTGAAGACCTCGACCACCTGTCCAACGCCTGAAGCGCCGACCGGGTGACCCTTGGACTTCAACCCGCCTGAAAGGTTGATCGGCTTCGCGCCTTCACGGCTTGTGACGCCCTCTTCTGCAGCAATCCAGCCCTTGCCGCGTTCGAAGAAGCCAAGGTCTTCAGAGGCGATGACCTCGGCTACAGTGAAGCAATCGTGTACCTCGGCAAAGTCGATGTCCTGCGGGGTGATGCCGGCCATGCGGTAGGCTTGCTCGCCTGCCAGTTTGGCCGATGGAATCGAATTCAACACCGGACGGTCGTGCAAAGCGCCGTCGCTCGCCTGCCCCATCCCAGCCACATAGATCGGGTGATCGGTATATTTCTTCGCCAGGTCTTCGCTCACCAGCAGCACCACAGCTGCTCCGTCGGAAACCGGACTGCAATCGTAAAGACGCATCGGCCACGCGACGATCGGGTTTGCCCTGTCATCGTGCATGAAATCCATCTCAGAATCCCACTCTGGCACGGGCAGGCCCTTCTTGATCGCCGATTGGCGCCGGGCTTCCATCAGCGTACTGATCTTGGCTCCAAACTGCGCTTTCTCGTTCATGGCGCCGTTGTTGTGATTTTTGATGCCGACCTTCATGAACGTCTCGGGGGTGGCGCCGTAAGCAGCCATGTAGGAGGTTGCCATTGCCGCGTAGAAACCCGGGAAGGTGAAACCCGCTGGAATCTCATATTGCACATCGGCAGCCGTTGCGAGCGTATCTGTTACCTTTTCGATAGGGAGATCGGTCATCTTTTCCACGCCGCCGACCACGACCACATCGTACATACCTGAGGCTACAGCCAGGATGCCCTCGCGCACGGCGACGCCGGCGCTTGCGCAGGCATCTTCGACGCGCACAGCCGGCAGCGGGCTCAAACCCGTCCAGCTCGCCATGATGGGTGCAATGTGCCCCTGCCCCTCGAAAAGATCGCTGCTGTAATTGCCAACGTAAAGCGCATTGATCTCTTTCGGGTCGATCCCTTTGTCGACGGATTCGAGCATCTCGACAAAGGCTTCAACGAACAAATCTCTCGAGGATTTGCCCTTGAAAGCGCCGAACTTGCTCATTCCGGCCCCAACGAGAGCGACACCTCTGGCTAATTTTGATGACATCGGTGCGCGATCCTTTCTACTGTCTGATATAAATGCGAGCCTTGCTCAGGTCTGCGGGAGCTTTCTCACCCGGGTTTCCGAGCGCCATTTTCAACGTATCCTTCTCGACTGCAAATCTGCCTTCGAACTTGCCTACCAATCCCAGGGAATGCTGGCTCTGATCCATCGAGATCAGGTCGCCGTTCAGCGCATACGTTCCAGATGAGGTAATGCCCATTTCGTTGAATTCAGCCTGGAAAGTGCCATCTTCATTGAACATGAACCACAGCCCCGGATAAGGTTGACCGGCCGGCTGCTGCCACTTGCCAATCAGTTGATTCATTTCTCGCCCTCCCATTGGACCGGAACCGAAAACTTTGGCACGATGCCGACGCGCATCACTTCGTCTTTCAATTGATCCCTGAAGTCGGGGTGCGCGATATTGATCAGCGCGATGGCGCGCTCCCGCACACACAGCCCTTTCAGATCCGCCACGCCATACTCGGTGACGATGGTGTCCACATCCTGGCTGGGTACGGTGATCTCGGTGCCTTCAGGCAGAAATGGCACGATCGTGGAAACTGTGCCGCCCCTGGCGGTCGAGCGCAGCGCAATAATCCCGCGCCCCTGATCTGAAAGCTGGGCGCCGCGGTGGGTGTCCAATTGGCCTCCGGTGCCTGAGAAGTGGCGGCTGCCGATCGACTGCGAGCAGACCTGTCCATACAGATCGACCTGCAGCGCAGTATTGATGCTGATCATGCGGTAGTTGCGCCCCACCACGGTGGGGTCGTTGGTAACTTTACCTTGCTGGAATTCGACGCCCAGGTTGTTATCGACGAAGTCGTAGAGTTTCTGGGTGCCCAACGCGAAAGCGCCGACCATCTTCCCCTTCCACAAGGTCTTGCGCTTGTTGGTGATGACGCCTGCGTTGTATAGATCGACCATGCCGTCTGTGAACATTTCGGTGTGGATGCCCAGGTCATTTCTGTGCATCAGAAAGGGCGTGATCGCGTTCGGAATACCGCCGATGCCAAGCTGCAGCGTCGATCCGTCCTGGATCATCTCAGCAATGTAGCCGCCGATGGATTCTTCGATTGCAGTTGGAACATCCGGTGGAAATTGCGGAAGTGCGCAATGATTTTCCACCACGTAATCCACTTCCGAGATGTGGACCTGGGTGTCGCCAAGGGTCCGGGGCAGATTCTGGTTGATTTCGAGGATGACCAGGTCGGCCGCTTCGATCAGTTGCTTCTCGAGCACAAGGCCCAACGAAAGTGACATGAAGCCGCGTGCATCCGGGAGCGTCGCAGTGCCAAGAAAAACGTTGACACTGTTTTTGGCGCCGTAGAGCTTACGTGTGGCTGCCTGGTGCAGATTGTTTGGGATGTACGATGTGCGCCCCTGGGAATGAACTTTGCGGTCGGCAGCGCCGTAAAACCAGTTTTCGACGAAGAAATGCCCGTCCATGCCCGGGTCGAGCACAAAATCGTATGAACCCAGGGGTAGACACACCCAAACATTGACATCTTCGAGCCTGTCGCGATGTTTTCCGAGCTCGGCGAGCAAGCCCGGCGGCTCAGCAGCAGCCATCGCCACTCCCACCGTCTGGTGAGATTGGATCTTGCCCACTGCTTCGGGGATACTGATCAGTTTTTGTTTGTAGAGATCACCCGGATTCATCGATTCTCCTAAGGCATGATGAAGGCGGAACCCGCCTGGTTGTAACCCACGCCCGAGCCCACGAAGAGGACCAGGTCGCCGGAATGGACTTTGCCCTGGCTGACGGCATCGTCGAATGCCATGGGCAGGCAAGCTGAGCCGGTGTACCCGAAGCGGTCCATCACCCAATGCGCTTTCTCAATGGGCAGGCCAAGAGTCTCCTGCACCAGCTTGATGCTGTTGAGGCGCACCTGGGTGTAGATGACCAGATCGGCGTCCTTCAGGTCGAAATTGCCGTTCTTTGCCAGTTCGCGCATCCGTGCCGGCCAACCCTCGTGGTTGACTTCCGGCGGGAAGGGCGTGATCAGCTTGACCTTCGTCCGGCCGGCTTTGACGCTTTCTTCGGTCGCGGGTTCGAACGTTCCGCCGGAGTAGATGCCCCAATGCTTGTGATATGAGCCGTCTGCAAAGAACGTCGACGACACAAAACCCGGCTTGTCGCTGGCGGTCAGAATGGCAGCACCAGCCCCGTCACCGTAGAAGAAAGACATCACGTCATTCTCCCAGTCAGACAGTTTGTGCATCATGTACGCGCCAATGACCATCACATATTTCAAATTCGGGTTGGCGGCAATCAGACCGGCGGCGATATTCAGCCCGGTGGGGAATGAAGCGCAGGCGCAGCCCACGTCGAAAGTTCCGGCGTTTCTGGCGCCCAGCTTGAATTGCACCACTGCAGAGGTTGCGGGGGTGATGTAATCGGGGCTATCCGTTCCGAGGATGATCAGATCCAGATCTTCAGGCTTCAATCCGGCCTTCTCCAGTGCCTTCTTGCCTGCCTGCGCAGCCAGGTCCGAAGTTGCCCAGTCGTCCGGAGCGTAAAAACGTGTGCGAATGCCTGAAGAGGCCTCGAACTTGCCAATCACCTCGCCAAACCTCTCTGCCATCGATGCATTGGTGCGTTCGATCTCGGGAAGGTATGCTCCGGTGGAAATTATCGTTGCGTATCTTGTCATATGTCCTCCGGGAATAATGAGTTCAGGCTACGTGCCCAGGACGATGCCGCCGTCTACGCTGATGGTAGCGCCGTGGACGTAGGAGGCTTCGTCAGATGCCAGCCATAGATAGGTATTGGCGATATCTTCCGGTTCGGCCAAACGCCCAAGCGGAGTCTTTGCGCGCATGCCGGCAAGAACCTCTTCAGGCATCCTGGCAACCATTTCGGTCATCACAAACCCTGGCGCCACCGCATTGACGCGGATGCCGTACTTGCCAAGCTCGCGTGCCCACACGCGCGTCATTCCGATCACGCCTGCCTTGGTCGCCACGTAGTTGGTCTGCCCAAAATTGCCATACAGCCCGACAACCGATGACGCGTTGAGGATCACACCGCCTTTTTGTTTGACCATGAACGGCGAAACTGCCTGGGCGCAGTTGAACACGCCCTTCAGGTTCACAGAAACGACCATGTCGAAGGCATCTTCGTCCATTTGCTTGACCAGTTCACCGTCTTTCATCTTGATGAATTGACCATCGCGGGTGATGCCTGCGTTATTGACCAAAATATCGACTTTTCCGTACTTCGCCACTACCTGTTCAGCCCACTGCTGAACTTCCTCCCGGGTTGTGACATCCACTTTGGTGAACGAGGCATCAGGACCCAGCGTTTTGACCAGTTCTTCACCAAGTGCTTCGGAAACGTCACAAATGGCTACCTTCGCTCCCTCTTTGGCAAACAACTGCGCGGTTGCCTTACCGATACCCGCCGCTCCGCCGGTAATCATTGCTACTTTGCCGTTAAGGCGCATAACCCCTCCTCATTTGATGTAATACGTGACGAAATTTTGCGATTAATTAAAACGCATTGGACAAAATCAGTTTAGCAGGCTCCGGTTACAAACCGGTTACAAATCAGGGACAATCGACGTCGTTGGGCGACTTGCACCATCGTTTATCCTTGCTCTCTGCATCGTCAAGGCCTCTTGCCAGGATTGCCTTGTCCCTTTTTTTGAAGTACAATATAGAACGTATTTTCTCATCGGAGCGAAATGGCGAACTTGTCTCTTTCCAAACAACAAGCAAGACTGCTGGCCGTACAAGCCCAAAACCTGCTGCAGGCCCCTTCGCGTCCCTCAACGAAGCAGGACGTTCTCGAGTCCATCCGGCGCATGGGGGAATTGCAGATCGACACGATCAATGTCGTTGCGCGGAGCCCGTATCTTTCACTTTGGAGCCGCCTGGGCGACTACAACCCCGGTTGGTTGGATGAACTGCTCGAAGAGAAACAGCTCTTCGAATACTGGGCCCACGCTGCCTGTTTCCTGCCGGTCGAGGATTTCGCCCTGCACCGCCGGATGACGCTCGAAGGCATCCGCGGCTGGTACTCAGAGAGCTGGCGCGAACGCCATGAGGACGATATCGACCGCGTGCTCGAACACATCCGCAGCAACGGCGAGGTCAAGTCAGCCACTTTCGAGCGCAAGGACGGCAAACGGGGCGCCTGGTGGGATTGGAAGATCGAAAAGAATGTGCTCGAGTATCTCTTGCAGGAAGGTATTGTCATGGTCTCGCGGCGCGAAAAATTCCAGCGCGTCTATGACCTGCGTGAACGATTGTATCCCGATTGGCAGGATGCGAATGTCCCATCCCTGGACGACGTGTACGCAACCTTATGCGAGAAAACACTCGATGCGCTCGGCTTTTCCCTTGAATCCTGGGTCGCCGACTATTTCAGGCTGCCAAAAAAGGTCGTACCAGCAATGCTCAAGCGGCTGAAAGGAACCGGCCGCGTCATCGAGATCGATATCGAGGGGCTGAAGCAACCCTGCCTGGTGACGCCGCGCGGCCTCGAGCTCGCCGAGCAGGCTGCTGCCGGTGCCCTTGAAGCCACCCATACCACACTGCTCTCTCCTTTCGATTCGCTGATCTGGGATCGCAAACGCACCAGGGAGCTCTTCGACTTCGACTACACCATAGAGGTTTACCTTCCGCAGCACAAGCGCGTCTATGGCTATTACCTGCTTCCCATCCTGCACAATGGTCAATTGGCCGGCAGGCTGGATGCGAAAGCCCACAGGCAAAAGGGGGTCTTCGAGGTCAAGTCCGTCTATCTCGATCCCGGCGTTACCATCGACCGGGAATTCGCAGCCTCGTTAGCTCAAGCCATCCGCGATTGCGCCGCCTGGCATAAGACCCCTGAAGTGATTTTAACCAGGGCGCAGCCTGCAGAATTGCTCCCCGCGCTCCAGAATTATTTCTAGAATTTATTCCACCTTCTAAGCAGGGCTTTTACTTCAGGGCGTGCCTGTCAGCGTATAATGGATGGGTAAGTTCACGGAGCTTCGATGACTTCCCAAAAGCAAAACCAACGCAAGGCATTGCTCATCCTCAACCCGGTTTCAGGCATTGGCAACCCGGATCAATTGCAGGCGTTCTGCTGCCGCGAGTTGGAAAAAGCGGGTTGGGAAGTGGAAGTTTACCTCACCAGGACGGATGACGACCTCGGTGCTGTAGTGAAAACTGCGCTGGAAGATTCGTGCGGCCTGGTCGTCGCTTCCGGCGGTGACGGCACCGTTGCCGCCGTAGCGGCAGCCATGAAGAACTCGCCTGTGCCACTCGGCATCATCCCATCTGGAACCTGGAATGCCATTGCGCGCCATTTCGCCATCCCTTTAAATCCTCAGCGCGCAATCGGCCTGATTCTAGGCGAGCACAACATAGCCAGCCTCGACCTGATGGACATCGGGGATACCGTCCACGCCATGAACCTGACCATCGGCTTCTCCGCAGCGATGATCCAGAGCACGGGCCGTGAGGAAAAACGCAAGTTCGGCATCTTTGCCTATTTCTCGAATGTCTTCACTCAGATCCTGGGCCTCAAGCTCAAGCGCTACCGGCTGGTGATCGACGGCCAACGCTTCAAGACCCGTGCATCCGAAATCCTTGTCGCCAATTACGGGATCATCGGCCTGCGCGCCCTGGAGGAGATACTGAATATCCGCCCCGATGACGGCAAGATGGATTTGATCATTTTACGCGCCAGAACGATCCTCGATGCTCCGGCGCTCTTCTGGCGCGTGGTTATCAAACGCGAGAAGATCACGCCGATCTATCGCATTTTTAAGGGTTGCGAGAACATTTCGATCACATCAAGCAAACCGGTCATCGTACAGGCTGACGGTGAAATCATCGGCACCACGCCTGTGCAAATTCAAGTGGTGGCGAATGCCGTGCAGTTGATCATCCCGCCTCCGCACAAATCTTTGCTGCCCGAGATCGAGTTCTTCAATCCCCTGATTCATCCTCCAGAACGGTAGAGCGCCCACAAGTTGGTCAGGCACGATTCCAGCCGCTTTCCCAACGCACCCCCCTGCCCGGTTGTCACGTCGTCCGAGTTGTCAAATACGACATAAGGCATCTTGAATCCCTGGATGTGCAGGTACTGTGGGTCCGGGCGGCTGACTTCAGCCCAATCCACTTCCTTGTACATCTTTTCAAGCTTGCTGTCGGGGAGCGAATGCTCGAGGATGCTGTCGGGTTTTTCCGGATTGGCGCGTTTTCGGTTCTTGCGCAGTGATTCTTCCCAACTGACGTCGATGTAGAGCACCGCGGCGCGTTCCAAAATTTCCCGGCTCAAGTGCCGAAAGGCGCTTGCATATCCGCCGTGCTCGCTTCCCCGCGAGAACTCCACCAGGGTGGTGTAGCTGGTGTCAAAGCCCGCAATATCGCGTTTCTGCTTCAGATATTCCAGGCCCATCCGCTCGATGAGCAGATCCCACAGGTATTGCGAAAGGAAATATCCATCGGCATCCGTGTGGAGCCTGGGATGCCCCATCTTTTCCAGCAGCGCATCCTCCTCGAACCACGTCCACAGCATCGGAAAATCGTCGATTTCAGCCAGCTTTCCGACATGAAAACGTTCTGATCTCTGCTCCAGCGGCGTGTTTTCGAGGTAATGAATCACTTCACTTTTTCCCGCTGCGGGCCTTGCCAGCAGCAGAAGGACATCGAAAGTTTCTTTTTGCATCATGAACTGCACTCCTTTGAATGAACGTATGCCTATTTTCAACGAGAAGAACCCGCCTGTCAATTGACTGCTTCCTTTTTTACTTGAAAATTTAATTCCGCGTGCTACACTGATTTTCTTGGCGGGGCAGAGGTTAACGTGCAAAAAGTGGATTACAGCCGCCGTTGGTGGGTGATGGCGGCAGTGGCGCCTGGGGTATTCCTGGCCACAATCGATGGCAGCATCGTCAACATTGCATTGCCGACGCTCGTCCAGGAGCTCAAGCAGCCATTGCCCGTGGTGGAATGGGTGGTACTGGCCTACCTACTCACCCTGGTTTGCCTGATCCTTTTCGTTGGGCGCTTATCCGATATGATCGGCCGCAAGCGTCTTTATGTCGTCGGCGTGGTTATTTTCACCACATTCTCTTTCTTGAACGGCCTTTCTCCGACGGTTTATTTTCTGATCGCCTCGCGTGTCTTCCAGGCGGTAGGCGCGGCGCTGACACAGGTGCTTGGCATTGCCATCGCAGTCAACGCCTTTCCGCGTGAAGAACGCGGCACTTCGCTCGGTGTCATTGGCGGCCTGGTTTCGGTGGGGATCATCGCAGGCCCTACGCTTGGCGGCATCATCCTGGGAAGCCTATCCTGGAACTGGCTGTTTTTCGTCAACGTGCCTGTCGGCATCATCGGGTTCTTCCTGGCTTTGCGCTTCATCCCCTTCAACCCTCCCGGCGTCAAGCAGACCTTTGACTTCGCGGGAGCCGGAGTTCTCCTCGTTTGTCTTGTCTCCCTCCTCCTGGCGATGACCGTGGGCCAGAATAACGGCTTTATCAATCCGCCCGTGATCGCATTGTTTGTGATTGCGGCAGCTTCCCTGGCCGCGTTCCTCAGGATCGAACGCAGGGTATCCGAACCGATGCTCGATCTTTCGCTTTTCTCCAACAGTTTCCTCAACTTCAACCTGATCACCTGCTACATCGAATACATCTGCTACGTTGGCACACTTGTCCTCTTGCCGTTCTACCTGGAGAATATGCGCGGTTTTACGCCTGAACGCGCCGGCCTGATGATCGCCGTACTGCCGGTATCAGCCGGGGTCGTTTCGCTCATTTCGGGTAGACTTTCAGACAGGCTGGGTACCCGCTTGCTCACCACGATCGGCTTCGGTTTGCAGATTATCGGGCTGCTCCTCATCGCCCAGATCGATGCAAACACCACCACCCTGGGATTCGTGCTGCGTTGCCTGCCGTTTGGCATCGGCATTGGCACATTCCAGGCTCCAAACAACAGCGCGATCATGGGTTCAGCCAAACCTAGCGAACAGGGCATTATCTCAGGCCTGCTCACCCTCGATCGCTTCCTCGGCATCACCTCGGGCATTGCCGTACTGACCACCATCTGGTCGCGTGAGGTGGCGCGGTACGCCGGCGTTCTTTACTCTGGCGGGCCCACTCTTGCGCCGATCGCGCCCCAGATTCAAGGCCTCGACTCAACGTTCTATTTCGTCATGGGTCTTGCCGTGGTTGGATTGACCCTGTGCATCTGGCTCCTGCTTCCCGTTGCGAAGCGCTTCGAGCAAGCTGTTCCTGAAACCGCCGATCCTGCCAACCCGCCGGATGACTCGCTTCCACCTGTACTGTAGATTGCCGCATTCAATCCTCCAGAATCTCATTCCAAACGGATGGCGTCATTCTTGCAACCATCTCTTCGGGAGGATGACCTATGGATCTTCTATTCTGGCTAATCCGCCGGCTGTTTCCACTGGGCTTGATCGTGGGCACCGGTTTCGTCATGTTCTCATCTTTTACGCCCGTATCCACCGGCCGTGTGGACGCGCTCGGCCTGGATGCCTCCGCGTCTTCAGGCGATTTATCAAGTCTCCTCACCTCGATCCCCGGCGACCAGCCTTTGATCGTTCGCGTTTCCCTCGACTGGACATTGATCGAAGTCAGCCAGGGCGCATATGACTGGTCGACTGCAAGCGGACCCGATCTGCAGATTACATCGCTTGCTGCCCAGGGGCGCAAGATCATCGGCGTGCTCCAGGGCGGGCCGGCTTACCTCGTTACATCGGTCAATCTCCCGATCGACCAAACCCAACTCCTGCTGCGCTGGGCGGCATTTGTCCAGGCAGCGGTCGATCGCTATGGTGAGCAAATCGACACCTGGGAAATCGGGGCGCGCATCAACACCTATTCAGGCACAGCGAGATTCCTCTACCCGATGGACGAACACGCTGCGGTCAATCCGGATCCGGCGCTCTATGCGAAGCTGGTTAAAACTGCCAGCGCTGTGATCAAGACGAGCGACCCAAACGACGAAGTGTGGAGCGGGACTCTTATCGGCTCTACTTCTTCATCCTGCGCCATGAACCCTCTCACCTTCATGCTCGAACTGAACGGCGCCAGAGCCTGGAGCACCCTGGATGGTATCACTTTCGATCCCGATCGCTCCGCATTGCCCGAAGCCGGGGCTGAGATCAATCCCCAGTGTGCCGCATCGCTTTCGTCAGCCGATACCACGCTTAGCGGCGAGGTGCGGGCTGCCCAGGAACTGATCCGCCAGCTTGGCGGCAAACAGATTCGTGTCAGCGGGCTGGGTTGGACTCAGGATCAGCTAACGTCCGCTGCCTCTGGACGCTCGATATCCCCGAGCCAGCTGCAGGCGGATATGACCGTACGGGCAAGCGTTCCTCTGCTGGGGCTGAACAGCGTCCCATCGGTGATGTGGAACTTCGATCCCCTGTCATCTCCTGAGACTCTTCAAGCGCTGCGCAATCTGGATGAACTTCTTGCCGGTTCCAAACCCCTTGGCGAAGTGCAGGGGGTGGACGGCTCGATTTTCGAGTATCGCTTCCAGAAGGGCAGTCAGATGATCATCCTTGTCTGGCGCTCAGTCGACGGCGATACCGGGGCGCCGGTCAGCCTGGCAAATCTGCAGGTCAAATCGCTCGCAGCCTTCCCGGTTGATGCCACGTCGCTCGAATCCGGGGCGGGCGTGCCTGTGAGCGTCGACGAGATGGGCAGCGCGCTGATCCTGGTGAACGAGCGCCCGGTGATCCTCACCGGAACCACGGCAAGCCTGAGCACAGGCCTCCAGCAAAATGCGCAAGAACTGGCCGAAAGCGCCCAAATCAAGGTCAAGCAAGGGATGCGTGAACTGGTGAATCGTCAAAAAGCAGCCCTGAAGAACTGGATCGCAGGCCTTTTCGATTCTGCAAAGGATCAGGCGATCACCTGGGGGGAGGACAAGCTCGACGAATTGCTCAACTGAGCGGCGTGTATAATACTCCATGACGGATCGAGACGTCAGAAAGGGCACGCAAAGTGAAAACAATCCCTCGCACGAGCCTTTCGATTCTTTTGATGCTGATCATCGCCGGCTGCTCGCTTCCCAAAGTCACGCCGGAGGTTACCCCTTCATCCGAATCGCAACCCACTTCCACAGCACCAGGTGAGCCCGGTACGCCCACCCCAATTGTGACGATCTTCTCTGCAGGCGCTCCGATCACCTCTGCGAACGCGCCGCAACTCAGCGCTTCGGCGCGAACCGCCGTCAGCAATCCGCAGCAGCTTGTGTGGTCGCCCGACAGCCAGAGTGTCTCGCTGGTCAGCCAGAACAGCTCGGAGAATTCATCACAGGTATTCAGCGATGCCATACTTGAAGTCCCATCGCTTGCGCCAAAGCTGGTCTACGCCGCCCCATCCGGAATTCAGCGCCTGGCCGCATCATCGGACGCGAAAACCGTGGCAGAGCTTGATCAGAACGGCGAGCAGGTGGATCTGGTCGATGCCAGAAGCAAGACTGTGCTGCGCACTCTCGACCCGGGTTTTCCGGCAGGAACGATCACCTTTTCGCCTGATGGAAAGACGCTTTCGCTTTCCAATCTCGACCAGCCCGAGGTCGCTCTGTTCGACGTCACCCTTGGCGCGCAAACAGCTACCCTCAGCGGGTTCGAAACGCCCGCCACAAGTTACACCGCCGGATTCTTTGGCAGTAACACCGCGATCGTATGGAATGCCGCAGCCATTCTCCAGGTGCAGGATATCACCACCCAAACTTTGAGCCTTCCTTTCGAACAGGAAGATACGACCGACGTCTTTACCCTCGCGTCTGACGGCTCCGTGCTGGCTGCAGCCGCTCCCAGGACCATCGATGGCATCCTCACGCCTGCGGTCTCCCTTTGGAGTACCTCAACGGCCAGCCTCAGCGGTTCGCTCACCCTGACCGCGCCAGCCATCAGCCTGGCCTTCTCGCCCGATGGAACTCTGCTTGCCGTGGGCACAATGAGCCAGATCCAGGTTTGGGATGTTGCGAGCGAGACTGTCGCGGCAACTCTGACGGAGAATCCCAACCCGGTCTACCTGCTGGCTTTTTCACCGGACGGCCGCTGGCTGGCGTCAGCTTACGCAGACCAGCTTGTATTATGGACCGTACCAGGGAAGTAAAAAGGCGAGACGAGATTCGAGATCCGAGAACCGAGAATCGTAAACGGGACTTTACCCCCGCAATACTGAGCGCTAGAGCCAAACGTTCAACCTACCCAACCTTCTCTAACCCTGCGAGAGGGCGCAGAGGTCGCGAGGGAGGGCTTTCCCTTCCCTTTAGGGAAGGGTAGGGGTTAGGTTTCTCAATCATAGCTACGCGCATTAACCCGTCCCCCGTTGGATGACGGTATGGTATACTAATCGTCTTGAATCAAGTATGGAAACCCGGACATGCCGCTTTTATCCATTTACAACCTTTCGAAATCCTTCGGGGCGTTCGACCTTTTCAGCGACCTGACCTTTAGCATTCCCCACCGGGCGCGAATCGGCCTGGTCGGCGCAAACGGCATCGGCAAAACCACCCTGCTCAAAATCATTTTAGGCGAAGAAGAAGCGTCAGAGGGCAAGATCAGCAAAGCCCGCGGCATTCAGATTGGCTACCTGCCGCAGGAAGCCATGCTGATCTCAGAGCGCACATTGTGGTCGGAGTGCATGACGGTTTTCGAGCCGTTGATCGAGAAGCAAAAAGAACTCCACCGGCTCGAAGGTCTCATGGCATCCCCTGAAGGTGCCATTGAGGTCATCGAGGAGTATGGACGCCTGCAGGTAGAGTTCGACGCGCTCGGCGGCTACGATTACGAGCTGCAGACGCGAATGACCCTCACCGGCCTCGGGTTCAACCGCGAGGATGAGAATCGCCCGCTGACACAGCTTTCAGGCGGCCAAAGAACCCGGGCGTTTTTAGCCAAGCTTCTCCTCTCCAATCCCGATCTTCTGCTGCTTGACGAGCCTACGAACCATTTGGACATCGAAGCCGTCGAATGGCTCGAATCGTATCTCAAAGATTGGCACGGAGCAGTGCTGATCGTTTCACACGACCGTTACTTCCTCGACCAGGTGGCTACGACCATCCTCGAGATGAACCCCGCCCTGGAAGAATACCGCGGGAACTACAGCGCCTATTTGAAGCAGCGGACAGAGCGCTACCAGCGCCGCCTGGAGGAATACCAGGACCAGCAGGAATTCATCGAGAAGGAAGAGGAATACATCCGGCGCAATATCGCCGGTCAGAACACAAGGCAGGCGCAGGGTAGGCGCAAACGTCTGGAACGGTTACTCGAGGAAGCGCGTTTGACGCCGCCCACCCAAAAACGCAAATTGCGTCTTCATCTCGGCTCAGCCGGCCGGTCAGGTGATCTTGTGCTGCGGACCTTCGGGTTGAGTGTCGGTTATGAAGACGAAGGCAGGCCGCTGTTCAAGGTGCCCGATATCACGCTCGTGCGCGGCGAGTGCGCCGCCATCATCGGGCCCAACGGCGCAGGCAAGACGACCTTCCTCAAGACAATCCTGGAACAAATTCCGCCCTACGCAGGCGAAACACGGCTCGGAGCGAGCCTGCAGATCGGTTACTTCGCCCAGGCGCACGAAGGCTTGCATGCCGATTGGACCCTGATGGAGGAAATCCAGGCCCAGGTTCCCAAAATGCTGCCCGCAGAGGTGCGGGATTTCCTGGCAAAGTTCCTGTTCACCGGGGACGACGTGTTCAAAGAGGTCAACCTCCTCTCCGGCGGCGAACGCGGCAGGCTTGCGCTGGCGGTGCTGTCGCTTACGGGCGCCAATCTATTGCTGCTCGACGAGCCGACCAATCATCTCGATCTGCCATCGCAGGAAATCCTGCAGAGCGTGCTTGCCGATTTCAGGGGTACCATTCTGCTCGTCTCGCACGACCGCTTCCTCATCGATGCCCTGGCCACCCAGATCTGGGAGGTGGTAACGGCGAAGCAGGAGCTGGTGGTGTTCGAAGGCACATACAGCGAATATAAAGCGTCCGCAAATCAGACTGCTCAACCTTTGGCTGCGGCTGAAAAGAAGCAGGTGATGACGCCAAAACCGGTCCGCAAGGCCGGTATGAGCAAAGGCGAGCAGAGCAAGATCCAGCGGAAGATCGAATTAGTGGAAGAAAAAATAAGTTCGCTGGAGAGCCAAATCAGGGGGATCGAAAAGCAGCTCGAGACTCCGCCCGCAGACACCGGTTTGGTGCAGAAATTGGGCAGCGAATATACCGATCTGCACCGCGAGCTGGACAAGCGGCTGGAGGATTGGTCGCGCCTGGTGGACCAACTCAATGCGAATCCCCATTATTTCTAGAAGAAATTGATCCAAACCCCGATCATGGTAAAGATCGGGGTTTTTATATCTCGATTCTATCCCGGGGTGCTGTCGCGGAGGTGAAGCAGCGTAGTGTAACAAAACGCCAATTAATCACACAGCTTCACCCGTCCAAGATTATCGCTGCCGAGACCGGGGCGAAGCTTTGGAATTGTTCGCCATTTCGATATCGCCGCGATGCCTCTGCAATGTTCAGCCCCTATTCCAGATGTCGATGTGATTTGGGTGTATGCCGGTAGGTTCAAAACGAAGGCGCTATTCTCGATTCGCGGATCTCACATTTCCCTCTTCTACGGTTCCTGACCGGCCAGGATGGGCTCGTCGCCGTTATACCTGCGGAGCTGCGGCCAGCGGGAAGCCACCCAAGCCACCGAGATGATGCAGCCGATGCCGCCGCTGATAATTGCCGCAGGCGTGCCGAAAGCCTGGGCGACCACCCCGGCTTCGACCTCGCCAAGCTGCGGGCCGCCTGCAAAGAAGATCTGGTTGATGCTCACCATCCTGCCGCGCATGTTGTCTGGCGTTTGAAGCTGACGGATGGTATTACGCAGCACCGTGCTGATGGTATCCGCAGTACCTACGAGGATCAGCGCTGCCATGGTGAGCACGTAAATCCTGGAAAAGCCGAACATCACGGTTGCGGCCCCGAACGCCGCGACCGCCCACAAGAGCAGCTGCCCCTGTTTGAGTATCTGCTTCTTTTGCGACATGACGAAGGCTGCCGCCACCGACCCGATGGATTGCGAGGCTGCCAGCCATCCATAGCCAACCGCTCCGACGTGCAGGATATCCTGGCTGACGAAGGGCAGCAGAGTATTGGCCGATGAGAAAAAGGTGGCAAAGAAATCGAGAATCATGCTCGAGATGATAATCGGTTGGTGAAACAGGTAGCGAATGCCCACGGGGATTTCGCTCAAGTCCAACCTGGGGACGATACGCCCCTCGATGATGGCACCCTTCTTGCTCACCGTGTCGTTTTCAACAGGGCCCATCATAATCACGGCAGCAATCACTGCCAGGAAAGAGATCGCATTGATCCAATACGACCATTGAATGCCAATGGTGGCGATGACCAGTCCGCTCAAAGCCGGGCCGGCAACAGCACCAACGTTCGAGGCGATGGATTGCAGGCCGAACGCGCCCGCAAGGTCTTCACGCGGCACCAGGTTGGGTACCAGGCTCTGGCGCGCCGGCCCATCGAAGGCGATGCTGATCCCCTGAACGACGACCAGGGCGTAAATCCACCATAATGAGATCGTGCCCTGTGCCGTCAAAAGGCCGAGCACGCCTGCGACCAGGGTCATGGCGGTTTGGGTGAAGAGGACGATGGTCTTGCGGTTGAATGTATCCGCAACCAAACCTCCGATGAGGGCAAAGATGAAAATGGGAATGAAACGGGCAAATCCGATGCCGCTGACGACGATGGGTTCGCTGCTAAGTAGGCGCAGGTGCCAAAAAATGGACCACAATTGCATTTGTGATCCGGCGTTGGATATCAATAAGCCTGCCCAAAGCAGAGCGAAATTTCGATGGCGGAGGGCAGGGGGTATCTGGATATTCCCGGGAAGTTTCAACAATGGATCAGGTGCCCCAATCTCTCAAGTATAGAAAGTCATATCCGACGGTGCGGTTGGATAACTTGGCAATGGGAGGAAGCACGCGTTTGAACTGGTTGCGTCTCACGCGCTGGATCACCTGGCGGACAAATGTCTCGCCAAACCCGGCTTCCACACATTCCTCGGGAGTAAAACGCTGGTCGATCAGCAGGTAAAGCAGGCGGTCCGCCTGGTCGTAAGTGAAGCCGAGTTCGCCCTCATCGGTCTGACCCTGCCACAGATCGGCTGAAGGAGCCTTGTTGAGAATCACCTCTGGCACGCCCATGACTTTGCCGAGCTGCCTGATCTGAGCCTTGTAGAGATCGCCAAGGGGATTGAGCGAGCAGGCTGAGTCGCCGTACCAGGTGGAGTAGCCAAGCAGGATCTCGGTCTTGTTGCCTGTGCCGACGACCAGACCTTTGAAGGCTTCCGACTGGTCGAAGAGGATGATCATGCGCTGGCGGGCCATGATGTTGCCCTTGCGCCGGTTATCCATATCCGGGAAGTGCTGGATGAGCGGTTCGACCATGGCCGTGATTTCGATCGTATCGGTATGGACGCCGAGGGCGTCGATGACGCTTTTGGCATCGTCCATGCTGTCCTGGGAAGAGCTCCTGTAGGGCATGCGCAGCGCGAGCACATGGTCGGGCCCGAGCGCTTCTGCTGCCAGGAAGCAGGCGAGCGCAGAATCCACGCCGCCGGAAAGCCCGATGACTGCATTCTGAAATCCGGCGCGGGTGATTTCCGTGCGAATAAAGCCGGTCAAAATCTTGCGGGCAAGGTCGGTATCGATGGTCAGGTCAGCCATGGCTCTTCCTGAATTCTCTTTTGGGAAACTGGATTTCACTTCACTTTGGGCCATTTTTCCTCAATCCTTGCGATGATTCAGGATGCGATTCAATTCGCGCAGGGTCAGATCGGTTTGTTCGTCACGAAGCAGAGGCAGGCGGGCGCGCGTCCGGTGGAGCTGGTTCAGGTCGAGCTCGGCGTAAATGAGAGCTTCCTGGTGCTGCGGCCCATGAACGAGCGGAATTCCATCCGGCGAATAAACGGCTGCGCCTCCCCAGAAGTTCAGACCATCCTCGAAGCCCACCCGGTTCGTGTGAACCACAAAAGAGGTGAAGAGCCCCGCATAGGCGCGGGTGATATCATCCACCCAGCGGGAGGATGCCAGCCTGCCCATTTCTCCCGGCTCATCCGTACCCGGCAAACCGCGACCAGGCGATGCGGAGTGGAAAAGAAAGATATCGGCGCCGTCGAGCCAGAGCAGGTAGGGCGGCGAGGCGTGCCAGAATTCCTCGCAAATCAATATGCCAACGCGCCCGTAGCGCGTTTCGAAGGCGTGGACGGAATCGCCGCGGGCGAAAAAACGGCCTTCGTCAAAGAGCCCGTAGGTGGGAAGATAAGTTTTATGATGAACATCCAGCGTTTTTCCGGCAGACAGATAGGCTGCGGAAATATAAAAGCGATTGCGCTGGTCTTCCTCGACGAAGCCAACCATCACGTCGATACCAAGACTGGCTTCAAGCAGCTCATGAAAGATCGGATCGGATGGCTCGGGATGGTGCGCGACGGTGGGTACAATATCCTGCAAGACATAGCCGGTGAGAGAAAGCTCCGGAAAGACGATCAGTTCAGCGCCTTCCTGGCGGGCTTCCTCGATGTATTTGAGGTGTTTCTCAAGGTTCTTTTCCACCCCGCCAAGAACCGTGTTGATTTGCGCCAATGCGACTTTCAATTTCATACCTGCTCATCCTTTAACTCTTCCACACTCAAGGGAAGACGGTTGGCTTTTTCTGGTATTGATGCAAAATATAATCCCAAAGTGAGAAAAATGAAAACGCCGCTGAATAGAATGGCAAACCAGGTCTCGATGCGTAAGGTCAGCAAGTTGGGCGCGGGATCGGTTCTGAGCAGCGTAAAAACGAGCATAAGCGCGGAGAAGGCAAGCCACAGGAGCGAACCCCGGACACCCCTGCGCTTCGATTTTGACGTGAGCGCTTCGACGATGCCAAGCACCAGCAGGAACGAGAGCGCTGCCATCAACTGGACGGGCAGATGCAGAGCTGCCGCGCCGAAAACATCCTGAGAGGGGAAGCCCCACCAGGCTCCTTCGGGAGCTGCCGCGCCATAGGCAAGACCTTCCGTCCAGGCGCCCAACCAGAGTGTGACGGACATGGGCAGGAGAATGATGGCGGTAATATCAAGCATCATTCGCCAGGATTTGCGAAGGATGATCGAGAGGATAAAGAGAACTACAAAGGCGCCGATCACGCCTGCCTGCCAGGTGAATCCCCCCGTCCAAAACGCCAGCGTCTGCGAAAGATGCCGGCGGAAATAATCGAAATGCTCAAAGACGTAGCCCAGCCTTGCGACTGCAAGGGCGCCGAGGTAGATGAGCAGCCCAACTGCCAGCCATGAGTTACGGCTTTCCCGCGGAGTCACTCTTGCCAGGCGCAAGAGGCCGATGACTGCTCCCATACCAAGGAGAAACGAATAGTAGGTCAAATTGACTGCCCTTTACTGAATTTATCTTACCACATCCGTGCTCCAGGCCTGGATATAAAACCACCCGGCCGGTTGGCCGGGCGTAACAGAACAACAATCTGCCTCAATCCAATCTGGCCAGCAACTGCGAGACGTAGCCAAGCATTTCCAATTTGACCTCATCGGGCACAGGCTGGCTGCCCTGACCTGAGAAGTTCAATTTCACGGTCATCGAATCCGCCGTGGCATTGTCTTTCTGAACGATCTCGGTGGATTGATACATCGAAAGCCATGAGGAAAGCTTCTCGATTTGAAGCTGGGTCAATCGATCTTCAGGCTTGGGGGTGACATTGCTCTTACAGGAAAGCGCGCTGACAACTCCCGAAGAAGTGACGGTTACGCTGTCGCAAAAACCGGCAATCCCCCCCGCCCTGCTGTAAGAGATCACTACGACTCCCGGTAAACTGCTCGCGGAAGTTCCTTCGACGATTCCATCGAGCCATGTGGCAATTTCATTCTGGATGGTAACATCAGGAACCTGGCCACCCTGGCCGTAGAATGCCAGTGTGCCGTTGGGAGTTTCAGCCACAAAACCCGCATAGGTGTGGACCCAATCCAGCAACTGGGTCTTTTGAGTATCGGTCAAGGGCGCGAGCGCGCTGAGGTTTTGTCCACAGGATCCGAGAAAGAGCGTTTGATCGGAAACCTGGGCTTCGGTGCACGGAGCGAGCTCATCGGTCCAATCGATGTAAAGCGGCTGCACATCAGCAGTTGAGAGCGGCGCGAGCAAAATGGCGCTGCCATCAAGGTTGGTGTGCAATTCTATGGTGAGGCTGTTTACATTGATCAGGATCCTGTAGCCGGGTGTGATGACCATGGCGCACATGTATCCAATTCTCACCACTCCCAAGCATCCGTCAGGCCAATCCACCTGTTCGCTCGAGACGTATGTCACCGTTGACGGGTTGATGTTGTTTTCCTGGACGAACTGATTGATCAGGCTGATGACATATTCGGGAGCCACGACGGTTGTCGTGGGAGAAACATAGGGGGTTGGCGATGTGGACGGGACTGTGGGTGTTTGCGGCGTGGTGGCAGGCGACGCACAGGCAGCTACTACTGTGAGAATCAAAACAAAAATCAGAGAAACGTATGTTTTCCTTTTCATTTTATCCTCTCAAACTAATTATAAGACGAAATCAGTCCTATTCGGTTCCCCAATTTATGGCGTTTCTTATAGAAGGTTCATTCACTCGAAGTCCAGGCGGACAAGAATAAGGTAAAATTATCCCAGGGATTCCTAACTGAATGGTCTCAACTGAAGAACGTTTGAAGATTTTGAAGATGATCCAGGAGAACAAAATCTCGGTCGACGAGGGTATCCAGTTGCTCGCTGCGATCGATGCCCCCGTAGCCCCGGCAACGCCATCAGGTCCGCAGGTGGTTCCAGGGCGCGAGCCAAAGTTTCTACGCATCCACATCACCGATATGCACACAGGCCGCCCAAGGGTTAACATCCGCCTGCCGATCAGCGTCATCAACGCAGGTTTCAAGATGGGTGCAAAATTCAGTCCCGAAGTACAGGGGCTCGATGCAGACCAGTTGCTTGGGTTCGTGAAAGCGGGTGTCACAGGCCAGGTTGTCGACATTCAGGATGTGGAAGACGACGAGCACGTGGAAATCTTTCTCGAATAAAAAAATCAGCGGTAAGATTCGCCGCTGATTCTCTAGTTGATCGCTTCGACCCTTTCGATCTCGGGGAAAAACTGCCTGATCGTGCCTTCGACCCAGCCCTTCAGGGTCACCGGGGAGAGAGGGCAGCCCAGGCAAGCTCCGCCCAACTTCACCTTGACCACCTTGCCGTCGAAAGAGACGAACTCCACCGCACCCCCATGGTAGGTGGTGATATACGAATTCAGCCCTTCGATCAGGCCGCGCATTTGTTCGATCGTTGAGAATGAAGGGGATTGCTCAGTCATCTTTTTCGGCCTTCCTGGAGCACGAATCCTCCAATTTCATTCCCTGGCTCAAGATGCTCATGATTTGGGCGTGGGTGTTTTCAAGCCGCTCGGCAATTGCAGAAGCCAGTTTCTCTAATATTACCACGCCGGCATCCGGATGCTGCTCACAAAGGTCGTGCAGCGCGGCACCGCTGATGCAGTAAGCTTCGCTGGTATCTGTGGCGATGGCACTCGATGTATAGACGTCCCTGCCGAGCGCCGATGACCAGCCGCATACGTCGCCTGTGCCCATGCGGGAGACCGTCAGCGGCGGACCGTCATAGGGCTTGAAACGGACTTCGATAGTACCCCGGGTGATCAGGTAAAGGTGGGTTGCCTCTTGACCCTGGGCAAAGAGCGTCGATCCCGCCGGAAATGTGCATACTTCGACCAGGGGTTCGAGCAGATCGAGTTGATCACGATTAAGCCCCTGCAAAATGGAAAGTTTGACCAGGTCCCCTTTTAGCATGACCTCATTTTAGTGAAAGGAAAGGACGTTCAAAAGTGGCAAATATCCTTACTCGCTCGACAAAGCTCATTCAAAGTTAGTGGAAAATCTTGACCTGCTTTATAACTCAGGTTATCATCTAATGAGTTAGATATATATCTAATTTACTTAAGGGTTGAAATGACTGAACTTTATTGGGATAAGGGCACCACGTACGATCTATTTGTGAGCATGATTGTGCTCAACCAACCTGGTAATTTTGGGCTTCGCCCATCCTGGGCTGCCGGGGTACGCTCGCGTTTACCGCTGGCACAACGACAGTTCATGGAATCGCTGGCGGGTTTCTTTCGGGTACCCCTCACCTTTATCCATCATCTGCCGGAATATGCCAAAAACGCGGGCCAGGTTGCGCAGTACCTGTCTACTCAAGACTCCGCAACCCTGCTCAAAGAACTAACCTTCGGATTCGATTTGCCAGAACGCGTGAAGAACACCCTTGAAGAGATCGGCAGCAGCGGCCATGCAACTTCGGCGCAAAGAGCCGTCCTGCAGAAGAATTATGCCTTTGGCGATCAGACGCTTAGCGAAGATGTCACCTCGCGCCTTGTGCGCGCATGGGAAGATAGGCAAGCGTTCGGAGATGCTTTCAAGATCATGCTTCATTCATTTTACGAGCATTTCTTCGCCGAAGAAGAGATACGCATCCAACCCGCCATCGAGTCCGCGCTGCAGAACGCGATGAAGATCGCAAAGATCGTTTCGCTTCCCGACCTGCTCGAGGATTTGAGTCACGGAGTGAGCCTGGAGAAGGCGATCCGCAAACCGAAAGTCATCCTCGCGCCTTCGTTCTGGACTTCTCCGCTGATCATCTATGGCTCTGTAAGCAATGATGAAACGTTGATGCTATTCGGGTGCCGCCCTGAGGACCAGTCGATCATTCCTGGCGAGGTTGTGCCGGATCATCTTCTTGCGGTGCTCAAAGCCCTTGCCGACCCAACCCGCCTGCAAATGCTGCGGTATCTCAACGCCGAACCACTGTCAGCTTCTGCGCTTGCGCGCAAGTTACGGCTTCGTCCACCCACGGTTACGCATCACCTGCAATTGTTGCGTCTCGCAGGCCTCGTGCAAATATCGCTCGAACCTGAAGGTGAAAAAAAATACACATTGCGCGAAGAAGCAGTCGCTGCGGCCCAAACCATCCTGCAAAAATACATTAACGAGAATTGACGCCAGTCATGCCCACAACATCGAATCTATTTTCACGTCTTAAGCACGGAACCGCCGGCTATCTCTCGAACCTGGCAGCCTTTTCTCCAAATGCACGCTATTATTTGTTGAACGCTGTTATTACCGGCGCGGCGCTTGGCGTTTTCCGCCTGCTGTTTAATTTCTATGTGCTCAGCCTTGGATACGACGAAGCGCTGCTTGGAAATCTGACCACAGCCACCAGCCTGACCGCCCTGATTGCCGCTCTGCCCATGGGTTACCTGGCGGACCTGATCGGGAGAAAGCGCTCGCTCGTCGCCGGAAGCTCTGCCGTGGTTACGGCCATCCTGGTGATGGTGGCATTTCCAACCGCCTGGGTCCTCGTCGCGAGCAACGTGCTAATCGGCCTGGGTCAGAGCCTTTCAGGCGTAACCATGGGCCCGTTCCTGATGGAGAATTCAGGCGAAAAAGAGAGGGTCTACCTTTTCAGCTACAGCGCAGGCCTGCAAACGGCTTCCGCCTCCGTTGGCAACTGGGTGGGCGGCAAGCTGCCATCCTGGCTAGGCGCGCTGCAGAGCGTCTCTGCGACGTCCACACCGGCGTATGGGGCATCTTTGCTGGTAATCGCCCTTACCGCTTCGCTTGGGTTGATCCCCCTGATGAAGATGCGCACGCTCAAGGACAATGGGGTGCAGCGCACGGTATTCGCTCCCATCCACTTTTTCCGGTCTGAACCCTCGTTGGTCGGTAAGTTGATCCTGCCAATGCTGATCACTTCAATCGGCGCAGGGTTGATCATGCCCTTTATGAACGTCTTCTTCCGCAATGTGCATCACCAGACGGACAGCGCAATCGGCGGGATGTTCGCGCTCGGTACGCTTGCCATGGGCCTGGGACTGCTCATCGCGCCACCCCTGGCAGACCGGTTCGGCAAGATCCAGATGGTCGTTTTCACCCAGGCGCTTTCCATTCCGTTCCTGTATCTGTTGGGCTTTTCGCCATTGTACCCGCTGGCTGCCGGAGCGTATTATTTCCGGCTGACACTGATGAACATGTCGGGGCCAGTGTATCAGACTTTCGTGCTCGAAAAAGTGAAGCCCGAAGCGCGGGCAACCATCGCCAGCCTGAACAGCATGGCGAGCAACTTTGGCTGGGCATTCAGCCCCACCATCAGCGGTATTTTGCAGGTCAATTACGGGTTCGGAATGCCCTTCGCGGGAACGATTGCGCTTTACACGCTCTCAACATTGTTGTATTGGTTCTTCTTTCTCAAAAAAGGCGCACCCAGGCTTGCACCAAAATCGGAACAAGTGGCGCTTGCCGGTAACTTTACAGACGATTCATCATCTGACTAGTAGACAATTTTTCGAGGTGTATTCATGGAAATGATCATTGATTTTCCCGGCGGCGACAGGGTGGATGCGCATTTTGGTCCATTCGATGTTGCGACCGACCAGCCGGCCCCCGGGTACATGCCCAAAGACCCAACCCCCTTCCTTGTGTTTCTGTCATCGATCGGGACGTGTGCAGGGATTTATATTGTGGGATTCTGCAAGCAGCGCGGCATTCCTTACGAGGATATTCGTATTCGCCAGCGAGTGAGCTCCAGCCCGATCAATGGGCTGGTGGAAAATATCGAGCTGGAGATTCAGGTTCCGCCGGATTTCCCTGAAAAGTATTATGAAGCGCTCATCCGTTCGGCCGATCAGTGCAAGGTCAAGAAATCGCTTGAGCACCCGCCAAAATTCAAGGTCTTCACCAGCGTGGCGTAATCGATCAAAAAAAGAACTCGCTGCGAGTTCTTTTTTTGCGCTTTCTTTCAGAACAGCGAAATTAGAGGCGGGGAACGATGATGCTGCTTCCCGTTGCGGGGTCGCTGACAACATCGAGCATTACCTGGTACGCCCGGCCCAGGATGTTCGCGGTCAGCACCTCTTGCGGAGGGCCGAATGCCACGAGATGGCCTTCGACGATCAGCGCAACGGCATCGGCAACTCGGGCGACGAGGTTGAGATCGTGCATCACGATGATGGCCGCCTTGTCCGACAGCGCGCGCTCTTCGTGAATGAGACGCTGGAGCAAGTGAATGAGCTGAACCTGGTATTGCAAGTCGAGGTGCGAAGTCGGCTCGTCCAGCAGCAACAGGGGAGTCTGCTGGGCAAGCGCCCTGGCAAGAAGCAAGCGTTGCTGTTCACCGCCTGAAAGCTCGCCAATGCGGCGGTCCGAAAACTCGAGGGTGCCGGTCTGAGCCATTACAGACTCGATCACTTCTTCGTCGCTTTGCGAGAGCTGACCCAGCCAATTCAGGTAAGGCGTGCGGCCAAGCGAGACCACTTCGCGCCCAGTGAAGCCTGAAGGCAGATTCCGCGCCTGGGGAACCACAGAGATGAGCCTGGCGCGTTCCTCCGTCCGCAGGGCAGTGAGATCGACGTCATTCCAGGTGATGCTGCCCTGGTCGACCGGGATGACCCCGCTGATTGCCTTGATCAACGTCGATTTGCCTGCGCCGTTCGGCCCAATGACGGCCAGTATCTGCCCGGGCTGCAGCGCCAGGTCGATCGAGTGCAGGATCATTTTTTCTTCGTAACCGCAGGTCAATGAACGAATGTTCAGCATGGCTTCACCAATAGTTCTGGGTCTTCGAGCGTCTGAGCACCCAGAGGAAGAAGGGTGCACCCAGAAGCGCAGTCAGGATGCCCACCGGCAGTTCCTGGGGCGACATAATCGTCCGCGCAGCGAGATCGGTGAGCAGGAGGAGGACCGCCCCTCCCAGGATCGAGAGCGGGAGCACCTTGCGGTAATCCCCGCTCCAGAGCAGACGGACAACATGCGGCACGATCAGCCCGACGAAGCCGATGACGCCGGCAAAGGCCACTGCTGCCGCCGTCGCCAGGGATGCAGCGACCACCGTCCACCTGCGCACTCTTTCGACGTTGACGCCTAACTGCCTGGCCTGTTCATCTCCAAATTGAAGCACGTTGAGGGGATACCCATTGACCAGGATGATGGCCAGGCCAGCGAGCGCGTAAGGGAGCACTCCCAGCACCGGCTGCCAGCCGGTCATTGTCGAGCCGCCAAGCAGCCAGACGAGCGCCCGCCTGAGCTCGCCGGTTGAGTTGATGAGCAAATAGGAAGTAAGCGCCGTGGCAAACGAGCTGACGGCGACTCCGGCAAGCAGC
The DNA here is from genome assembly GCA_021779955.1 of Chloroflexota bacterium. Classification (GTDB taxonomy): domain Bacteria; phylum Chloroflexota; class Anaerolineae; order Anaerolineales; family Anaerolineaceae; genus UBA6107. Next base: position 65,662 of record JAJXZS010000050.1, on the reverse strand, counting down.
AATGTAGTCGTGGGGACAATCTTTCCCACATGGCCAAGCTGGTAGACGATCAGCACCGCGAGGAGCGCCCCTGCAAAGGCCGCCAGGGGAACCGCGAAAAGTCCCAACTGCGTGTACGGCCATTTGACGGCCATGGCTGCAATCGCTCCGAGCCCCGCGCCAGATGCCACACCGATGAGGTAGGGATCGGCCAGAGGATTGCGGAAGAGGCCCTGGTAAGCGGCACCGCTGCCCCCAAGTGAAGCACCCACCAGCATCATCAATGCCGCGTGGGGAATACGGAGCTGAAAAAGGATTGTAGCAAAGGTTTGCAGGTCGCCCGCCCGATTTGCAGCACCGGAGAAGAGCAGCGAGAAGAGCGTCTCAATGGGAATGCTGACGCTGCCGATGGCCATGCTCAAGAAGAAAGCAAGCATCAGCAGAAGAGCAAGGATCAAAAAGGGGCGGGCGCGACTGGACATGGATTAGTTGAACAACTCAGGGTGGATCAGTTTAGCCAACTGCTCCAGGCCGTCCACGTTACGGGGACCGGGCCGGCTGACCAGATCGTCGTTGAATTCATAGATCTTGCCATCTTTGACTGCCTGGATGTCGCCCCAGCCTGCACGGGCGCTCACATCCGTCGGCTTGGTGCCGTAGATCGAATCACCTAGGATGATCAGAGAGGGATTCTGCAAGAGCAGTTGCTCCAGGCTGAGCTGTCCCCAGGCGTCTGACATGATCGCCCCAGCGTTGGCGCCGCCCGCGAGGGTGATCAGTTGATCCATGAAGGTACCAGGGCCTGGCGTCCAGGGTTTGGAAGGGTCGCTGCCGTCGAGTTCGTAGAACACCATAGGCTTCGATGCTGCCTGGCTGATCTTCTGCTCGACCGCGGCAACACGCTGTTGCAAGCTGGCGTTTAGCGTATCCGCCTCGGCGGTGTGACCGGTGAGCAGCGCCACTTCGGAGATCAGCTTATAGGTATCTTCGAGCGTGACGGGGTTGGAGAGATAAGCCACCTGGATGCCGAGTTTTTCGATTGCGTCCACCTGATCGACGGTGTTGATCTCAGTCGCCAGGACGAGATCGGGCTTGAGGGCAGCAATCGCTTCATAGTTGTAATCGCCGTTCGAACCGCCTATATCCGGAAGGTTCGTGACGGTCTCAGGATAGTTGGCGAAGGTGTCGCAGCCAACCACCTGGCTGCCCGCTCCGACTGCGAACAGGATCTCGGTGAGTGAAGGCGCGAGCGCTACCACGCGCTGCGGGGTTTGGGCAAGTTCAATCGTGCGCTGCAAACCGTCAGTGAAGGTGATCGTGGCGGCGGTCGCTGCGGCGGGAGCGGGGGATGCTGCAGGAGCGCAGGCTGCTACAAGCGTGATGATCAGCAGTCCGGCGGCCAGGATTTGAGTGAATTTTTTCATGAAATAATCCTTAATCGTAAACTTTTTCGGACTTCCGGCATGCGGCCGGAAAAAAAGCCCCTGTCGCGAGGGCAGGGGATGAGTTCAGTCGAGCAAATTCTGAGGTTGGTCCACCTCCTTTGTGCGAGGTTGTGGTTCCGCAAATTTGGGCGGGCGACCTGGCTTATCAGATTTTCTGATTTACAGTTGCGCAACAGCATCGGACTTGAACCGATTTCGCCTTTGAGCCTTCTCCGCAGAGATTAAGGCACCCAAATTGCAAGTATTCAATTGTAGATGTATTCTATCAGACTCCTGATGGGCGTCAAGTTCAGCGAACAGGGATTTTGCCCGCATCACTGAACCTGACGGGTTCTTCCATCTGGAGCGCGGCGGAAGATCAGTACATCACGCGAACAGATCGTTTTACATTTCTGAAACAGCAGGAATAATCTCCTTGCCAAAGGTTTCGAGCGGTTTGATCTCATGAACATTTGGCATATTGAAGATCATATGCTGGATGCCTACCGAAGCCATGCTGCGGCAAAGCTCGATCACGTCGTTGGTCTTCATCGCCCCGGGGGCCAAATTTACGGTCGCAAGCGCAGTTTTTTCGATGGCATTGTAATCTCGGCCAACCTCGTCGCAACGCTGCTTCAAGACGTCGAGCTTCGAGCGGACGAATTCGATGCCCTGGTTTCCGAAGATGTTGCAGGCATCGGCATATTTCGCCACCAGGCGCAGGGTCTTCTGCTCGCCGCTGCCTCCGATCAAAATGGGAGGGTGAGGCTTCGTCAGCGGCTGCGGGATGCAAAGTGTTTCCGCCAGCTGGTAATGTTTTCCGTTATAAGGACCGTTATTGCCCGACCACATCTGCAGCGCGATCTGCAGAGTTTCTTCGAGGCGTTCGAACCTCTCCTTGACAGGCGGGAAAGGCACACCCAGCCCGCGCGATTCGACCTCGTTCCAGGCAGCGCCAATTCCGAGGAAGGCTCTGCCGCCCGAGAGCACATCGAGGGTTGTGACCGTCTTGACCAGAATGCCGGGATGACGGTAGACGACCCCTGTCACCATGGTTCCCAGGCGGGCAGCACGGGTATGGGCTGCGATAAAGGAAAGCGTAGAGTAGCTTTCCATCATTTCGTTTTCTTTGGGGCCAACGCTGCCGATCTGGAAGAAGTGATCCATCACCCAGATATCTGAAAAGCCGTGCTCATCAGCATTACGGGCGATCTCGACCAGAGTTTGCCCGATCTTCGCCGGTCCACCCGGCCAGGTAAAATTAGGGATTTGAAGCCCAATCTTCATCGTTGCCTCTTTATATTCCTTTTTCACCAATCCAGGTCCTTCGGGGACCAGGTTCAACGGATACCGGCAAGCGTGCTTATGTTTCGCTCAACGCCGTTTCCGTTCATTTGGAACCACTGAATATTTTAGCACGGACAGATTAGCCTTGTCTGCCGGGTTATAATAAGGACAAAAATACAGCGGAGTTGACTTGAAAGAGATCCTTCTTGAAGAGAAAGTTGGCATCCTGTTACGCGAAAAAGGCATGCGCCTGACGGTGGCGGAATCCTGCACGGGCGGACTGGTGGGACACCGCATTACGAATATTCCCGGATCATCCGATTATTACCTGGGCAGCGTCACCGCCTACGCCTATGAAGTCAAAGAGTCCATCCTGGGAGTGAAGCACGAAACCCTGCAGCAGTATGGAGCAGTGAGCAAGCAAACTGTTCTTGAGATGGCAGCAGGCGTCCGGAAGTCGCTTTCGGGCGGATTTCCGCTCGATAAGGTGATCGGGGTCTCGATCAGCGGTATCGCAGGGCCGGGCGGAGGCATGCCCGAAAAGCCAGTAGGCACCGTCTGGGTCGGCATGAGCGCAGGTGATGGTCAATGGGCGTGGCATTTCTGCTGGAAAGGCGACAGAATCAAAAACAAGGAGGACTCAGCACAGGCAGCACTGCAGCTTGTGGCTGATTACCTCGAGGGGCACCTTCCATCCGAGCAATGGCCGGGCTGCCCTTCCTGACATTTTGAGAGTGATTGGGGAGAAACCATGGAACCCAAGAAAAAGATATTGATCCTGATGGCGGATGCGGGGTTTGGGCACCGCAGCGCCGCCGTCGCGCTCGACAGAGCCCTCAACGAGCGTTATGGCGATTCAGTTCAGACCGAGATTGTCAATCCGCTGGACGATAAACGATCGCCTTTCTTTTTGCGCGAGTCACAAACGGACTATGACCGCTGGATCAAAAATTTCCCGGAGCTTTACAAGCTGGGATACGAAGCCAGCGACGCGCTTGTGCCAAAATACCTGATGGAACAGACCCTCTCGGGCTTGCTGCTTGACGTGATGCGCGACCTGCTGCGCAAATCGGAGCCGGATGCGATCATCAGTACTTACCCGCTGTACCAGGCAGCGATGACTGCCATCCTGGGACGCCGCAAACACAAGATTCCGTTCTACACTGTCATCACCGATCTTTCGACCGTCCACAGGATGTGGTTCAACAACCGGGTCACCGGCCTCTTCGTGCCCAACCGGCACGTAGCCGAACTGGCAATGAATTACGGTTTACATGCCGAGAAAATCATTATTTCAGGCATTCCGGTCCACCCCGACGTGGTAAGTGATACGCGGACCAAGAGCGAGATTCGCGAGGAATTAGGCCTGGAAAAAGAGCTGACGACCATCCTGGCGGTAAGCAGCCGGCGTGTGGAGCATATGCTCGATGCGCTCAACGTGATCAATCATTTTGGCACCCCGCTGCAGCTGATCGTTGTGGCAGGCAAAGACGACGACCTCTTCCAGGCCGTAAGCGAAATGGAATGGCACATTCCGGTCAAGCTGTATAACTTCGTCGAAAACATGCCCACGTTGATGCATGCGTCCGATATCATGCTCTGCAAAGCCGGCGGCCTGATCGTCACCGAATCCCTGGCCTGCGGGCTGCCGATGATCCTGATCGATGTGATCCCCGGCCAGGAAACCGGAAACGCCGAGTACGTGCTCGCCTACGGCGCTGGCGATATCGCCGAGACGCCGATGCAGTTGCTCGAGCTGTTGAGCCACTGGATGCTGAATGACGGCGGGCTATACAAGCGACGCGCCCAAAACGCGCGGGCGATCGGTCTGCCAAATTCCGCATATACCGTGGCAGAAGTACTCTGGCAAGCTGTCAGCCACCTGCCGGCGCCCGCTGCCCCGCACCGGCGCACTCACCGCAGGATCATTCGTCAAGTTCACCCCAGGCAACGGAAATCCGCCGACCAGCTTACTCCCATCGAGACAAGCAGCGAAGAGGAAGCGCATGGACAGATGTGAATCGCCGATCGTGATATTGATCTCGGCCAACGCAGAGTGGCAAACGGCGCTTGGGTTCTTTGATCACCCGGTTATCGCCAATAGCCCTTTTGGCGGATACTTCAAGCAAGCCATCGCAAATCAGCAGGTCATTTTCGTGAAGAGCGGCTGGGGCAAGATCTCGGCAGCAGCGTCGACCCAGTATGCCATCCAGGCGTTCAGCCCACGGTTGATTGCCAACCTGGGCACCTGCGGGGGAATCGCAGGCAAGATTGCCACAGGCGAAGTTGTACTCGCAGAGGAAACGCTGGTCTACGACATCTACGAACGAATGGGAGATGCCGAGGAAGCGTTGCGGCATTATTCCTGCAAACTCGACTTATCCTTCTTGCGCGATCCGCTCCCTCAGCCCGTACGGATGGGAAAGCTGATCTCTGCCGACCAGGATATCGACCCTGCCATGGTGCCGCTGCTCATCGAGAAGTACGGGGCGGTCGCCTGCGATTGGGAATCCGGCGCCATCGCCTGGACGGCTTCGCGCAACAATGTGCCCTGCCTGATCTTGAGAGCGGTGAGCGACCTGGTCAGCAGCACAAACGGGGAGATTTACGCCGACCCCGGTGCGTTTCATATCCGCGCAGGGAAGGTGATGACTCAGCTTCTGGAAAACCTGCCCGGTTGGATCGGTTGTTCCGTCGTTGAATAAAAATACCGCGAGGTGTTTCGCCTCGCGGTATTGCTTTATTTCTGCGCGCCCAGCCTGGCGCGTTCCTCTTCGATCATCGAAGCGTCGAGCTTCTTGAATAGCGGCAGCGGGTTGACCAGCGCGCGCCCCGGTTCGATATTCCCTGGCGCCCAGGTACCTGTGGCAGGGGCCGGATCATATTCGAGCACCCTGTGTACGCCAAGCTCATCCTGATGCTCACTGACTTTTTGGCTGCCAAAGAGGGGTGTGGTGTATCCCAGCATGGCATGCAGGCGCTCGCTGGTGAAGGGCAGGAATGGGGAGAAGAGAATCTTCAATGAATCGATGGCCCGGATTGCGGTGTAGATGGCGCGGGCCGCATCCTGCCTGCTGGTTTTCACCGACTGCCACGGCGCGGTCTGGTCGAGGTATTTGTTCACCTCTGAGGCGATACGCATGGCTTCCGCCAGGGCGGCTCGAAGATGCACCGCTTCCAGCTCATCTCCAACGCTCTTGAATCCATCATTGACGGTTCGCAGAAGGTCTTCATCGAGAGCGGTGAGCGGGCCCGGCTCGGGCACTTTCCCTTCCCAGTGTTTGTTGGCAAAAGCAAGCACGCGGTTTGCCAAATTGCCCCAGGTGGCCACGAGCTCGTCGTTATTGCGATGGTAGAACTCTTCCCAATCCCAATCGGTATCCTTGCTCTCGGGCATATTAACCGTCAGGTAGTAGCGTAATGTATCGGGATCGTAGCGCGAGAGAAAATCGGATGCCCAGACAGCCCAATTGCGGCTGCCCGAAATCTTTTGCCCCTCCAGGTTCATAAACTCGTTTGCAGGCACATCGTACGGCAAATTAAGGCGCCTGGGATTCTGGCTGCCAAGAAGCTGGTCGAACGTATTTTCTGCGCCGATGATCTCTGCCGGCCAGATGATGGCGTGGAAGGGAATATTGTCTTTGCCGATGAAGTAATAGCTGCGGGAATCGGGCTTCTGCCACCACTCACGCCAGGCTTCCTCTTCGCCGTGAATTTTGCTCCATTCGATCGATGCGGAAACGTATCCGATCACCGCCTCGAACCAGACGTAGAGGCGCTTGTTTTCCCACTCCTTGCCCTCAGTTGCATCGCCCTTGGGCAGAGGGATGCCCCAATCGAGGTCGCGGGTGATGGCGCGGCCGTGGAGACCTTCATGCTCGATCTGATTGAGCGACTGGCGCAGTACATTTGGCCGCCAGTAGGATTCGCGCAGGTGCAGGAATTCGACCACGACATCCTGCAAACGGGCCAGGTCGAGGAAATAGTGCTCGGTGGAGCGCAATTCAGGAGTCGATCCGTCTATCTTCGAGCGGGGGTTGATCAACAGCGCCGGATCGAGCAGATTACCGCAATTGTCGCACTGATCGCTGCGCGCGTTGGTATATCCGCAGATGTAGCAGGTGCCTTCCACGTAGCGGTCCGGAAGGAACCTTCCCTGGCTGGGGGCGAACCACTGGGGCTGGCTTTCCTTATATAGGAAACCGTTTTGCTTCAAAGCAAGGAACATCTTCTGCGAGATATTCCAGTGATTTGCGGTCTGCGTCGAGGTGAACAGGTCATAGGTCAAACCCAACTGTTGAAAAAGTTGAAGAAAACCGTTATGATAGCGTTGATAGACTTCCAAAGGCGTAGTATGTTCGGCGTCAGCCCTTACCGTGATGGGCGTGCCATGCGAATCTGAACCCGAGACCATCAACACCTTGCGTCCGCGTAACCTTTGATAGCGAGCAAAAATATCCGCCGGCAGGTATGAGCCGGTAAGATTGCCGACATGGATTTCGGCATTCGCGTAAGGCCAGGCAACCGCAACCAAAACAGAATCGCTCATCGTACACCTCTGGTTCAGATAAGATGGTTCAATTTTAACACAAACAATTCACGAATATCGCTTGACAAATGACCTGTTAGCCTGTATTTGCGGTGCTTGACCGAAATTTCTCTTTCTGTTATGATTTTTGACACGGAGCAAACAAACAATATGGATCAAATCCCACCGACACATTCTGACCAGGATGTGGGGGAAGATCGTTCGAACGAAAGCACTGAAGCCAAAAATAATCCAACCTCGCAGAGCAAGGTGCGCCAAATCTGGGGGCGTTTATTGGAAATGGGGTTGGGTGAAACCACACTGCGCATCGGAACCGGAATTGCATCGATCATACTGATTATGGTCGTTGTTTGGATCATGAGTTCATTTTTCCTGAAGAGCTCACATCCGACCCAAGCCAATTCCTCGAACACCCTCACACCCACTCAGCCGGTAACCCTGCCGACATCCGAGCCAAACATTGCCCAGACTGCCGCCTATGCCGGGGTCACCCGTTTGACCAACCTGCATACCACCCTGCCGAATCACCCGCGCGACGCGATCATGCCCTATACTGTGGTCACGGGTGATACCCTGTTCGATATCGCGGACAAGTACGGCCTCAAACCGGAATCTCTGTTCTGGAGCAACAAGTACATCCTCGGCGATAACCCGGATAACCTGATCCCCGGAGTGGTGATCAACATCCCACCCATGGACGGCGCTATCTACCAGTGGAATACCGGCGACGGACTGAACGGAGTGGCCAGCTACTATAAGGTCAGCGTGGATACCATTATCGATTGGAAGGGGAACAATCTCGACCGGGCCACCATCGGCGACTATTCCTACCCCAATATCCCGGCAGGCACACAGCTCTTCATCCCCGGCGGCGTTGCCGAATTCACCGACTGGCTGCCACATATCGCGCGTACCTCTGAAGCCCAATCGGCCATTCGCGGCCCTGGCTACTGCGGCGCAACCATGGAAGGCCCTGTCGGCGACGGCACGTTCGTCTGGCCGACCACCGAGCATTACCTCTCCGGCTACGACTATACCACCATCCACCGCGGCCTCGACTTTGCGGGGCATTTGGGCAATCCCATTTACGCTGTGGACGCAGGCGTGGTGGTGTACTCCGGCTGGAACAACAACGGCTACGGTGAGCTCATCGTCGTGGATCACGGCGACGGTTGGCAATCCGTCTACGCCCACCTCAGCCAGCGCAACTACGAGTGCGGCGGCTATGTCTACCAGGGCGACGTCATCGGCTTGATGGGCAGTACCGGTAACTCCACGGGCCCACATCTGCACTTCGAGCTGCGCAGCACCACGGGCGGCCCCGTCAACCCCTGGGACTTCCTGCACTAATTCAGAATTTTTACTATTGAGCGCCAGTATCTACTGGCGCTCTTTTATTTGAATGAGATTGTAACATCTCAGAAATTGATGTTATAGTTATACTACTCGGTGGGTAATTCGTGGTAATAACAGCATTTTTGAGGGGGAAACAGTCTGCTCGAGATCAATCGCCTCTATATTTTCACAATCTCTCTTCTGCTCGATCCAACTTACGACGTTTAAGGGTTCTTATTTCGGGTAGAGAAGACCAGGGAGGAGCAAAATGAAGTCGAGAACTCATCAAAGTCCATTGCTAGTGATTCTGACACTGTCCATCCTGGTTTCGAGCTGCATGCCTGGTTTACCGAGCACACTCGAACCGCCGCCATCAATTGAGACGCAAACACAAACAGAAACCCTTTCTCCAACACCTTCTTTGACGCCTTCTGAACCGACCTTGACCCAAACCATCTTCCATGCAAGCGCCGTGCCGACACAGTACAGCCCGTACGATCAAGAACTCTCACTCGAAATCAAAGATGCCGGATCAAATGAGGAGATCGCCAAAACTCTGCTATCTCTCTGGCTGGATAAACTCACAGATGAAGAGATAGATGCTCACTGGCGATTAAGGAGCTATGAATTCACACAGGTCTATAACCCTTCGTTCCTGGCAGCCTGTCCTCAAAAACTGGGGGCTGTGTTCATCCTGGATATCGGAGTCAACATCGAAACAGTCGATCCGCTGCTTTGTGGCAACAAATACTGCGATCAAAGCAACTGGACAGCAGGGGGCGGAACCATAATTGATGAATTTCATGAATACACGGCATTCTATGGAGCATTGTTCAAATCTGGAGACACCTATACATTGAAGGTAATCAATGCGGACATGCCATGTTAGGGGATTCGCGCGGACAAGCCTTATGACAAACCGCTGAGCATTTTCAATATCACATTTTGGCGATCTGCTTTTCATTCCAGCACCCCATAAACTGCTGCCCATTGAAGGGGTGCGAACTGTATAATAAGGGTGATCAGGCAGGAGAATATGGCACACATGGTTACCCCGGTTCGTCCCTCTCCAATCGCCGGCACCTGGTATTCGGGTGACCCGGAAGTACTGCGTAAAGAGATCAACCTATTTCTCGCCGAAGCGAGCCCTTGCACGCTGACGGAGGAAGTCGTTGGCGTGATCGTTCCTCACGCAGGCTACCGCTATTCCGGCGCGACGGCCGGCTACGGGTATCGCTGTGTGATGGGCAAGAGCTATGACATCTGTGCGGTTGTTTCTCCACTGCACATGTTCCACCCGGCCGAATTGCTCACTTCTGCCCACACTGCCTACAACACTCCGCTTGGCAAAGTGCCGATCGACGCGCAGGAGCTTCAGTTTCTCAAGGACACGTTATTTTCAAGCAGCGGGCTGACGCTGACGGAAATTTCGAATGACAACGAGCATTCGCTCGAAATTCAACTCCCCTTCCTGCAGGTCGCGCTTAAGGGCGAATTCAAGTTGATCCCCTTGATGATACGCACCGAGGCAGAAAAGGCGATCTTCCAGGTGGGTGAAGCCCTGGCGCACGTGCTCAAGGGTAAGAACGCCCTGCTCGTTGCCAGCACCGACCTTTCTCACTTTTACAACGAACACGAGGCCAGAATCCTCGATCACGAGATGCTGGCGCAGATCGAGGCTTTCTCGCCCGAGGGCGTGCTGCGCACTGAGAAAGCCGGAACCGGTTTTGCCTGCGGCGCCGGAGCGGTGGCAACGGTGCTCACTGCGGCAAAAGCGCTCGGCGCAAATCACGTCCATCTGCTGCATCATTCCACTTCTGCCGACAGTACTCACGACACGTCCAGTGTTGTGGGGTATGGGGCGGCAGTGATCACCCGGGGTTGAGGTCAGCACAGATCATGTCAGAATTCGCCAGGGTCTCGGTCAACATCGCCCAGCTTGTGCAAGCCTACGACTACTCCGTCCCGGACGATCTCAAAGGACGCTTGCAGCCCGGATCGCTGGTGATCGTCCCGCTGGGCGCGCAGACTGCGCAAGGCGTAGTGATCGAATTGCTCGATGAGCCAAGCGTGGCAAAGACAAAATCCATCCAGGCGCTGGTCGACGATGTCCCCGCGGTCACTCGAACGCAAATTGAGCTCGCCCATTGGCTGGCGAAAGAGAACCTTGAGACAGTATCAGCCTGCATGGACGCGATGCTCCCGCCTGGCATCAGCCAGCATACCGATATCCTGCTCAAGCTGATCAAAGAACCCGAAGACATTTCCAAACTCACTCCCACCCAGCAGCGCCTGGTGAGGCTGCTGCAGAAACGGGGTGAACTGCGCGGCGGGCAGGTGGACAGCGCCATTCCGCACGTCAACTGGCGGGCCAGCCTGCTAGCGCTGCAGCGCCAACTCATCGTGTCTTCCCTGCCTATCTTGCTGCCCCGAAGGGTGCGGCCCAAATTCGTGCGAACGGTCAGCCTGGCCATTGCGCCGGATCAGATCGAGGCGAGCCTGGAAAGCGCGAGGGAGGGCAGCGCAAAGGAACGGCGAAGGGCAGTGCTGCTTTTGCTGGCGGACGAAGCCCTGCCCCTCAATGCCAGTTTCGTCTATGCAGAGACCGGAACCGATATGTCCGATCTGCATTGGCTGGCCGATCGAGACCTGATCGTGCTTGGCGAGACTGAAATCTGGCGCGACCCGCTGGAGCACATCAATCCCGTGCTGACCGTACCGCCCGAGCTAACCCCTGATCAAAATGCGCTGTGGCAGCGCATCCGGGTGCAAATCGAAGGGCAGGAGGCGCGTCGACCGAACCTGATCACAGGCGTGACGGGATCGGGCAAGACCGAAATCTACCTGCGTTCCGTGCAGGCAACGCTCGACCAGGGCCGGCAGGCGCTGATCATGGTGCCCGAGATTTCACTGACCCCGCAGACCGTGCGGCGGTTCTATTCGCGCTTCCCCGGTAAGGTGGGACTGGTGCATTCAAAGCTCTCTCCGGGCGAGCGCTACGATACCTGGCGCAGGGTGAGGTCGGGTGAATTGCGGGTGGTCGTGGGTCCACGCAGCGCGCTTTTCTCGCCGTTCGGCAAGCTTGGCCTGATCGTCATCGACGAGTGCCACGACGGTTCTTATCACCAGGCTGAATTTCACCCCTTCTACAATTCCATCGATACGGCGCTCGAGTACGCAAGGCTGACGGATTCGGTGATCATGCTCGGCTCAGCAACGCCGGATGTCGAGCTTCAATACCGCGCCGATCGAAATGAGTGGAACCGCCTGGCATTGCCCAAACGCATCTTTGCCCACCGCAATGTGATGATCGAACAAGGCGGAACAAATCTGGCGATGGGAGATGACTCGCTCGAGTCGCTGCCCCTTCCACCTGTTACGATCGTCGATATGCGCCAGGAACTGAAGGCGGGCAACCGGTCGGCACTGAGCAGGCTTCTGACCGAGAACCTGCACGAGACGCTGGAAAGGAAACAGCAGGCGATTCTCTTCCTCAACCGGCGCGGAAGCGCGTCGCACGTATTCTGCCGCGATTGCGGCACGACGCTGCGCTGCCCGCGCTGCGACTCGCCGCTCACCTTCCACGCAGATATCGGCAAGCTGGTCTGCCACATCTGCAACTACCGGCGTAATATGCCAACAGTCTGCCCCGTTTGCGGGAGCGTCAACATTCGGCAGTTCGGGTTGGGCACCGAAAGCCTCGAGAAAATGGTGGTAGCGCAGTTCCCCGGGGCAAACGTGCTGCGCTGGGACTCGGAGACTGCCCGCCTCAAAGGCGCGCACGACCTGATCATGGATCATTTCATCAGCCACAGGGCAGATATCCTCATCGGCACCCAAATGCTGGCCAAGGGGCTCGATCTGCCGCTGGTGACACTCGTGGGGGCTGTGCTGGCGGATGTCAGCCTCAACCTGCCGGACTTTCGGGCGCCTGAACGGACATTTCAGCTTCTGACTCAACTGGCAGGGCGGGCAGGCAGGAGTCCCCTGGGAGGAAAGGTGGTTTTTCAGACTTTTCATCCTGAGAATTACGCCATCCAGGCTGCCGCCAATCACGATTTGGAGAGTTTTACGGCGCAGGAGCTGGTACTGCGTAAGCAGGCAGGTTACCCGCCTTATTCCAGGATGGTCAAAATCGAATTCCGCAGCCGGAAGGAAGAGGAGGCTGAAAACGCGGCGCAAAGAAGCGCGCAGTTGTTCGAAAAGTGGATCGAAGAACTGGGCATGACATCGACTTCGCTGATCGGGCCGGTGCCTTGCTTTTATTCGCGGATGAACGGTGTGTACAGGTGGATGGTCATTGCCAGGGGACCGGACCCGCGCAAGATGTTCACAGGCAGGCCGCTTGCGGAGTGGCAGCCTCACGGCGTGGATGTGGAGATCACGGTCGACCCGGACAGTATGTTGTAAAGAAACTGGAGAATAGAGAGTGTAGGGTAGAGATTGGCAGGGGCACAGCGACGCTGAGCCCCTATTGCTCGTCCCGTAGGGGTCACCATGTAAGGGAGGGTCTGCTCTGAAACAGCATCGCGGGTTGAGTTCGACGAGACCCTCCCGTGTCATTCAAACGCCATATCCCCTGACCGATCCTCCGAACGGAGGATCTATGAGGACGGAGGGTCTATGAAGAACGAGCGTCTTTACCAGGCGGGAGGGTCTCGCAGCTTGGACGAGCGCAAGTTCATTCATCGTAGACCCTCCCTTACGGGGTTTGCCTGTGTGAGTAGATCGATCCAACAGAATGCAAAACTTCGACGAGACCCTCCCCTACGGGGATTTCTTTGCGTTTCGACCGATCCGACCATATCGGAAATAAAAAATCCGCCGGATATTCCGGCGGATTTTGCTGCGTCCAGATCTAGTATCCCAGCACCTGCCAGGGATTGATGAACGAATTGAAGTAACGGACCTCGAAGTGCAGATGGGCGCCTGTCGAACGGCCGGTCGAGCCGGCTGCTCCTATGGGAGTGCCCTGGTAGATGTTCTGCCCGCAGGTAACGTAGATGGCGGAAAGGTGGCCGTAAAGCGTTGAGTAGCCGTTGTTGTGATCGATCTCGACGAGATTGCCATAACCGCCGTCGATCCAGCCTGCGTAGACAACTGTGCCCGAGTCCGAAGCATAGACAGGCGTGCCTGTTGCTGCGGCGATATCGATCCCAAGGTGGTAAGGGAGGAAATCGAAGCCGGAAAGGAAATGATTCGCCGTCGGCCAGATAAACGCTGTCGAACCAACGAGGCCAGTCGAAGGCGCCTGGCAGCCGCCAGGCCCGGCGATGATGCGGTTTGCGCCAGAGCGGGGCGAAAAAGCTACAGGAACAATCCACGATTTGATCTCGCGTGAACCGCCAGGGATCATGACGTACGAGCCGGGTTGGATTTCCGGATCGGTAACATCCAGATGATTCGACGGCCAGCTAACGATATCGGCAACGGACGCCTTGTACTTTCCAGCGATCGCATCGAGTTTATCGCCTTCCTTCCACTTGTAATAAATGCCATCGGTGGGGGGAATGATCAATTCCCAGCCGGGGCTCAGGAAGGTTGGGTCGTCATTGAGCAAATCGTAATTCGCCCAGAGGATGCTTTCGGGCTTGATATTATATTCTTTGGAAATTGAAAAAATGGAGTCGCCTTCCTGCACAATGTATTTGACGGCGCTGGTACGGTTATCCTTGGGGATCGTCGTATCCAGATTGGCGAGACGAACCATGAATTCATCGCCAGGGCCGGGTACATATTCAGGCAATTCGGGGCTGAGGGTGGCTGATTCCTGGGGGTCCTTTTTTGACACGTCATTGGCGTTCGCCGATACGAATGGAACGCCTTTGAACAACACGAGAACCATTATGGCAACCAGTAAAATTGTTGCGCCCCAGGAAAGGATGGATAGAGCTTGACCTTTTCGGCCAGAGGGTTTGTGTTCGGGCTCTGCCTGCTTTTCCGGAGCTTTTTTGTCTAAACTCACTGATCCTCCGTCAAATTCTCGAGGAATTCCTGGTTGTTCTTGGTGCGCATCATACGCTGCAGGATGGCTTCAGTGGCAACAGAAGGATCCAGGCCGGCGCCGCCGGGGGGTGTGGCAATCATCTGGAGGTACATACGGCGCATCAGCCAAACACGCTGCAAAATATCCGGTCCGAGCAGCAATTCTTCACGCCGTGTCGATGAGCGTTCCATGTCGATGGCCGGGAAGATGCGGCGTTCCTGCAGGCGGCGGGAGAGATGAAGCTCCATATTGCCCGTGCCTTTGAACTCTTCATAGACCACGTCGTCCAGGCGGGAGCCGGTTTCGACGAGCGCGGTAGCGATGATGGTCAACGAGCCACCTTCTTCGATATTGCGGGCTGCGCCGAAGAATTTCTTCGGGGGATACAACGCCGATGGATCCATACCGCCGGATAGCGTTCGGCCAGATGGGTTGACAACCAGGTTATAGGCTCGCGCAAGGCGAGTCAACGAGTCCATCAATATTACCACGTCCCGGCCGATCTCTACCAGACGCTTGGCGCGTTCGAGGGTGATCTCGGCTGTGCGGACGTGAGAACTGACCGGTTCATCGAATGTCGAAGCTACGACCTCGGCATCTACCGAACGGTCCATATCGGTGACTTCCTCAGGGCGCTCGCCAATCAGGGCGATGATAAGGTGCACGTCGGGGTTGTTTGCAGAAATAGAATTTGCCAATTGCTTCAAAATGGTAGTCTTGCCGGCTTTTGGCGGAGAAACGATCATACCGCGCTGTCCACGTCCAATTGGCGCGATCAGGTTGATCAACCGGGAGGAAAGGATGCTGCGGTCGGTTTCGAGGTCAAAGCGTTTCTCGGGAAAGATGGGAACCAGGTTCTCGAAATTCTTGCGATTGCGGATCTCTTCAGGCGTCATCATGTTGATGGTTTCGACCTTGAGGAGACCGTAATGGCGCTCTGCATCACGGGGCGGACGCACAACACCCATCACAAAGTCGCCCATGCGCAGGTCGTAACGCCTGAGTTGAGCCTGCGACACGTATACATCATCAGGGCCGATCGAATAGTTGTTACGCAGAAAACCGACGCCTTCAGGGGTGATCTCGAGCACGCCGCCCTTGACCTCGATGCCTTCACCGGCCGCTTCGGTCTTTCTGATGTTGATTATCAGGTTCTCTTTTTTCATCCGGTTGGCATTGGGAATGCCCATATCCGCTGCCACGCTTCGCAAGCTTGCCAGTGAAGCAACTTCCATTTCGCTTATTTTCATTTGTGATTGTTCCATGAGTTTAATATTATTTGCTTGCCACCTCGCCCTCGTGGGAAAGTATGACAATTTATGATTATGTTTATTCGTGTTTTGGGGTGATTGGCCGCCTTCCCCCCCCATCATTCAAGGCGTGCCTTTAATTCACGCTGTACTGACTAGCAATCCGAGTATATCATGGTTGGATAGTCGATGCAAGCACAACCCCAGATTACATTTCTGTAAAAATGCAAGATTAACGATCAGCCCAGGTATTCGCGCAAGTGTCGGCTGCGAGTTGGATGGCGTAATTTGCGCAGGGCTTTTGCTTCGATCTGGCGAATACGTTCGCGGGTGACGTTGAAGTAGCGGCTTACTTCTTCGAGAGTATGATCCTTGCCATCGATCAGTCCAAACCGCAGTTCGAGCACCTGGCGTTCGCGTTCAGACAGCGCTGCAAGCGCGCTCTGCACCTGTTCGCGCAGCATTTCGCGGGCAGCGGCATCCATCGGTTCCATGGCTTCGTCGTCTTCGATGAAATCACCCAACTGGCTGCTTTCTTCGTCACCGACAGGGCGCTCGAGGGAGATCGGCTCTTCGGCAGATTGAAGAACCTTTTGCACCTTCATGGTTGCCCAGGTCCAGCGGCGCTGAAGTTCGAGGTCGATGGGTTGGTTGGTTTCGCGAGCTCTTTTGATGGATTCCACGTCGGATGAAGAAAGAAAATCAGATTCAAGGGCAAGCTCTTCGAGGGTGGGCTCTCTACCCAATTCCTGAACGAGCGTCCGCTGCACACGCATGATGCGGGTAATGGCTTCGAAGAGGTGGACGGGGATGCGGATGGTGCGTGCATGTTCTGCAATGTAGCGGCTGATGGATTGCCTGATCCACCAGGTGGCGTACGTGCTGAACTTAAATCCACGCGTTGAATCGAACTTTGAGACCGCGCGAAGCAGCCCCAGGTTGCCCTCCTGGATCAAATCAAGGAAGGAGATGCCTCTTCCCAGATAGCGTTTGGCTATGCTGACCACCAACCTGAGGTTGGCGCGAATGAGCGTCTGGTTTGCTTCTTCCGAACGGTGGCGAATGCCATCCAATTCGTAAGCAAGTTCGTCTTCCGGCGACAGCCTGTCGACAAACCAATCCAGATCTGGCAGCGTGTCGGTCTTCTTCAACTCTTCGAGCAATTGAGTGGCAAGTTCATTGGGCAACAGGTACATTCCAAGGAAAATGGTGAAGGCGAAGCGTACCACGGCTTCCCACTTCGAATCTTTACCCCACAAGCCATTGTCGAGATAATTGCGCAGGTACGAAGGTTCATCGGCCTGCCATTGGCGCTTGAGAAGTTGTGCTTCCGCCAGCGTCAGCGCGAGGTTGGGGATGTCACCCTGGCCCAGATGCTGGGCATCTTCTTGAAGTTTTTTCCAGGCATCGATCAGTTCTTCGATGACCGAAACGAATAATTCTTTATAAATCCCCGGCCGTTTCACTTCATCAGGGTTGCCGCTCTCCAGCGCATCGATCCGGCACTGTGCTTCGATCCTGGCTGCCAGGCGGAATTCGCTGTCGGCGTCCAGCAGATGGATCTGACCGATCTCTTTGAGGTAAAGTCGAACCGGATCTTCCGAGAGTTCAAGTGCAATCGATGGATCCTCCAGAATCTCCAATGGCTCTTCATTCGCCAGTTCGTTCCATTCGCCGCTGGTTTGCACCAACGCGGAATCGTCAGGCTCCTGGCGGATGAGCGAATCGTCTTCGAGATTCACATTCGCAGAGAGCGGAATGTCCATGCCGGAAATTGCACTTACTGCCCGCTTTGCCTTGACGTTTTTCGCAGTTTTGCGAACGACAGGTTTTGCTGAAGCTGGTTTACGTCTTGATTTCGGCTTTTGGGGATTTTGGAGATCAGACATGGGTTAACTATACCATAAACAAAAAATGTCAAGCTGTTATCACAGGCTTTCCAAGCGCCTGATCCAGGCGGCTGCGCAATACAGTTAATTGCAAGATCTGTTCCTGGATGGATTTTCGGTCTTCGTCAGCCTGTTCACCTTCCTCCTGGAAGAAGCGCAGTTGATTCAGGCTTTCCTTGGTGCGGATCAGGCGAAGATTCACGACGGTGCGTACAAAATCCTCGACCATCCGCTCTTCGGTAATCTCTTTTTCAAGCTTTTGGCGCCCGGTCAGCTGTTCGAAACGTTCTTCAAGTTCTTCGGGGAGTTTCGTTTGAACGTAATCTACAGGTTCCATGTGGTCTTGCGATAGTCCATCGAAAGCAAGCTGCGCAATCAGATTATGATCTGCGTTTTCGAAGTCATTCGGACCGAAGGAATGAAGATTGACGATTTGCAGCGCTCGATTCACCTGGTAAACCGTTTCCGGTTGGCGCAGTAATAGATTCAATAAATGAGCTTCCATTTTATGCGATTGTTTTTCTGATGCAGCAGCAGGCTTCGAGGTGACAGGTTCCTGTGGGGGCTGTTGCAGGCGGGAAGTCCGGCGTGATGTTCGCTGGGTTACCCTCTGCGGACCTTCGAGCGACCTCTCGTCCACCTTGAGCAACCGCGCCAGGCGCTGGCGATAGGTATCGCGCTCAACTGCCGATGGCACATCCTCGATCAATGGCAACACCTGGGCAGCGATGGCAGACTTGGCCTTTGGATCGTTGAGGTCTTTCTCCCTGGCGAGGGTCTCCATCACGTGCATCACAATCGGTTGGGCAGCCGCCAGGATATCGCGCCATTTCTGGGGATCGCTGAGCACCACCTCGTCAGGATCGCTGCCTTCCGGAAGGGTCGTCACACGTACGTCAGCCTGCAGGCGCGCTTCATGTCGTAACAGGCCGTGCGCGTCGAAGCCGATCTCATCACTGCGATCGAGCGCCTGGCGGGCCATTTCCAAGCCGCGCAGGGTGGCCTTTTCTCCAGCGGCATCGGCGTCGAGGGCAAGAACCATGCGCCTTGAGTATTTCTTCAGAAAGCGAAGCTGGTCTTCATTCAACGCAGTGCCCATGGGTGAAACGGTGTTCTTGAACCCGCACTGGTGCAGTGCAATCACATCCAGGTAGCCTTCAACGATGACCACCTGATCTTCGTCGCGTATGGCTTTACGCGCCTGGTCGAGCCCGTACAGCAGGTGGCTCTTATCAAAGAGGACCGTTTGGGGGGAATTGAGGAACTTCGGCTGGTCGTTCGGGTCCAGGATACGCGCTCCAAAACCGGCCATCTTGCCTGCCGCGTCGCGGATGGGAAACATGATGCGGTTGCGGAATTTGTCGTAGTAGCCGCCGCTGTCCCGTTCGTTGACCAGGCCAACTTGCGCCAGTTCTGCGGCCGAATAATTCTTCGCGCTGAAATGGGTGAGACATGCCTCATAGCTGTCGGGAGCATAACCAAGGCCGAAACCGGCAATGCTTTCCTGGTTGACGCCGCGCTTCTGCAGATAAGCCAGGGCTTCCCTGCCCGCCGGGTCTTGCAGCAAATGATAGGCATAGAATGCGGCTGCCTCTTCGAGCAGCGTCCGCAGGTGGCTGTATTCCTCTTCGGCAGCCTGGCGCTCGGGGGTCTGCGGTACAAGCGTCACGCCAGCGCGTTGGGCAAGGTATTTCAACGTCTCGCTGAAGTCCCAGCCCTCTTTTTTCATCACAAATTTGAAAATGTCGCCGCCCTCGTTGCACTGCCCAAAGCAGCGCCATGTGCCCGATTCGGGAAAGACAGCGAAAGCAGGGGTTTTGGTGTTTTGATGGAAGGGGCAAAATCCCGTATAGCTCCTGCCGGAACGGCGCAACTTCACCGATTCGGAAACGAGATCGACGATATCGATACGGGCTTTTATGTCATCGATGGCGGTCATCTGACTCTTTTCCTGGAACCAACTCCCACTGACGTGGGATAAGTGTATATAAATCAGGAAATCCAGTCAAGTTGATTACCAAATGGAGCCTTCGAGGAAATCGGATTAAAATCCTTCCAGTTTGGAGAAATCGGCGATGCCATCTGCCAGCCCACTGATATGCTGCAAAATTCCCAGGCGGTTTGCCCGCACGGCAGCGTCTTCATCCATCACCAGCACTTTGTCAAAGAAGGCATTGATCACCGGGATGACAGGCGTGAAGGCGTTCAACAGATCGTCCACAGACCCGGCACGGCGCCCGGTTTTTTCAAGCTGCTGTAATGAAGCGTAGAGATCGAGCTCGGCCGGTTCCTCGAAGGCAGTGGGGTCGATCGTATAGCGGCTCTTCTGGTCACGGGTAATGCGCACACAGCGCGAATACGCAGGGAGGATGAGATTCCAATCAGGCCGCGCCACCCAATTACCCAGTTCACGCACGGCGCGCATGACGCCTGCAGGATTTTGTCCCTGGGCAGCCAAAACAGCATCCACGATGTCGTAGCGGAATCCCTGATCGGTAAGGCTGCTCCGCTCGCGCCCGATGATAAACTCCAGGCAGCTCTTTTGCACGGCTTCATCGGAGGAGATGGGCAGATTGGCGCTTGCCAACGCCAGTCCTTCAGCGAGATCGAAATCGAGGTCGAAAGCAGTCAGGCTCTGCACAAGACCCAGGGCAGCCCGGCGTTGGGCAAACGGATCCTTGGTGCCCGATGGCGCAAGGCCCGCCGCGAAGAGCCCCGCGAGCGAATCGAGGCGGTCAGCCAGGCCAACCACCAGCCCGATCTTGTTCGATGCCGAAGCGTCACCTGTGAAGCGCGGGAGATAATGATCGTAGATCGCCTGCGCAACCTTATCGGATTCACCAGAGTAGCGCGCGTAGTAGCGGCCCATCACCCCTTGCAGCGAAGTCATCTCGATGACCATGTGAGTCACCAGGTCCGCTTTACACAGGGCTGCAGCACGAAGAGCGGTTTGTTTCTCTGCAGCGTCCAGGCCGATCTTCCCGGATAATTCGTCCACCAGCTTTTCGATGCGGTGGGTCTTGTCGAGCATGGAGCCCAGTTTGAACTGGAAGGTCAGCGTGCCCAGGCGGCTGAGTTGATCGCTGAGTTTGTGTTTGAGGTCTTCGTTGATAAAGAAGCTGGCATCGGCAAAGCGAGCGCGGATGACCTGCTCATTGCCGTCGCGCACGTCTTCCAATCCGTTCTCATCACCGTTGCGCACAGCGATGAAATAAGGCAGCAGCGTGCCTTCGGGCGTTTGCACGGGAAAATAGCGCTGGTGCTTTTTCATCACCGAAATCAGCACTTCGGGCGGCAGGCGCAGATGCTCTTCGCCGAAGGAACCTCGCAGAGCGGTTGGCGCTTCAACCAGTTGGGTCACCTCATCCAACAGGTCTTCGTCCACCTTGTCGCTTCCTCCCACTTCGAGCATCAATTTGCGAACCTGCCCGCGGATCATGTCCTTGCGTGTCCCGGGATCGAGCACGATGCCCTGCTTTTCGAGGGCTGCCAGGTATTCAGCGCCGGAATGTACAGAAATCTCCGCGGGTTCGAGGAAGCGCAGCCCGCGCGTGGTGCTGTTTGCCGTCAGACCGGCATATTCGAAGGGGATGGCAGCGCCGCCAAGCATGGCAAGCAGCCAGCGCACCGGGCGCGAGAAGGCAACGTTGGTGGAATTCCAACGCATGGATTTGTCGAATTTGATACCGGACACCAGCCCTGGCAGCGCCTGAAGGAGCACATCGTATGCAGGATTGCTCGCTTCGTTGACCATGGCTACCACATACTGGCCGCCATCTATTTCTTTGACTTGCAGGTCCTTGGCGCTCAGCCCTTTGCTTTGGGCAAAACCCTCGGCTGCGCGGGTGGGTACCCCGGCAGCGTCGAAAGCGCGGCTGGCCGGCGGCCCTTTGACCACTGTGGTGCGGTCCTGCTGGCGGTCGGCGAGGTCTTCCACCATCGCCACCAGGCGTCGGGGGGTGCCCTGCACGGTCACCTTGCCATGCGCGAGCCGCAGCTCATCCAGCAATGCCGGGACGGCCTTCGCGAGTTGATCGAGCGCGGATTCAAGGTCCGCAGCAGGAAGCTCCTCGGTGCCGATCTCAAGCAGCAATGGGGCGGGTCCGACAGGCAACTTTAACGGGGCGACTGCTTTGGCCGCCGGTCTCGCAGCGCCCGCCAATATTGTGGAATCATTGAGCCAGGGATATTCGAGCGCCTGGCGCTGCGCCACGTAAGCTTCAGCATTGCGGTGCGCCAGTTCACGCATGCGGCCGAACATCGCCTGGCGTTCGGTCACGCCAACAGCGCCGCGGGTATCCAAAATGTTGAAGGTATGCGAGAGCTTGAGAATGTAATCGTGGGCGGGGAGAACCAGGCCGTGCTTGAGCGCTTCTTCCGCTTCCTGTTCGTATAGTTTATAAAGCTGGCGCTGCCTGTCCACATCCGCGATTTCGAAATAATACTTGCTGTGTTCGACTTCACCCTGGTAGTTCACATCGCCGGCAGTATGCGTCTTGTTCCAGCGCATATCGCGGAAATGGTGGGCATGCTGCAACGGCATGGTAATGCGCTCGAGGCCGTAAGTAATTTCGACAGCAACCGGGTCGACGGTCAGCCCGCCGGCCTGTTGGAAGTAAGTAAATTGGGTGATCTCCTGCCCGTCCAGCCACACTTCCCACCCCAGGCCCCAGGCGCCCAAAGCAGGAGACTCCCAGTTGTCTTCCACGAAGCGGATATCGTGCCTGCGCGGGTCGACGCCGAGCGCTTCGAGCGATTTGAGATAAAGCTCCTGCGGGTTGCCGGGATCCGGCTTGAGGATGACCTGAAACTGGTAGTGCTGTTGGAAGCGGTTTGGATTCTCGCCATAGCGCCCGTCGTCCGGCCGGACGGAAGGCTCGACGTAAGCCACGTTCCAGGGTTCGGGGCCCAACACGCGCAAAAAGGTGGCGGGGTTCATTGTGCCTGCGCCGACCTGGGTGTAATACGGCTGCCAGATCAGGCAGCCCTGGTCAGCCCAAAAACGCTGCAGGGTCATGATTACGTCTTGAAAGTCGAGAGATTGGTTCATTCATCCGCTCCACATGGATGGGAATATGGTCAGGCATTTATTATACCCGTGAATGCGAGGGCAGGCCGGCAGCGGTGCTTTGGCCAGCCTGCGTTTTATCTTCGAATTTGCTTGATGAATTCAGGGGTATTCAACTGGCGTTCGAGCAAATAGGTGAGGTAATGGTTCATCAGCGCTTCGATTTCCTGGCGGACGGCTGGCGTGGGGTCTGCCGCCCTTGCCTGCGCATAGCTGCTGCGCTGAAAGTGCCGCAGATACCTGAGCGCCTCCATGCTCACCGGCCTGACCAGGTTCTTTTGCATCCCGTCCGCCGGGCAGAGGATGCCGCCCAGCTCAGCCGAGAAGTACTGGTCTTCGGGCAGGATCGGCTTGCCGCATGCCGCACACTCGAAGAGCAGCGGTCTGAAACCAAGCAAATCCAAAAGGCGCATTTCGTAGTACCGCACAGGGACAAACGGGTCTTTCTCAGCAACCAGGCGTTCGAGGGTGTTTACCAGCAGGTCGAAGAGCTCCCGATTTGCTCCTTCTTCATAGCTGAAGCGTTCGAGCAACTCCACCACATAGGCCGCCTGGCTCATGCTGTCCAATTCTTCGCGCAGCGGCTGGAAGGCATCGATCGTCTCGGCCTGGGTGACGATCCAAAGGTCATGCCCCCTGGCGAGCATCAAGGTCACGCGGGTGAACGGCTCGAGATGGCCTGCCTTGCGCGACTGAATCTTGCGCACTCCCTTGGCAATCGCGCGCAGCTTTCCCTGCTCGCGGGTGTAGAGTGTGAGCAGGCGGTCGGCCTCGCCGTAATCGGAATGGCGCAGGACGACCGAATCAACGCGAATGGATCTTTCAGTCTTGGCCATAGGCTGCTTTCGCCGGCGTGATTTTTACTCCAAATCTTCCGGCCTGAATGCATGGGGAAGCAGATCATCGAGCGGAGCATCCAGATGCACAATCCCTGCGCCATCGACATCGATAATTTGCATCGAAGGCGAGAACTCCGACATCACCTGGCGGCAAGACCCGCAAGGACTACCCCCGTTATCCGTGGCGACGGCGATGGCAATAAAAGCCCGTTCACCTTCAGAGACCGCCTTAAAGACAGCAACCCGTTCTGCACATATGGACGTGGGGTATGCCGAATTCTCGATATTGATACCGGTATAGACTTTTCCCGATTCAGTGAGCAAGGCGGCTCCAACGGCATAATGCGAGTAAGGGGAATAGGTAAGCGAGCGAACTTCGATCGCCTTCTTGATCAGTTCATCCCTCGTTTTCGGGTTCAGATCCAACGTGTTCCTCCGCTTCATGTGGAAGCTCGCCGCGTTTGCAGCGGATGCGTACGATCCGCCGGCTGCGCACTTCTTCCACGGTCAACACCCAGTTCTCCACCTGTAAAGTCTCGCCTGCCACCGGAACCCTGCCGAGTTCTCCATATATATAGCCGCCCAGGGTATCGGCGCTCTCATCTTCAAGGTGAGTGCCCAGCGCATCGTTGAAATCATCCAGCGAAACGCGGCCGTTGAAAACATATTCATCTTCCGAGATTTGCTGCACCAGCAATTCTTCCTGCTGATCGTACTCGTCGCGGATCTCGCCGACAATCTCTTCGACGATATCTTCGAGCGTAACGATCCCCGCCATGCCGCCATATTCATCCACAACGATCGCCAGGTGAACCCCCTTGCCCTGCATCTCTGCCAGAAGATCGTCGACCTTCTTCGACTCAGGGACGAAGTAGGGGGGGCGCAGGTAATTACGGATGACCTTTTCGCCGCCGCTCTCGGTGCTGAGCTTGAGCAGGTCTTTGGCATAGAGCAAGCCGATCACGTTATCGATGGTCTCTTCATAGACGGGCACACGTGAATGGCCCGATTCGACGATCATGGTGGCAGCTTTGTCGAGGTTGGTGTTGACATCCATGGCGAGCACATCGATGCGGGGAACCATGATCTCCCGAGCCAGCGTGTCGCCAAACTGGAAGATCGAGTAGATCATGCGGCGCTCGTCTTTTTCTAGCCCGCCTTCGGGCTGGCCCACTTCGACCCAGGTTTTGAGCTCGTCTTCGGTCACCGCGCCAAGGCTGCGCTCGGACTGACCTCGCGTGCCCTGCAATTCCATGAGAATCCAGGTGAGTGGCTGGAGAATAAAGGTTAACGATGCGGCGATTGGCGTCAAAGTGATCGCCCAGGCTTCAGGGTTCTTAAGCGGCAGGCGTTCGAATGAGAAATCGATCAGATAAACCACAAGCAGAACGAGAATGGCGATTCCGATCGCTCCTGCAAGGTCGATTTTGTCTCTGTAGATGAACAAGATCATCCATAGGAAAGTAGTCACCACAAGCACGTGGCTGATACCTGTGAGGATGCGCAGCGAAGCGCGAAGCTCGGGCTTTTCGACCAGCTTGAGGGTCGATTGAACTCGCTTCTGCATATGGTCGGGCATTCCCATGAGTTGCGTTAGGCGGGCATTCACCAATGCCGCCCGAATCAACGAGAAAAACAGATCCAGGAGGATCAGGAAGACCAGCAGAAGCCAATTGAGAGTGCTCACGTTTGTTTCTTCTTTCTGATCGAATGCGCAGGCACACCAACCACCACGTCGCCATCGGCAACATCTTCGCGAACCACTGCACCTGCCCCAGTTTTCGCTCCCTTGCCGATTTTGACCGGCGCTACAAGCATCGTGTCGCTGCCGATGAAAACATCGTCGCCAATGACCGTTGGATTCTTGTGCACGCCGTCGAAGTTGCAGGTGATCGTCCCCGCACCGATGTTGACGTTTTCACCAATTTCGGCGTTGCCGATGTAGGAGAAATGACCCATCTTGGTGCCCGGCCCAAGCGTCGAATCTTTGACTTCGCCGAAATTACCCATGTGCACACCCTTACGCAAATGCGCTCCCTTGCGCAGGTGGCAGAACGGCCCCATACTGACGCCGTCTTCCACGATCGCCCCTTCGATGACAGAGGCAAGCAGGCTGCAATTGTTGCCGATGCTGGAGTTCTCGATGATGGTGTTTGGCCCGATGCGGCAGCCTTCACCAACCTGCACATTCCCACGCAGATATGTATTGGGCATGAGCAGGGTATCCCTGCCGATCTTCACCCCTTCTTCTATATAAACCAGGTTTGGATCGAGCATGGTCACTCCGGCAAGCATCCATTTTTCGTTGATCCGCCGGTGCATCACAGCCTCAGCTTCTGCCAGGTGTTTGCGGTTGTTGATGCCCATGGCCTCATCTTCATCATCCAGCGTTATAGAAGCAATGGATTCGCCCGCCTTCCCGGCAATTTCCACAATGTCCGTCAGGTAATACTCGCCCCTGGGCGAGAGCTTGATCTCTTTCAGAGCATTCCACAGCCACGCACCGGAGAAGCAATAGGCGCCCACGTTGAGTTCATGAATCTTGAGTTGTTCATGCGTTGCCTGTGCTTCTTCTACGATTCGCTGCACCTTGCCATCTCCCGAGCGTATCACGCGTCCGAAGCCGCGTGGATTGTCTGAAATGATAATGGCCATGGTCAATGGGCCGGGGTTGGACTTTTGCGTTTCGATCAAAGCTGCCAATGTGGATGCAGTCAGCAATGGCATGTCGGCATTAATCACGAGCACCAGGTCAGCCTTACCCTCCAGGAGCGGCTGAGCAGCCATCACGGCATTCGCTGTGCCAAGCTGCTTTTCCTGCACAGCATATAGGGCCTGTTCGCCTACCGTTGCGCGGATTAGTTCGGCATTGGGGCTGACAATGAGCACAGGTTTGTCGGAGCCAACCGAGCGGGCCGTTTCGATGGAATAGCGCACGAGTTCTCTGCCATTAAGCTTATGCAGCACCTTGGGCAAAGCGGAAACCATACGAGTCCCCTGGCCTGCAGCGAGAATGATGGTTGAGATTTTCATACATGGCTCCTGTATCCGTATTATGGCACAGATTTCTCTGGTTCAGGTTAAAAACAAATACGAGCGTTGCGCATCGGTGTGGCTGAATCACCTGCGCACTGCTCGTTCAAAATATCGGTGCTAACCGCCAAGGCGGTCTCGATCGATTTTTCTAACATGTCTTGCAGGCTGGGGCACCTGGATTCGAACCAAGATCCACAGATCCAAAGTCTGGTGTGCTGCCGTTGCACCATGCCCCAAAGGGTTCCCGTCTAGCGGAATGATTTTAACACATAAATTCGAGTAAACAAAGGGTGGGGGCGCCGGGCTCCTGCCCCCTCAAAACACGAGATGTCCGTTAGCTGCGGACATCTCGAACTTGAGTTTGATTCGCCTGGGAAGAGGATCACTTTTTGCGGTGGACCGCGAGGTTCACCAGCCCGATCATCCCCAAAACAAGACCCAGGATCTGTATCGTGTAGCTAAAAAAGTTCAGAAACAATGTCGATGTGAGGATCTTAATGACCATCAGAAAAGGCAATGCGACTCCTGAAATCATTAATCCCGCACCGATGTACATCAGACTGCGTGCTTGCTTATCGCTCATTCATTCCTCGTTACTTGAATAACCAGCAGGCGGCCTCGTGTTCGTCTTCGATGTGGAAATTCGGTGGTTCCTCCACGTCGCAGAGCCCTTTCATAATAAAGGGGCAGCGCGGGTGGAAGCGGCAACCCGCAGGCGGCTTGATCAGGTTCGGCGGTTCGCCTGGGGGAACATTCTTGTAGCTGTTGGCGTTGTTTGCATCCGGTTCCGAAGTGCCTGTTAGCAATGCGTTTGTATAGGGATGCTTCGGATTATTCAGAAGATCGTCCGCTTTGGCTTTTTCGATGATCTGCCCCGCGTACATTACGAAGATACGGCGCGAGAAGTATCGCACGGTGGAAAGGTCGTGGGTAATGTAGATCACCGCCAGCTTGTGGCGTTCCTGTAGTGCACGAAGCAGTTTGAGGATTTCGACACGCACCGAAGCGTCAAGCATCGAAACGGGCTCGTCGGCGACCATCAACTGCGGGTCCAGAATCATCGCGCGGGCAATGACCATGCGCTGCTGCTGTCCACCACTGAGCATGTGCGGGAACTTCGGCAGGAAGTCCAGCACGGGGGTGACCTTAACCTCGGTCAGCGCCTGCTCGATCCGTTTGAGCCGTTCCGCGGGATTCATCCGGGTATTGATCTTTAGTGGCTCATCCAGGATCTTGCTGACCGTCATGAAAGGAGCCATTGCGCCATAGGGATCCTGTTGGACATAGCCAACCTTGGAGCGATAGTTGTGCAATGCAGAACTGTTCATGCCCGCCAGGTTTTCGCCCTTGAATTCGATCGAACCTTTCGTAATCTTGTTGAGCCCCAGGATGGTCTTCATCAAGCTTGATTTGCCGCAGCCGCTTTCGCCAACGATGGCGATGGCTTCACCGTCATACAAGTCGAAGCTTACTCCATCGACTGCATGCACGTAACCGGCATGGCCAAATCCGAAGCGGCGCAACTCGAACCACACTCGAAGATCTTTTACAGAGAGCAATATTTTTTCATTTGTACCGGTGGAGATGTCGGTTGCCACAGGCATTTCGGCCGCTGTCTCCGGAGTCAATGATTCTGTCATTCTTCTTCTCCTTTAAGCGTGTAACCAGCATTTCACCAGACGGCCTTCTTTAGTGATCACCGGGGGTTCTTCATCACATTTATTGAAACGGAACGGGCAGCGATCCTTAAAACGGCATCCTGTTGGCAGATTGAGCAAGCTGGGTGGCTGCCCGACGATGAAATCGGGTTCCTTATCACCGTGCAGGCGCGGAACGCTTGCCATCAGCTTTTTGGAGTAAGGATGCAGCGGTTCGGCGAAGAACCGCATGGCGTCGCCCACTTCCACGATCTGACCTGCATACATAACAGCCACCTTGTTCGCCAATTCAGACGAAGTGGCAATATCATGCGTGATCAGGATGTAGCTGGTTTCCATATCTTTCTTGATTCGTTTAAGCACATTAAAGATGTTTGCCTGGGTCAGCACGTCAAGAGCAGAGGTCGGCTCGTCGAGGATGATCAGATCGGGGGTGGTGACGAGCGCCATGGCGATTGCCGCGCGCTGCCTCATGCCGCCGCTCAGCTCGAAGGCATAACGACTGAGGAACTCCTCGGGCACTCCGACCAGGTCGAACATACGTTTAGCCTGGGCAAGCGCCTTGTCTTTCGACACACCGCTGTGGACGACCATCGGTTCAGATACCTGGTCGCCGATACGCAGCACCGGATTGAGCGAGTTCATGGCTGCCTGCGGAACCATCGATATCTGCTGCCAGCGGACGTTCCGGCGATATTCTTCGTCGTCCAGCGCCATGGTGTCTTTGTTGTTGAGGAACACCTTGCCGCTATATGTCTCGACGTTACGCGGGAGCAGACGAAGGATGGCTTTCGCCAGCGATGTCTTTCCGCAGCCCGATTCTCCCAGAACCACGACCGCTTCATTAAATGCCAGGTTGAAGTTCACCCCATCCACTGCTTTGACCGTGCCGCGTTCAGTGCGGAAGTGCAGCACCAGGTTTTCGATGCGAAGTAATTGTTTGTCAGTCATCGGTTTACAGCCCTCTCAGTCTTGGATTGAAAATTCGGTCGAGGGCGAAGCCCAACATAGCAAAACCCAGTCCGGTAACCATCAGCAAAACTGCCGGTTCCAAAATCCAATAATACAGACCTTTATACAGAGCGCCGTAGATGTCGGCGTCGTAAATGGTCTTGCCCCAGGTGGGAAGGGTTGGATCGCCCAAACCCAACACCGCCAGAGATGCCTCGAGGAACACGTAAGCCGGCACAGCGGATACCAGCGTTGGGATCAGCATGGGGATGATGCGTGGGATCATGTACTGGAAGATGATGCGCCCGTTGTTAGCGCCATACGCGCGAGCAGCTTCAATATACGTCGATTCCTTGATCTGCATGAAGATGGCCCGGTATGACTTGATCGAACTGGTGAAGACACTCAAGGCCACAGTAACACCCAGGATGATCCAGATGCTGCGGCTGTAGAAAGTACCCACCATGATCAGGATCGCCAGGAAAGGCAGGACCAGGTTGACTTCGGTGACGCGCTGAATCAAACCATCTATAAATCCACCGTAAAATGCGCCGATTGCAGCAATGATCATGGTCAAGATGGAGGTTCCCATGGCTGCCAGCAAACCGAATGCCAGCGCGATTGGAGCACCCCAAAGAATCGGGACCATCAAATCGCGGCGCATGCTGTCTGTACCTGCGAGGCCGAACAAGGTGCCATGGAAGACGAATTCTGCGTTGAGGTCAGAGTTCTGCTCGAAGGTTACTCCATTGATCACCAGTTGGTACGTGCCTTTTTGGGTCAGCGGCGGATCCGATTTGGGGATCATGAAAAGTCCTTCGATCACATCGTCATTTTTCAGTTTCTTGGCCAGATCGGTATCCTGTGCAATGCGATAGGTAAACTGCCTGGCGACTCCAAAATTGGCGAGGTTGATCGAGCGACCATCCGGTGTGTTCAGAATGACCGAAGCAAAAGGCTGTTTGGCAGCGTAAGTCGAAGTAAAGTAGATGATCAGGTCTTGCGGGAAGGTATCTGCCTGGAAATTGAAACTATAGGTGAAGTCGATCTTGGCTGTATCCTGTTTACCTGGAGTGACGGTCTTGGTTATGTGATCTGCGCCAGTACCAACCGTTGCATCAAATGAAACAGGTTCCTTTTTGGAAAGAAAGAAATTGAACCAGGAAGGCGCAGCGGTCTTGGGATTTTTGTACCAGACCTCTTCACCGCCTTTCCACAGCGCTATAGCCTGAGAATAGGGGATCTTGATCATGGCATAGGCTGCCAGAACGATGAGAAGCAGGATGACGACGCCGCCAACAATTGCGGTTGGATAGCGGAAAATATCGTGGAGGAAGTTTTTAAGTTTTTTCATGGCTAGTTTCCTCCACCAACCTTGACGCGCGGGTCAACCAAGGCATAGACGAAGTCAAGGATGAATACGGTAATTGCGAGCAAGTAAGCATAAATGATTGTAGAACCTACGATGACCGGAGTATCGTAGAGGCCGATCGCCCGGTACAATGTGCGTCCCAAACCAGGCCACAGGAATACTGTTTCTGTAATCGTCGCGCCTGTCCAAAGAGTGATTACCAGTAAGGCAAAATTCGTAATGATGGTGGGAAGCGTTGGGCGAAGGATGTAACGGCGTTCGATATCGCGCGCGGCAAGGCCTTTTGCTTTGGCCATGTCCACGTAATCTTCACTGGAATATATCAGGAAGAACGTGCGCCAGTTGTAAATGCTCAAGAAAAGCGAAGAAATGATCAGCGATGATGCTGGCAGAATCATATGCTTGAGCACACTCAACGCATATTCAAAGGTATTTGCAGGAGGTGGTGATTCCACCAGTCCTCCAAATGGAAGGAGCCTCAACACTGCCGCAAAAATGAGGATGAAGAAAATACCATAGAACCAGGGGGGGGCGGCTGAAGTGGGTGAAAGAGTTACAACAATCTTGTCCCAGATGCTGCCATATTTACGAGATAAGATCAGCGCAATAAAAACGCTGAAGAAGAAGAGGAACAATTCCGAAGTTCCCATTAAAAGCAATGTGGCGGGAAGGCGTTCAAGGATAATTGATTCCACCGAGCGCGATCCATGGTCACTGACCATGTTCAGGGCAGTTCCCAATTTTAATTGCAGAGCATTGATCAGAAAACGACCAGAGCGAACCGCAAACGGCGTGTCGAGGCCTAATCGCTTTACGTCCTGCGCAATCAATTGTTGGGTCAATTGTTGGCGAGCCTCAAGCGACATTGGATGCGTAACGTTCATCGCAGCCACTTGCTGCGAGATACGCTCCCGGATGTCATTCCGCATGATCTGATCGACATACCCGCCCATGTTTGCGATGAGAATGGTCAAATATACTCCGACCACTACAGTCGCGACAAGAGCAACAAGGCGCAGGCCGGTAAAACGGGCCAGCCGGACCAATGTGGTGTTTCTGGTCCGTCTTTTTATGATTTCTGCTGTTTGCGATTCTGTTACCATAACCGATCCTCAAGTCAGGATTGATAGGGGCAAGGTATCGCCCTTGCCCCTATCGATTTCATTACTCAACGGACTTCGGGCACTTTATGGAACAGTAACGAAAGTAATCGAAGTGAACGTTGGAACACTAACAACATTTGGTACTACTGCAACCTCGAGTTTGTTCGAGCCTGCAGCCAGTTTGGCGGTGGTCTCTGCAGAGAGATCGACAGTATATTGACCGTCAGTTACATTGGAGGCTTCGCCAGATTCGATGATCGTGTTGGTGGCGTCATAGACCAGGTATCTCACGGTGTTGATCTCGGTCGCCGGGTACGGGTTGCCTTCATAGGAAACCGTCACATTGAACGTAGCGGGTTGACCGATCGTAACCTGGGCAGGTCCATCCAGAGCAACATCAGCGATCTTAGGAGCGCCGTAGGTAGCCCAACGGTTGACCAGATCAGGATAGTCTGAGAAGCTGCCAAGGGTAAGGCTCTTCTCAGTCAGGAAGACCTGATCCAGGAAGTACGGGCCGGTTCCAACCCAGAAGTGACCATGCTCTGTGTACCAGGCCAACAAGTTGGCGTAGCGGGCTTTTGCTTCGTCGGCTGTGATGTACTGGCTCATGGTGGGAGCATAAGGGATGTAGCTTTCGTTCGCAGCCTGAGTCAGGTATTTATTCAGGATGTCAAGGCTCGGACCACCAATGAAGCTGGTCTGCTCGATGGGATTGTTCGCATTGGCAGTAGCTTTGTCAACGGAGTAAGCAAGCTCGCCGTTGGCTTCGGCCAGGTTCGCAATTGCGAGAACGTCCCAGGGTGCTTCACCAAATGAGTAGGTAGGCCAGCCGATGGCCAGCGGGATATTGTTTTCAGCATCCAACTGGAACGTGTCTGTGTAGTATTCGACCGTCAGAGGGCTGGTGGAAACAATGCGGATACCCTTGAAAGCGCTCATGAACGAATCGAAGACTGGTACTGATTGTGCGTCATAGATAGCGCTTTCGGGTTTGGAGCGATCGAAGGTCATGATGCTGCCCATGACGACATCGGCTACAGAGAACGAGCTGCCATCGTGCCATTTGACTGTGTCAAAAAGGTTGGCAGGATAGATGTAGCGCGTCATGCGTTTGGCAGTAAGGCCATTGGGGAACTTATCACCAGCGGTGATGAAGACCTGATTGGTGGCATCCCAGTCAACCCATGCATCGGTCGGGACCTCGATGGTGTCCTGGAATTGCAGGTCAACCCAATTTTCAGTCTTGGTGATGGGCAGGCCGGTTTGGGCTACCACGACTGCGGATTCGATGCGGAATGGATGATACAGGCCGGTGTAAGGATCAGCCATGAAATCACCACTCTGGGTGGCGCGGATGGCACCCTGGTCATATGCCCAGTTGGAGCCGGCAATCGGGTTGTACGGATCACCGAACAGATCCTGGGTACCCCACTGCAGCGTGCCGCCCTCTTCGCCGGTGCGGCGGAGGGTCTCTGGCCAGATCTGTGCACCCTGGACACCTGCTGCCAGGTCTGCGGTAACGGTGAGGCCGTTGACATACGGGATAATGGCTTTGCCGTCGATGAGGAAGACCTGGAGGCTATCCTGGAGGGAGAGCTTGAGGGCTTCGGCCATCATGTCGTGGCGCTGCTGGGCAGTCGAGAAGTTGGAGTTGTACAGATCGTCGCCGAGTTTCTGGAAGGCAGGATCTGGTTTATTGGCCAGGAACACAGGGATGCCCTGCGCGCTATCAGGCAGGTACATTTCCTGGAAGATGTTGGCCTGATTGCGATCCAAAACGGTCGCAGACCATGCAGCGGTGTAAAGGCTCCACAGACCTTCTTCCGGCTGTGAACCAATCCAGATCGGGGAAGCTTCAGAACCGGTCTTGTATTCTTCAGTGACTGTGAACCCAACACTCTCGAGTTGCTTGGTAATGTAGTCACCCATCGGGATACGAGTTTTGTCACTGTCATTGCGGACAACGAAGATCAGAGTGACCGGTTTATTCTTGTATTGCCATTTGTCGCCAACTAGGGTCGCGCCCATTCCTTCCATTTCAGTGGCGATGATTGACTTGGCCTTGTCGGGGTTGTAAGCATAGTAGGCTTCCAATCCGCGGGCAGTGGCTGCAAGGTCAGCGTAATCAGGGAACTGCGTGGTGATAGCGAAGAACTTGGCGAGCGAACCACCACCAAAGATCTCCTGATTGAGGTAATCGCGGTCATACAGCCAGTTCGTTGCTTCGCGAATCTTGCGATTGGTGAACGGGTTGAGGACATTGGTGTCAGTGAAGACAGCGGGGTTGTACAGGATATCGTAGTACAAACCGCTGGCAGTGGCATATGCCAGGCCTGCATCTTTGACAGCAGGCAGATCAGAAGAAGCCAGCGCGTCCGTGTAGATATCAATCGCTCCCGCCTGGAGCTGAGTGATAACGGAATCTGAGCTGACCACACTGAACACTACCTGGTCAAACCAACCGCCGTGGCGAGTTGTCTGTGTTGCGACAGGGGTTGGCGCTTCCGTGGTAGCGGTAGTTGGTGCTGCAGTTGTTTCTGCGGGTGGCGGGGTCGTGGGCGCCGCTGTTGGGGTGGTGCCGCATGCAGCAAGAATCATCGATGCAACGATGATCAGGCTTACGACCAAAAACAGCTTCTTTTGTTTCATGTGTCTTCTCCTCTTAATATAGTCTTTACCTAACTTGAATGTGTCCGACCATAACTTCGAGTTTCGTATTAGAGATCACCTCCTTTATCGATATCGATGTAAGTGGATAAAAACGGGACACAACGGATAATTGCGTAGTTGTAACTATAAATAAAAGTGACAATTCTGTCAACTCCGAACTTACACAACTAGACATATATCAAACGATTTAGTTACAGCTATCCGCAGTGTTGTAAGATTCTATGTTTTTAAGTCCACTCCTTGAACTGACATCAAGACTTGCGCCACACAGGTCGGGACGTGTCGCAAGAACATGAACATGGTAGAAAAGCGGTATCACCGGCAAATCGCCGAAAAGGATCTGCTGAACCGCCAGGTTTGCCGATTGGAATTCATCTGCGCTCAACCCTGCCGAGAGCTGCGAACTGCACGCAGCGTCATATGCGGGGTTCGAATAGCCGCCAAAGTTGACCCCTCCGAACTTGGTCCCCAGCCACGAATTCTTCGCGGTAGGGATCTCGCTCGTTGAATAGAGATAGCAGGGCGGGAATCGTCCGACCGTCCACGCGAGTTCGGCCAGGTCGAAATTTCTGCCGAAGATCGGGCCGTCAGGCGCAGGTGCGTAGACCTGGGCAACGGGCTCCAGGTTGATTTTCACTTCCACGCCACAGCTCTTGAGCGACGACTGGATGCTCTCAGCCACCTGGCCATGCAGATCGCTCTGGGTTGCATAATATGAAAGCGAGAGAACAGTTCCATTCAATACATTAGTCACCCCAACCGATTTTCGCGGGGTCGAAGGATCGCCATCGGCGTCTTTCCAACCAACTTCGTCCAACAATGCCTTTCCCTGTTCTGGATCGTACACGATAGGTGAAAGCGAAGCATCGAGATAGGGGTGATTGGGAGGCAGGTAGGTTGCGGGAACACTCGATTTCCCGGAATAGAGCTGCGCGGCAATTCCCTCGCGGTCGATGCAGTAGGCGATGGCCTTTCGGGTGCGTACGTCGCCAAAGATATCCTGGCGGTCTGCGTAAGGATTGTACGCATCGTCATAACTTGCAGGTTTGATGCCAAAATTGAGCAGTTCCCACTCGGGCCCTTGCCCGAATTGGGCATTGATCTTGCCTTTTTGTTGGAGATCGATCACGGCTTGCACCTGATTATCCAGGTCGACCGAGGTATCCATCACATCGCACTCGCCGTTCAC
Organism: Chloroflexota bacterium; assembly: GCA_021779955.1. Lineage (GTDB taxonomy): Bacteria > Chloroflexota > Anaerolineae > Anaerolineales > Anaerolineaceae > UBA6107. The sequence goes on along the minus strand of JAJXZS010000050.1, from coordinate 30,077 downwards.
CAGGGGTAGCAGCCCTGAAGCCGGATTGCTGCCCACAAATCTGTAGACAACAACATCATACTTCGGCAATCCCTCGGCTGCACGGAAGTAGTTGAGGTTCTTCACCATGCGAATGTGGTCGCCAGGGACCCATTCTTCGATCGTATAAGCTCCCCATCCCATCGGCTTTTGAGCCGTCTGGCCCGCAGTGAGCATATCAGCGGGGGCAAGCTGCTGCAGTTGATTCTTTGGCAGGGGGCTGAAGAAGAACGCCGCAGGGTTTTGCGTCAGGTAGCCGGGTACGCCTGTCCAGACCACGGTTTGTGCATCTTTAGCCGTATAAGCAGCCGTCTTCTCGACCAGGCTCTTCGAATTGGGAAGTGCAGGGTCGGCTGCTATGGTATAGGAATAAACAGAATCATCAGCGGTAAGGATTGAGCCGTCTGACCACTTGATGCCGGGTTTGAGGGTAAACGTTGCCGTCATCTGCGTCAGCGAGATCGCGGAAGTTCCATCCCAATCGACTGCGCAGTCATTACTTGTGCAGCCATCAGGAAAAACGCGGGTGCCCTTTTCGAGCGTAACCACATCACCCTCGGTATTGGCAACCAGTTCGCCTCCGCTGACGGAAGCCGCGCTCAATGTCACTCCCCCGTTTGCCTGGGTGGGCAATTCATCGAGGATCACGGGTTCAGGTTCATAGTTCACCGTGTCGATGGGGCCGTCATAGATCGATTCGAGCACGCTCCAGGCAGAAGCTGTCGGATTGCCATACAAGAACAGGCTCGAGGGCTCCTCCCCCGCACAGATCACCAGTGTCTTCGGCGGTTCAGCAGTTGGGGTTGGAGTTGCCGGTATGACAGCGGGAGTGGCTGGTTGCGCGGTTTGACCCATGGCGCTTGGGCTGCATGCAGCCAGTACCAGGCTTGCGATAAAAATATATGCAATTCCCCTTCCCGCCCTCTTGCCAATGCTGTTATCCAAGAGTATTTGCTCCGAATCCCAAATAGATGAAGCTAGTATAACTCAAGCCTATTCAAGCTGCCAGATAGATAAAAAAAAGGCCTTGAATTCTTTTATCCAAGGCCTTGATCTCTTTATTCTTAGAGATTACTGTGTTCCCTGCAGCCTTGGATCGAGTGCATCTCGTAAACCATCACCCAGGAAGGTGAATGCAAGCACTACGAGAGACACGCAAATGGCCGGGAAGAGCAATGCCCAGGGTTGTGTATTGATCGCGGTCTGCCCATCGAGTAGCAAGGCGCCCCACGAAGTCAGGAAGAAATCCTGAGGATTGGTGGAGGGGCGAAGGCCCAGGCCCAGGTACCCCAAAATCGCTTCTGTAATGATCATACCGGGAACTGTGGTCGCTGCCGTGATGATGATCGGTCCCAGGCTGTTTGGCAGGATATGTTTGAACATGATCCGGCGGTTTGAAGCGCCAATTGCCCTGGCTGCTTCGACGAATTCTTTTTCGCGCAGGGAGAGTACCTGTCCGCGAACGATACGCGCCACGCCCACCCAGTTGACAATGGCCAGGGCCAGGAACAACAGGAAGAGCCCATTCAACATCTTACCTATAACTGTGTCGCGCAGAGAGATCATGACGATGATGAAGAAGAGAAGATCGGGGAAGGCGTAGACCACGTCGGTGAAGCGCATCAGCAAATTATCGATCCAACCGCCCTTATAGCCCGAGTAAAGCCCAATAAAGGTTCCTACGAGCAGGATGATGGCCGTAGGGAAGATACCAACGACCATGGAGACTCTTGCTCCGTAGAGCGTACGCGAAAGCACATCTCTACCCAGGGTATCGGTACCAAAGATGAAATTGGGATTTCCCGCATGGCCTGCAGCATTTTCCTTGACCCAGAAAGGCGGCAGATAATCGAAGCCGGAATTGAGCTGCAACGGGTTATGCGGTGAGATTTTATCTGCAAAAATCGCTACAAGAATGAATAATGCGATCACGATCATTCCGGCGACGGCGCCCTTGTTCTTAGTCAGACGGTACCAGGCGTCGGCCAGCAGATCTCGCCGTGGAGTGGAGATCTCATTCAGGCTGGCTACATTAGCAGCAGGTGTTGTTGAGGTGGCTTGTTCTTCCATTAATCAGCTCCTTATTCCGTCAGCTTGATACGGGGATCCAACAAAACATACACAAAGTCAACGGATAAGTTGGCAATTGCTACCAGCACGGCATAAATCAGCGTAGTTCCCATGATCATGGAGTAGTCGCGCTGGCTGATTGCCGTCACATAGGCGCGACCCATTCCCGGAAAGCCAAACATCGTTTCGATGATGAAAGAGCCGGTGATCAAACCAGCCAGGGCCGGTCCGAGGAAGGTGACGACCGGGATCATGGCGTTCTGGATCATGTGGCGGACGACAACGACGCGCTCAGTCAAACCCTTGGCGCGGGCTGTGCGAACATAATCCATGCGCATCACTTCGAGCATAGTTGCGCGGCTGAGACGCGCGGTTCTGGCCAGCACACCAAAGCCGAGCACGAGGCCGGGCAGGATCCATACATTCAATTCATCCCAACTTGTGGGAACAATCGAAACCCAATGCAATGTCGAAGCAAAAATAATAATCAGGAAAATCGCGATCACAAAATTTGGGACGGAAATCCCAACGGTCGCGACGAATAGGTTAATGTAGTCGATCCACGTGTTTTGCTTGAGGGCTGAGATCACTCCCATGGGAAGACCAACCAGGATAGCGATCCCGAGCGCCAGGAAAGCCAAACGTATGGAATATCCGAACTTGCTATAGAAGAAATTGCGGTTCGTCGGGGGTTTGAAGAGATATTGCTGAACAGACATGCCCCGGATACGATAGGATGGTCCCATGTTTCCGCAAATCAAGCCGCAGACCCATTTATGAGTGGTGGTATTGGTACCGCCGATAAGATAAGAAGTAAATTGATTGACCAGAGGTTTGTTCAGGCCGTAGTATTCGTTCAATAACTTTTGAGCAGTTGGGTCCACCTGGCGAGCGTTCAGATCGCGGTCCCACGGCCCACCGGGAGCATTGTGCATCAGGATGAAGGTGAGGCCGGCAACAATAAAGATCACCGGAATCAGCCATAACAATCTTTTTGCCAGATAACCTGTCATAGTGCTAGCACCTCAAAAGTTTTGGTTTTTGGCCGGCCCGAATCGAATTCAGGCCGGCCATAACACTTTAGATCAGATCTTAGCGCTTACTTTTCGATGGTGATGGTCAAAGGATCGATATCACCAGGCCAACCGGAATCCATTGGGGTCTGGGTGATGCCCTTGACGTAGGACTGCACGAGGTAGGTGTTCATGTTGTTCCAGAAGAAGGCGACAGGTGCTGTGTCGGTGAGCATCGTCTGAGCTTGGGCGTACAAAGCCATACGAGCTGTGGGATCGGTGCTGGAATCAGCTTCAGCTAACTTGGCATCGAGGGTGGGATTGGTGTAGCCAATTCTCTCGCCGAAAGCGCCGGTCTTCCAGTAAACAGACAGCCAGTTCTGGGGATCGGGGTAGTCAGCGCACCAGCCGAGGATGTAGACCTGCGGGGCAGTGTTGATATCTTTGGTGAGGGCGGTGTAGGTTGTGGATTCTACAGGATTCAAAGCCATATCGACGCCGAGAACCTCTTTATACTTGGCGGCCAGCCACTCATAGCGAGTGCGGTTGCGGGGAGTATCGGAGAAGGTCAGGGTGATGGGAGGAAGTTTATCCACGGAGCCGTAGCTGGAATCGGCGATTGCCTGTTTCGCAGCAGCGGGATCGAAGCCCCAGCGGGTTTCCTGAGCATCATAACCAGGGAAGCCCTTCGGGATCCAGGTGAGGGTTGGATTTCCAAGACCCTTGAGAATGTCGGTTACCCAGGCTGAGCGGTCGAGCGCATAGGCGAAGGCTTCGCGGACTTTCTGATCGGTGAAGGGTTCCTTGAGTTGATGGAACATCAGAGCGAAGGTGCAGCTTCCTGGGTAGTTCAGAATCTGGGAAGCAAGGGTGGCGTCATTCTGAGCGGTGGCGAAATCTTCAGCGCCCAGAGGAATGACATCGAACTCGCCGTTCTTGTAGGCCTGGAAAGAGACTGCCGAATCGGTGATGTAGCGGAATTCGATGTTGACCTTGGCAGTACCGCGCCAGTAATTGGCGTTCGGGGTGAACATGGCAGAAACGGTAGGCTCGAGGGTCGAGAGAACCATTGGGCCATTGCCGAGTTGCAGCGCTGGGTCAGTGTACCAACTCTCGCCGCCCTGCTCGATGAGTTCCTGCTTGGCAGGATAGGTCACCCAGAGGGACATCACGGTGTGGAAGTAGGGTGCAGGCTGCTTGAGGCCGATAACGAGGGTGTTGCAGTCCTTCTGATCGTATCCTGTGCAGGCAACGCCACCGCCATCGGTCGCTTTCACCTGGACGTTCGACTTCAGGATTGCAAGTTGCTCGGGGGTAGCGGTTGCCAGGTCGGCACTACGCCACTCGGTGGCTCCGGCGATATCATCGGTGATGGATGCATACTCGCCAGCAGTCGTGGGATCGATATTGCGCAGGATGGAATACTCAAACCGTTTGGCATTCAGGAGACTGCCATCGCTATATTTGAGGTTCGCGCGCAGGGTGAAGGTCAACACGGTTGCGTCGGCGTTATAGGACCACTTTTCAGCGGCGCCGGCGACTGTTTCCAGGTTGGCATCCAGGCGGGTGAGTCCTTCGTAGATCATCTTAAGGTGTGCAATTTCATTGACGAAGGATGACTTCTGCGGATCGAGCGTATCGGGGTACGTACCCAGGTTGACGCGCAAGGTCTGCGAGGGGGCTGCGGGTGCTTTTGCGCAGGCGCCCAGGACCATGCTAGCAACCATGAGCAGTGAAACAATGACCAACAATTTTGAACGCATCTTGATTCTCCTCCTTATTAGAATAAACAAGATTTTCTTCGGTGAGCAATTGGCTGGAGTACCACAAAAGATCGTGTAATGATTCTCTCCTGTTCGAATCACCTCCTTGCTTCTTATTTCACCAGATGACAGGCCACAAAGTGACCTGGTCTTACCTCCCGGAATTCTGGTACCTGTTCGGCGCAAATGCCAATGGCCAGCGGGCAGCGGGTGCGGAATCTGCAACCGGATGGTGGATTGGCAGGTGAGGGTACATCTCCGACCAGGATCTTGCGCTGCCTTTTCTCTTCCACCATTGGATCAGGGATGGGTACGGCGGAGAGCAGCGCCTGGGTATATGGGTGCAAAGGATTGCTGTACAGCTCATCGCGGGTGGCCAGTTCCATAAGCATGCCAAGATACATCACCGCTACGCGGGTGGAAATGTGGCGCACCATGGAAAGGTCATGCGCGATGAAGAGGTATGTGAGGTTGAATTTCTGTTGCAGGTCTTCGAGCAAATTGACGACCTGCGCCTGGATCGAGACATCGAGCGCCGAGATCGGCTCATCGCATACGATCAAGGAAGGTTTAAGTGCCAGCGCGCGGGCGACGCCAACGCGCTGTCTCTGTCCGCCCGAGAACTCGTGTGGATAGCGGTTGGCATATGCAGGGTTCAAGCCAACAATAGAAAGCAGCCGCTCCACCTCGCCATCGACTTCTTTTTTGGGAATAATGCCATGAATGATCAGGGGTTCTGCGATGATCTCGCCAATGGTCATGCGCGGGTTGAGTGAAGCGTAAGGGTCCTGGAAGATCATCTGCATTCTTCTGCGCATCTTGCGCATCGGTTCAGGTTTTAAAGCGACCAGGTCGACGCCCTCGAAATAGACGTGACCTGATGTTGGGACCTGTAATTGCAGGATGTTGCGTCCGGTTGTCGACTTGCCGCAGCCCGATTCACCCACAAGTCCGAGGGTATCACCACGGCGAATGTCGAACGAAACGCCATCGACTGCCCTGACCGCGCCAACTTGCCTGGGAAATAAACCACCCTTCATGATTGGGAAATACTTGACGAGATGGTCAACTCTAAGCAAAACTTCCTGTTCTGTCATTGACGTTCTCTCCGGGTGGAAGGATTGATCCAGCAGGCAGCTCTATGCTCAACACCGACGGTCATCAGGGGCGGATTTTCTTGAAGGCAGTGATCCACACGGTAGGTACATCGCGGAGCAAAAGGACAGGATTTCGGTTTTTCGTATAAAACAGGGGGAAGGCCTTCGATCGAAGTCAGGCGTTCGCGCCCGCTCGCGTCCAGGCGGGGGAGACTGCCAAGCAGGCCCAGTGTGTACGGATGTTGCGGGTCGCCGTAAAGTGCCTTGACCTGGGCTTCTTCGATGAAATAACCGCCGTACATGACCGCAACCCGGTCTGCCAGGCCCGCGATGATACCGAGGTCGTGGGTGATCCAGATAATGGCCATGCCCATGTCGTCGCGCAGACGTTTGACGAGTTCGACGATCTGCGCCTGGATGGTCACATCGAGGGCAGTTGTCGGTTCATCTGCGATGAGGATTTGCGGGTTGCAGGTGAGCGCCATGGCAATCATGGCCCTTTGGCGCATTCCACCTGAAAATTGGTGTGGATAGTCGCTCAAGCGGTCTTTGGGGTTGGGGATGCCAACCGTTTTTAGCATCTCAGCCGAGCGTTCCGCCGCCTGCTGCTTGTTCATCCCCAGGTGCGTTTCCAATGGCTCCGCAATCTGGCGGCCGATAGTCAGCACCGGATTGAAGGAGGTCATTGGGTCTTGGAAGATCATGGAGATTTGAGAGCCACGGATGTGCCGTATTTCGTCATCCGATATTTGGAGCAGGTCTTTATCCTGGTACAATGCCTTGCCGTTGACTACTTTTCCTGGGGGCGAGGGGATCAGCCGCATCATCGACATCATGGTCACACTCTTGCCACAGCCGCTTTCCCCCACGATTCCCAGCGTTTCCCCTTCCTTCAGGTGGAAAGAAACGCCATTAACAGCGTGCACCGTTCCTTCTCGAGTGTAGAAATGCGTTTCGAGATCCTGGACTTTAAGTATGTCAGCCATGCATTTATCTTTTCCTCATATGAGTTAGGATCTTTGGGCCGAGCATGATTAAATTATTAACGCTTGATAAGAGGATGCGAAATTCAGTATACACTTAAACAAAATTCATGTCAAACTCATTCGAAGTAACTGATTTCTTATCATTTTTCAACTTTTGGATAATAATTCGAGTAGATTAGCACATTGTCACCCTGTACACATTAAAACAAATTAAGATTTTCAATTTTCTTAGAAAGAGGATCAGGTGACCGGCCATGGATCTCACGCAAATCGAACAAAAGCTTAAATTCTCAGGCGCAAAGTATGCCCTGTTTTACCAACAAAACGGCGGCAGCCCGCACTTGCTCTTCAACCAATTAAGGTTCAGCTCTGCTTCGCTGATCAAGGTACCCATCCTGCTCAGCTGGCTCGAACTGGAAAAAGAGGGGCTGCTTGACCGGGCGGAGCTGTGCGACCTGGACAGCCAGGAGCAGGTACACGGAGCCGGGTTCAGTTATAAGCTAACAGCCCGCAAACTGCCTTATGCTGACGTGCTGCTGATGATGATTGCCACTTCGGACAATCTGTGCACCAACCTGGTGATCGAGCGGATAGGTCTCGAGCGGCTGCACAGAGTGTTCACCGAAAAGCTCGGGCTTGTGCATACCACCTGCCAGCGAAAACTGATGGATTATGACGCGCGAGGGCGCGGCCTGGACAACTGGGTTCACGCCGAAGAATGCGTCCGCATGTACGATTTGATCGGGAATCTGGACGAAAGCTCACGGAAGTGGGTCGACTCGCTGCTTCACTCCACGCTCGATGCCGCGCTGCTGCTGCGCAATGTCCCTCGGGACACGATCGACTTCTATCACAAAACCGGTTCGATGGAGGGCGTCCTTCACGATTGGGGCTACACCCGCAGTTGCCGCATCTTTCTGCTGACCAACGATGTCGCAGATGAACCGCCCATGTTCGAATTGTTCGGCGCGCTCGGGGAGTTCATGATGCACACTCCCGATTGAAGCGTGTCAATTCAGATTGTGAAGATAGCGATAGGCGCCTGCGAAATCTTCGCGCAAGTGCTGATCGGCTTTGATCTCGTCCACGCCCACTCCGTTGCGCATGCGCGACGAGTGGATCACCCTTCCATCGCCGAGACTTATGCCCACGTGGCTGATCCTGGCGTGGTTTCCTTTTTCCGTGAAGAAAATCAGATCCCCCGCCTCCGGCTGCCCGATCACAGGCACTCCCACATTCCGCTGCATATCGGCGTCTCTTGGCAGGGCCACGCCTGCCATGCGGTAGCAAAGCTGCGCCAGCCCGGAACAATCGATGCCGTTCGCCGTTGAGCCGCCCCACAGGTAGGGAACGCCATACAAATCGAATGCTGTGTCGATGATCGTTTCGCGCTTGGCTTCGATCGTTGCAGGCACATCCTCGAGCGACATTAGGTACGAATGGTTCACCCAACCGCCCTGCATCCTGCAGGGCAGATCGCATGGATGCCCTTCGACCTTGAGCCAGTTACCAAAGACATCGCCCACTCTCACTTCCACGCCTTCAGGCAGCCTGCCCGTTAATGGCGCGTCGAGGTCGGGTTGTTCGCGTAACGCAGCGAATGGCTTGCATACCCTGTAGTTCGGCTGTGGAAGCCGGGTTTTGGACAGGTAAGGCAGGTACATCCATCCAAGATAACCATCTTCCTGGCGCACGAATGCCCAATCCTCTTTTTCTTCCAGAATCTCAAGTAGAGTGCCGTAGATGTTTTGCGTGCCCATTTCCGCAAGCCATGAAGGCTCGTAATATAGACCTGTCAAGTTGACCGCCACGTTCATCCATTTCGGGCTGGGATTGCGCAGCACTTTGACTTCATGAGCATCGATTTCCACGCCCGGTACTGCGGCACGGATCAGTTCGCACAAGCCGCTTAACGTTTTTTCATCCAGTACCCTGCCCTTCAAATGAATCCCGTTACCGCCGTCCGTTTCGATGCTCGTTTCGACCAGATTCACGCGCCGGTCGCGAAAGTGGGTTTCGAGATCCCGCAGAATGTGTGCAAGCTCAGGTTCCATCTTCATCCTCACATTTCAGTGCGTTTGACCGCGCCAATACCGGGCCTTGGGGGAAGCGTGATGAACGCATGTTCATCATACGTGATACCGCTGAACGGATCGTTGGTCACGAGCAGCGGCGAATCCAGGTCGAGCCATTCAGCAGCACCACTCAAGTGCATCATCGCCGTAACGCCGATCGAGGTCTCGACCATGCAGCCAAGCATGATGCGCAAACCGAGTTCGCGGGCGCGTTTGACCATTTGCAGGGCAGGCGTGAGCCCGCCGATCTTCATCAGTTTGAGGTTGATCCCGGCCACCCCCGCTTCGGCAAGAGCTTCGATATCGCGCATCGTCTGCACGGACTCATCGGCCACAATGGGAATGGACGTCGTTTGCTGCACAGCGCCCAGGCCTGCTATCTGATCTTTGGCCAGGGGCTGCTCGATCATCTCGATGTTGTACTTCTCGAGCTCTGCAATGCGCTGGATGGCTTCGTCGAGAGTCCATCCGGCGTTGGCGTCCACCCGCAACTGCGCATCGGGGCGGGCCCGGCGTATGGCAGCAATACGCTTCACATCCTGCGCATCCGACCCCAATTTGACTTTGATCACCGGATAATTCGTCACCTGGAGTGCCATCTGTGCCATGGCTTCAGGCGTGTCGATGGCGATTGTGAACGAGGTGGGGGCGGGAATCGGCCCGGGCAGGTCGAGCAGTTCGTAGAGAGCCTTACCGGTTTTCCTGCCGATCCGGTCGAGCAGCGCCAGGTCGATGGCAGCGCGCGCAGGCGCAGGCCCGTCTGTTCCAACCCAGGCGCTCACCTGGTCCACCTCTTCAGGGAAGGGCTCCCGCTTTTGAGCCGCCTTATCCCAGAGTTCGATCATCGACTCATCTGAGATGTGGTAATAAAAGGGGATGGTGCCTTCGCCCCAGCCTTCATCTTCGCCAAGGCGAATCCAGTGAGCATGGCGTTCCTCACTGGTTCCATAGGAGATCCGAAATGGATTGCGTAACTTGAGCGTGATTTTTTGCCAGCTCAGGCGGGGGAAAGTGACCATGGCGACCTCTCTTCGATGAAAGTCTGATGCGTTCAGCGCGAATCGCCGGCGCGCAGCCGGAGATACGACTCATAACGTTCTGCGCTGACCCTGCCATCTTTGACCGCGGCAATCACCGCGCAGCCCGGAGTGTTGAAATGAGTACAATCATTATACTGGCACTGTGAAACGAGGTCCCGCAATTCGGGGAAGTAGCCGTCCAATTCTTCGGGTTGGGTGTCCCATAGCGCCAGACGGCGCAAGCCGGGTAAGTCAGCCACGTAGCCGCCTTCGACCAGTGGAAAGAGTTCGCGCACTACCGTTGTATGCCTGCCCTTCTCAAGGTGCGCGCCGACCTCTCTTACCGCCAGGCCGAGTCCCGGCTGCAGCCTGTTCAACAGGCTGGATTTTCCCACGCCGGAAGGCCCGGCCAGGGCCGAAATCTTCCCTTTTAAAGCAGAGCCCAATTCATCGACCCCGCGCCCTTCGAGGGCAGAAGTGTAAATCACGGGGTAGCCAAGCGGCGGATACATGCCGAAAATCTTTCTGGCTTCGTCTTCGCCGCCCACCAGGTCCACCTTATTGGCCACGATAACGGCGTGTAGCCTCTGCTTTTCACTGATGACCAGAAAACGATCGAGCATTCGCAGGTGCGGCTCTGGATGAGCACATGCGAACACCGCCACAATCTGATCGGCATTTGCCAGTAGAATTTGTCTGAATTCCCCTCTAGGCGTCGGGTCCATGCGCACCAGTTCGCTGTGACGCTGTAGAATTTCCTCGATCACCCCTGTTCCATCCGGCAGCGGAGTAAAACGGACGATATCACCGATGCCGATGATATCGCCCTGAAAATCCCTGCGTTTCAATTTACCGCGCAAAATGCAGATTACCCGCCGGATGTCCACCTCGATGGTGAAGAATCCCGATTGGTAGCGCAAAACCCGGCCGGTAACCGATTCGCTCGTCATTGTGCTGGTGTCTCAGTGACCTCCTCGGTGGGCGTTTTGGTGACGTTAAAGGTCTGTTCCCATGGATACAGGCGGATGGGAGCGCCGGTAAAGTAGGTTTCGATTACTCTGCGGAAGATCGGCGCGGCATAGACAGAACCATCGCCCGAATTCTCGCAGATCACTACGATCGCAATGTCGGCCTTGTCTTTCAGGCCTGCGTCGGTGAAGCCGGCAAACCAGGCGTGCGGGTCTGCCAGCGAGTTGGTGGCAGTTCCGGTCTTGCCATAAATGGGAGTGCTCATGCCCACGAAGGTGCGGTATGCGGTGCCGCGTTCGTTGCGTACCACCATCTGCATGCCTTCTTTGATCGCTGCAAGCGTGTTCTGGCTCACAGGCAGGGTGCTGTGTGACTGCGGGTTAAAGGACTGCACCGGGTTGCCGTCGACATCGTTGATCGATTGGATCAACTGGGGCGTGTAGAGTGTTCCGCCGTTGCCAATGGCGGCCACGAAGTCGACCACCTGCAGCGGGGTGACCAGCATGTCGCCCTGGCCGATGCCCATTTGCACAGCAGCGCCTTCACTGGTCGGGTTGTTGATCTGACCGGCGTCTTCATAAATGCCCTGGATGCCTGTCGGGCTGCCAAGGCCGAACTTGCGGGCCATCTCTGCCAGGTAGGTGTCGCTCTTGTACCTGTAAAGCTCCAGTCCCAGATGGTAGAACCATGGGTTGCACGACCGCATGATGCCCTGGAGAAGGGTCAGGTTGCCGGAGGGCGGCAGGCCCTTGACATAAGTCCAGTCGTTGCCCACGAAACCGGGCAGTTCAGTAAACTGGCTGGTGCATTCGTAAGTCGAGTCCGGGGTGAAATTGCCGGATTCCAACGCAGCCGAAGCTGTGATCAGTTTGAACACCGAACCCAGCGGATAGCTCGACTGAGTTGCGCGATTCAGCATTGGTTTGGATAGATTATTGACCACATTTCCCCAGGCCCATTGGTTGTTGTAGTTGCTCAAATTGGCCAGGTTGGGGTCATAACCGGGGGAGGAGGCTATGGCAAGCACCTTGCCTGTATCCCGTTCGAGGACCACAACAGCGCCTGTGAAGCCCATGATGGCGTCCTGCGCTTCCAACTGGAGATTCTTGTCCAGGGTGGTGGTGATGGATTCGGCGGCTTGCGGGTCGGTGTGGGCCAGGGTGGTGACGATGCTGCCGTCAGGCGCAACCACGTAAAGGTCGGCGCCGAAAGTACCTTTCAGGATGTTCTCCTGCGACTCCTCGAGCCCGCCTACGCCGACGAGTGAATCCGCGCCGTAACCCTTCTGCGCGTATTCGGTCAGGTTCTCCGCGAAGATCGGCCCGACATAGCCGATGGTTTGCGGAGCAATGCCGCCGTTATTGTAGTACCGGCTGGTGTATGCGTTAGTCACCAGGCCGGCAATATCGCTGATGTACGGCGCATGGGCATCGTACGTCTCCTGTGAAACCTCGCCGATGGGAACGTACCAGTCGGTAGCGTTGTTGTACAGCTCTTCGATCGACTGGGTAGTTTTCCCGGTCATGGTTGCCAGCTGGCTGATCAGCGTTGGCAGGTCTGATTCAGAGACCTGATCCGGCATAATGCCCAGCGCCACCACACTGGATTCGGCGGCGATCGCTTCACCGTTCCGGTCGTAGATGTTGCCGCGTGAAGGTTGGGTAATCCTCATGTCCAGGCGGTTGCCGCCCTTCATCTCTGGCAGGATCATTCCGTCCTCCCACTGGACCTTCCAGCTTCCATCGACGATCTGCAGGTTCATTTCCATCTGGCGGGTGATATCGCCCACCACACTGGTGTGGAACGTAACGGCATATCCTACTTTTGCCGATTGGGGATTGGTCAAATTGGAAAGGATGCCGGACTCCATGGATTTCAGGGTCAACTTTTCGGCTGTCTGGGTGTAAAGGGCTACAAAATCATCCTGGCTGATGGCATCTCGGCTGGTCGGTGAGAGCATGGCATACATGCCTGCATAATCGGAATTCGCCCAGGCGTCCAGGAATGCCCTGGCAGCTTCGGTGCTGTCCGGCGTGGTGGTCACGTTCACCACCGGGGTGGGCAGCGATTCCGTCGGCGTGGGTGTCTTTTGCCCATTGCCGCAAGCTGTCAATAAGAACACTAAAAGTAATGCAAATGCAATTCTGCCTGGTTGTTTCATTGTCACCTCCTGGCAAACGCCAGGGATATTCTTCCTTATTGTCCGTTCAGGATTTGTTGCGTCACAGGGCAATCATAACGCAGATTTTGTTGGCAGGTCACAGGTACGGTGTCAAGGCCATCATACCCCAGTTTGCGTAACCCTCGCACGAGATGACACAACGGCAGGCCGATCACGCTGGCGAAGCATCCGGCCATGTTGACGACAGGATGGAACCCCGCATGCTGGATGGCATAAGCGCCCGCCTTGTCCATCGGGTCGCCGGTATCCAGGTAGGTCTCGATTTCGGCGTCTGAATAATCGCGCATTTCGACAGGGGTGGAGCAGAGTTCACTCACGCGCCTTCCGTTCGTGCCATCGATCAAAGTCAGGGCGGTGTGCACCCAATGCACGCGCCCGCGGAGCTGCGATAACATCCGCCTGGCGTCTATCCTATCCAGCGGTTTGCCCAGGATTTCGTTCCCGTCTGCAACCGTCGTATCGGCGCCAAGAATCAACCGCCAGGGATTCTCCTTCGCGCTGGCCTCTGCCTTACTGCGCGAAAGACGCGCGACATATTCTTTGGGATCTTCCGCAGGCAGCACCATTTCGTCGATATCGACCGCCCGCACCGAAAAGTCAAGCGAAATCCAGCCCATCAGCTCTTTACGCCTGGGAGAATTGGATGCCAGCAGAATTGGGGGGACCCGGCTCATTGGTTTTTATTCTAACACAACCCATTTTCCTTTTTTTAAGGAAATTATGCCCTGTCAAGGTGTAAAAAGGGTATGGGAAGCGGTAAAATTGTCTGTACAACTTGAAAAGAGGAGCTCTCATGGACTTATTACGTGAACGAATTCGCCGTGAAGGCAAAATCCTGGGAAATGGGATCCTCAAAGTAGACAGCCTGATCAACCACCAGGTGGATCCCGACCTGATGGATGCGTGCGGCGTAGAATTCGCCCATCAGTTCGGCAATGTTCAAGCCACGCGCATTCTCACCGCTGAAATTTCGGGCATCGCGCCGGCGCTGATGGCCGGACTGCACATGCGCATTCCCGTAGTCTATGCGCGCAAGACCCGCCCGGTCACCATGCCGGATACGGTGTATCTCACCATTGCACCGTCACACACCAAGGGTCACATGGTGGAATTGATCGTCTCCCCCGAATACCTTCAGCACGATGAACGCGTGCTCATCATCGACGATTTCCTCGCTACCGGCGCGACGATCCAGGGGCTGGTGCGCCTTGCTCAAGCCGCCGGCGCCAGTGTCGTTGGCATCGGCACGCTCGTCGAAAAAACTTTCGAAGGCGGGCGCGAGTCCCTGGCTTACCTGGGCGTGCCTATCGTCTCCCTGGTCAAGATTTCGAGCCTGGACAACAACACGATCACCTTTACCGATTAAAGTAGATTCGGAGCTTTGCCAATGACCGATTCGATCGTCATTATCGATTTTGGTTCACAATACACCCAACTGATTGCCCGCCGTGTGCGCGAACTCCAGGTTTACAGCGAGATTTTCCCCTGGGATGCCGATTTTTCAGGCATGAGCGCGCTGCGTCCCAAAGGCTGGATTCTCTCCGGCGGACCGAACTCAGTCTATGACGACAATGCCCCCCAGCTTCAGCCCGCCATACTGGAATCAGGCCTGCCCATTTTAGGGGTTTGCTACGGAATGCAGGCGCTGACGTACGCCCTTCACGGCGAGGTCGCAGGCAGCGAGAAACGCGAGTATGGCTCCGCACAAATTGAAGTGGATGCCGAGAATCCCCTTCTACCCCAGGGCAGCCAGTCTGTCTGGATGTCGCACGGAGACCGCATCGAGAGCATGCCGCCGGGTTTTCAGGCCCTTGCCCGCAGCGCATCCAGCCCGTACGCAGCCATGGGCAATCTGAGCAGGAA
The DNA here is from genome assembly GCA_021779955.1 of Chloroflexota bacterium. Lineage (GTDB taxonomy): Bacteria > Chloroflexota > Anaerolineae > Anaerolineales > Anaerolineaceae > UBA6107. The sequence continues at coordinate 15,022 of JAJXZS010000050.1, read as the reverse complement.
ATGGTTCGGCGTGCAGTTCCACCCCGAGGTGCATCACACTCCGGGCGGGCGGGAGATTTTGCGCCGCTTCGTGCATGAAATCTGCGGCTGCGCTTCAGATTGGACTCCCCAAGGCATCATCGAATCGAGCGTGCAGCAGATCCGGTCCAAAGCAGGCAGCGAACGAGTGATCGTCGCGGCCAGCGGAGGCGTCGATTCGTCTGTGGCTGCAGCGCTCGTCCACCGCGCCATCGGAGACCGGCTCGTTGCAGTCTTCGTCGATACGGGTTTGCTGCGCAAAAACGAAGCGATGCAGGTGGAAACGGCATTCACACGCAACCTGGGGCATTCGCTGGTCGTTGTCAACGCCGGGGATGAAATGTTTTCTGCGCTGAAAGGCGTCACCGATCCAGAAAAGAAACGGCGCATCATAGGCGAGAAGTTCATCCGCATCTTCGAGAATGAAGCCAAAAAAGCCGGAAATCCCCGCTTTCTCGTGCAGGGGACGATCTATCCCGATGTTGTCGAATCTTCTTCGCATTCCAACAGCCAATCACAGACCATCAAGACTCATCACAACGTGGGCGGTTTACCCGGCACGATGCAGTTCGAGCTGATCGAACCACTGCGCCTGCTTTTCAAAGATGAAGTCCGGCTGGTTGGTGAAACGCTTGGCCTGCCGCATGAAATGGTCTGGCGGCAGCCCTTCCCGGGGCCGGGTCTGGCCGTGCGCTGCCTCGGAGAGGTCACGCCGGAACGGGTGGAACGGCTGCGCGCCGCGGATGAAATCTATACGTCTGAATTGATCGCTGCCGGCTGGCTGCATTCACAAGAAACCCGGGATCACCTACCGCTGGCGCAGGCTTTCGCCGTGCTGCTGCCGGTTCATTCCGTGGGCGTGATGGGCGACCGGCGTACCTACCAGGAGACGGTTGCCTTGCGCGCGGTCACCAGCGAAGATTTCATGACCGCAGATTGGGCGCCGCTCCCTCACGACTTGCTCGCACGGGTTTCCAGCCGGATCATCAACGAGGTGGCAGGCGTCAACCGCGTGGTTTACGATATCACCAGCAAACCTCCAGCGACCATCGAGTGGGAATAGGCAGCAACAGGAACCCCGCAATAGAGACGGAAGAACATGCGCACCTCGCGCTTTAAAGAACCCGGGTTATGGCTTATAATGCTGGAAACCTCACGAAGAAGAGAAACCAGCGGAGTTTGAAAGAAGACTTTACAGGTATGCGAGCCTTTTTTCACTTACAATAGCTCATATGAAGATGATCCGGAATTTCATAAAGAAATCCGGGGGAAAGCTCGCGGCAGTGATCCTGCTCTCGATCTTGATCCTGGCGGCGCTGCCTGCCATCGCCCTGGGCCAGACTGAAAATACCATCACATTGACTGCCCCAGATACAAGCCAATTTCCACAAATCTCAGCGTTCTTTTGGCCAGTCAATGCGGACGGTGAATTCATCCAGGACCTTCAACCTGCCGATATTAGCGTTCTCGAAAACAGCCAGACCGTCGATATCAATGATCTGCAGAAGATCGAGCCAGGCATTCATTTTGTCGTAGCCGTGAACGAGGGCCCGACTCTTGCCAACCGCTATGCCGGGAAAGTCCGCTTCGACAGCATCAAGGAAAACCTCTCGGCCTGGATCCGATCTGAACCTGCAGCCACGGCTGACGACTTCAGCCTCATCAACAACGACGGCGCAATCCAGTCCGGCCTCACCGATCCGTCTCAATGGCAGAGCGCCCTTGACAATTACCAACCCGATCTACTCAAAGCGACTCCCGCCATGTCCAGCCTGACTGCGGGCATCGATCAGGCAGCGGATGCCGGCGACAACATCACCAAGACCAAAGTCTTGCTCTATATCACCCCCCTCCCGGAAGATGCTCAACTCAGCGGCATCCAGGATGCTGCAAAGCGCGCCGGCGAACTGGGCGTGCGCATGTTCATCTGGCTGATCGGCCCGCAAAATTACATGGCCACCCAGGCGGCCATGGTCCTGCAAAAGGCGGCGACGGACACGGGCGGCAGCTTCTTCGTATTTTCCGGGGCCGAAACGCTGCCAGATATCGCAGCGTATCTCAACCCATTGAAATACGTTTACCAGTTGACCTACACCACAAAGATTCGCTCATCAGGCAACTTCGATCTCGCAGTGAAAGTCAGCAGCGGCGGGGCAACCATCGAATCTGCCAAGATGCCCTTTTCATTGGACGTCCAATCGCCGGTTCCGATCTTCCTTTCCCCGCCCATTCAAGTCGACCGCGCATGGACGAAAGACGAGAAAACAGGAGCGCTTTCACTGGGTCCTGCCAGCACCGCCGTTCACATCATGATCGAATTTCCAGACGGCCATCAACGCACCCTCAACGCCAGCCGGCTGTTCGTCGATGGCAAGCTGGTCGCTGAAAACACAGCCGCACCATTCGACGTATTCACATGGGAACTTGGCGAGTACACCGCCAGCGAAACTCACCTGCTCAAGGTGACGCTCGAAGACCAGTTGGGCATGACCAACCAGACCATCGAGATACCGGTCAAACTTGTCATCGAAGCAAAACCCAAAACGGGGATTCAAAAGGTGATTGCCTGGTTCGACCCATTGAGGGCTGCGCTTGCAGGCCTTGGCGTGATCGCAGTGATCGCCTTCGGATGGATTGTCTTGAAAAGAAGCAAGCTGCCCGGACGTATCCGCATGCGCCTCGATCGTAAAAAGACTGATCCAGTGACCCAACCGGTCGCGGTCGAGCAGGTGGTGACGGTTGTGCGCCCGCTCAAGTTCGAGCAGCCGGATTGGCCGCGAGTCGCAGGAGGGGCGGCAGCTCCGGCAAGACTGCGCGTCTGCAATACTGACGATCTTCAGCCCCTGCCGGGCGAAGGGATCGCCATCACGAAATCAGAAACCCTGCTCGGCAGCAATGCCCGGAAAGTGGACATTCTTCTGAGCGGAGAATCGGTGAGCGAAGTTCACGCCATGATTGTCAAAGAAGGAGAAGGCCAATACCGACTTGAAGACGCCGGCTCGCTTGCTGGAACATGGATCAATTACGTGCCGGTGCCTGCCAGGCCCGCAGGCATCCTGACGGGTACAACCACTTCGGGAGGAACACTGCTCGAACACGGCGATCTGATCCACATCGGCCGCATTCCGCTCCGTTTCGAAATCCACCGTTCAACGCCGCGGCGAATCCAGGTCATTCCCGTCGAGGAACAAAGATGATCACGGTTCGCGAATCGTTCTATCCCTTTGTCGCGCTGACCGATCCCGGCCTGGTTCGCAAGACGAATGAGGATCGCTATGCGATCACTGCCTTCCGATCAGAAGGCTTTCCGGCCATGCCGGGCATCCTGGCCGTCATATGCGACGGAGTGGGAGGCGAATCGGCAGGCGAGGTGGCCGCCGAATTGGCGGTCAACGGCATTACGGAACACGCCCTGTTGAGCGCAAGTGACGACCCTGCGCTGGTGCTGCCGGAAGCGGTCAAAGATGCCAATGAAGCCATCCACCGCCAGGTACGCGACGACCCTGCCAAGGCCGGCATGGCTGCCACGGCAGCCTGTGCCTGGATCAGCGGGCGCAGGTTGAGCATTGCCACCCTCGGCGATAGCCGGATTTACCTCGTCCGTGAAAACTCCATCACCCAATTAAGTATCGATCATACCTGGGTACAGGAAGCCCTCGAGACGGGCGCGATCACAGAAGAAGAAAGCGAAAATCACCCAAACGCCCATGTCATCCGGCGTTTTCTCGGTTCCGAGTACGATCCCGACCTTGACATGCGCATCACCCTTCCGGATGGCCAGATAGATACCAAGCTCGACCTGAAACCCTGGGACATCGTCTTCATGTGCACCGACGGCTGTTCAGACATGGTCACTCCTGACGAGATCCTTGCGCGGCTGAACGCGCAGGGACTTGATGATGGCCTGGCAGCGATCAAGAAACTGGCCTTCGAACGCGGCGGACGAGACAACATCACGATGATTGCCATCGAGATTCCCAACAAGGTACCGGGCAAAGCGAGGAACAGACACATTCTCAGGTGGGTTCTGGTGGGCATGGCAATCGCCTTTGCTATCGGCCTGGGTCTCTATTTTGGCTGGTTATACCAAAATTTTGACGGGGATGTCCGTAAGTCTGCATTTACTCCGCAGCACTCTTCCGGGGCGTTTGACCCCATTCTCACAACCGCGATCCCAAGGCTTACCCCGCAAGTCGTCTTTACCCCCACTGTCCCGACAGATGCCCTGGATTGCGGCTGAGACGGCTGATCGCCATCTCTCAAGTTTGAGAGATAACCCCGGCAGCCCTCGCCCTTGCGAGTACATTTTCGGCCCGCTTTATGACGGGCGCATCCACCATCATTTCCCCCATGGCAAACGCACCGCGTCCCTGCGCCTGATAGGCTTCTGCATGTTGGACAATTTCCAGCGCCTGGCTGATCTCTTCGGCGGAAGGCGTGAAAGCATTTTGAACCGGTGCGATTTGCGCAGGGTGGATGATCTGCTTGCCGCTGAATCCCATTGCGCAGCCCTGACGGGATTCTTCTTCCAATATTTCCAGATCTTTGAAGTTGAATTGGACCAGGTCAATGGCTTGAAGGCCAAAAGCCGCAGTAGTCACCACGATGGCGCTACGCGCATAGAGCACTTCGGTGCCTGATTCAGTCCTCCTGGCTCCAATGCTTACCAGGAAGTCCTCAGAGCCAAAGATGACTGCCTGCAGCCGGCTGGATGCCCGGCAGATTTCGCGCAGGTTCAAAATTCCCATCGCGCTTTCCACGATCACGATCAGGGCGATACGGTAGCCTCCCCCGGGGTATTGCTTTTCGGCATTCTCGAGCATGGCATCGATTTTCACTACCTCGCCTGCATCAACCACCTTGGGCAGCACAATGCCGTCAGGTTTGCCGCGGAGGACAGCCTTCAGGTCCAATTCAGTCCTTCCGGTGGAGAAGGCGTTCAATCTCACCAGCCTCTCCGAGCCGCCAAAATCCAGGTTAGCCAGCGCTTTCTCGATCAGCCCCCTGGCTTCGTCCTTACGATTCTCTGCCACCCCGTCTTCGAGGTCGAGACAGACACTGTCGGCGCCCGAATCGGCTGCCTTTTCCATCTTATGTGGATCGCTGCCCGGCACGTAAAGTATCGACCTTCTGGATCGCATCTTAACCTCCAGCTAATGGGATATGATTATTATACGAAACATAAACGGTTAACAGGCAAAAGATTGGAGGGATATGGTTGAGGTCATTCGCAGTACGCAAGCATTACCGGAAAGCTACAAGGCAACCTGGAAGCTGGATATGCGCGAGAGAAAGAACCTGCTCATTGCCAATTTGGCTGCCCTGGCGATTCTTTTCATCATTACGCCTCTGATCTTCGCCTTCGCATCATCGGTTCGCCCGAATGAGTCTTACCGTTTCTCATTGACAGGCGTATCTGGCCTGCTGGATATTTTTGTTCTGGTGATCGTTCTGGCACTGATGCTTCTCGTCCATGAGGGGATTCACGGTATCTTCATCTGGATCTTCACCGGGACGAGGCCCAAATTCGCGCTGAAGGTCTATTATGCCTACGCTGCGGCGCCGGGTTGGTATCTCGCCAAATGGCCTTACTTCATCACAGCAATTGCCCCGCTGGTTGTGATCACCGCCCTTGGTTTAATCGCAATGACCTTTGTGCCGCTCTCCTGGGTGTTTGCGATGATGCTGCTGGTCATTTTCAATGCCAGCGGAGCCGTAGGCGATGCGTGGGTGGCGCTGGCGCTGCTCAAACGTAAGCCTTCAGTCTTCGCACAAGATGATGGTGACGTGGTCACCTTCTACGAATCTGTTTAAGATACGCTTTCCTTGTTAGGGCGTACTAATCATGATAAAATGGTCAAGCCCTGCTGAGAAAAAGGAGGGATGGCCGAGTGGTTTAAGGCGCCTGTCTTGAAAACAGGTTTGGTGAAAGCCAACGTGGGTTCGAATCCCTCTCCCTCCGCCATTCATCCGAAAGAAAAAACTGAATACCTGGGGAGGTGCCGGAGTGGCTGAACGGGATCGCCTGCTAAGTGATTGTAGGGGATTAAAACCTCTACCGAGGGTTCGAATCCCTCCCTCCCCGCCATGAAAAATGAAAACCGCTTAGCAGCGGTTTTTTTTGCACCTTCGGGTTCGAACACATGACGCTGCGCGTCAGTGCCATGGTCCCTCCCTCCCCGCCATGAAAAATGAAAACCGCTTAGCAGCGGTTTTTTTTGCACCTTTGGCTTCGAACGAGAACAAATTGTTTTGCCTTCCTCTCCCAAAATTGGAAGGGGAATTTGTCGCTTAGAGCTCAGTTTTGACAATTCTCGATTCTCAAATCTCGATTCTCGTCGAACTATTTCACAACGACATTGACTTCGAACGTGCTCTCGGGCGCAACGCCTTCTTCGAAAGTGCGGTGATAGATCAGCTTCAACGTGGTCTCGCCGGCAGCCACCGCTTCGAACTTCAGCGTGATCATTCCCGGCGCGCCAAGCAGATCGGATTCCGCCTTGAACTCAGCTTCACCCGCCTGTTTGAGCACATTCACGTCCAGATCAGTGGCTTCCCAGGTATACCCGGTAGTCGGGTTGCCCGGCAATTCGACTGTCACCTCGGCGCCAGGTTTGACAGTCACTTTTTGCCCGTTCATCTCTTGCGTGACCACAACATCCTTCGGACCGCACCCTGCCAACGCCAAACTCATCACGAAGATCATCAACACTACACCCAGCAGCTTCTTCATTCTTCCCTCCAAACTATGAACCGAAATCTACACCCAAGACGTCGCCAAAGTTGAATTAGTTCCATGCCAGGTAAATGGTAAGGAGGTCTGATAAGATCCGCTAACCGGGATTCATCTCTACAAACCCCAGAACAGCTTTAATCCGATAACAAGAAAAACGAAACAGATCAAAGTCAGCAACCAGCCAATGCGAAAGAAATCTTTGAATTGATAATTCGCCGGTGCGATCATCAAAATGTTCACAGGGTGTGCCATTGGCGTCAGGAACGAAGCTGAGCAGCCGATCGCCGTCGCTACTCCGACCGCCTGTGGACTCACGCCCATACTGATGGCAGCCGCGATGGTGATGGGTGCAGTGATCAACGCCGTTACCTGGCCACCCATCAACTGCGTCAACAAGCCAGTCAGAATATACGCGCCGGCTCCCAGCCCCAACCCTCCCAAAGGCTTGACGAGCGAGATCATTGCTCCGCCAAGTGTATGAGCCATGCCGGTCTGCACCATCGCCAGGCTGACGGCGTACATGCCCGCGATCAGGAAGATTGCCTGCCACTCGATAGCCTGGTACGCTTCCTCCATGCGAATTGCATTAACCACGATCAGCAGCAAAGCTGCCGTGAGCATACTGAGATAGACGGGGGCTCCTGCAATCGATGCCACGATCCCTGCCAGCATCGCGCCCAAAGATAAGATCGCCAGGTGTTTATTCACGGGCTGGTCCGCCGGGATGGGCTCGATGGTAATAAAATCGGAGTTCTTTTTGGCATTTGAAATTTGGGCCTGCTCACCAATGACAAGCAGCGAATCTCCGGGGGTGAGTGTAAAATCGCCAACGCCTGTCCGGTAACTGCGCGTTAAGCGCATCAATGCGATCACGCTGAGTTTGTACCGATTGCGAAAATCGAGTTCCTTAAGCGTATGTCCTTCAGCCTGTGAATGAGGAGCAAGCACCAATTCGGCGAAAGAAATGCCCTCGGAACTGAGGTGAAAGCTGGCTGGGGCTGGCTGGATCTCCAACCCCGTTTGCCTGAGCGAATCGATCTTTTCTTCGCGTCCCACAAGAAGCAACTCATCTTGAAGGTTGAGGATCAACTCGCCACCAGGCATAAGCAGTTCGTTCTTTCGGTTACGCACTCCGGCAACCATCACTCCAACGTCTGCACCGATGCTGGCATCAGCCAGCGACTTGCCCGCCAGGTTCGAAGCCGCGGTTACCTTGGCACTCCACAGACGTTCTCCGATCTGATAAAGATCTTCCAGCTCGCTGCCTGTGCGCCGTGCGAGTGCCTGTTCCCCCGTCGGTTGGCGATCTGGAAGCAGTTTTGCACCCAGGAAGTAGAAAAAGATCACCCCGGCGATCATGATCAGCCCACCCACCGGTGTGAAATCTAGAATACCGAGTGCTCTCTGCGGCGGATTGGCAACGGTCAACAGCCCGCTGGTAATGATGTTTGCCGTTGTGAAATAGGTGGCAGAACCTCCGAGCAAACTTCCATAGGCCACGGGGATGAGTAGTTTGCTTGGTTTGGTGCCTGTCCGCCGCGCTACTTCCATGGCGCTTGGCAGAATCAATGCTCCTGCTGCCAAATTATTCATAAATAAGGAAACGATGGCAGTTGTAAGGGCGAAGAGAGCGATCAAACGGTTTTGGTCTGTTCCCGCGATCACAATCACCTTTTGCGCGATCCAGCGAGTGACGCCGCTCTTTTCCAACGCGCGTGAAAGAACAAAAAGTGAAAGCAGCGTGATCACTACAGGCTGGCTGAAACCTGAAATGGCGCCGACAGCATTTGCCGGGGTTCCGGCGGGTCCGAGGATGCCGACCCCTGCAAGTTGCAGAATCCCCAGGGTCGCTGCCATAAGCAGGGCAGCCACGTCAAGTCGCAAGCGGTTGAGTAAAACAAAGACTATCGGTACCAAGATGATCAGGCCAAGCAAGATCTGCAAATAGCCGCCAGTGATTTGCATGTACATTCCTATAAAAACGGATTTTCCTTATTTTACTCACTATCTTCTCAGATAGTTGTATCATTCTCTTTTGATATTATTATAGATAGGACTCCTTTAATTCAGGGAGCGCTACATGTACGATTCTCTCGCCAGAGACTACGACCGCTTCAACAACTGGGCTAACCGGTTGGCAGCCGAACTGCCTTTCATCGAAAGCGAGATTGCCGGTCTCAAGATTGTTGGACAGTCCAATGTGCTGGACGCCGCCTGTGGAACTGGGATGCACGCGATCGCCCTGGCGCGCCACGGAATGACATGCTCAGGCGCCGACCTGAGTCCCAGAATGGTCGCGCAGGCTCGCAACAACGCCAGGCATGCCCACCAGAAAGTCGATTTTCGCGTTGCCGGCTTTGGTAACCTGGCGAATGTCTTTTTGCACCAGCGCTACGACGTACTTCTCTGCCTTGGCAATTCCCTCCCGCATGTGCTGACTGAGAACGATCTCGCAGCTGCCCTTTCCGACTTTGCCGCCTGCCTGAGCCCCGGCGGGCTTCTCCTGATTCAGAGCCGCAACTTCGACGCCGTCCTTGCCAGGCGCGACCGCTTCATGCCGCCTGAAACTTATTCCGACCCTGACCACGAGTGGCTGTTCCAGCGATTTTACGATTTCGAGCCGGGCGGGCTGATCCGCTTTAACATGGTCAGGCTTAAGCGCAGACGCGATGCGGAATGGCATGCCAGGGTTGTTTCCACCCTGCTTTACCCGCAGACCCAGGCCCTGGTAAACAACGCCCTCATCCGTGCCGGTTTCGTCACCATCTCCTGTTACGGAAGCATGGGCGGCGATCCCTTCGATCCGCGGTCAAGCGGCAACCTGGTGGTCAGCGCTCACAAAGCATCGCCGGGGCAATAAAAATCCCGATTTCAAGGTTAGCCCTGAAATCGGGATTCGATATATTGCTCCTGGCTTGCTAGTCTTCGTTCTGCACCGAGAACCAGTAACCCGAGCCCCACTCGCTTCGGATATATACAGGGTTCTCCGGATCTTCTTCAAGTTTTTCCCGCAAATAGTGAATATAAAGCGAAAGGTTGGTAATGCCGTCCATATAACAATGACCCCAAACCTCCTTGAGGATCACTTTGTGGCTTACCACCTCGCCTGCATGCCTCACCAGGCAGACCAACAGCTTGTATTCCAACGGCGTGAGATGGATGGTATTGCCGTTTCGCAACACTTTGCGGCGCTGCAGGTCCACCGTAAGCGACCGGTCCTGGTAGAGCTTGATTTGGGGCTGCTGAGAGACATTTCTCAGCCGCGTTTCCATGCGTTGTACCAGTTCTCGTAAATGCAGCGGCTTGGTGATGTAATCGTCCGCGCCGCTCTTGAATCCTTCGACGATATCGGTTTCGCTCGTTTTTGCAGAAAAGAGGATCACAGGTGCAACGGTCAACTCTCTGAGCTTATGGCACGTCGCGTAACCATCCTGACCGGGCAGGCAAACATCCAGCAGAATGATATCGGGATGAACCTTGGTGATCATGCGCGTGGCTTCGTCCCCATCGGCAGCGGTGAAAATATCATACCCCTGCTGACTGAGATACATGGTCATCAGTTGAAGTTGACCGGGATCGTCATCGACGATCATTACACGGACGCCCACATTACCTCTTCCGGCAACAGCAAATGAAGTTATTAGATGCTTTTGGGATGTTTCCGAAGTGGGATCTTTCACTCTGGAAGATCCAATAGCTCCCTCATCAGGTTCACCAGTTTGGTAAACCTTCAAAGTAGAATATCTGGCTTGCAGCGATGAGTCTTCTTCTTGCGAAGTTGAATAACTTTAGTCTTACATTGAATGAATTGTACGTTTAGTTTAGCATGGCAACAGTCAAAGGTCAATTTACGGAGAATTAACCAATTCATTACATTCGATTGCTTGATAATAATCAGCAATCCCGGTATAGTGGACTCAGAGGTACGCTCGAGCATGGAAATCATCCGGGTTACGTCAAAAAGAGAGCTTCGGCAATTTGTTGAGCTTCCTTACCGGCTTTATCGATCCGATCCGCTCTGGGTGCCGCCTCTGCGCTCTGAACAGTTCTCCCAATTCGATCCTGCGAAAAATCCGATGCTCGATCATTGCCATTACGCCCTCTTTCTGGCGGTTGACGAGGATCGTATCGTGGGTCGTATCTCCGCTTTCGTAGACGATCTGGCAGTCAGTCACTGGAACAGGAAGATCGGACTCTTCGGGTCTTACGAATGTATAGCAGATGACAACATATCTCGCGCCTTGCTCTATTTTGCGCGCGATTGGCTGCGCAAGCGCGGCATGGAGATCATGCGCGGTCCATGGTCCTTCGCCTCTCAGGAGTGGGGATTAATTGTCGAAGGGTTTGCCCCTTCTCCTGTCATCATGGCCCCTTACAATCCCCCTTATTACAGCGATCAGTTGACCCAATTCGGCATGTCGAAAGCCAACGACCTCCTGGTCTATGAGATCGATGTTCGTAAAGGCTATAGTTTTCCCGAGCGCTATCTCAAGCTCACCGATATCGTTCAGAAGCGCTACGGCGTCCGCACCCGCCCTGTGGAAATGCACAACCTCGAAGCCGATGTTCAGACCATCCTCCATCTCGCGAACGAGTCCATTTCGGATAATTGGGGCTTTTACCCGGTGACAGAAGCTGAGAGCAGGGCGATGGCGCGCGACATGAAGCAGATCATCAATCCTGCCGCCTGCCTGATCGCCGAAACAGCAGATGGCCGGCCGGTTGGCTTTGCCATGTCCCTTCCCGACATCAACCAGGTGCTCAAGGGCCTGAACGGCAGATTGTTCCCCTTCGGGTTTGTCAAGCTGCTCACCAGGCTTCCCGGACTGAAGCAGTACCGCATGTGGGCTTTGGGCGTCATCCCGGAATACCAGGGTTGCGCTATCGATACGCTCCTGTACAGGGCCACTTATGACGCTCTCTTTTGCTCTGACCTGCGCCTTGAAATCAACTACGTGCTTGAGGATAACGACCGGATGAACAACGCCATCCGCAAATTGGGCGCCAGCCCGTTGCGCAGAATGCGCGTATACGAGATGGACATCGATTCGCCCGAACATCCCCCCTCTTGACGCAGCCCCCTGCTTTTCCTATACTTAAATTGACGGTAGAACTCACTCCTGACAGTTTTGGCGTCGAGCAATCCTCCGATCCTGGAATTCACGGGCTGTCCATGCATTGGCGGGCAGCTTTTTTGCTGCTGCAAGGAGGATGACATGATCCAATTTGAAATCACACCAGAGGAAAAAGAAATCCTTTACCATTTGCTTCAGGGTTGCCTGGCCGACCTGCACACCGAGATCAGCCATACCGACAATTACGAGTACCGCGAAATGCTCAAGAAGCGGCGTTCTGCCATGCAGAAACTGTCAGATGCGCTCCTGAAGTCGATGGAAAAACCGATCGCCGCATAGCAGAGATCTCGCTGAGAAAAAAACCGGAGAAGGGCTCTTCTCCGGTGAAAATAATGGTTTTTTACATGAACTTTTCTGCCACGTGGCAGGCGACCTGGTTGTTTGGACGTAATTCACGCAATTCGGGCTCGACCTGAGAACAGATTTCGATCGCAAATGGACAACGCGGATGGAATCTGCAGCCTGAGGGAGGATTGATCGGGTTGGGGATCTCACCTTCGGGCATCTTGGTCTTGCGCCGCTTGGTGGGGTCGGGTACCGGCACAGCAGCCATCAAGGCTTGCGTATAGGGATGCAGTGGATGGGCATAAACCTCATCCACATCGCCCATTTCGGCCATCTTCCCCAGGTAAAGCACGGCAATCCGGTTGCAGATGTACTTGGCAGTTGCCAAATCGTGAGTGATGAACAGGTAAGTCAAATCGAATTCATGTTTCATCTTCATCATCAAATCGAGCAAGATCGAGCGGACCGAAACGTCTGCCATGGCAATTGGCTCGTCTGCTACAACCAGGTCGGGATGCGTAACCAAAGCGCGCGCGAGCACTACCCGTTGGCGCTGTCCCCCAGAGATTTGATGCGGGTAGAGATCGTAAAACGATTCCGGCGGGTTCATGCCCACGGCATGGAAGATATCCAGCACGCGCTGACGGCGCTGCTCCGCATTCAATTCGGGCATGTGGATTTCCACGGGGTTTTCAACCCCCTGCCCCAACGTCATGCGTGGGTTGAGCGATGCCAATGGATCCTGGAACACGATCTGCATGCGCGAACGCAGATGGCGCATTTCCTCGGCTGAAAGCTTGCTCAAGTCGGTCCCATCGAAGATCACTTTACCTGAAGTCGGCTCGTAAAGGCGCAGCACCAGCCGGCCGATGGTGGATTTTCCCGAACCGCTTTCGCCCGCCAGGCCGAACACATCTCCGCGCTTGATATTGAAACTCACCCCATCCACTGCTCTGACCGCTGGGATGTCGCCGCGGTGAAGCAGGGTGGCCAGGAACCCGCCCGAGATCGGGAAATACTTGACCAGGTTGTCCACCTCAACCAGAACATCGCCATCATTGGCAACCTGCGTCGAATACATTGCTTTGGCTTTCGTGTCCGCTTTAGCCATTGTTCACCGCCTTTGCCAGCAGTGACTCATCGATGCCTTCCTTTTCGTAAAGCCAGCAGGAGACCAATTGCTCTTCCCCGACGGGCCTGAAATCGGGTTCCTTGATCGAGCAAATCTCCATGGCGAATGGGCAGCGCGGATGGAAACGGCAGCCAAGAGGGGGATGCAGCAGGGACGGAGGTTCTCCGCCCATCTTGTAAAGATCTTCTTTCGCTGTTTCGATGTTGGGAACGGATTTCAGCAGTCCCTGAGTGTATGGATGCTTTGGATCTGCAAAGACATCAAAGGCGGTTCCAACTTCGGCCATCTTGGCGGCATACATCACCGCCACCCTGTCGCACACCTCGGCAACAACGCCGATATTATGCGTGATGAGCAGAATGGTGAGCCCAAACTCCTGCTGCAGCTCTTTGAGAAGATCGAGGAACTTGGCTTCGACGATCACATCCAGGGAAGTGGTCGGCTCGTCTGCAATCACGAGCTTTGCCCGCAGGGCCAATGCGAGTGAGATCATCACCCGCTGGCGCATACCGCCCGAAAGCTGATGTGGATATTCTTTCAAGCGTTCCCTGCGGATGCCCAGGCGTTCCACCAACTCTTCAGCCCGTTCACGCGCTGCGCCTCTGCTCAAATGCGACTCATGCGCAAGAATGGTCTCCGTAAGATGGTCCATAATGCTCTGCACGGGGTTCAGCGAGGTCATGGGATCTTGAAACACCATGCCAATCTCCGCTCCGCGGACCTTGGGCATTTCGCTTAAGGACAGTTTCATCAAATCGGTGCCGTTGAAGAGGAGCTCTCCGCCTGTAATGCTGGCAGGTCCATCGTGCAGGCGCATGAGAGCTTTCCCAAGCGTCGATTTTCCGCATCCGGATTCACCGACAAGCCCGAGGATCTCACCCCGGCGAATATCCAGCGAAACGCCATCTACAGCCCGCACGATACCTGCGCGGGTCTCGTATTCGACGGTAAGGTTCTTTATGGAATAAAGGATACTATCAGACATTAGCGTTCCCTCAGCTTGGGGTTGAAGATTTCAGTCAACCCCTCCCCCATCAAAGTAAAGGATAATACCACGAGCAAGATCGCCAAGCCCGGGAAGGTGATCATCCACCATGCATTCTGGATGAAACGCTGCCCTCGCGCCAGGTCGATGCCCCAGTCGGCAATCGTGGGCGGCAGACCAAGGCCCAGGAAGGAAAGCCCTGCTCCGGTCAAAATGGCATCCGCCACGTTGACCGAGAAGATGATCGCCACCGAGGGGATCACGTTCGGGAAGACATAGCGGCGCAAAATCTCGGACCTCTTGGATCCGATGCTCCTTGCCGCCTCGACGTAGACCGCTTCCTTAACAGACAGGGTTTGGCCCCGCACAATACGATAATAAGTAGGAATGTAAAGCACCGAAATGGCCACAATGATGTTCAGGATGCTCGGGCCCAAAACGGCGGTAATGGCAATGGCAAGAATCAATCCGGGGAAGGCGTACAGGCTGTCCATCAAAAGGCTCAGCAGCCTGTCGAACCATCCGCCAACAAAACCGGCGAACAAACCCAACGGAACCCCAAGGAACAGCGATACCAGTGATGAACTGAAACCGATGATAAGGGCAATTCGCGTGCCCCAGATTAGCCGGCTCAAGAGATCCTGACCGATGTCATTTGTCCCAAGGACAAATGGACCTGTGAGCTTTCCGCCAGTGATCGATCTGACCTCGCGAAGTTGCGGGGATTGTGA
>JAJXZS010000019.1 GCA_021779955.1 Chloroflexota bacterium | reverse complement strand
AGATCTCCGTTCCTACACAACCGGCGCCGGTGGAGGATGCGCCCATTCCGATCACCAATCCTGCAGGGAAGCTGGCCCAGGTGATCACCTCGGTGAACGTGCGCAATGGAATTGGTACCGCGGCTGCCCAGTATTCTCTTAACGGCGCGCCGTGGGTTCTGCTCAAGAGCGAGCCGCCAATCGATGTGATGGAATCGGCGCATGATTCCAGGGGCAATCCCTGGCTGAGGATCGGTTTTGAGCAATGGATCTGCGCCGAGTTCAATGGGTCGAAGTTGGTGCAGGTTTCGTGAGGTTTAGTTAAAGAGAACTCCCCCGGTGATGAGCCGGGGGAGTTGTTATGACTTTTGTCTGAATTAGAGGTTATTAATCTGTAAGGTAGATTATGCCTGACCCGTGGTATATTATTGTCAACTGTCTTTCCCTCAAAGGGGCGTGATGAACAATATACTCGAAGTCGACGATCCTCGCGGCGCACACATCGTGTTGACTGAGGAGAATTGGGAAAAACACATTAAGCGTCGCCATAAAGAAATGGAGACCAAGCTTGATCTCATTGCTGAGACCCTGAAGAATCCTTTTCCGTATATATACCGAGATGCTATTCATGAGAATCGCTTGAGCTATTATTCGAAACCGGATCATATGTATATCAAGGTCAGTGTCGAAATGCTTTCCGAGAAATATGGAATTGTAAGAACAGCCATGCGGTGTTCGACTTGCAAGAAGGGAGAAGAAATCGAATGGGCCTACTCGAACCGCTATTTGATATCAGAAAAATAAAAACCACTTTGGTCAGTAAGGCTATCAAAAAAGAATTCAAAGGTGCAAATTGTGAGTATGACGAGTATCTAGATACCGCGTTTGTTCGATTTGCAGAACCATCCGATGATGAGTTCATTTATTTTCTTGATCGCAATATGGCGATCATCGTCAGAGAGATCGACAATGAAATCATAGGGTTGATGATTGAGGAATACGGTTCGGAATTCCTCAAGAAAAATCAACTAAAGGAGCCTGCAAGGACGAAGTTGGATTGCATCGACGCGCCTGAGATCTTTCACGGAAACAAGCAGCTTCAAAGAATACTCGAACCAGCTTAAAAGAATAGTGAATGCAAAAGCCCTGGATTACCAGGGTTTTTTTATTTTTCCTGCCAGGTGACCTTGCCCAGGGACTGCTCGGCTTTGGCCTTGGCTTCTGCAATGGATTGAGCGGGTTCGGCCCAGCCGGTGCCATTTTGGGCGATCAGGGAGAGGGTGAAATGCCCTGCTGAGCTGGGTTTGATCTTGACCGTGCCGTGCTTGTTGGTACCGATGAATTGCATGTACTTGCACCTCCGGAATTGCGAGTTACAATTAGATAAAATGTTCTAGGATATGATACATGGAAACCATCGGAGACGCAAGACTATATTGTGGGGATTGTCTGGAAATCATGCCCGGACTAGGCGCAGGAAGTATTGATTTGATTTGCGCGGATCTTCCATATGGCGTGACGGCCTGCGCCTGGGACCGGATCATTCCTTTCGACCGATTGTGGAAGGAATACGAAAGAATACTGAAGCCTACCGGCAGCGCAGTGCTCACTGCGAGTCAGCCATTCACAACCCGGTTGATCAACAGCAAGCCGGAATGGTTCCGCTACGAGCTGATTTGGCGCAAGAACACGGTGACGGGCTTTCTCAATGCGAAGCATCAGCCGTTGCGGAACCACGAGAATGTGATCGTCTTCTCGCCGGCGAATACGAAGCATATGACTTACCATCCGCAGGGGCTGGTGCCGGTGCATAGGGTAAGGAAGAATCCGAGCTCCAGGATATATAACAAGGTTGCCGCCGGTACCCGGGTGGTTCATTATGAGCATTATCCGAGGTCAGTGCTCGAATTTCCTTCGGAGACTGCGCGGAAGCATCCAACTCAGAAGCCGGTGGCGCTGATGGCTTACCTGATCCTCACGTTCTCGGACCCAGGCGACCTGGTGCTCGATAATACAATGGGCGTAGGGTCCACAGGCGTGTCCGCGCTGCAGGTGGGAAGGCGGTTCGTGGGAATTGAGCTCGAGGAGGAGTTTTATGAGGCGGCGAAGGAGAGGATAATGAAAATCCCCCAGGGATAAGCTGGGGGATTTTGTGCGAGATTGGCGTTATTGCCAGACGCTTTTTACGATAGATTTCACGCCCCGCATATTTGAAGCATCACATTCTATGTTATATGAAATTGGGATCGTTTGGCCGGGTTCCAGAAGATAGATCATGCCCCAACCTGATCCAATCTCAATCGCATTCTTATCCTGGGCGGTGGACATCACCTTGATGAATCGCAGCGGTTTGCTGGTCATGTTCTTTACTGAACCGACGATGAGTATACGTCCTTCCGCCGGAAAGACATGCATGTCTATGTCGGTTAAATAAGCGACTTCTCTCATATCGACCTGCGTGCGGTCCATTCGCTTTGGTAGATCATCGATAGGTGAGAGCGCCATCAGCGCGATGCTGGTCAAGACGACCACGATTGCCAACGCGATCCATAACGCAGCTTTGGATTTCTTACCTGTTTCCACTTTCCCCTCCTGTTTGACGATTCGCTCAATGATTTAGTGGCTTAATTATTCTAGCGTCAAAGAGTATACTCTGACTTTGCATTTTGGTAAGCCGGCGTTTTGTGTTCGACGGCTTGAGAGATCTCAACCGAAAAGAGTCCAGGATTTATTGGATCACAATCCCCAGCGATCTACCGGCGAGGCGCGGTGATGCGCTTCGTCAAGATCCGCCTGGGCAAGGCGAAGATAAACCCGCACCATCTTCATTGTCGAATGGCCAAGGATCGCCTGCAGCGTAAAAGCATCGCCGCCGTTGCGCAGGTAGTTGATCGCGAAGGTGTGGCGAAAGCGATGCGGATGAACATCGGGAACGCCGGCACGGTCGCCAAGGCGCCCGAGCATGCGGAGCAAGTTTCGACGATCGAGGCCCGTGGCTGTCTTTGTCGAAAAGAGATAATCTGCGGGGCCATCGTCCGGACGGGTCGCCAGGTATTTCCAGAGGGCCTGGCCGGTTCGAGCCGAGAACGGAACCACGCGTTCCTTGTCTCCCTTTCCCATCACCCGGAGACGGCTGTTTTTCAAATCAAGATCCCGAATGACGGCATCGGTGAGCTCGGACGCGCGAATGCCGGTATCCAGGAGCACCAGGATGATGGCGCGGTTGCGCAAAGAACCGGGTAGCGAACGACTGAGATCCTTACGGCCAAATGCGCTGTATTGCTTGCAACTGGTCAACCCATTCAGGAGGGCTTTGAGCTCATCCCGGGTGAAAGGAACGATCGCCATCTTCTCAGGTTTCGGCTTGTCGACCTTGCTCATGATGTTCGCTTTGACCAGGTCTTCCTTGACTGCCCAGGTCCATAATGCGGATAGACCGATCGCGTAATTCAGGATCGTCTTTTTTGAGACCTCCTGCACCCTCATGAATGATTCGACTTTTTGAGCCGAGATCGACCTAAAGGGTAAATCGATCTGCATGAACTTGAAGAACTTCCGGTATGTATTGGCGTAATCATCCAGGGTGTGGCTGCTGAGGTGACGTGCCTGAGCTGCCAAAAAGTAGCCATCGACTGCTTGCGTAAAGGAAATGTTTGCTGTGTCCACCGTGTACCCTCCCGTATGAGATTTCCGGTCTGATAAATTATCAAGTGGGCTTGATAAAATAAACGACCAGAATTTTTTTATCCTGATCGCCTATCTTTCTGGCAGCCGTGGGGTTCATTGACTGCGCGAATTTCTGGTTGCTGCCGGTTGCTGTTACCACGGGAGAGTGGTGAGGGCAACCGTGCAGCCATTTGATGCTGAAGTGGGCGCGATAGGGCTCGAACCTACGGACCTCACGGATGTGAACCGTGCGCTCTAACCAACTGAGCTACGCGCCCAAATTCTGTTACTAACTTGCTGGCGCTCTAACCAACAGCCCTTGGCAGGGTCATGAAGCTACGCGCCTGTGTACATCTCGAATTTTATCATGCCTCATGGGTCAGAGCAAGGCTAAACATACCTCATGAGCCAAAGCAAAAGGGTCCTTTCCCCTCCAATAAGAAAGGTGAGGGCATCACTGCCCTCACCTTCTGAATCTGTTTGAACGTCGAACTTATTGCGCGGGTTCGCTAAACGCCTGTTGGATGAACTGATCCAACGAAACGTTGGTGCCAGGGAGGTGCTGGAAGTTGAACACGCGATCGATGAATATTGCCATCTGAGCGCGGGTTACAGCTTGTTCGGGACAATACAGTCCCACAGCGCAACCAGTGGTGTAGCCTTCGCGTGCGAACTCTTCGATCCAGGGAGCCATCCATGCCTTGCCGGCCACAGGAATATCTGTGAAGATATCACCTGTCGCAGCTGGGGGCGTGTATGCAGTTCCATACTTCGCCCTCAGGAGGAAGACCGCCATTTCAGCGCGGGTTACCTTCCTTTCGGGGCAGAAGCGCAGAGGAGCAGTGGCACAGCCGCTGGTAATGCCTTGCTCGTAGAACTCTTCGATCCAGGGCTGCATCCATTCTTTGCCAGTCACAGGTACATCCGCGAAGATGCCCACATTCGCCGGGTCAGGGCTGGGTAGATATCCGGGGCTGTCCACATTCTTGGCTCTGAGGATGAACACCGCCATCTCGGCGCGCGTTACGTTGCGGTTTGGACAGTAGATGAGTGGACCCGTTCCGCAACCCGATGAAATTCCCTTTGCATGGAAGAGTTCAACCCACGGCCAGTACCATGCGGTTGGAGGCGCATCATTAAAGGTGTATACCCTCACCGTCAACTCATTCGAGTCTCCCACTTTGACCTTGTTGATGCCCATCGTCGCCACATCAGCAGCGCTGACCTGGGCATTGAGTTGGGTTGCGTTCACGAAGGTGGTCGGGAGTTCTACATTATTCCACAACACCGTGGATGCGCCGGTAAAACCAGTACCGTTCACCAGGAGTGTGAAGCCAGTACCGCCCGCAAGAACATCTTCAGGACTCAACCATGTCAAGGTTAGCGGGTTGAATGCGATGCGTCCTTCGATCTCCGGGGAGACAATACCCTCGTGCTTGATGTAGTCAATGACGGCATCGCGCACGTAGTACTGGGTGTCAGCCACGATCTGATCTAGCGGCCAAAGACTTTGACCTGCGTCATTGAAGTTGCAGCTGCCCGCAGCCAGGTAGTTGACGGTGGAAACATTGTAGTACTTCGAGGGATCGGTGAAGTCGATGTTCTTGCCGCCGATCTTCAGGTAGGCTACGTTGTTGCCGTCAGGCAGAGCCGGATAGGTGTCGTTGTAGCCGATCACATTTCCGGCGTTGGTATCGAGCATGCAGGTGGTGTAGTGTGAATAGCCGCCGTACTCGGGAACGTACTTGTAGTAATAGTAATTCCGGTAGGCACGTTCGAGAACTGCTTTCAGTTGAGGACCGTTCATGCTGAGAACCAGGAGCGAGTTCTCATAAGGCATTCCAGCGAACATGTCCGAGATCTTCAGCGAATATGGAGCAAGGTCGGTAGCTCCATCTGCCATCAATTTGTTGGTCATGGCGCCGGAGAGGTGGAAGTCCACAGGGATATCGTTGCTGGTCAACTTGTAGACGGAAGCATCCGCCTGCAGGTTGGCGCCGTTGGTTTCCTCAGTGAAGGCAGTTCGAGTATCGATGGGAGTGGTCGTCTGCCCGATTACCTCGTTATTGTAAGTCGCCAATGCGGCCGAGTAGGGATCCATCAACGCCTTGACTGCGGGATCCTCAGGGGTAGACATCGTTACAGACAGGTACCGCCCCGTCTGGCTGACCACATCATAGCCGGTCCCATTGGAGCGCAAGCCCAACACAACCTCACCGAGGGTGTTGTTGTAGCGGTAAGCCTGCGTAACAACTACAGGCAGGCCTTCAGCATTCCCGATGATAGTCGGCAGGAACTTGTAGATACCGGAGTACGCGGTCTGCTTGGAGGGATCGGTGTGGCTGTGACCGCCGATGACGGCGTCGATTCCGGTCGTCTCCATGGCCAGGTTGGTGTCCACGTTGGTATCCACCTCAACGCTTGAGGGGTTCTCTGTGAAGCCAATGTGTGTGAGTGCAATGACCACATCGTTGGTCGGAGCAAGCTCGGTTGAATATTCCTCTGCGGTCGCGATGGGGTCGGTGAAGGTGAGCCCGGGGATGTTGCTGGGGAGCTCATAGTTTGGCACGCGATGGTTGCCGATGCCGATGATGGCGACCTTGATCTCCTCGGGTCCCACGATATCCTCGACATAGGGTTTGACAGGTACGGAGGCGATGCCGTACTCTCCGTTATCGATCAGGTTCGCCTGAAGGATGGGGAAATTCGCCTGTCCAAGCACACTGGTGAACACAGCTTTGCCAAAGTTGAACTCGTGATTGCCGAGCGTCATGGCTGCATAGTCCATCGAATTGAACGCTTTGATGATTGGAGCCATCTGCAGATCGGGAGCCAGAGGGGTTCCATCCGAGGCAAACCCGGTGGGGGCTGTGCGGAAGTAGTAGCTCATCGCGTCGCCCTGGATATTGTCGCCTGAGCTGAGAAGCAGGGTGCGATCAGGGTTGTGAGCCCTCTCTTGCTTGATCAACGTGGCGAGCTGGGTGTAGCCTACGTAGGTGCCCTTCACCAGGTTGCCATGTGAGTCGTTGTGATGCAGGATGGTCAGCGGCACGATCGAACCGGTGGTGTCGTCGCCGTCGCGAACGATGCGTCCGTCAAGGCTGCCGTCGCCATTAGGACCCATATAAGGGTTGGTATCCGTGTAGTTCGCCTGCACATAGCTGTTGACCAGGTTGAGCATGTCACCCCAGTAGGAAATGTTGGTCATGTACTTGAAAGCGCTATAACCGTCACCTCCGGCCGGAGCCAGGAACTCATTGGTGCCCACTTTGTACGTCTTATCCATTTCCAGTGGGTCACATGTATCAGTGTCCTTGTTCATCACGCAGACGTCGAAAGCACCCCAGGCGTAAGGCTGAGGCCCAGGATTTGCGTCTTTGTAGCTGAAGTATTTGTATTTCAAACCCGCGGGCTGAATGACGCCGGCCACATTGGGTCCATAATTGACCACTTGCAGGATCTGGGCGCCGGTCATCTCTCCGACCACAGTGGCGTTGCCAAAGGGAAGGATCGTGAACATGTCGCCATAGGTCAAGAGGCCGGCATCGTGAATACCAGCCACACAGCCAGCGTTCAGCCAGTCGCCGCCTACGTAGCACCAATCAGTGCGGATGCCGCCTCGGTTGTTGAAGAAGATATCGACATCATTCTCAGCCGTTGCGTCGGTGTTGAGGGCATTGTAGATGGCGTCATCGATGAATGTGCCCATCATATTGTCGGTGGTGTCGGAGCGTTCCAAGTCTACTGCCGAGTAGCCAATGGGTTCATTGACAATCGCCAGGTAATCGGGATTGGTGGCATATGAGGTGACGACCGCTTTGACCGTCGGGTCTTCCAGCCCTGCCGTAAACCCGGTGGTTCTCGACCAAACGATGGAAACCGCTCCAGTGGAAGTCACTGTGACGTCGGCGCGTCCAACCGTTCGTCCATTGGAGTATGCCTGGACGATGGTGGTGTTTCCGACAACAGTGGCGGCTGTCATGTTCGTATGGCTGTGTCCGCCGATGATCAGGTTGACAGGTTTGCCAGCGGTGTTCAGCTTGGTGGCCAGGGTCTGATCGCCATAGACGGGGATGCCGTATCCATAACCGCCGTCGGCATAACCCAGATGGCTGAGGACGACGATCACATCGGCGCCTGCAGCCTTCATGTCATCGTAGTAATGCATGATGGAATCAGCGGGATCCTTGAAACAAAGCCCATCGGTGGCAGTGCTCACGGTGATGATCGGAGTCTCAGTGGTCGTTACGCCAATGAAGGCAACCTTCACTTCATTCGGTGCCACGCCAACGGTCTTGATCTCATAGGGAGCAGCCGCGAAAGTGGGTGTTGTCCAACCCGAGCTGGCGCAATCGGGCCCGTCTTTCACAACAATGTTTGCGGTGACGAAATCGTATGTTGCCTGGGTGGTCCGCTCGCCAAGCACCGTTTGGCCCCAATCGAACTCATGGTTGCCAAATGTGGCGACGTTATAAGGGACTGCGTTGAAGCCGGCAATGGTCGCTTCGCCATGGTAGAGGTTTGAAAGCAGGCTGCCCTGCATTTCATCGCCCGCGTCCACGACCAGGGTCTTGTCAGCGCCCACAGCCGTGCGAATGTCGTTGATCACCTGGGCGACGCGCGCAAGCCCCGGGGCGCTGCCCGCGGCTTCCAGTTGCCCGTGGAAGTCGTTGGTATGCAAGATGGTGAATGTGACGTCCGTAGAGGGTGCTGCTTGCGCCGGGGTCACTGCATTAGAAAAAGCGGAGAAAACTAGGACGAGTGTTATCAGCGATGCCAACACTCGGAAGCTGTTGTTTCTACTCATTGGTCTTCCTCCTAATTCGAATCAGTAGCTTTAATTGGGGTAAACAACCTTTGTTATTTAGTTTTTTTCTGCCATGAATTGGTTGTTTCGGAACTTTCCCCCTGTCTTGCAGACAGGTTCCTGCGCGGTTTTGACCCTGCGGACTCCCTTGATATTGCTTTCCATCAGCCCTCCGGTGCAAGTTATGCTCTTTATGAAATCATCCTCAAGTAGAGTATTAAGGGTAAACCGGTCGTGCATCAAATAGTCTTCGCCCTCCTTTCACGGCAAGTTGTCAAACACTGCATATTTTTTGTTTCAAGAGAACAATTGAATTATGGACGTTTTTCGAGTCAAAGTCAACTGTTTATCGCCATGTATTACCTTAAAAACCAAAATGCCTGGATGATGATGAAGGCATCAGGAATATTTGCTCTTTTGAGTGGCACGAGTGCACCTAAGAGGTCCTGGAAAGCAGGCGGATCATTGTTCTTTCAGAAGCGAGGTTAATGCTTGAGTTCTCTTCATTCCTTCTCGTTTCTGAAGTAAAATTTCCTCTCTTTGAGTGATAAAGGGTACCAATATCTTGCGGGTGGTGTCAGACTTTTGTTATATATTAAATAGGTGAAAGTTCCGCACGTCACTAAAGCTCAAGTTCATATCATCGCGACCACGTTATTTGTTGAGAGGAGAAATGCATGGAGTACAAGTACCTGGGCAAGAACATTAACCGGCCAGACGCAATCAGCAAGGTGACAGGCAAGGCGGTCTACCTGGATGACATCCGCCTGCCGGGCATGCTGCACGCTGCCATCCTGCGTCCCGAGTACGCGCACGCCAAAATCCTGGGCATCGATACCTCGGAAGCCGAGAAAATGCCGGGTGTTGTGAAAGTGGTCACAGGCGCGGGCTGCCCCTTCCGCTACGGCGATAACATCCGTGACTTGCAGCCAATGGCCATCGACCGGGTGCGTTATATCGGTGAGCCGGTTGCCGCAGTTGTTGCGGATACGCCGCTGCATGCGCGCAAGGCGATGGAAAAGATCAAAGTATCCTACGAGCCGCTGCCCGTATATATCGATGCATGCGACGCGATGAAGTCAGATGCAGTGTTGATCCAACCCGAAAATGGCAGCTTCTGGCATCTGCCCACGCTCCAACCCATCCCTGGCACGAACATTGCCAACGTATACCGCCTGGTCAAGGGCAAGGGTGAGGACGGTTTTGCCGAGGCAGACGTGACGGTTGAAGGCGAGTTCGTCTATCCCTTCGGATCGTGCGCCGCAATCGAACCGCACGGTTCGATCGTGTGGTTCAAGGAAGATCAGACCATCGAAGCCTGGTCATCTTCGATCTGCCCATTCATCATCCGCGAAGACCTGGCGCATTCATACGGCGTCCCAGTCTCTGATGTGCGCGTGCACATCCCAGACGTGGGCGGCTGCTTCGGCTACAAATCAGACATTACCGTCGAGCAAACCGTGGCATGGATCGCCAGCTTTGTCCCCGGCAGGCCGGTGAAGTGGGTGGCATCCCGCAAGGAGGATTTCACCTCGACCCTGATCGGTCACGGCATGCGCACGTTCATGAAGATCGGCGCAAAGAAGGACGGCACGTTGGTGGCGATCAAAACGACCGTTCAGCACTCGGGCGGCGCTTATGCCGACACCGCAGTAAACGTCACCATGGCGTCTACACACAATTCCACCGGTCCTTATGCTTTCGAGCACTGCGATCTCACCGGTTTCACGGTTTACACCAATACCCCTCCCGTTGGTGCGTATCGCGGCTACGGTCACCAGGAGAGCCAGTTTGCCACCGAGCGGTTGATGGACATGCTGGCCCGCAAATTGAACATGGATCCCTTTGAATTGCGTGAGAAGAACTTCCTTGGCGAAGGCAAGACCGCCTCAACCGGTGAAACGATGTTCAAGACCAATGGCGATATCCAGGCCTGCCTGGATATCATCAAGAAAGAAGTTTACGCTCACCCGCAGGTGCGTGAGGACGAGAATTACTATTACGGCCGAGGGTTCGCCGCTGTTTTCAAGACGCCAAAGGGCGCGCCGTTTTCCACCAAGGGCTGCTACATGAAGATGAACATCGACGGCAGCGTCTCGGTCAATATGGCAGGCGCCGAAGTTGGTCAGGGATTGCGCACCGTGGTGCGCCAGGTGGCCGCTGAAGCCTTGAAGATTCCACCCGAGAAGGTGCGCGTTTATACCGAGATCGACACGCAGTTCTCGCCTTATGAGTGGCAGACCATCGGTTCGATGTTTACCACCCAGGGCGGGCGGGCGATCATCCGCGCTGCGGACAAGCTGATTGCCATCCTGAAGCACACTGCCGCCCAGGTGCTCAAGACGGATGAGGATTACCTCGAGTATGACGGCGAGTACGTTTTCCTGCGTAATGACCCCACCGTGCGGGTGGCGGTGAAAGACATCAACCGCGGCTACATCACGGATGATGGCATTACCATTGGCGATGTGGCACAGGCGGTTTCTGATGCGCGTCTTCCGCGCTACTCCAACCCTGATAAAAACGGGCAGGGGAGTATCGGCGTAAGCTATACCTTCGGCGTGCAGGCTGCAGAAATCCGCATCGAAAAGAAATCCGGCAAGATCACCGTCGATCATTTCGCCTCCAGCTATGACGTTGGCCAGGTGATCAATCCCAAGCAGATCCGCGGATCAGTGATGGGCGGCGCACTGATGGCCATCGGCGCGACGCTGTATGAGAAGATGGAGTTCGATGCTGAGGGCAGACTGAGCAATCCGCACTTCTTCAACTACCATTTGCCCACGTACAAAGATGCACCCAGGATGACCGTCGAGTTTGTCGAGACGCCCGATGCTGTGGGCCCGTTTGGAGCGCGTGGCATTGGTGAGCACTCTGTAATCGGCGCCGCGCCTGCGATCCTTAATGCGATCTATAACGCCACGGGTGTCGAGTTTTACGAAATCCCCATCACGCCTGAAAAGATGAAGAAGGCGTTGGATGCCAGGCAGGAGAAATAGCATGGAAGAGAAAATCACTTTTACACTTAATGGAATGCCGCGCACCGTCGAGGTCGATCCCGAGACGATGCTCGTTGAGGTGATCCGCGACGTTCTGGACTTGACGGGCACCAAGGTGGGCTGCGATAACGGGACGTGCGGTTCATGTACCGTGGTAATGAACGGCAGGGCGGTAAAGAGCTGCATCACGCCGGTCAGAAAGGCAGCCGGAGCCGACGTGGTCACCATAGAGGGGCTGGCGAAAGGGATGACACTGCATCCGATCCAGAAGTCGATCTCCGAATCTGGAGCCGTCCAATGCGGCTTCTGCACTCCCGGCATCATCATGGAGCTTTACGGGCTGTTCGAAGCCAAACCTACCGCAAGCCAGGCAGAGATCGAGACCGCGCTGAACAAGCATCTTTGCCGCTGCACGGGGTATGAGCCCATCCGCGACGGCGCGCTGATGGCGCAAAAGCTGATGCAGGATCGCAAGTAAGGAACGAAGATACCGAAAAAAATTCCCGATTTCTGTTTCTTCGAAATCGGGAATTTGCCTGTAATATTCGACCTCATCCGTATCTTCCGGAGACGTATTCCTGTGTCCGGCGGTCGCGCGGGTTGAGGAACATTTCCTTACCGCTGGAAAACTCGATCAGTTCGCCCATCAGGAAGAAAGCTGCGTAATCGGCCATGCGGGCCGCCTGCTGAATATTGTGCGGGGCAAGGATGATGGTGTAAGTCGCTTTGAGTTGGTTGAGCAATTCCTCGATCTTGGCTGTGGCTACGGGGTCAAGAGCAGAGGTGGGCTCGTCGAGCATGATCACCTCCGGCTCGAGCGCAAGGACTCTCGCCAGGCACAATCGCTGCTGCTGTCCTCCTGAGATGGCGTATGCCGAATCCTGAAGGCGGTCGTACAGTTCGTCCCACAGGACGGCTTTGCGCAGGGCGTTTTCGACCGCGTTGTCGAGCTTTTTCTTATCATGCTCGCCTTCCATGATCAGGCCGTATGCAACGTTTTCGTAGATGCTCAGCGGCAGTGGAACCGGGCGTGAAAAGACCATGCCGATCCTTCGCCGCAACTCGATAACATCGGTCGTCTTCTCGAGAATGTTGTCTTCGTGAAAGATCACCTTGCCGCTCATCTCCTTTACATCTGCCAGGTCGTTGAGGCGGTTGAGCGTGCGCAGGAATGTGGATTTACCACCGTTCGCAGGGCCGAAGAGCACTGTGATGGCATTCTCCTCGATCTCCATGTTGATCTTGCGCAGGCTTTCGTTATTGTCCAAATAGCGGACAGAGAGGTCTTCGATGCGGAACTTGTTCATGATCTCACCATACCCGTTTTGCCCGCGCACGGGTGCGGATGAGCGTGGCAATCAGGTTCATGCCAAGCACGAAGACAAGCAGCACGAGCACTGTGCCGTACTGGATCTCGACAGGCATTCCGGGTACCTGCGTTGAGATCACGAAAATGTGATAGGGCAATGCCATGGTCGCATCGAGAGGCGAGCTTGGGAGCTGCGGCAGGTAGAAGGCTGCTCCTGTGAACAGGATGGGCGCCGTCTCACCAACCGCACGCTCCAATCCCAGGATGACTCCGGTGACAATACCGGGCAAGGCCTGGGGAAGCACGATCTTGCGAATCGTCTGCCAGCGCGAAGCCCCAAGAGAGGTGCTCACCACACGGAAAGAGTTGGGCACGCTGTGCATTGCTTCTTCAGATGTGCTGATGATCACAGGAAGGGTCATGATCGAAAGCGTCAGCGAGGCAGAGAGGATGCTGGTGCCGAAATTGAGGAAAATGACGAAAAGCCCAAGCCCGAAGAGGCCGTAAACCACGGAAGGGATGCCCGAGAGGTTGATGATCGCGAGGCGGATCAGGCGGGTTGCGGCATTATCCGCAGCGTACTCTGAAATGTAGATGCCAGCGGCAACTCCAAGCGGCACAGAGAAGATGGCGGTGCCGATGGTGAGATAGACCGTGCCGACGATGGCGGGAAAGATGCCGCCAGCTCGCATTCCATCGGTGGGGGCTGCAGTAAGAAACTGCCAACTGATCGCGGGGCTTCCCTTTGCGATGATGTAGCCGACCAGCCCCAGGATCGGGATGATCGTGGCAAGGGTGATCAGGTGGACCAGGGTGTACCCTGCCGATTCAGCAATAAGCGTGGACGTGCGCGAAGACTTGTCCATGGGTTAAGAGAGAATCCTCTCGGAACGTTGCCGCTGGCGCATGCTCACCCAGCTTGCAGCAACATTGATCGCAAGTGAAAGTAGAAACAGGACGATTCCGATGAAGAAAAGTACCTGGTAATGTGTGCTGCCTGTGGCGACTTCGCCCATTTCAGAGGCGATGGTGGCTGTCATGGTGCGCAAGGGCATGAGGATCGAATTAAGCCTGGTGGGCATCACTGGCGCATTGCCTGTGACCATCATCACGGCCATGGTCTCCCCGAGCGCACGACCAACGCCCAGCATGACTGCGGTCAACACGCCTGTTTTCGCCGCTGGAAGGGTAACGCCCCAAATGGTTTGCCACCTGGTGACGCCGAGGGCAAGGGCAGCCTGGCGGTAGCTATCTGGGACGGTGTTTAGCGCGTCTTCAGCAATCGAGACCACGGTGGGAATGGCAATCAGGGCCAGAAGGATGGCGCCCGTAAGCCCTGTCAGCCCTGTGGGCAGGTTGAAGAAGGTGCGTATGAAGGGAACGAACACAAGGATGCCAATGAATCCCAGGACAACCGATGGAATACCCGCCAGGATCTCGATCACCGGTTTGAGGACGGCTTTGACCCATTTTGGCGCGATCTCCGAAAGATAAACTGCTGTGCAGACGCCGAAAGGCAGCGCGATCAAAATAGCCACTAGCGTCACGAGCAGTGTCCCGAGAATCAGCGGCAGGATGCCGAAATAGCCCTGGATGGGATACCAGATCGTACTGAATAGTTGAGAAATGGGGACGGAACCGAGGGCGGGTAATCCTTCGCGTAGAAGGAAGATGAGAATGAGGGTGACGAACACGATGCTGGAGTATCCAGCGATTTTGATGATACCCGTGATAACCAGATTGCCTTGCTGCTTACTCATTGTTGCTCCAGGCTAAGGGCTTGTGATGGGCACAAACCCCAGATTTTG
This sequence comes from Chloroflexota bacterium, assembly GCA_021779955.1. Lineage (GTDB taxonomy): Bacteria > Chloroflexota > Anaerolineae > Anaerolineales > Anaerolineaceae > UBA6107. The sequence goes on along the minus strand of JAJXZS010000019.1, from coordinate 68,581 downwards.
AACGATCTGCTGAGCCGGGGGTGAGAGGATCCAGTCAATGTAAGTCTTGACCCCTCCGGTTGGCACATTGGGTGTGTACATGTAGAGGCTGCGCGAGATCACATACGTGTTATCGATCACAGTCGCTGCCGAAGGCAGGACGTAGTTGTCTGGAGTGTCGAGCGATGAGATGGCGACTTTCTTGACTTCGCTGGTAACGTAACCCAGCCCGTCATAGCCAATGGCATTCAGATTATCGCGGACTTCTGAAATGATGCCCTCTGAGGAGGGAAGAAGCAGCGTATCGCGCGAGAAGATGGCTGTGTCTTTCGAGTTGCCAAGCCGGACTACCGACTCGAGGAAGTAGACGTGTGTTCCCGAATTGGTTTCGCGAGACAATCTGACGATCGGCCTGTCATCGCCGCCGACTTCCTCCCAGTTGTTGATTTCACCACGGTAAATTCCTGAAAGCTGCTCGAGGGTGAGCTGATCGACAGGATTGTTGGGATTGACGATTACGGCAATGGCGTCGCGGGCAATCACGATTTCCTGCGGATTGAGGCCTGCTTTCTTCGCGGCATCCATCTCGGCTGAGGTGATCTGGCGTGAAGCATTGGCAATATCGGCAGTCTTGTTGATCAAGGCTGTGATGCCCACGCCGCTGCCGCCGCCGGTGACCGAAATGCGCAAATCCGGTTGGACTTGCTGGTAAGCTTCGGCCCATGCCAGCGCCAGGTTGACGATGGTGTCGGAACCCATGTCGGTAATGTAGGCGTTGCTTGAAGCAGCAGGTGAATCACCCTCAACGGTGGTTGGTGCGTTGCATGAGGTCAGTAAAAGGCTGAGGGCGAGCACGAAGAAAAACCACTTTTTCATCAGTGTAATTATAAAGGATTTGGAAGGGCGATCCTCTCATCTGTTCATACAATGTGTCACTGGATTTTAAGACAAAGGGCACTGCAAGTCAAAGCTTAACGAGCTGTGGAAAGCAGGCACATTTCAATTCAAAAGGTTGTCCATACAGGCAATTTGAGATGGGATGAGGTATAATTACAAGGTTATAGATTTCCCGAGAGGACGTTTTTTATGGATTTTGGTTCTGTTCAACACGTTGATATCGACGAGCAAATGCGCAGCGCGTATCTTGATTATGCCATGAGCGTAATCGTGGCGCGCGCCTTGCCTGATGCCAAGGATGGTCTGAAGCCCGTGCACAGACGCATCTTGTACGCCATGTCAGACATGGGTATTCGCTCGAACACTTCTTACAAAAAGAGCGCCCGTATCGTCGGTGAAGTGCTTGGCAAGTATCACCCTCATGGCGATATGGCGGTATATGATGCCATGGCACGCATGGCGCAAGATTTCTCGATGCGTTATTTGCTGGTGGATGGGCAGGGGAACTTTGGTTCGATCGATGGCGATTCTCCTGCAGCCATGCGTTACACCGAAGCCAGAATGTCAGCCATGGCGGAAGAGATGCTTGCTGACATCGACAAAAATACTGTCGACTTCACAGACAATTTCGACGGCTCGCTCCAGGAGCCGATCGTATTGCCTGCACGCCTGCCAAACCTGCTGCTCAATGGCTCTTCTGGCATCGCTGTGGGCATGGCGACGAGCATCCCGCCTCACAATTTGCGCGAGGTGATCGGCGCGGTCGATTATATGATCGACAATTTCGACAAGGTGGATGACATTTCCACAGAAGACCTGATGCAGTTCATCCAGGGACCTGATTTTCCGACCGGTGGCGTGATCGTAGGACGCGAAAGTATCCTGCAGGCCTACTCCACCGGACGCGGGCGCTTGGTCGTGCGCGGTATGGCGCACATCGAAGATTTCAAGGGCAATCGCTTTCGTATCGTCATCACCGAGATTCCCTACCAGATCAACAAAACGACTCTGATCGAACGCATCGCTGAGTTGGCAAGATCAGGCAAGATCGATGAAATCTCCGACCTGCGGGATGAGTCCGACAGGCGTGGGATGAGCATTGTCATCGAACTCAGGCGTGGAGCGCAACCCAAGCAGGTGCTCAACCGGCTCTATAAGTACACTCCGCTGCAGAGTACATTTAGCGTCCATCTGCTGGCGCTCGTCAATGGCGAGCCCAGGCTGCTTTCGTTGAAGCGAGCCATTCACATCTTCATCGAACACCGCCAGGAAATCATTACCCGGCGTTCGCAATTCGAGTTGGATAAGGCGCGTGCAAGAGTTCATATTCTGGATGGTCTGCTGATCGCGCTTGCCAATCTGGATGACGTGACACGTACGATTCGCCAATCCAAAGATACGGAAACGGCAAAGGCAAACCTTGTTTCGCGCTTCAAGTTGACTGAAGTCCAGGCGCAGGCGATCCTGGACATGCAGCTCAGACGCTTGTCGGCTCTCGAACGACAGAAAATCGAGGAAGAGCACCGCGAAGTGATGGATCGTATTGCCTTCTTGGAAGACCTGCTGGCCAGTCCGCATAAAATCCTCGGCGTGATCAAAGACGATCTGAAAGAAATGGCCGAGAAGTATGGCGATGAGCGGCGCACCAAGATCGTTGCCGAAACCCATGAGGAGTTGAAAGAGGAAGACCTCGTGGCGGACGAACCGGTTTTGATCACGTTTACGGAACGCGGATATATCAAACGTGTGGCAGCGAATATCTATCGCACGCAAGGGCGCGGCGGACGTGGAGTATCCGGCCAGACTGTACGCGGCGAAGACGAGGTGGTACTGCTCGTCCCGGCGCGAACACTGCACACGATCCTTTTCTTCTCGGACCGAGGCAAGGTCTATTCCGAAAAAGCTTACCAGATTCCAGACGCCAACCGCACGGATCGGGGTATCCCTATCGTCAACGTGCTGGCGTTGGATTCAGGCGAACGAATCACCGCGGCGGTATCCGTACCGAATTTCGAAGATGCCAATTATCTGACCATGGCGACCGTCAAGGGCCGTGTGAAACGGGTTGCGCTATCCGAGTTCTCTAGCGTGCGGCCGTCGGGTTTGATCGCAATCAACCTTGATTCTGGCGACGAGCTTGGCTGGGTGAAATTGACCACTGGAAAAGATGATGTCATCCTGGTCACCCGCAAGGGGCAGGCCCTGCGCATTGGCGAAAACGAGATCCGTCCCATGGGAAGGCCCGCCGCAGGTGTTACGGGCATCAAGTTCAAGGGCGAAGACCGGTTGGCAGCTATGGAAGTCGTCGAAGACAATGGAACACTGCTCATCGTCACCGAAAATGGGTATGGCAAGCGAACACCCTTGAAGGAATATCCCAAGAAAGGTCGAGCTACCGGCGGCGTGATGACCATCGATCAGAAACACCTGGACATGGTCGGTCAGATTGTAGAAGCCAGGGTGGTTCAGGACGATAACGAAATATCGCTCATTTCTTCCGGCGGAATCATGTTGCGGCTGAAGGTGAAAGCGATTTCCTGCAGCGGTCGTGCTACTCGGGGATTCCGGCTGATGGACCTGGGCGAGGGAGATTTGGTGGCTTCGATTGCACGCAATGTAACAACTCAAATCGACCAGGATAATACTTACCAGGCTAAAAATGGTAGAGATCAAGAAGAACAGAAGGATGAACCGGAGCAAAAAGAGTAACAGCAGCCACGGTTTTTGAATTGAGGATGCTTTGGTTTGCAACAGGCTGAACGGTTGAGATGTTCGACGAAAGTAGAACTGCGAATCATAAGTGTGGTCCCGACAAGAAAATCGGCAGAGAATTTTCTCTGCCGATTCTGATTCACAAACTAGAGGGGAATCACGATCTTCCCGAACATGATCAGGACGAAAAGTCCGAGGATGATCACCATCAATAAAACAAATACCGAAACGATGAAACGTTGGGGAGCCGTCATACCGAAAATCAACTTGGGTTCCTCACGCACCGGCTTGGCGGCTTTGCGCTGAACCGGCACTTCCTCTTCATATGAGTCTCTGGCAGAATTTCTCAAATCGTCCAACATGGTTCAATACTCCTCTACGATATGGAATCATCTGCGAGACGCAGGTGAACATCACCAACTTCGATGGCGGCTTCGATGCCGCCTTCCCGTACCAGGATCAGGCGTCCGTGGTTGTCGATACCCTTAACTACCCCTATTATAGAGGATTTTGGCGATTGCACAATCATCACCGGCTCTCCCAAAAATGCAAGGTGCGACTGCCATGCGGAAATGAATTCCGGATTGCTCAGTTTACTGCGCCAGGTGATGATGGAGCGAAGGACAGCGCTCAGAACTTCGAAACGGTCGACCGGATGCCCTATTGCGGTCTCCAGGCAACTGACAGGGAACAACCGGTCTGTGGATGGAGGAAGCGAACCTTCCGAAATGTTTATGCCTATACCTAAAACGATCCCTTTTAGTTCAGCTTCTGTCCAGGCGGCTTCGACAAGGACACCGGCGCATTTACACCGCTCAATGAGTACATCGTTCGGCCACTTGATTTGTGCATCCAGCCGGTAGAGGTCGTGAAGCGCCTGCCAGACTGCCAATCCGCACAGGGGGGCGAATAGTTGAAGATGCGCTGTTTCTTCAAGGGTGGGTTTGAGGACCAGGCTAAACGCCAGGGATGCGCCAGGGCGGGTGACCCATTTGCGGTCGAACCGTCCGCGGCCTTTGGTTTGCTCGTCTGCAATGATGAGCGAATAATCGTTGCAGCCATTTTCCAGCCAGGCGAGAGCTTCATCGTTCGTCGAGCCGATCGTGTCGAAAGCGCGCATGGCGGAAATTGGGAGTTGCTTTAGGTGCATATTTAGATTTTCATTATCCACGAGCTTATTTTACCCCCGTGAGTAACAAAACGGCGGCGGCTCATCGAGCCGCCGCATGTCCAACATCAAATTTATTCTTCTACATTGATTTTGATCGTGCGGGGTTTTGTTTCCGGCGCTTTGGGGATGTGGACGGTCAAAACACCATTTGACATTGACGCCTGGATATTGTCCGACTCGACCGCATCGCTCAATTCAAATGAGCGGCTGAATTTGCCCTGTGGAATTTCATCGATCACATATTCGTCATTCTCGCTCCGCTCAAACTTCAATTCGCCTTCGATCTTCAGCACATTGTTCTCGAACTCGATCTTTACGTCTTCAGCTTTTTGACCGGGGAGCAGCGCCCTGACCACGTATTCTGTCTCAGCGGCCTTGATTTCGACCGGGAACCACATTGTGCGCTCGAAACCATGCTCGGCCATCATCCGGCGCATCATTTGACGGCGAGCTTCATACCAGTTCATTGGGTGATACATATAGAAAGTCATCATTCCTCCATCTTTTGAGAATTCATTAATTCCTTAGTTAAAATGATGTTACTTTCAGTCTGTAAGAAAAGAATAAACAGAACATTGGAGGTTCATCAGAATTGAAAAAAGCTTTTCGCCCTCTGCAGGGATTATTTGCTTTGTGGTATGATGTTGCAAGGAGTTGTAAATGGACGATAAAATCACAATCATCGAAGGACCGCCCCCTGTTTTTGAAAACATCGATGACGGTTGGGCACTTGGATTGAACGAGAGCCCCACATTATATGACACAGCGCTTACACGCCTGCGTACGTTCAACGGACCGGCTCTGGTGGAACGATGCCATAAAGCCTGGAAGAAAAATGGAGAAATTTGTCTGCATTACCGCACGGAACTCGGCCTCGAAGCCAAGGTTCCCATCCTTGCCGCTAGAACGGTGGAAGGCAATAATGGGCAGCTTCTTTATTTATGGGTAAGACGCGAGCTTGAAGAGTCGGAAGCCGATACAGAATCGGATGACGACCAGGATTATTCGGCGAATTAATAGAAGATCTCCGGTGAACCGGAGATCTTTTTATCTGGGTGATTTGTTGCATTAAATGATAAACACCTGGGTGAGGGGGGCACTCAGATGTTTATCAAAAACCATTATAAAAGAATCTTTTCAAAAGTGCAAGAGTAAAAGCTGTCAAAATATTAACTAAAAGTGCCCCGGGAGGGACTCGAACTCTCAACCTAAGCGTTAGGAGTGCTTTGCTCTATCCTATTGAGCTACCGGGGCATCAGAAAAATTATAGCATCTGTGATGGGTAGTGGCAAGGGAAAAGCTCTGCAAATTGCGTGTAGGTAGTATGGATTATGATATGATTGACCCGGGAGTACGGGCATGAAACCTTTGGCAGAGATCGAATTGACGGATATGGTATTTGGCGGCGATGCAATCGGCCGAATGAAAGACAACCGGCCGGTCTTTGTTCCATTTGGAATTCCCGGCGAGAAGGTGAGGGTTGAGCTCATCGAAGAGAAGACAAATTTCGCTCGCGGACGCATCCTGGATATTCTCGAAGTGTCACCCATACGGATCAAGCCACTATGCAGACATTTTGGCGTGTGCGGCGGATGTCACTATCAGCATATGGGCTACCACGACCAGCTCGGTTTTAAGCGATCGATCGTAGCCGACCAGCTCAGGAGGATTGGTAAATTCACCGACCCTTCCATTGAGCCCATTATGGTTTCGCCGGATGAGTGGAACTATCGCAACAGCGTGCAATTTCACGTTTCGGTGAGTGGAAAGCTGGGTTATGAAAAGGCCGGTTCGAACCAGGTGGTAGAGATCAGCGAATGCCATTTGCCCATGCCCGCCATCGACGCAGCCTGGCCCCATCTCGAAATCGATCCGAAATCTGGAATCGAGAGAGTGACCCTGCGCGAAGGCGCGGACGCAGACCTGCTGTTGGTATTGGAGGGCAAAGGAGATACCGCGCCTGAGTTCGAGGTAGACTTTCCCCTCTCCGCAGTCTATCTTGGCAGCGGCTCCGAGCTGACTTTATCGGGCGATCCTTACACAGTCATGCAGGTGAAAGGCCGTAATTTCGTCGTTTCAGCCGGCTCGTTTTTCCAGGTAAACAACTCGCAGGCGGAAAAGATGGTCGAACTGGTTCTGAAGCTTCTCGAGCCAACAGGCCGGGATACCGTTTTGGATTGTTATAGTGGAGCCGGCCTATTTTCGGCGTTTCTGGCGCCTCTCATTCAGAAGGTGATTGGCGTCGAGCTGTCTGAATCGGCTTGTAACGATTACGCTCAAAATCTGAACGAATTCGATAATGTCGAGCTCTACATCGGTTCTGCCGAACAAATTTTGCCTTCGCTTGCGGTGAAACCTTCTAAAGTCGTCGTCGATCCTCCGCGGGCTGGGTTGGAAAAAAGAGCGCTGGATGCGCTGGTCAAGATGGCGCCCGAGAGAATTGTCTATGTCTCTTGCGATCCCTCAACCTTTGCGCGGGATGCCCGCAAGATCGTGGATGCAGGATATGACCTTAAATTGATCACTCCGTTAGATCTCTTCCCACAGACATATCACATTGAACTGGTCTCCTTATTCGAGCAGAATAACATGCTTCCTGTACAGTAAAGTCAGGCAGATTGTTACGCCTGCTCGTAATTGACATGAATATCCCGTAAAAACCGTTTACACCGTGCCACAATCCGGGGTTACCAACAGGCCGCCTTGTTTATCGTCAAATGTGGATCCAGAGGGGAATTTTTTCAAAATCGTATTCACACCCCAGACTTGACCATCGACACTGCAACCAAGAGTTGACAGAATGCAACAGTTTAGTTCTTTACATCTTTTTGGCTTTGTATTATTAAATTGGGAGCAAGAAGAGAAAGGAAGTCATAAACGAAATTCGCCGAGCGGATAAAACAAGAACGAACCCGATTGGGCTTATCTCAAGAGGCGCTTGCCAATCAGTTGTATGTCAGCCGGCAGGCTGTGTCCAAATGGGAAACGGGGCAGGGCTATCCAGACCTTGAGACGCTGATCCATCTGAGCGACCTTTTTAATATTACTTTGGACGAACTGGTGAGAGGAGATCAGACACTGGAAAGCAAACTAATACGCGAGTCAAGAAGCCCCATAAGTGTCTGGGGATACGTCCTGGTTGTGCTGGGAATCATGGTTACTTTTTTGGGCGGAAGCAAGTTTCCGCCAAACCTGACGAATAAGGGATTTATTGCTTACTTAATGGGAGCCCTGGTTTTGGTCACGCTGGGTATCTGAATCTCAAAAAGACTGCCAAAGTGGGTGCTCATTGCATCGCTTTACCTCATACTGATCGCATCGATTGTCTATATGGCTGACGCAATCATAGGGATCTGGGTCATTCTCATGGGATTCGTTGGGATCATCGGCCTGGGATGGTGGCTCACCATCAGGATCACAGGAAAGAAAGGATAAAGACCAAAAAATGAGATTGTTTGAAATAGTATTATCGGTGGCAAACTTGCTGGCGCTTCTGGGGCTGGCCATCCCCAGGCTGCGCGCAAACAGGTGGGTCAATCTGACCGGACCCTTTGCAGGGCTCATGGCCATTGTACAGATCGTGGTTGAAGGCTGGCGATGGGAGATGATCCCGGCGTATACGCTGGCAGGCATTTTCCTGGTCGTTTGGCTGATCAGGTCGGTCGTCAAGGCAAAGTTGCGCTTAGGACGAGCCGGGAAAATCGCTTCAACAGGAGCAGCTATACTGGTAATGGTGATTTCGATGGTGCTTCCGCTAATTCTCCCCGTTTTCAAGTTCCCAAAACCGACCGGCTCATATGCGATCGGTGAATTAACCTACTATTGGACGGACTCAAGCCGGCCGGAACTTTTCACGCTTGATCCCAATGACAAGAGGCAACTGATGGCTCAGGTCTGGTATCCGGCAGTCGATGAGCCCTCGGCACCACGTGCACCGTATATTCCAGACGCGAGTAATGTTACCGCTGCGATTTCCAAATTGCTGAACATGCCCCCGTTTCTATTCGATCAGCTCAAGTACGTGACTACAAACGCAGTCGAAGGCGCGCCGATTTCGAGCAACCAGTCCAGCTATCCTGTTCTGATCTACCTCACCGGCGTCGATGGCTTCAGTTCGGTCAGCACGTTCCAGATCCAGGAGTTGGTTTCGCAAGGCTACATCGTTGTGGGGCTGGATCAACCTGGAATTGCCCCATTGATCCGTTTTCCAAACGGCCAACAGATTTACGGTTATTCAAGAGAGCAACTTCAGCCTCAGATCGATCAGAGCGCCAATCCCCAATCGCCCGCGCCAATTCTCAACGGAATTCCGCTCCCAGATGGTATTGTGCCTTATTTCGCACAGGATGCCAGCTTTGCGCTGGACCAGCTCGCCATTATCAATGGCAGCGACCCCAACCGCATTCTGACGGGCAAAATGGATTTCGCGAGAGTGGGCACCTTTGGCATCTCGTTGGGCGGCATGGATGCGGCTGAATTTGCGCTGACTGACCCAAGAGTCAAGGCCTGCATTATCATGGACGTGAATCTCCCTGCAGATGTGGTCAACCGTGGGCTTCGGCAGCCCACCATGTTCCTTACACGGGACCTTGCCACTTTCGAACTCGAGCATGCTACCAATGGCACTTTTACAGGAAATTCGATCCAGGAGACCATCGACACGATGCACTCGGTTTATGAAAGATTGCCGGGAGACGGTTACTACGTTGAGATCAAGGGAATGTTCCACGTGAATTTCACGGATATACCCTACTGGTCACCTCTAATGAAGTCGCTCGGCGAGACGGGTCCGATCAATCCTCAAACCGGTTTTAACATCGTGAATGCGTACTCTGTCGCGTTCTTCGATAAAGAACTCCGAGGTGGAGCGCCGGCGCTACTCGCGTCTTTGTCCAGCCCATATCCCGAAGTGATTTTCCAGAAGAACAAGTAAGTGCTGGCTATTGCCGCAAATCAATGTCTTTCACATGATAGAATGTCGCTCTTGGCCTCGCTGAAGTACAAGAAACGAATCCACCATTCTTTACGTAAGCCTTAATGCAAAACAATCCATTGAAATAGGAGTTATCTCACTGTGGCAGAACGTTCATCAAGAAAAACCAAAACATGGGTAATTGTCATCATTGCGCTGCTGGGGTTCGTGGCCTTGTTTTCGGCCGTGTCGTTGTTCCTGGTAAAAACGCTGTATGACTCGAATTTCCCTCAATATGACAGACCTCAGTTTTCGGGCTTTCTCACGTTCGACGATATGACGAATTATCCATACACAACGGTGCAATTCGAATCGGGGATGAACAAACTGACCGGGTACATATTCGGTGAACAGAACGATAAAGGCCTGGTAGTCATCTCCCACGGGTCGGGGAGTGGTGCCGAAAGGTATCTGGCGGAGATCGTTTATTTCGTCGATCATGGCTGGCGGGTGTTCGCCTACGACAATACCGGAAGCTATACCAGCGAAGGCGCCAGCACTGTTGGTTTGTCCCAATCCCTCTTGGATCTGAGAGCTGCTTTGAACTATGTCAAGAACAATGAGTCATTAAGATCACTCCCGCTGATGCTCTACGGGCACAGTTGGGGTGGCTATGCCGTTACCGCTATTCTGAATGAAAATCACGAAATATCAGCGGTGGCAAGCATTGCCGGATACAACACGCCGCTTGGACTTTTCTATGAGCAAGGCAAAAGCCAGGCGGGTTTCTTCGGTACGATCGCATATCCGTACGAATGGCTGTATCAAAGGCTTCTTTTTGGCAACGACGCCGGCATCGCCGCAGTGGATGGCATCAACTCGAGCGGCACGCCTGTAATGATCATCCACGGCACAGCCGATGACCTGATCCTGTACAATGGAGCGAGCATTATGGCACAAAAGGATGCGATCACCAATCCGAATGGGGTGTATGTCACCCGCAGCGAAGCAGGTCAGGACGGCCACTCAAGCCTGCTTCGGTCGAGAGAAGCGCTCGAGTACAGCGCAGCGAAGAACCAGGAATGCAAAGCGATATCTGACAGCTTTGGAGGCAATATTCCGCAAGATGTTCGAGCCGCCTGGTATGCAGGCCTGGATAAATGGAAAACCAGCGAACTGGATTCAGGATTGATGGATCAAATCGGCAGCTTCTTTGAATCAAGCCTGCTGCAGTAGTCAAAAAGCCTGCGAATTGCCAAAATCATATCCCCTCTGAGCGGCTGATCGTTCGAGGGGATTTTTATTTCCGGAGAAATTGGTACTTGAACAAATGTTCTGTTAATGCTATGCTATTGATGGAATGTCTTGACGGGGAAACCTCAAGCCAAATGAATATCTCGACAAACTAAATCCAGGGAGATGAAAGATGAATGAAAAGATCGAATTGAAGGAACGGGATGCTCAACCCACTTTGGCGATTCGCTGCAAAGCCACTGTCGAAGAGCTTCCCAGGCTGATCGGTGAAAGCTACATGAAGATCGCCAACTATATGGCAGAACTGGGTGAGCAGCCGGGTCAAGAGCCGTACACTGCCTATTACAGCCTCGATATGAAGGATCTCGACGTTGAATTCGGGTTTCCGATATCGAAGCGGATGCCTGGCAAGGGCGAAATCATCGAAGGCAGCTTGCCGGCGGGGCCGACCGTTTCATGCCTGTACAAGGGTCCGTATACGGGGATGGAAGAGGCCTACAACGAAATTTACAAATGGATTGCCGATAACCAGTATGAACCTGTCGGTGTGTACTACGAGTTCTACTACAATTCGCCTATGGAAGTGCCTGAAAGCGAATTGTTGACGCGCATGGAGATTCCTGTCAAGAAGAAATAGAAAGATGCTGCAAACGTATTTTTGTTGATGGGTCAGCGAAAATTCGTTTAAGACTATTGGAACAATCTAATCTTAAAGACCGTCTTAAGGACGGTCTTTTTGCATACAACTTGCAACCCTTTTTATGCACAGACTTCTGATTCTCGTCATCTCTGTTGAAGGCACGCCCTATTTGTAAGGAGGAAGAAATGGCTAAATCGCTGAAAGTCTTGTTCGTTTTTGTGATGATCTCCCTGCTGGCCACGGCTTGTGGACTCCTGGGTCAAAACACACCTTCGCCGGCTAGCGGAACTCCGAACGCAACGCTGACGGCTTTATTCGATTTGAGTCAAAATTTGCCGTCGTCAACCCCGCCTGGAATCGCAACAGCCACCCAGCAGGCCCTTCCGACCGTGGGACCGACAACGTTGGTACCCACACCAACACAAAAGATCGTCCCTCCTACTCCAACGCCTACAGCCAAGCCTCCTGAGCGCTCAGGGATCTTGATGAAGGCTGCGTTCTTGAGCACGGCACCCACGATCGATGGGAGTTGGGCAGAGTGGAAAGATAAAACCACGCAATATGGCCTGGACTACGTGGTTTGGGGCAGGAGTAATTGGAGCGGAAAAGCGGATCTCGAAGCAGCTTTTATCGCCGGCTGGGACAAAGATTACTTGTATGTCGCTTTCAAGGTCTATGATGACATTTACGTCCAGAACGCATCGGGCAAGAACATGTACAAGGGTGACAGCCTGGAGTTGCTTGTAGATTCGAATCTATACGGTGATGTCTACAGCCAGCAATTGAGTTCAGATGATTATCAGTTGGGTATTTCCGGAGGAAACACAGAAGGCCTGAAGCCTGAAGCTTACCTGTGGTTCCCAACTTCCAAGGAAGGCGACAAGACCAACGTCAAGATCGCCTATCAATTCGACGGCACGCTGTATCGCGCTGAAGCAGCCATCCCCTGGTCTGTTCTCGGGGTCACGCCTACCGCAGATATGGTCCTCGGATTTGCAGCTTCGGTGAATGACAACGATAACAAAACAGAAAATCTCCAGCAAACCATGATTTCCACGGATCCCAACCGTGTATTGGCAGACCCAACAACCTGGGGCTGGATCACCCTGGTCAAATAAAACATCAGCTTATGAATAAGAGAAGAGCGGCATGCATTTCGCATGCCGCTCTCGTTTGTTAAGGCGTAAGAAGATCTGCTATTTGAAAAGGATTGAGGTCAACTCTTTACGGTAGGCCAGGGTTTGATCGCCCTGTGGATCCATTAACTCGAGGAGAGCTAGAACGGTCAGGCGGGCCTTATCCTTGCGGTAATGCGAATCGACCCTGAGGATATCCATCATCCCGTCGATACTCGCCAGCACGTTACCGCGAATGGCCAGGCGGATGCTGTTGCTGAAGGCAGTATCGAGGTCATTCTCATCGGGAAGCGACTTGCTGCCAAAGTCGAGCATGGCTTTGATCAGAGGCTGAAGCTTCTCAGCTTCGGCATAGTCGCGGCTCGGCGGGAAACTGCGGAAGAGTTGGTTGGCTTGTTGTGCATTACCGCGTGTGAGAGCTATCTTCATCAATCCCAGGGAAGCACCGGGGTGCACGGGGTCGATAACGAGCGCTTCACGGAAAGCCTTTTCAGCTGAATCGACCGAGCCATAAGCCAGCAGGCTGTTGCCTTTTTCCACCTGCAGATTGGCAGGGCTGGGAGGCGACACCTTTTCGAAGAACTCGCGCACACGTTCCTCAGGCTGCAGTCCTACAAAATTCGATACCATATTGCCCTGGCTGTATGCCTGGACCGTTGGAAGGCTGGCGATTCCGCAGCGTACTGCAAGCGCAGGATTGGCGTCCACGTCCACCCGGGCAAGGCGGAAAGTCCCTTTCGCTCCCGCGACAATCTGATCAAGGAGAGGGCTCAACAATTTGCACGGTCTGCACCAATCCGCCCAAAATTCAACGATCACGGGCGTGTTTTGAGAGTATGCAACTACCTCGAAGTCAAAGTCGGTTTCTGAAACATTAATAATGTAGTCGGATCGCATTTTTCTCCAGTTTGTACATCTTCACGGTGGAGAGCAAGGCCGGCGTTACTCATCGCCGCCCTGATCGCCCTCATCACCAGATGCGGCGGCAGGCTGATCGATTCGAATTACGTCGCCATGTATGTTGATGACCACTCGCAATCCCATCATCCCCAGGTAAGCGATCGTATCCTCCGGGATGCCTGTCTCGAGTAAGGTTTCGTACTGTTTGTCGATGTTCTTAAGCTGATTCTCGATGATGGCATGGGTGAAGAGATCTTCCTGTCCCATCATCTTGGATGCCTGATCGGCGATCAACTCTTCATTGCCTTTGATTTGTGAACCCAATTCTCGCAACACCTGCAAGTCAACATCGCGGGAAGGAATGTGGTGTAAAAACCCGGCATCGTTGACCACGTACATGGGCTCGCCGCCGACATATGTCGTCTCGACCGGTTGGTTATTCTCGTCAACAATTACGCCTTTGAATAAAGCATGTTGGCTCATAATCATTCTCCAACATTAATTATACGCGAGTAACCAGGGGTTGTTCAAACTCTTACGGAACTCTGACAATGACAGTCATACTTTCAAGCGCTGATTTCCACCCGCGTTCCTTCGCGCTTGAAGATCTTTTGTTCCTCGAAAGGCACTGCAGGCGTCGTCCAGCGGTAGACCCATTTTGCAGCGCTCGATGGAAGATTGATGCAGCCATGGCTCCGCGGGCGGCCGAAATCGTTGTGCCAGTACGTCCCGTGGAAAGAGATACCATTTTCATCGATGAAGCTCACCCAGGGAACGCCTGGCAAGTCGAACGTATTTGCTGCGGCGTGAGAGCCGTTGATCATGTGGCGCGAGGGCCGTTTGTAATCCGTAAAAAAAGTGCCTTCTGGGGTAAAGTAGCCATCCCAGGTTTCCAGGCCCGCAGCGCAGCGCATCATTTGAACAGGATTGCCGTATTCGTAGGCAACGACGACCTGGTCTTTAAGGCGCACCTCGATGTGCTTTTGATTTGCGGGCACGTCTGGCGAAAGGGGCGTGACTTCATCCTTGCCGACAATGCGCATGTGAGTGGCGTTGACGTAGAATTTGTACTGGTAGAAGTCTTCCAGGATCTCATACCAGGGATTGCCCTGATCGTCTTTGAATGACCGTGTGACCCAATGAGTGGTCTCGTAATAGAGCCTGTAGGCGATCTTCTTCGGATAAACCGTTCTCCAGCAGGCATCCGTAAAGGGCACGGTGATCTCGCCGAGTACGCCGGTCTCCGGAATGGAATCGGCAATGGGATTTGCAGCGATATTTACAGGTTGTACCGAGCCCGAGTGCACGTAGCCCTCGTGGTTCATCTCATACCAGATGTGGTTGTGGTCCGGTTTCCCTGTGCCAATGGCTACTTCGGTGATGGGCAGGACGAGGTCTTTCCAAAAAGTCTTGAGTACCTTGCCATCGAGTGATGGAGTATCGTAAGCATCGACGAGGTTGGATACAATCCGGCCCATTTTTGGGGTGGCCAGGGGTTGACCCAGGGCAGGGTCGAGATCGAGAATGTTCAGTGCAAACAAGCCAAGGACTGCAGCGCTGCTCAGTTTCAAGAATTCGCGGCGATTCAGAAAGTGAATGTCCTGGGTGGTATACATGGCGTTCTCAATAGTGAATGTTGACCAGGGTTCCCACGGGTGCCCAGCCGTATACCCATTCGGCTTCTGAAGTGCGCATGTTCACGCAGCCGTGGCTCATGGGATGGCCAAAGTTGTTGTGCCAGTACGTGCCGTGGATGCCGTATCCTTCATAGAAGTACATGGTATACGGAACATCGGGAAGGTAGTATCCGGGGCCGGTCATCAGGGTGTATCGGTATTTGACGTAGATGTGGTATTGACCGGTAACCGTGGGATGGGCTGCTGTGCCCGTGGAGACGAGAAAAGATTTGACCAGTGTTTCGCCATCGTATGCGTAGAGCATCTGGCTGCTGAGGTCGACATCTATCCAATGACCGGAAGCATCGAGCTCGGGAGGAGGTTCTTCTGTTGGCAGGAGCACCGCCATCTCAGTTTCAGTAGGAAGAGGGGTTTCAGTTGCTGTTGGAGTGGGCGTCAGTGTCGGGGTCGGGGTGGGAGTCGGCGTGGGTGTTGAAGTAGCCGTCGGGGTGAGCGATGGCTTGGCAAGCACGTCGAGAGGTAACGGCGCTGATGAACTGCGTGCGAGCGCGTTCAACTGCGGCACAGCTGCCCAGGCGATTGCTCCGCCGATGGCAAGGAAGAATGTGATCAGTAGGACTGCGGGCCAGGTGCTGTGCCTGGTTTTTTTCGCTGCCTTTTGAGGTTTCTTTTTGGCCGGTTTTGCTTTGGTTTTTACTTCAGGTTTCGCCTGAACTTGCGCACCGGGTCTCGCTTCGGCAGCAGACGGGTGCGGGACTGGTTGCGGCTGCCTGAATTGATCAACAAAGCTGGGTGCGGTGCTTTCGACCGGGGCTGCTGTGGGCTTCTCAGGTTTCACCACACCTACCGGCTGTGTTGCAGCTTCTTTGATCGCCAGATTCGGTTGGGTATCGCTCAGAACCTTGTTCGGACGGTTCATCTCCTCTTTGGAGGGGACGTTGCCGAGCCGGTTGAGCGCCCATTGCATGCCTTGAATGGCGCGTTCGGATTGCGGGTTCAGTTTGAGCGCATGCTGAAGGTAAGCTACGCTGGCTTGCGGACTGGAGATGCCCCCCAGGATGAGCCAGGGTTCCTCGATCGTGGGATCGAAGCGAATGGCGATCAGCGACCAGTGGCGAGCCTCCATGCGGTCGCCGCGCTTGAGTGCATCGCGGGCGTTGAGGAGAGCCTGGCGGGCCTGCAATGAAGAAGGATTGTCACTCATGGGGTTGGCACCACTGTTGTCGAAACACTTTCGTTGTGAACATAGCAAAGTATTCCATCGACGATGCCCTGGGCAACCACATCAGGATGCTGGGTAAGGATCTGCTTGTCGAGATTCAGAAAACCGGTTTCGATGATCGCGGCAGGGGTCTGCGGATCGATCTCATCGAATGCATGATAGTAGGTCATGTCGTTGGTGATCGAACCGGAGTGAAAGCCGAGGCCGGTATCCCGCGCGAACCTATCGGTCAAACAGGCAGTCAGGCGGGTAGCTTTTTCGGGATTTTCGGTATGCGCAGCCGCTGCCACCTTGAAACCGGTCGCTTGATCATTGATGTAGTCACAGGAGTCATTGTGGATGGAAAGCAGCAAGAGACCCTTGTATCCGCCAAGGCGCGTATCGAATTCTTCGAGAAGATCGACTTTGAAGCCCTGAGCTGTCAGGCTCTGCTGCACCAGCGTGGCAATGGTGAGGTTGACCTGTTCCTCGGTAGTGCCGTCCGAACAGACCGAACCTGAATCGTTCTTCCAATGCCCGGCAACGATCCCGATGGGCAGCGATTCGGCGGCAGGAGCTTGCGCGGTGGAGGCCAATTGAGCGATTTCGGTGGGGTTGGCCTGCCACGCTTGGAATACGCGGTTGAGCATTTGATCAGAGAAGAGATTGTCAGGAGTGAACAGCGTGAAGAGCGTCGCCAGGAGAAATGCATATGTGGCGATCGTCTGCACGCTGCCAAAAACTGAAAACCGGGGCGGTTTCTTGGAGGCGACGGGCGTGGAATTTTGCCTCGGTTCGGGATTCGAGCCTCCAGCAGGTTGCGTGTAGGGAGTGGTGGGTGGAGTATCGCTCATGGTTACTTCTTCCCAATAATATTAGCAAGGTTCATGCCAGAATACAAATCACGCTCGATTTTCCCGAATTCGTGCTTGACTCGCTCGATTCCTAACAGTATAACCTATTAAAAGAAGATTAATAAAGCGATTCGAGCCGGAGGTGGCCGCTTGGAGATGCAATTGGACTTGCGTGTAGTAATGCGCCGGTGGGTTTCGGGGGTGGCCATCGTGACAACCATTTACGAAGGCCAGAAGCACGGCATGACCCTGGACTCGTTCACCTCTGTATCGCTGACGCCGCCCATGGTGACTTTCACACTGGCAAACACCACCCGCACGCACGCGATGGTCGTCAAGAGCACAGTGGTGGGGATCACCCTGCTGCATCAAGGTCAGCAAGACCTTTCCGAGTGGTTTGCGGGCAGGTCGGGCGATGTCGACCGGTTCTCCGGAGTGACAACTTTCATGCTGAAGACAGGTGTGCCTCTGATCAGCGGAGGGATGGCGTACATCGAGGGCAGGGTTGTTCACAAGTTCGACATGTCAGCCTCGACCCTGTTCATTGCTGAAGTGATATCCATGGCCAAGGAAGAGGATATGGAGCCGCTGGTCTATTTCAATCGGGCTTACCACAGGTTGGAAAATGAACACAAATCAATTGACGAGTAAAGAACGAGAAAGCTTGCTCAAGCTGGCGCGAAAGTCGATCGAAGCAGCGGTAGCCCGCCAGCCCATGCCCATCTTGCCCGCCGAAGAGATCACTGAAGCACTTCGTGAAAAAGGAGCCGCCTTTGTTACTCTCACGATAGATGGCGACCTGCGGGGCTGCATCGGCGCTCTCGAGGCGTACCAGCCGCTGGTGGATGATGTGCAGGAGCATGCGGTTGCAGCGGCCCTTGATGATTACCGCTTTCCTCCGGTGCGGTCTGAAGAGGTGCCTGAATTGAGTATCGAGATCTCGAGGCTCACCCAGCCCCAGCCGCTCGAATATTCCAAACCTGAGGAATTGGTTGGTCGGCTGCGTCCGGGAATCGATGGGGTAATTATCAGGGATGGGATGCGGAGGGCTACCTTTCTGCCCCAGGTCTGGGAAAAGATCCCCGATCCGCAAGATTTCCTGTCTGAATTGTGCTCGAAAATGGGGGCAGCCTGGAATCTGTGGTTGAACAAGAAACTCCAGGTATTTACCTACCAGGTGGAAGAATTCCACGAGCAATAGTGGCTTTTTAGTTCGATTGCGGAATAAGCACAAGGGACAGGCCGTATGCCTGTCCCTTACGATTTTCAACGCATATACGAAGAAGCTTCTCGTCAACTTTGTCAGAAGTGTATGTACTCGTTCACGTTGATCACGAACATGGTACAGCGCGTCTCGCTGGTATTTTCCGCTGGAGGAAATGCCCCCCGAATCACCTGAAGAGCAGATTGCACCTGCTCGTCTTCGAGGCCGCACAAAAGCGTATTCAATCCGCGGCGCAGGAATCCGCTGGTGGAGGCAATGGTCGTCACGCGGAATTTTGCCGAAGTCAACGCCGACGAAACGGCCTCGGTATCGACATCCTTAACTATGGCGATGATCAATTTCATGGCTAAAACTCCTCGAAATGTTCAACTTCGATCGAAAAAACGGTCGCACCACCGATGGTGATGGGCGTTGGCGCAGGGAGGGGAAGAGGTGCGCTTTCCAGGGGAACTGCGATATATTCGACCCGTTGGCGGCAATTCTCGCGCAGAGTGGATTCAATCTCAGCCTTGCGATCCGCCGGTAAGCCGATCAATAAAGTAGCATTTCGTCGCCCAAGAAAACCACCCACACTGGGCAACCGGGTGACGGAAAGGTTAAGCGCCGCGATGGAATTCTCGGCGATCTCGGCGTCCTGCGCCTGCACCACGGCGATGAACATGGTGTTGACGGGCAGTTGTACCTGGGTCTTCTGTTCATCCATATTGACTCCTTTCTTTACGGAAACAGGATTCTTTGTGTTGGCGGTGTGGTTACCGCTTGCGATTCGCCGTTGAGGGTCTGAATCACAGTTTCAGTCGAAAGAAATGTGCATCTGATACGATTATATTCTACTGTAATTGGAGCAAAAAAAGTATTCATATCCGAGATTAGCATATCTGCTTCTGACCAATGATCTACCCCGAGCAGATGGATGAAATCGAGCGCAGGGATCAGCGCTTTCAATGAATCGGGGTCACCCGCAACCTGCGGTTCACCTGGAAGGCTTGCCGGATAGATCGCGTCAATTTCCGCCAGCATCCATGAAGAGCGGAGGATCAGCGAGCGCATGATCTCCGAGGCTTCCTTACGATATCCATATCGTTCCAACCCCGCGATGGCAAATAGATTCCAGATGAGCGAAACGTGATTACTTTCCGGCAGCTTTCCTTCAGCTTTCGCCCTGGGGAAGAAATCCAGGCCATGCTCTGTGCGATAACGGGGCAGGATGGTCTTGCGCACGAGTTGATCGGCAACATCTGGCGCGGGAACGCCTGCCCAAAGCGGCAGAAGCTGCGTTATTTCCTCCATCGATGAATTGGGCTGTTCGACAGTCAATTTGGAGCGGTCGGCCAGCCCGCGCACGGAGATACTGTCGACTTCATCGAACAACGTTGGACAAAACGCTCGCGAGGATTCAATGGTGCGTTTGAAGTCGGCGGCTGTGATTTTGACCGAAACGGGAATTCCGGCGACCCTGCCATGTAGAGTGACGAGCAGGCTGGACTGGCTCGGCAATGCGGGGGTCACTTCCAGGGTGATCCTTCCGGGTGCTTTGAGCTCTTTTTCGATTTCTGTTTTACCATCTTTTCGAATGCCCACAAGCTTCTGAGGCCGCAAAATCATCTTGGCCTGGATATCCAGGCTGCGATAGCTTTTGCTCTGGCTGTTCCAGCATTGTCGAAGGATGGCCTGCAACTGCGTCTTCTTTCCGCCAAGCCACGCGAGATCGGACTTTTCATCGAGCGTTTGCGCGATCTCCTCCAGGCAGCTGCACTCATTGAAGAGCAGGGAGTATAGCGCGGGTGAGGTGACGTGGGGGAGCATGGACGCCAAAAGGTCTTTGCTCACATTGTCGAATGCAGGGATATCATCCAAACCAGCCTGGATTGTGCTCGACCAGGTTGGAAGCTCTTCAGGCTCTTCGCTCGAAGTGCCGTAGAACCAGTAGCGTAGATAGCGCACCAATGCGGGATAAACCTGGCGAAGCCATTCGCCGTCCTGGAGATAACTGAAAATCAATGATGTGGTTGCAGCCAGGATCGGAAAGGCATGGTCCGGGCTTAAATGATTCGTGAGTTCGAACTGGTTGCTTATGAAGCCGTTGGGGCGTTGTGCATTGACAAATGCATCGAGGATGTCCCTGGCAATCTCGGGGTAGCCAGGCAGCATCAACTTGCAGAAAGCCCAGGCATCCAGTGCGGTCTGGCCGATCCAGGAGGGTTTGTAATCGTTTCCGTTGCCATCCAACGAGTATCCGTGATCCGGTCGTCGGGAAAGAACGAAAGTCTTGCCGGGATGCCTGGATGGCCCCTGGACCAGGAGTTGCAGAGCCTGGCGTTGGCTGTGCACGAAGACACGATCCCATTCGGGCTCAGAGGTGTTTATCTGAAAGACATGCCGTTTCAATGCCATCTCCACCTGCATGAGATCGGAATCCCACGACCGCCCGGTCATTTGCCTTGCCTGGCTGAAGGATTCTTCCAGGCTACGGAAGGATGCCAGGGCCCATGTGAAAGTACGCGATTGGCCGGGTTGCAGCGTCAGCGAGAGGATCAATGCCGGGTAAGGTGAAAGCGTGGGTTCCGGCCCGCCGGTTACATAGAACACAGGCGTCACATTTTGAGTATTGCCTTGCAGGACCGTGTTCATACCATAGTTGTACGTGGTCATCTTTTGACCCTTGATAATCGGGTTCAAAAGCACGTTGTAGGCGACCTTCCAGTTCTCGTAGCGGTCTCCAATGTTGGTCACCTTGAGCTTTCCGGTGACGATATTGGAGGCGGGAACCCAGAACTCCATTCTGACGTCCAGTGTCTGGTAGGGAGCGCAGGTCACCCGCGCATATGAGGGCGTTGAGGTCTCGAGTGTGGGCAGGACGGCAAACGTTCGAGGATCGGTAACCGTGGCAGTAGATGATGTGAAACTCGGGAAGATGCGCATCCAATGCGCACGCAGACCGTAAGTCGTTTGGAGGGCCAGTGCAGGCGGCTCGTTATGACCGGTGGTCAATTCCCAGATTTGGTCGTCTGCGAAGTTGACCGGGCTAAAACGTGCATCGGCACTCAGGATGCATGACATGGAATGATACGGGTTTTCAGCCGCAGATGGCATACAGCCATTTTACGAGATGAATCCTTTCAGGTCAATCGAATTATGCTAGAATGGGTTTTAGAGTTCATCCATAGATCAGGAACAACCGACAAAAATGAGCACAACAGAACAAAGCAACCCCGCGGGATCCGAGCCGAATCCTGGGAAACCAGGCGCAACACAACCCGGCAGTCCGAATTCCGCTAACAGCACAGCCCCGCAGCAGAGCACATCGAACCAATCGCCAACAGATGGCCCGGTTCCCTTCGATGACATCGAATTTTCGTGGGAAACCCTGCGAAAGGTGAGCATCCCCGACCCGCTGGCGAAAGTAACCCCCGCGGATTCAGCGCACGCTGAAACGCAGGTTTCACCGATTTACGGCAAGACACAGCCTCAAGCAAAGTTGCCCAATTCGCAGGCAATACCAGATCAAACAAGGCCGAGCCATGCTGTCAGTCGCGAACAGCCGCTGCAGGAGATGCAGCTTGGTGCGCGAGACCTTGACGACCTGCCCACCCAGGCGAATACGGTCGTTCCCCAGAAACCCGATCTCGGTTCGACTCGCATGACATCGCGAAAAGAATATTATTTGGGCGAGCAGCCGACGAAAGTAAGCAATTCGGATCAATCCTCCCGGGCGAACCCGAATCTGGATGTTACCCATCCGGTCAGCCCATCCAAGGCAGCCACGCAGCATATGCCGCCCGTGCCCATGGGCAGCAAAGATGCATTGCCCAATCGCGTCGATGAGGTGGATCTTGGCGCAACGCAGGTAAGCCGCTCAGCGATCGGCAGTGGTAAGTTGCCGGGTTCAACTACACAACCGCAAAAAGCCGTGAGGTTTAGCGATACCGGCAAAGGCAGCCGGGGCGGAAATGGCAAGAAGAAGGGGAATGGAAATGCCAACGGGAACGGCCGCAAGAAAATGGGTTTCGGCGGCTGCCTGGTAAGAGTGATCATTGTGATGTTGTTCCTGGTGGTGCTTGCGCTGGTTGCGGCAGGCGCATTCCTGGTTTATCAATACTTTACGATCGCTGCTACACTGCCCAGCGTCGAAGGGCTGAAGGCTGCAGCATCGCAATTCGAAACGACGCGTATTTACGATCGCAATGGCGATTTGCTCTATGAACTCCTAGATCCGAATGCCGGACGCAGGACTTACGTCCCCTTGAATCAAATTTCGCCATACGTGATCGCGGCTACCATCGCGACGGAAGACAAGGAGTATTACAGCCATCCCGGCTTCGATCCACTTGCCATCGCCCGGGCGTTGATCGCCAACTATACCACCGGCGAGGTGGTTTCCGGCGCCTCCACGATCACACAGCAGCTGGCGCGAGCCCTGCTGATGGACCCAAACGAGCGGACGGAGATCACTGTCAGGCGTAAGGCTCGCGAAATCATCCTTGCTGCTGAGATTACCCGGCGCTATAGCAAGGATGAAATTCTTGAAATCTATTTGAACGAGATTTATTACGGTAACCTGGCATATGGCATCCAGGCGGCAGCAGAGACTTATTTCAACACTACCGCTGGCGCATTGAATCTTGAGCAATCTGCTTTCCTGGCAGGCCTCCCACAATCCCCCGCCAACTATGATATTTTCACCAATCGCGATACCACACTCTACCGCTTGAAGCAGGTGCTGACTCTGATGTACACAGACAGCCAGGAAAAGGGCTGCATCTACGTGAGCACAAGCCCAGAGCGCATCTGCCTCGAGGCACAGCAGGCAGCCGATGCCTACATCGCCATCGACAGCTACACTTTTACCGTGCGCGAGAACCAGATGGTTTACCCGCACTGGGTCAATTACATTCGCTACCTCCTCGAGCAGAATTATGATGCGCAGACGATCTACCGCTCGGGCTTCCAGGTGTACACCACTCTCGATCCGCAGCTTCAGACTGAAGCCGAGAGAATCGTCAAGGAACAGGTGGATGGGCTGGCGGATAAGCACGTGACCGACGGAGCGCTGGTGGCGATCAAGCCATCGACGGGTGAGATCCTGGCGATGGTCGGATCTGCCGATTTCTACAATGATGCGATCGCCGGACAGATCAACATGGCGCTGAAGCCCCGGCAGCCCGGTTCCTCGATCAAGCCGCTGACGTATGCGGCAGCATTCGAGAAGGGATGGACGCCCGCTACGCTGATCTGGGATGTTCCAAGCGAATTCCCGCCCTCAGGCAATCCAAACGATACCCGCGAACCATATAAGCCGGTCAATTATGACGGTAAATTCCACGGACCTGTAACCGTGCGTACCGCGCTGGCCAACTCTTTTAATATCCCCGCGGTGAAGACGCTTGACTTCGTCGGGATCTATGACGATCCGAGCACTCCACAGGCGGACGGGCTGATCAATTTTGCCAAACGGATGGGCATCACCACCCTGACGCGCGACGATTACGGTCTATCGCTTACCCTCGGCGGCGGTGAGGTGACCCTGCTCGACATGACCTCAGCCTTTGGTGTCTTCGCCAATAGTGGAGCCCGCGTCGAGCCAATGGCGATCACCAAGATCACTGACTATTCAGGCAATGTCATCTATCAGGCTCCCCAGCCGGTAGCCAACCGGGTACTCAAGCCTGAATACGCTTACCTGATCTCTTCCATCCTGTCAGACAATGCCGCCCGAACGCCCATGTTCGGCGCGAACTCGGTACTGAATCTGCCCTTTCAGGCAGCAGCTAAAACCGGCACTACCAACGACTACCGGGATAACTGGACGATGGGCTACACGCCCGATCTCGTCGTTGGCACCTGGATTGGCAATGCTGATTGGACGCCAATGGAAAATATCTCTGGTATCGCTGGTGCAGCGCCGATCTGGTCGCAGTTTATGCAAATTGCCGAACCGTACCTCACCAATAACAACCCTTCGCAATTCGTTCGCCCGGCAGGAATTGTGGACAAGGTCATTTGCAGCGTTTCGGGCACCGAGCCTTCAGATTACTGTCCCAGTCAGCGAACGGAGATTTTCTATTCGGAGCAATTGCCGCTTCCCAAAACCGAGGACCTGTGGAAGAAGGTTCATGTTGATTCATGGACAAACCTGGCCGTTTCGTCAGCATGCGAAGGTTTTTCCACGGAGAAGTTCGTGCTGAATATCACGGATCCGTGGGCCAAGAAGTGGATAAGCGAGACTGACGATGGGAAGAAATGGGCAACCAACAACGGTTTTACCCCGCCCGTGACTTTCGCTCCCGACCGTGCTTGCAAGCAGGACGATCCCCGTCCAACGCTCGTGTTTGTGGGTTTGAACGATCACCAGACGATTTTCCAGAATCCGCTGGACATCTACGCAGTAGTCAATGCCACATCCGGCTTCAAGAGCTTCTATCTCGAGTACGGCGTTGGTGAAGGTCCGTCGAGCTGGACGCGCCTTGTGGAATCCGGTGGGCATCCATCTGACCAGCCTCAAAAACTGCTCACCTGGAACCTGGATAATGTGCCTTCGGGTATCGTGACGCTGCGTCTGTTTATGGAGTCGACCAATGGCACATCTGCCGAAAAGCTCATCCGCTTGAATATTCAGGCGCCAACGCCAACTCCCACTCCTACGATGACGCCAACGCGTACCCCAACACCGACTTCGACTTCGACTCCGACTCCGACACAAACAAAAACTCCCACAAAAACACCGACGCTGACACCTTCGCCAACTCCCTCATTCACATCCGGTGTGCCAACGGGCACAACCGAGATATCCTCAAGCGGAACAACGGAAGGTACGGCAACGACGCCATCCAGCACTTGAGCTGCTTGAAATGTTTTTTTGGTGTGGGTAAAGAAATGAAGCGCACTTCGAATTCAAGTGTGCTTCTTTGTAAAACTTCGCGAGATTCCAGCAATGAGTAGGCTGAGGGTCAACTATAGGTGACCGTTTGGTGTTCGCGGCGCCAGCGGGATGGGTTCTGCGGATTCTAGTGGCGCTCGCACCTGCTGACCTTCGACGCTCATCACGCGGCTGTTGGCAAAATATCCAAACTTGAACTCAGTTGTGTCGCCTGCTTTCTTGCCCGGAATGGGCATCAAACGGGCGGTAAGCGGCTTGCCCAGGCGCACTGCCAGGGCTGCCACATCCCAGAGAATGGATTCGAGTTCAGCCACGCTGATATCGCCGGGCAGGGGCACGGTGTCAAGCCCGGTTCCGCAGACACTGGAATAGAGCAGCAAATCCTTGACAGAAAGCTGCCCTGCGGCAGCACGCTCGGCAAGCAGTGAATCTTCTAGCACCGGCATCATCAAACCGTTGTAGCCTGCGTGCTTCCATCTGCCGCTGTTGAGGGTATGCGCCAGAATCGAAGCGGCGGCCAGCGCTCCAGTTTTCCCCAACTCCACTCCCAATGCTTCGATGCCGCCTCCGAGCGAGCAACCCGGTTCAGGGAAGGGAGCCGGTGAAAAATCGAATCCCTTGAACTCGACATCATGGGAGTAGCCGAGCGGGTTAAGCGCCTGGCTCACTTTATGTGCGAATTCATTGAGGGTTGCAAGGAGATTTTCACGCATCTCGGGCAGTGAAGCGTTCGACCCGAAGGTCGTGACAACGGCGTCTGCGCATTCGATGGCAAGCGAGTAAGCGGGTTTCTCGCCCGCCGCGGCATAAGAGCCTGGAAAGAAAGGTCCATATGGGCGGGTGTTGGCGAGGGCTGCAAAATTCAAATTGGTGAAGCCGTCCGGCGTGATGGTGGAGGCTTGCTTGATCGTCTGGGCCGCGCTATGGATGGCTCGCGGATAAAGGAAGCGGCAATCCGCAATGAACGTACTGACAAAGATGCCCCTGGCAGTGTTCAGGATTTCTGGAACGAGGGCTTCACTGGCAGGCTGATCGGGGAGCGAGGGTCCGCAGGAAGCGTAGGCAAACCCGCTGCTGGCAGCGGATGCTTGAAATCCTTTTGCGAATTCGAGAGCTTTATCTCTGTTGCTGCAATCGACGAGTTTTGAGAAAGGCGGGGACGAGAGTCGGGTCGTCTCGACTTCGACGCCCAGATGCCTCAGGCGTTCGATCGCTTCGCTGCTGAATTTGGCAACATTCCCGAGTACGTTACCGTCATGATCGTGCGTTGGATCGAGGAAACAGGTGATGGAACGTATCTTCATATACTTCTCTGTCGAACTCCTTCGAAAAGTAGGATTGCCGCTGCAACCGCGGCGTTTAGAGATTCGAATTGGCCGGGCATGGGAATGCGGACAAGAGAATCGCAATATCGCCTTGCATCCGCGCCTGCTCCCTCAGCTTCACCGCCGATGACGACCGCAACCGGTTGGCGCATGTCTTGATGCCAGATGGATTCGCCTTCACCGGACTCGGCAAGCAGAATCTTCAGGGGATTTTCGCGCTCTTTGCAGATTGAATGGATTTCGGGCCAGGGGCACATCTTCAAGCCCAACCTGAAGTGAGCGCCCATGCCTGAGCGCACCACTTTTGGCGCAAAGAGGTCGGTCGTGCCCGGCGTTGAGAGCACTGCCTGTATGCCCGCAGCGGCGGCCGTCCGCAGCATGGTTCCTGCGTTGCCAGGGTCGCGAATTTGGTCGAGTACCAGCACAAAATCGAGATTCGCAGGCAATGGTGATGCGGGCAGGGGAAGCACGAGCAGGATCCCCTGGGAGTTCTCCGTTTCGCTGATGCGTTGAAGCACATCTTCCGAGATGGTAACTACGCTGATCCCCCTGGTCCGCGCATCCTGAACAAGCGTTTGGCCGCGTTCGGAGAGCGATTCAGCGTAAATGATCGTTGTGGGAATGGCGCCGTGCTGCAGCGCTTCCTCAGCCAGGCGCACGCCTTCGACTACAAATAAACCTTGTTCTTCGCGAGCAGCGCGCTTGCTCAGCAGCTCGCGGATCGATTGGATCCTGGGGTTGTGGATGGAGGTGATATCGGGCATTTTTCCACCTGAGAGAACAGCCTGGGCTCCATCTATTGTACACTCGGGAGCATTTAAATCAAAAAGGGCGGAATACTCCGCCCCTTGCTTTGTCTATTTGGGTCTAGGCTGATTTTGCTTTGGCGACGACCGCTGCGAAAGTCTGCGGGTCGCGGGCAGCGAGATCGGCTAACATTTTTCTGTTGAGCAGGATGTTCGCTTTGCGCAAACCAAAGATCAACCGGCTGTAGGAAATGCCATTGATGCGGGCGCCAGCATTGATACGCGTGATCCACAAGCGGCGCAAGTCGCGTTTGCGAACACGGCGGTCGCGTGTGGCGTACCACATGCTCTTCAAACGGGCTTCGTTGGCGCGCTTGATCAAGCGGTGACGGCTGCCGAACTGGCCTTTGGTATAGGCTAAAACTCTCTTATGACGCAGATGACCGTGCGGGCCACCTTTTACACGTGCCATTTCTGACTCCTTTGCGAACCCCTGGGCGCCGGTTGTTGAGGATCACAACCTGTTGCAAGCACCCAACAGCTGCACTAAATCGGGTACGAACTGTCTGTCCGAACGACTATTTCGAGTTCGGGGTTAGACGTCTTACGGTCTGAATGATCTTCTTGCCTTCCACAACGACCATTTCAGTGAAGAGCGCTTTGGTGCGATCCGAAGTGCGGCGGCGCAGATGGCTCTTACCGCCCTTGGTGCGTACCAAAACGCCCGCCCCAGTCAGGCGGAACCGTTTGGAGGTGGCCTTATGGGTCTTCAGCTTGTATTTCGGTGTTTTTACCTTGCTTGCCACAGCGAACTCCTTCAACAAAAATCGCGGTCGTAATCGCAACCGCGAATTATACCAGAAAACTCTGATCGCGCTACTGAATTAAGATCCTTGTGGGGTCTCCTCTTTTTCGGGCTCTACAGACTTCTTTTTGGTGGTTTTGGTTGGCGCCAGGACCATGCTCATCGTTCTGCCTTCCATGCCTGGAGCCTGTTCGATCGTTGAAACATCCGAGAGCTCTTCTGCGATCTCTTTTAGATCTTCCAGGGCGATTTCAGGATAGGTGATCTCACGTCCCCTGAAGCGGATGGTGACGCGAACCTTGTTGCCTTCGCCAAGCCATTTACGTGCATCGCGGGTTTTGAAGCCGCGGTGATGCTCGTTCGTCTTTGGCCGCAGGCGGATTTCTTTCACTTCGATCTTGGTCTGAGACTTCCGAGCTTCGCGCTCTTTCTTGGTGCGTTCATAGAGGAACTTGCCAAAGTCGAGGACACGGCAAACCGGCGGGTCTGAAGTGGGCGATACCTCCACAAGGTCTAACTCTGCATCCCGGGCGATCTGAAGAGCTTTGGCGATCGGTACCACGCCGTAGTTCTCGTTGTTTGGTCCGATCAGGCGAACTTCAGGCACCCGGATCATTTCATTTACGCGAAAATTCTGTGTACTGATAGCACTCTCCTTGGTAAAAATATTTAACACAAGCCCGTCATAGAACGGGCTTGATTTGCCTAAATCATACCACAATCGAAGGTAACCCGCAACAAAAAACGCAAAAACAAATACAAAAGGCCCGCGAGTGTTCTCGCGGGCCCGAATATCTATACCTTTTTGGCGATCTCTTCTTCAGCTAGCTTGATGAAATCTTCCAGGGGCATGGGCCCAGGATTTTCGCCATTGCGCAGACGCAGCGCGACCTGCCCGTTTTCCATCTCCTTGTCGCCTACGACGAGCATGTAGGGGATCTTCATTGTCTGAGCGTAGCGGATCTTGGCGTTCATGCGCTCGCTGCGATCATCCACGATGGTGCGGATACCTTTTGCCTTCAGCTTCGCTGCAACATCCTTCGCATAGTCGAAGTGGCGGTCGGCAATCGGGATCAGCACTGCCTGATCGGGCGCCAGCCAGGCGGGGAAGGCGCCTGCGTAGTGCTCGATGAGCACACCGAGGAAGCGTTCCGTCGAGCCGGTGACGGCCCTGTGCAGCAGCACGGGCGTGTGCTCCTGGCCGTCTTCGCCGATGTATTTGCAGCCAAGACGTCCCGGCTGGATGAAATCGACCTGGATTGTCGAAAGCTGCCAGTCGCGGCCGAGCACATCGCGGGCGATAAAGTCAGCCTTGGGACCGTAGAAGGCGGCTTCGCCTTCAGCAACGAAGTATTCCAGCCCGCTCGCGTCCATGGCGGAACGCAGCGCCGATGTAGCGCGCTCCCATTTCTCGTCATCCTGCACATATTTGCCAGCCTTGCCCTTGAGCGACAGGCGCACCCGGTAGTCGCTGAAGTGGTAGGTGTTGAGCACTTCGCGGATCAGATCGAGCGCCAACTTGAACTCGCTTTCGATCTGCTCTTCAGTGCAGAAGATGTGGCAATCATCCTGCGTGAGCGAGCGTACGCGCGTCAGGCCGGTCAGCTCGCCGGTTTTCTCGTAGCGGTAAAGCGTCGCAAATTCGGCGAAGCGCAGCGGCAGCTCGCGGTATGAGTGCAGGCCCATCTCATTGTAAAGGGTCATGTGACTGGGGCAGTTCATCGGCTTCAGTCGGAAGGTGACATTCTCGTCCACCATGGGCGGGAACATCGCATCCTTGTAATTGTCATAGTGGCCAGAACGCCTGTAGAGATCTTCCTTGACCACGTGCCCTGTCCAGACGTGCTGGTATCCGTAACTCGTCTGCAAATCGCGGACGTACTTTTCCATTTGATAGCGCAGCATTTCACCCCTGGGCGTGAACAGCGGCAGGCCGGGGCCGACATCTTCCGAGAAGTAAAACAGGCCGAGTTCTTTGCCGAGCTTGCGATGATCGCGCTTTTTCGCTTCTTCCAGACGCCACAGGTATTCCTTGAGCTCTTCCTGTGTCAGCCAGGCCGTGCCGTAGATGCGCTGCAGCATGGGGCGTTTTTCGTCGCCTCTCCAGTAGGCACCGGCCACAGACATCAACTTGACCGCATCTGGATTGATCTCTGAGGCGGATTCGACGTGCGGTCCACGGCACAGGTCGGTGAAGATACCCTGGGTGTAGATTGAGATTACCGGCTTCTCGGTGACTGGATTGCCGTCTTCGTCGAGCGTACCCTTCTCCAATCCTTCGATAAGCTCGATCTTGTAGGGTTGGTCTTTGAAGATCTGCTTGGCTTCGTCAGCGCTGACGACCTTGCGCGTGAAATGCACGTTCGACTTGATAATCTCGCGCATGCGCTTCTCGATATGCTCCAGGTCTTCAGGGGTCAAGGGGCGCGGCAGGTCAAAGTCATAGTAGAAGCCGTCTTCGATCGGGGGGCCGATGGCGATTTTGGCCGACGGGAACATCTCGAGCACAGCCTGCGCCATGATGTGCGCCGCCGAGTGACGGATGCGGTAAAGCTCCGTTTCTGAATACTGCTCTTGTTTTAATTCTGGCATTGGGTCCTCCTGTGAACCTGTGTCATGATTGAAGGCTTTAGGGGGATTTAAAAGAAAAATCCCACCCAATTCTGGGGCGGGAGATGTCTCACGCGGTTCCACCCAGATTCACCAGCGTGGTTTTCACGCGGTGATCTCGTTGGGCTGATAACGGGGCCGGCCGTTTCCCTTATTTGGACACTCGCCTTTGGGGGTCACACTCGCAGGTGGTTTTCTTCGCTGCCGGTTGAGGAGATCGCACCTGGCCTCCTCTCTCTGAAACCGGTTCGACGAATACTTGTCCTGGTCGAAATGTTATGCGGGTATTATACAGTGATGAAGGGTGAAAAGCAAGCTGGATCATTTACACCAAAAATGATCGCTTGTACGTATAGTTTGTTAGAATATTCTAGACAATGTGATATTTGAAACTATCAAGGCAAGGGAATACATGTCAGACGCTGAATTTGTCGAAAGACACCGGAAACGAATGCGAATCCTTATTGTATTGGGCGGGGGAGTCCTGGCGGTCGCGGTCATTTACTTCCTGATCCATGCCGTCTTGTATGACAACTGTACTGCAAGTTACGACCGCTCGCCGCAAGCCGTCGTCCAGAGCTATGTGGCTGCCATCGAATCCGGCGATGTGATGCGCGGCATGAACTGTTGGAGCAAGAATAATTATTATTCGCTCGAGAATGGTTGCAGTGAAATATGCCTGCAAAGAGTATGGGGGTTGCCGATGACCTTGTCTGCAGCAGATTTCGGCGCTGTCTCGAAGAGCGCCTCCGGAAGAGATGAGATATCGGTGCAGGTGACCGCGCTCTGCCCCGATGGTTCGACACAAGAATCCGCTCAGATCACCCTGGATACTGCAAATGAGAGTCTCCCCTGGGCGCACTGGAAGATTGTCCAATCCTCGCTTGGCGGAACGGTTGCAGCCCCCTGGTGCCGCTAACGCCGCACCCCATATCCGCACTCTTTGCCATGGCCATGGTGAAGCTTTTTGTGAAGGGTGGGTGCCGCTGGTAACAACAATAGCCGCTCCGCAATCCCTTATGTGTTTTGCGGCGCGCGCTCACAAGTCACAACATCGTCCTTCCCCCATGCTCAATTCTTGTCATCCTGAGCGCAGCGAAGGATCTTCAAATAGCAAGTAAAGACCTCACACACCCGCGCAAGACAGTGATGTTTGCAGGAATCCAGTGAAGACCCTTCGATCAAATTGACAAACCGCGATTTTGTCAGCCAGGCGCAGCGATACGAGACAATTCAGACATTTTTTCATCCCGAACGCGCGAACGCTTGATACCCTGGCGATTCTTTTCGTCACGGGTCACGACCCTGGCGATTCTTTTCGTCACGGGTCACGACCCTGGCGATTCTTTTCGTCACGGGTTCGCCCTCCGGGCGTTGGTTGCGAGTGTGGCAGGCTTGAGGATTACTTTTGCTGGTCGACGTGTTAAGCGCGGTTCTCAACCGCCTGGAAGCCGGAAATCGCGAAGCGAGAAATGGGAAATTCACTCTAGCGAATGGGAACAAATTATATGGATAATTAATGTCTTTATTGTACAATCATTGTCACAACGAGCAGATGTTCGAGAGCGATGCTCTTGTGAAAGGATTGAGAACGTATGAAAACGATACAAGATGCAATTTGCGGGCAGGAAGACTTGAGCAGGTTATCGCCCGAGGAGCAAGCGTTATCGGTATTTTACGGAGCATTCAACAACCGCGATCTGAAGAAGATGGCGCAAAGCTGGGCTCAATCCCCCGATGTGATCGAGGTCAATCCATTGGGCGGCATACGATACGGCTGGCCTGAAATTGAGAAGATGTACGAGGCGATCTTCACCGGCCCGGCGGAAGTCTACGTCGAGTTTTTCGATTACTCGATCCATGAGCTCGGAGACATGTTCTACGCGGTGGGGCGTGAGCGGGGAGAAGCCCGCATGGGCGATACCGTGATCCCGCTGGCCATCCGGACAAGCCGCGTATTCCAACGCATCGAGGGCCAATGGCGCCAGGTGCATCACAGCGGGTCGATCGAGGATCCTCAAACACTGGCGGCCTATCAGTCGGCGATGCGCTCAACGGAAGGAATGATCATCACCCCGTAGAAGAAGCCTGCCGAACCAAAGGGTTAATGCTCGCCAGATGGTGATGGGAACATGCGGATGGCTGGCCCGGCGTCAACGAAAGCAGAAAGCATGTTGTTTCGAATACGCTAACCAAAGCTGAGTGGAACAACAAGGTCATCATCAGGGGTGATGTTCCCGAAGAGATCAAAAAGCTTAAACAACAGGATGGCCCCGATCTGAAAGTGTGGGGCAGCGCCAATCTTGTGCAGACGCTGATGAAGCATGACCTGATCGACGAGTACTGGTTGAAGATCTATCCCATTACGCTGGGTAAGGGGAAGGGCCTGTTCGCCGGGGGCACCATACCTGCTGCGTTTACCCTTTTCGAATCGAAAGTCACTCCAAGCGGTGTGATTGTGGCTTCATACAGGCGGGCGGGAGAAATCAAAACTGGTTCATTCTGATCTGGAGAGCTCACGGGTTGTGGTGGCATAGGTTTCGTGAAGTGATGGTTCCTGCGATGCAAATAAAAAGCGCCGTATCTGAGTACGACGCTTATAGCACCCGGGTCCTACGGGTGCCATGGCTCCCGTTGATTTTACGGGAGTGAGGCGGTATAGGACTCGAACCCTTATAACCCTCGTTGCTCTTACGAGGGTACGGCCTTTGAGATGCAAATAAAAAGCGCCGTACCTGAGTACGACGCTTTTAGCACCCGGGTCTTACGGGTGCCATGGCTCCCGTTGATTTTACGGGAGTGAGGCGGTATAGGACTCGAACCCTTATAACCCTTGTTGCTCTTTGGAGGGTACGGCCTTTGAGATGCAAATAAAAAGCGCCGTACCTGAGTACGACGCTTATAGCACCCGGGGTCAGGGTTTCACTGACCTCCTCTTTAAGGGTGTGGGCGGTATAGGACTCGAACCTACGGCCTTTGCGATGTCAACGCAACGCTCTAACCAACTGAGCTAACCGCCCGAAGTGGTCATATTATAATGGTGAAATACTATCTTGACAAGAATTTCCCGCCTGCCAAACCGGTTCTCAATTCTGAGATGTCACCTTTCGACCTGCGGCTGCATCAACTAGATACACATTTTTCCTGGAGTTTACGATGGATTTAGATTTGAACATACCTCAAAGCGATATGCAGGATGAGCCTGAATATGACGTTTTGATTATTGGCGGCGGGCCGGCCGGAGCCACTGCCGCGATTTATACCTCTCGCGCCGGTCTGAAAACCGCTGTCATCGATCGTGGGTTGACGGTTGGCGCCCTGGGCATCACTTCGAAAATCGGTAATTACCCCGGCGTGACGGAAGAGGTCAGCGGAAGCGAATTGCTTGAACGCATTCGCAACCAGGCCGCGTCGTTTGGCGCGAAATTTATCACAGACAAGGTAGTTGGAGTTGATCTGGTTGGACCGGTCAAAACACTAATCGGCAACGGCGGCAGCTATACTGCCAAAGCGGTCATCCTGGGGATGGGTTCGCTTGGGCGCGGAACCCGGGTCAAGGGCGAGGACGATCTGCTTGGGCACGGCGTATCCTACTGCGCTACCTGCGATGGGGCGTTCTTTCGCAACCAGGAAGTCGCTGTCGCAGGCAACAACGACGAATCCATCGAAGAAGCGCTTTTCCTCACCCGGTTTGCCGATAAGGTGCATTTCCTCAGCCCTACTCCGGAGTTGAAGGCGCCTGTCGAGCTGGCGGAAGAGATCCAGCGCCATCCCAAGGTTCAGGTGTACCCTGGGGCGTCTCTACGAGAAGTGGTCGGCGACGGAAAGGTCAGCGGCGTCAAATTTGGCTTGCGCGGGGTGGGCGAGCAGTCGCTTGACGTCAAAGGCGTGTTCATTTATTTGCAGGGTGGAAAACCGGATACCGAGTTCCTCGAGGGTCAGTTGAAGCGCGACGAGCACGGTTACCTGACGGTCAACGCGGAGTACCAGACCGAGCTCGAGGGTGTTTATGCGGTTGGTGACTTGCTCAAGGATCACGTAAAGCAGGCGGTTGTGGCCGCCGCAGATGGTGCAATCGCCGGCATGGCTGTCGAAAAATATCTGCGCAAGCGAAAATCCCTCCAGGTGGATTGGGGCAAGTAAAACGCACCGGACAGGTCATCATGCCTGTCCGGTTTTCTTTATTCAACGTTGATCACGCCGGCCCAGAGCACGGTGAACTTGGGCTGCGAGTTGTCTTTCGCAGGTGGGGCGAGGTGCCCCACGGCAATGACGAACTTCTGCCCCGCTTCGAAGCCGTTGAAAGGCAGCGAGCCGTAAAGTGGCACCAGGTTGGCGGCGTTGACTGTGTACTGCGTCACTCCCGGCTCGTACGCCATGGCGTAGAGGCGGTCTTTCCCCATCACGATCTGGATGATATTCGGCGCGGTGAAATCGCCGCCTTCGGGCAGCGTGAACTCGAACCCTTCGGTGGAGAAAATGAACCCCCTGCGGCTGCTGATGGTGTATTCGAGTGGTTCAACGCCCGATGTGTTCTGGATCTGCCAGTGCGCTTTGTCGATATACAAGATGGGAAGTTCGAGTTCGGGGGTGATGGAGGACATTTGCTCAAATTTCCTTTGGCTTCCTGCTGGAGTATAGAACGAACAATACGCCTGTGAGGATCAGAAATATTGCGCCGAGCGACTTCAAAATGATGGTGCCGAATAAGGCCGCAAAGAGGGAGAAGACCGCCAGGCTCACCACACCGAGCCAGAGACCGACGGTCGTCGAACCTTTACCCCAATCTCCGGACCAGGCGCCCAGGTAAATGCCGAAACCAGTTGCGGCGGGCAGCAGCAGCCAGGCATACGCCCAGGAGCCCCAATCGTGCGCGAGCGTGTTGTAGAGGAAGATCAGGCCAAGCACGAGGATGATCGTCCCGGGAATGAACAACCCGGCAAGTCCGTGCTTTGATTGGGGCCAGATGAAAGCAGGCAGGAAGAAAGCCACCCCGAGCGCGATGATGATCAATGGCCACCATTGTTGGATACGAACGCCTGGGATCAGGTTCAGTACGATCAAAAGGGCACCCAAAATAAGAAAGACGATGCCAGTGATGAGGGTTCCGCGGTTTGATTCTGTCATTTGAAAACCTCCTGAATCACTATATCTAGATTATAGGGGAAAAATAAAAATCGATTG
Source organism: Chloroflexota bacterium (assembly GCA_021779955.1). Lineage (GTDB taxonomy): Bacteria > Chloroflexota > Anaerolineae > Anaerolineales > Anaerolineaceae > UBA6107. The sequence continues at coordinate 32,516 of JAJXZS010000019.1, read as the reverse complement.
CAAGCGCAGGGCAGGTATTTTTCCTTGATTTTTGAACCCTCATGGTATAATATTCGCGCTTGATCCCAGGCAAATGGAGAGGTTGCGCAGTTGGCCTAACGCGCCCGCTTGGAGAGCGGGTATACCGCAAGGTATCGTGGGTTCGAATCCCACCCTCTCCGCTAGACAAAATTCGTTCGGCTCCGAGGGCGGTTCCCAGCCCTCTCCGCTAGAAGAACAGGGCTTAGTGATTAGTAATTAGTGATTAGGAAGTGCAGTAATCCCCGAGGTCGAAAGGTGAGCCTGGGGATTTTTGTTTAAGTTGGTCAAAGGGTTCGAATCCACACTCTTACAAAGCGCCAGATGTTCCCTCAGCTAGAATAGCTGTGATTTGGCGATCGGAAAATCGAATTGTAGAAGGCGGGGTCTACAAATTCGAATATCATGTTTTTGGACTTTTTTTGGCATGTGGGTGGCGATTTTGGATTATTACATTAGTAATCTTAAAAAACCGATTATTGAGCTCAATTTTGCATCCTACCTCATTCTCTATCATGCTGTATCATGATAGTAGAATCGCAATAGGTGGGAGATAGTAGCCAATTATCTGGCTGCGTACAGAAGTGCTTCGGTAATCGAGAAAAGAAAAACAGAGAATCAGGTCACTTCTGACCTAAATGTTCAAAACAGAAAGCCAACAATTAAGGAGGTGAGGATTTTATTGAATTCGCAGCATGGTGAGTTTTGTAATCGAATTTGATGACTATATACCATTTAATGCTTCAGCCTACATTGTGATTGACCATTTCAAAGAGGATAGCTATGAAAAAGACTGATTCATTGCAAGGGTTCATGTACGTTTTTCTTGGAATTGTAATCATATTGATTGGCTCAATAGTTTTTATCCTGATACGGATAAATCGCATTGAGTCCATGTTGGGGCTTGCAGGCCAGCCTGCCCAAGTCTTGGGTCTGGAGGATGGAAAGCTTGCACCTTCATTCACAGTTAATACAATTGATGGAAAAACGTTTGCTTCAAGTGATCTCTTTTCACAACCTACTATGTTGATCTTTTCATCGACTACTTGTCCCCATTGCCAGTATCTATATCCGTACTTGAAGGAATTTTCAGACAAAAATCCAACTCATAACATATTCATGTTTTCTTTGGGGACAAAAGAAGAAATAAATCAAATGATCTCTGATAATGGATTTCGATTTGTTGAGGCAGAATGGAAAGAAGAAATATCTACTCAATACATCGTTCCAGGAACACCGTTTGTTTACCTGATCGACAAAGGCGGCAAAATCCTGAATTCTGGGGTTCCTGCAACATTCGAGGATCTACAGCAATTAGCCAAACCGCGCACTTCTGAATGAAAAGAGGAAAATGAACCAAATAGGTGGGAATTGCAGTGTGGTGGACAAATTCTCGTCGGATCAACTATTCTGGAAATTCAACGAAAGGGGAAAACATGTCTGTCAATCGTAATTTCAAGGTTGTGCTGCTTTTCTTGGCTATATTTGCACTCGCAATGCTTGCGATCGCTGCAACTGGAGCCACTCGAGTAATTGCTGCGGGAAAGATAAGCCCCAACGTAATCTGTGAGGATTATTCACAAACCCGTTGGACAGCGGATTCCTGCGGATCATGCGCTACTTCTGGAAGGCCAGGTTTTTACTATCATGAGGAAGTAAGGACCTGTAATACCTGTGATCCGTACTGTGGACCTTGGCATGATGATGGCGCGGGAATGTGTCTCGGTTGTTGAAAAACTCGTCTAGTCTTGCCATGACATTCTCCGATGATAATCTTTCGGAGAATGTCATGGCTCTTTCAGGCATAAGTGAGTGCACTTGATCAATTTTCCATTGATTTTTGCATCATCTGCATTCTATTGGATGCAATTTTAATTTTCTTTCTTAAAATATCCAATTGGATTTGCGTTCTCGATAATTCTTCACACTTCATTCATAATCTTTACATCAAGCATTCTTTATTATTATTATGTAGCTCTGTAATTTCGTATGTTCGTCGCAATATTCAAGAGTTTTTACAGCATTTGAGACTTCCGACTCTCAAGGGGGCGTAAATGTACAGACTTCATCTCAAAATTCCTGTAAAAAAGAGCGGCAAACCACAGCTTTTTCTACCACTCATCATTATCATTGCGACATCCTCAGCCCTGATCTTCTATCAGCTCTCAGCCACCAGCCTGGTGACCGCGAACAAAGCGATCTTGGACTACTGGCGTACATCCTACGATATCCTGGTGCGGCCAAAAGGTTCGCACTCGGCTATCGAAACGCAATACAACCTGGTGGAACCGAATTACCAGAACAACATCAAAGGCGCCATCTCCTTTGCGCAATACGAAGCAATCAAGACGATCCCAGGCGTGGATGTGGCTGCGCCCATCGCGAATCTCGGATCATTTCCCTTTTTTTCAGCCAAATCAGCGATGAGAACTGATGAACAGGAAAAAACCTTTGTTTCAGTTAGCCCTGGAGTATACGCAATCGAAACGGAACATAAATCGAATGAAGGCTTCCGAATTGAATCGATGATAGACCGCTCCTACAAGATTGTCTTGCCTGATGCCAATGAGACGGACTTCGAAATGGTCAGCCCCGGGGTTTATGTATCGAAAAATTTCTCTGGGTTTGGTATTCCTTCCAATATCCCTCTTGCTGGCATCGATCCGCAACAGGAAGCCAGGCTGTTCAAATTGGATCAGAGCATTATCCAGGGATTGTACCTTGGCAAAATGACTGCGCCTGAAGGCAAGTTCCCCGTGGTGATCAACAATTATCCTTATACCTCCTATTCCATTACGGTAAAACTGGAACAGGTGGACGTGCCTGAAGAAAATTCATCACCCGAAGCAATCGTGTCTTTGGGAGGCACGGAATACCTCGATAAATTGCCATCGCATGTGGTGGATCAAATTGGTCCGTTCGAAAGCATAGACGCGTATCCCTTCTTTATCGAGCAATTTCAGATAAAGTCGGGAGGTTTGCTAATCGATAACCTCAACAACTTCGAGGGCTTTATCCCTGTTACCTACCAGTTGGAACCTTCAATTGCAGCCGACCCTGAAAAACTGGTGCTTGCGGTCGAGGCTCAACCGCAGGTGAAAGCAATTGACCCATCCTATAAAGAAATCACATTCGGCCTCTATGCTGTCGGGATCTATGACATCGCGAGAATCCCCAAACCCAACGAGATCAACCAGGTACCCGTGGAAACTTATTTTCCGCCAGGCGGCACACTGCTCTACGACGAGAACCGCAATCCTGTCGACCCGCAGCCGGTGCTGCCCTCCGCCTTTGACTCTTCGTGGTTCACCAGCCCGCCACTGATGCTGACGACCATCACCGCAGCGCGGACGATCGCCGGCGACAACTGCATCAGCGCCATTCGCGTGCGCGTGGCAGGCATCGACAGCTATTCCAATGAAGCCGAGCAGAAGATCGAGTCCGTCGCCACTGCCATCCACGAACAGACCGGGCTCGACGTGGATATCGTGGTGGGCTCATCGCCCCGCCCGGTGCTGGTGCACATCCCCGGGGTGGGTTACGTCGAGGAGATGTGGATCCAGAAAGGCGTGGCCACAAACTATAGCGAGGGGCTCTCGCTGGCCAACCGGTTGATGTTGTCGGTCTTCGGCTTCGTCTCGTTCCTGGCGATCTTCGAATACAACTGGATGGATGCCTATAACCGGAGGCGCGAATTTGCCCTGAGCAAAGCCCTGGGCTGGCGCACGGGCAGTCTGCTGCGCTTCGAGCTGGGCAAGGCGGCGGGCATCAGCCTGGCCTGCGCGTTGGTCTCCTGTCTGGTCGCGCTCGCGGTGGCGTTGATCTTCAAGCTCGCCATGCCGCAACCGCTGATCTTCATTGAGGCGACCGCCATTGTACTGGGCATTTCCATCCTGGGCAGCCTGGCTCCCGCCCTCATCGCCAGCCGCGCCGCGCCTGTGGAGGTGATCCGCGACCACGCCGACAGCAAGACTGTGCGCCTGCTGCCATCGAATTCGATCTTGCGCATCGCTCTGAACTCGCTCGTCCGTTCCCCGCTGCAATCACTGCTCAACATTGCGGGAGTGGCGCTGAGCATGGCGCTCCTGTGCTACCTGATCATCGCCTTCGACAGCCAGCGTGGTTACCTGGGCGGCACGCTCCTGGGCCAGTACCTGGTGGTCAAACTCCAGCCCTCCCATTTCTTCCTGACCCTCACGGGGCTCTTGATGGCGGTGGTGGCCATTGCCATCTACATCCGCAACCGGGTGCAACTCGAGCACCACGAGATTGCCGTCACCAACGCCATCGGCTGGAGGAAGAAGGAAGTCCGCAAGCTCTACCTGTGGCAATCTGGCATCATCGGGCTGATCGGTGGCGCGATCGGGGTTGTCCTCTCGATCCTGATCAACCGCGCCCTGGGGGGCAGCCTGGAGGTCTCTTCCACCGCCGGGGTCGTCGTACTTGCCACCGGGGTGCTGCTGCCCACACTGGCCTGCATTGCCACCTCGTTCCTGGCCATACGCAAGCAAATCGAACTTAAATCGTCCACCTCTTCACTCATCTTTCGAACCCGGAGGAAATCATGATCCGCTTGATCGACGTCGATAAAACCTATGGCGATGGGGTGAACTTCCAGGCGCTGGATGGCATCTGCCTGGACGTTCAGGACCACGAGTTTGTATCCATCACTGGGCCTTCAGGCTCGGGCAAGACCACGCTCCTGAATCTCATCGGCACGCTGGACAAGCCCACCGGCGGGCAGATCTTCTACGACGACACCGACGTTACCTCGTTGAACGGTAATCAGCTAGCCGATTACCGCAGGAATGTCGTCGGCTTTGTCTTTCAGAGCTATAACCTGCTGCCCCAGCTCACCGCCCTGGAAAACGTGATGTACCCGCTCATCCCCTACAAGAAACAGGACCAGAACCGCGCTCATGCCCGCGAGTTGCTGCAAAAAATGGGACTCGAAGATAAGACCAATCAACTACCCGATCAGCTTTCCGGCGGCGAGCAGCAGCGTGTGGCCATCGCTCGCGCGCTGACGAATCATCCCAGGGTCATCCTCGCTGATGAGCCCACCGGCAACCTCGATTCGGCTTCCGGGGCGAAGGTGATGGAAATCCTGCTCGAACTGCACCGCTGCGAGGGGATCACGGTGGTGCTGGTCACGCACGACGAGCGATTGGCGAGTATGGCCGACCGCACCGTTCATCTCGCGGATGGAAGGATCGTCTCTGTTCAATGAGGTTTGCTCAGCCGAACCGATCAGCATCCCTGGAGATTTCCGGGAGCTATTCCGCCCATTTAAGATGATTGACCGGCATAGGGGGGGTATGCCAGTCAATCTCTAGGGAGGGAACTAGCACATTCGCAAGTTGTTTGCCAATTTGCTCTTGTGCGGACACTTATCTACCACTAAATGTCGTGTCTAGGGTTATAGTACACCAAAATAGTCCTATTTTAATTAAACCTGCCTAAGAATTTTGGCCCCGACCCGCCCTGAAAATTTCCATCCAGCGGTTGACCTCTTCGTCAGACAAGCTGGGTTCATCTTTGGTTTTCGCGGCAGGGGATTCCCGGAACTTGCGGATTACCTTGGCTGCAAATGTCTCAGAGCTGACCACTGCGCTGCCAAACGCCCGCACCTGCGCCTGGATGTGCCTGTCAGAGCTGACGACGGTCTGATTCTTCGCGTTCTTGCCGCTCTTTTCCACAAATGCAATGATGGCGTCGTCTGCAGCCGTCCCCTTGCGCACGTAATGCGCATGCACCAGCCCTCCGCCGCCTGGCAATCGCTGGGGCGGTGGTGCGCCGTCGAAAAAGACCTCAGCGTGGTTGCGGGTGAGCCGGCAGTATTCGCTGATGAGTGCGAGAAGCTGCTGCTCGTCGTTTTCGTCCGCAAGCGAAATGCCTGGGATCTTGGGGATCAGGTTGTGACCGTCGATGATCAGGGTCATGAATATTGCTTTCTAAAGGAAGACAGAGTCGTTCACTTTACAATCGTCGACATTTCAAAAAGTCTTGTCACCCTGAACGCAGTGAAGGATCTTCGACTGACAATTTCTACTCTTTTGCTCGTCAACAAGCATCTATGTCCACTCGTGCTTAGCAAAGATGCTTCACTTCGTTCACCATGATAAGCATAGGATAGAGACGGCCTGCGTTTCATTGTACTTTCATTCTATGCTATAGTTTTAAGCAGACGATGAGGAATCCATGAAGCGCATACTCCCCTTTCTACTGCTGAACGTTGCCGTCTCTGCGATCACGATGCTCCTGGTGTTGGTGCTCTGGCAGGCAGCCCACCCCATGCCCAAAGCTCCTCTCACCGCGTTGACTCCGGTATCCTCCGCATCTCAGCCGACCGCTGCCGCTGCATCATATAACGACTCCAAGATCGAGATTCTCACTGTCATCGGAGCGGGCGACCTGGAATTCGAGGTGGTCACGCTCAAGAACACGGGTAAGAATCCCGTCGACCTGACCGGCTGGACCCTTCGCGATGCCAAAGGGGACAGCTTCACTTTTCCGGCATTCACCGTCTTTCCAAACGGCGCCTTCCAGGTCTTCAGCAAATCGGGTACCAACACTTCGCTCGAACTATACTGGTCGTCCGCGGCTCCTCTCTGGAAAAGTGGAGATGAAGTGTTTTTGTACGATCCATCGGGAGAAAAACGGCAGGAATTCAGCATCCCCTGATCTCGAATCTGAATGAAGGTTAATCTCAAAAAACGTTTCATCGGGGTCGTTTTAGATTACAATTTGCGCAGAATACTGCGATAAAAGCAGCATCTTTGAATGGAATGAAACCATGAGTCAAGCACTTTACAGGAAATGGCGTCCTCATAAATGGGAAAAGGTGGTAGGGCAGGATCACATCGTGACGACCCTGCGCAATGCCATCGCAAGCGACCGGGTTGGCCACGCGTACCTTTTTTCAGGCCCGCGCGGTACTGGCAAGACCACAACGGCGCGCCTGCTGGCGAAAGCGGTCAACTGCCTCTCGCCAGACCTTGCTGACCGCCCTTGCGACGTGTGTGCCAATTGCGTTGCGGTCAACGAAGGTCGCTTCCTCGATTTGATCGAGATCGACGCGGCTTCGAACACCAGCGTCGAAGATGTGCGCGACCTGCGCGACAAGATCAATTTCTCACCCTCTGTTGGGAGGTTCAAGGTCTACATCATCGACGAAGTTCACATGCTTTCGACGGCAGCTTTCAATGCGCTGCTGAAAACGCTTGAAGAGCCGCCCGCGCATGCCATCTTCATCCTGGCAACCACTGAAGTTCACAAGATCCCTGCGACAGTTCTCTCGCGCTGCCAGAGACATGAATTCCGGCGCATCCCCGTCATGGAGATTGTCAAAACGCTGGAAGAACTGGCAAAAGCCGAAAACATCCTGTACGACGACGAGGCGCTGATTTTGATCGCGCGGCAGGCAACGGGCGCCATGCGCGATGCAATTTCCTTACTTGACCAGCTTGCTTCGACAGGTTCGCGCATTACGCTCGAACTGGCTCAGACGGTCCTCGGCACTGCCACCAACCAACTCGTCATCGACCTGGTGATTGCCATCCGCAAGCAGGATACCACCGCAGGGCTTGAGACGATCCACGCAGCCCTGGACAGCGGTTCTGACCCCAGGCAGTTTGCCCGCCAGACGGTGGAATTTCTGCGCAGCCTTTTGCTGATCAAGATGGGCAACGAGAAGAAGGTGGATGCGACGACTGAAACCAAAGAGACCATGAAGTCGAATGCGGCTGAAGTCAGCAACGCTGATCTGATTCACTGGATTCAGCTCTTCAACAACGCCATCAACGACTTGCGTACAAGCTGGCAGCCCGGGTTGGCGCTCGAACTTGCTTTTGCGCAATCGATCCAACCCGCGGAAGAACCTGCCCAGCCGGAGAGTCAAGCGGAACAAGCCGCGCAAAAGACGGCGCCCACCGCGACACCGGAAGCTCGCATCAAAGCCATGCGCGCCGTTCCAGAGGCGGAATCGCCTGCGAAACCTGCCAAGGCCGCATCCCATAAATCTGAAGAAGCGGTTGCGCAACCGGCTAACGCCTCCACGCAGGCCGCAAGTGCGCAACTGATCCTCGCCAACTGGCCCGCAATCCTGGCAGAAGTCAAACGCGAATCCCGTTCGCAGGTGGGCGCGCTCCTCAATTCCCAGCGTCTGATCCAGGTGAAAGACGGTGTGCTCATCCTCGGTTTTGCCAGCGAACTGCTCAAATCGAAGATGGAGTCAGATGAGTACGTCGCCATTGCTCGCAAGGCAGTCAGGGAAGTTACTGGCGTTGATCTGCAGATTCGCTGCGTGGTGGTCAATGCGAAGGGCAATGCCGACCCGGCGAACCTGGACATCGATAATGACGGCATCGTCGGCGCGGCGATCAACCTTGGTGGAAAACTCGTCCATCGCGAATAGCGGTGGCATTAATCAATTAGGAGATCAATCATGGCAAAAGGATATGGTCGACCTGCCGGCGGGGGAGGGGGCGGCGGTGGCGGCATGATGTCGCAAATCAAGAAACTTCAGGAGCAGATGGAAAAGGCTCAAGCAGAACTGGCTGACGAAACCGTCACCTCGAGCGTTGGGGGCGGCGCCGTTAAAGTGACGATGACCGGCGATCAGCACTGCCGGTCTGTTGAAATCGACCCTGATCTGCTCAAGGATGCCGATGCCGAAATGCTCCAGGATCTTCTGCTCAGCGCTGTCAACCTGGCTCTCGACGATTCGCGCAAGCTCGCCGAGCAGAAGATGGGACCGCTTGCTGGCGGCATTCCGGGTTTGGGATTCTAAGTTCATCAAGGCGAGTTTATGCCGCTGATTCCTGCTCCAATTCAAAATCTCGTTTCGGCGCTCGAAAGGCTCCCTGGCATCGGGCCGAAGACCGCTTCGCGCCTGGCGTTCTTTTTACTCAAGGCGCCTGATGATCTTTTGGAGCAGCTTTCCACTTCGCTGGCAGACTTGAAGGCGGGCACAGGCGTGTGCAAGATTTGCTACAATATCACGCTTGCAGGGCAGGATCTATGCGATGTGTGCGCGGATCCGAAACGTGCTGACGGCACGATCTGCGTGGTCGAAGATGCCATGGATGTGCTTGCCATGGAGCGCACCGGCGGTTTTACAGGGCGCTATCATGTGCTCCAGGGTGTGCTCTCGCCCATCGAGGGCATCGGGCCCGACGATTTGCGCATCCGTCCTCTCATCGAAAGGGTGAAGAGTGGGGAGGCGAAGGAAATCATCCTCGCGACGAACCCGAGTATGGAGGGAGACGCCACAGCGTTGTACTTACGCCAGCAGTTGCTGCCGTTGGGTGTGAGGGTTACTCGCCTGGCGCGTGGGTTGCCCATGGGCGGCGATCTTGAATATGCCGACCCGAACACGCTGCTGCGCGCGTTGTCCGGCCGTCAGGATATGAGCTAGCAGTTCAAATCTATCTTGTTGACGCAATGATTGCTGCCAATCCCTGCCGTTTGGCAGCACTTTATTCCTGATCGGAAAATAAGAATCAGTTAATAGTTTCCTGAGCATATCTTTACACTTTGAGTAGCGGGTGTAAACTTCAAATCGCGTAAGACGTTTCATTATTGACACTCTTCAAGCAAGATCCCAGACAGAGTCAATAGAAAACACAAAAACCAAAAAGTTCGACTCCGTTTTTAGCATACCGGAGACCTGACCGAGGGAATTTGTTTGCCCGAGGTTGGAGTACATCATGATGGAGCACTCGTATAGTGGTAGGTAACCTTTTTGCATTTACTGGTATTCTCACAGGTTTTTCACTTTTGATGGTAGCAAGCCCAATGGTTGGCGAACTGATCGCCACGACTTCACCGCTGTGGATGGACTATCCCGGCCAATATACTAATCTGAAATATGAAAATGTAGCGTTCCCAACCACAGACGGGTTGACGCTGCGCGGGTGGTTCTTTCCCACCGATAACGCGTCCAACCCGGTCATTCTCTATGCACCGGCAACCGCGAAAGATCAGCGCCAGGGTATCTCGCTGGTGGAACCGCTGCACAATGCCGGCTACCAGGTTTTGCTGTTCAGCTACCGCGGAACAGGCAATAGCGACGGCAACCGCTTCATGTTCTCATACGGAGCGCGTGAAAGCGTCGATGTCGACGCTGCTGTGCGCTACCTCTCCGAGACGCGCGGTTTGCAGAAGATCGGAGCAATCGGCCATTCGGCCGGCGCGGTTTCGATCATCCTTAGCGCTGCGAGGAATCCCAAACTGGACGCGATTGTCGTTGCAGCGCCTTTTGCCACGCTGGATGACGTTTGGGATGAAAACCGTCCATCGGTCATCCCGACGGAAGTCTATTCGCTTGGAATGAAGATTTCGGAATTGCGCAAGAGCTTCTCGCGGTCGGAGGTGCGTCCCTTGGATGTGATCGCGCAGATAGCTCCCAGGCCGATCCTGTTTATCAATGGGACGAAGGATAAGCGGATTAACAGGCAGCAGGCAATCGAGCTCTACAACGCTGCGGGCGATCCCAAGCAGATGATCTGGATACCCGGAGCCACTCATGCTGAGGTGCGCTCGCCTGGCCTTGACGACCTGATGCCAAGCCTGATCCAGATTTTCGATGAAAATCTGAGAGATATGCCGGCAGGCGCCCTAAAGACTGCGGTGAATCCATTGACCATGCTGCCAGATATCGCGGTCAAAAACTAGGCGCATCCAGAATATTTTGAAGCGCTCCTGCCAGGAATCCGGCCATGGACGGCGGTTGGCTTCCACTCGTTTGACCGCGGTGATGATCAGCATCACGGCTACAACCCAGTGAATGGCTATGGGGCCTCCGAGCCAGTAGTCGAGGGGAGAAATCGTGGCAATCCCTGCCAGCGTGAATGGCGCTGAATCGCCGAGCAGAAAGCCGGTTGCCAGGAACGCCAGCAACCACAGGTCAGCCCACGGGAAAAGCACAAGCAGCACTCCTAAGAATGGCGAAATCCCTCTTCCACCGGTGAATTTAAGAAACACAGGCCAATTGTGTCCAACGATCGCTGCGATGCCAACGCCAGCAGCCCAGTTTTCGCCAAAGCCGAATCGGATTGCCAGGTAGGTTGGCACGGCTGCCTTTGCGATATCGAATATGCCCACGGGGACGACGGTCCAGCGGTGCACGTGCTCGTAGACCATCGATCCGCTGACAGTCCCGCTGCCGTAATGGCGGATATCGATGCCTTTTAACCATTTGCCTGCCAGGTAAGCGGTCGGAATCGAGCCGCTCAGATAAGCGAGAAGGATCAGCAGCAAAGGACCGGCAACACCCATATCCTCTTCCTTCACGAATAAGCTGAACACAGATACATCTATATTAGCAAGTTTTGCCCGCTTGGGAACATCTGGGGGTGTCTATTTTTCATCCTGAACGCTCTTGCCTGTCATCGTCTTCGCCAAGAAATGGAAGGTTCATCCCATACCGCCGGTCGATCCACATCCTGCTCGATTGATGATTGAAAAAGCGATTGCATTACCTGTATCATGTGCGTAGAGGTGCTCCACAAACACAAGGGAGGTTCTTATGAGTCTTGGTTCATCCGCTTCCCCTGAAACATGGCACGCAGGTATACACGAAAAAGTTGCCATTGTTACCGACAGCATCGCACAAATCCCGGCCGCGCTCGTAAAAAAGTATGGCATTCATGTCATCCCATATCGTGTCACAGTAGCCGAAAAGACTTATACAGACGGAGTCGACCTCAGCGTCGATGAATTGTACAAACGCATGCGCGTTGAGAAGGACGTTCGCCTGATGACAACCGCTCCATCGGTAGGTCTGTTCTGCAAGACTTTCGGTGATTGCCGCGAGGAGGGAGCCAGGCGAATTCTCTATATTGGCGTCTCAGGTAACTTAAGTGGAGCGGTCAACAGCGCTACAGCCGCCTCTCGAATGATCTACACCGACTTTGGTGCGGTCCAGATTACCATATTTGACAGTCATATGGCGACAATCGCCCAGGGTTTCCTTGCCCTTGATGCTGCCCGCATGGCAGACGAGGGCGCAGGTGTCGAAGAAATTGTGCAGCACATTTCGGAGGAACGCAAAAACGTCGGCTTCATTGCCGGGTTCGAAACGCTGGAGTACCTGGCGCGGGGAGGGCGCATCGGCAAAGCAGCCTACCTGCTCAGCGACGCGATCAAGGTCGTCCCTCTGGTGACGCTGAACGACGATGGCGAAGTGATCCCTGTAGCCAAGGTATTCGGGCATGCGAAGATGATGACCGAGATGATCCGCTATGTCAAGGAACACGCAGGTACCTCGAGCATCCTATCGGTGGCTATCATGCATGCTGACACGCCAGAGTGGGCAGAGCAACTCAGGCAGATGGCTGTCGACGAGCTTCACCCCGATGAAGTCTTCATCACAGACTTTACGCCGGTCATGGTCGCGCATACAGGTCCAGGGATAATTGGCATCGCGTACCATTGCCGGCCTCAAGCGGCTCCATGAATGAACATTGCGCGGCAAAACAAAGCGTCTGTTGATTATGACAGGCGCTTCATTTTGAGATCTACTTTCAGCTTCGCTTGTATGCTGGTATCTCCACTGGCTGCCCATTGACAGTCACAGCGTAATACGGCAGCCAGACAACGCCAAAGATATCCATGAAGATGTTGCTTTTCACCGGGCTGACAGGGATTTCCTTGACTTCGTCGAGGGTGCACGTCCACTTTTCGTTGACATCGGCAGCCTCGGAAGAAGCCTGCTTCTTGAGCTGTTCGAGTTGTGCCTTCAATTGCTCGAGATCTTGTTTTTCCGCATTCAGCTTATCTTTAGCTTCCGAAGTCATGCGGACTTTGGTGATGGATGACGAAAGGCTGCGTTTGCGGCCGGAGAGCATGCCAAGCAGCGCCGATCCGCCGGTCGCCAGGCTTTCGAGCGTGCGATTGCTCACCTTCTTCTCCGCATTTGTGACGTCCATGTCCTGGCCGGCAATCTTCCGTTCGAGCGCCTGGATCTTGCTTTCGTATTTTTGATTCACCTTTTCCAATTCAACCTGCTTGAGTTGATCGCTGGCTGCTTCGTTTTGCGTCTTGAACTGCTCATCCGTAACTTCAGGCCCCGCAAACACTTTGAGAACCGGGTTCGATTTCACCTTGATCGTCCCCGTGCGGAACAGCCATTCGACGAAATCCTTCTGCATTTCGGCGGGCTTTTTCTCCTGGCTCAGAAAATCGGGAACGAGGTGAAAACGCGAGTTGGGCTGGGGTTGGCTCTGCAAATTCTGAGCCGTGATCTCAGGTCCGGCAAAGTTCTCCCATTTGGTCAAACCCAAACCTGGATCATCGACAATTGCCGATACCTTGCGCGCATAATCGAGGTTGTACTGGCGGGACACGTAACGCACTTCCGCCTGGGCGAGTAACGCAGCCCTGTAAACTACTCCAGCCGCTTGCGGTGTACCGCTGACATTTGCTCTTGATGCGGCTTCAGCCACACCCAGGTTATTGGCCATAAAGAACTCGTTGATCGTGCCTGGAATCGCCGGCCGGCTGTCGCTGATGCCCGAATAACCGGTTTTTGCGGTTACTGATGGTGCAGCAGTGACGGCGCCCTCTGCACCAGGTTGCGCTGAAACTGACGGCATCACCGCACCGCTCAATTTCATCAGCGCAGGGATTTGGGTGCGCATCAGGGGTCCGGCCAGATAGTTCATTGTCCAGCGCGTGCCGAACAAGACAGGGCCTGGCTTATAGATGCTGTGCAACAGGAAGACGCGCTTCCCGAGTCCAGAGATCATCTTGTCGATGGCAGGCAGGTCGGTTGTGCCGCCGGCGGAGGATAGGCCATCCAGCAAGCGCTGCTTGTCCTGTTCCGTCTGCAGGCGGCCGATCATCCATGTTCCGGCGTTCGAGAGTGCTTTGTAGTCCACATCGACCGGGTTCTGAGTTGCCAATAATAGGCCTACTCCAAAGGCGCGAGCTTGTTTGAGCATGCGCATCATGATCGTCTTGCTTGGCGGGTTGGCAACTGGAGGCAGATAGCCCACAATCTCATCGAAATAGAGCAATGCGCGCAAATTGCCTGTGCCTTGCTGGCCGCGCATCCAGGTTTCGACGGCGGCGAAGAGCAGCGTTACGAAAAACATCCGCTCGGTTTCGCTCAAATGGGCGATGTAGAAGATCGCATGGCGCGGTTTGCCCGATTTCGCCATCAGAATCTGACCTATATCGAGTGTTTGGCCTTGCTGCCATACTTGAAAGGATGGCGAAGCCAGGAAGTTGTTCAGCATTAAAGCGAGTTCGAATCGCTCCTTCTCGGGATAAAAGTTCTCCATGGGAAAGGCGCCAAGATTCGCCATGGGAGGATTCTGGACTTGAAGGATCAGGTCGGTCAGGGTGAGGGACTTGCTGTTTATCCACGCGGTCTCTAGCAGATTGGAGAGGAGGATGTGTTCGCGCGAGCGCAAGGGGTCAATGTCCGTCAGCCCGATCAATCCCAGGAGCGCCGTCACCGTGCTGGTGATGCGTTCGCGCAGTACTTCGCTGTTTTCCTCCCACGGAATAGTCGGGGCGGCGAATGACGAGAGGATATTCACGGGGGTGCCTGAGGTCGAACCTGGAGTATAGATCTGAAATTCGGCAGATTCAGCCAGTTCCTTGATCTGATCTGGGCCAAGTCCCCAATCCGCGAGGCCTTTACGCCACTTCTCCGCAGTCTCCTGTGCCATCTGGGGGACCGGTTTGCCCTGCATCCTGGCAGCTTCCGGGTCTATCCATGGCTCGAAATCTGAGGGTTGCAAGGACGGGAAGTGCAGCAGCAGGTTGGTTAGATCCCCTTTGGGGTCGATGATGATCGCAGGCGTGCCATGCAGCGCAGCTTCTTCGAGCAATCCGATGCACAGCCCTGTCTTCCCCGAGCCGGTCATGCCTGTGACCACGGCATGGGTGACCAGGTTGGCCGGGTCGAGCATCAATGGCTCAGATGTCAATGCCCCTGCTTTGGGATCGAATATTCTGCCGAGGAAGTAGTTGGAATTCTGTGTGCCCATATTCATCACCTTTACAAGCGAAGTTAAGACAATTATAGATTAAAAAGCAGTGAATGGGATTTGCGGTATACATTGAATCATGAGTTTGATTTTAAACATGCACCTCGCATTCCATGCCCAAATAGCTTCCGTTGTATAATCACTTATGATCCTTCCGTTCAAAGGAAAATCCCTTGTTCGATATCCTCTTTTCCGCAATCCATCTTTTCAACGGCCTGCAAAGAGCAGAATTACCCGGGCTGATCGTGCTCGCCCCGCCCAGAGGAGCGGCCCGTGGCCGCGAGCAGGATTTTATCTTTGGATACTATCATGCTCCGGATAGCACGCCCGAATCCGATGTAAAACAGCAGGAATGGCTCAAGAAGACTGTGGAGTCTTTCTATAAGACCCCCGGAACCGTCACCTCGGGTATGCGCCAGGTGATCGAAAAACTGAACAACGATCTACTAACCCGCAACCTCGATCGCAGCAAGGAAGGCGCACGAAGCAGTGCTTCGCTATGTCTTGCAGTGCTTCACCACGGAATTCTTTTCTACACCGGCCTGGGCGCCATTCGCTCATTTGTTATAACCCGGACCGAATCGCTAGACAGCCAGGAATCTGAACCGCCTACTCGCGGTTTGGGCATCAGCCAGGCAATCTCCCCCAAATTCCAGCAGGCGGAAATTCACGCCAATGACCTCATCATCTTTACACCTGCTCCCCCACTGACGTGGACATCCGGGTCGTTTGTGGGTAGCGCCGAGCTATCGATCGAAGCCTTGCGTCGTAGGCTTTCGAACGGCGTTGGCCCCGAGCTGAAAGCTGCATTGTTCCGCTTTGTCGAAGGCAACGGTAAGGCGCTGCCTTTGAATATGCGTTTCGCTCAGAGCGAGACAACCCAACCTGAATCGAGCGTGCAGCCCACGGTGAAAGCGCCTGCGGTTCCCGATCAATTGCCTGTCCAATCAATGCTTATGGTTGAACAACCGGCTCCACAATCCATCGCTCAGGCGCCGGCAACTATTCGCGAGTTCCCCCTTCAAAATGGTACGCCCGTTGTCCAAAACGCTGAACAGCATTCCGAACCGGTGCTTGCGCAAACGGTCCGGCCAGCGGTAGATCTTTCAGCAAGCTCGTCGCCGCGGATCGTGGTTAGACCTCCCGTCGAGGAGCCTGATGCAGATCGGAAGCCGGTTCAACCCAGGCCCAGATCGGGTCCGTCACCGGCAGCGATTGTCGCGGCCCGAACAATCGGTCATCTGAACGGTTTCTTTGCCCGGCTGAAGACTTCGAGCTCTAAACTATTACAACAGATGCTGCCAGGGGTTCGCGAGTCAGGCATACACCTTTCGACGCCCGCCATGCTGATCATTTCGATCGTCGTTCCCTTGCTCGTGGTTGCCATCGGCGCGTCTTTCTACAATCGGGTTGGCCGAGCCCAGGAATTCGAGAATTACCTGGCCAAGGCACAGGAATTCAACGTTCAGGCGGCCGCGCAGACATCTGACCCGACTGCCCGGCTGGCAACTTTGCAGCAAGCCATGTACTGGCTTGATCTTGCCGGAAAATATGGCGCTTCTGATACCTACACTGACCTGCGTTCTCAAACCCAGGCCGGCCTCGACTCGCTCAACGGCATCCAGCGGCTTACCCTTTCGCCTGCCCTGGCAGTTGCGCTCGACCCGGGGGCAAATATCAGCCAGATGATCGCAACGCAAACAGATCTCTATCTTCTCGATTCCACAACCGGAAAAGTGCTGCGCTATTTCTACGCCGGCTCGATGTTCCAAAAGGATCCGCTTTTCGATTGCGGGCCCAATCAAAGTCCGCTTGGCAGTCCGATCGGCGCCATCGTCGACATGACGGCTCTGCCCGGAGGCAACTCGTTCAATGCCTCGTTGCTGGCGGTCGACGGCGCAGGCAATATCGAATACTGTATGCCTGGCGATACAGGCCTGGTAAATACACTCAACGCGCCGGATTCGGGTTGGGGAAAGCTCCAATCGATCACGCTGTCGCAAAGTACGCTTTATGTGCTCGATTCAGCGATGAACGCAGTATACAGGTATGAAGGCAATGGCGTAGAGTTCCCCGACAAACCGATGCTGTTTTTCGACGCCCAAATTCCCAGTCTCACCAATGCCATCGACATCGAAATCAACGGCGATGAGCTGTATATTCTGCGCTCCAGCGGAGAACTCGTTGAATGCACTTACAGCTACCTCAAGGACTATAAGCCTACTGTATGCCAGGATCCTGCTCCCTACGGAGATATGCGCGCCGGGCAGACGCCGCAAGCCGTTAGCTTCCCCGAAGTGCAATTCATTCAGATGCATATGACGCCTGCTCCAGATTCATCGATCTACATTATGGACCAGAAGGGGAAGACCGTTTATCACTTCAGCCTCCAGCGGAACTTGCAGAGGGTTTACCTGCCTTCTTTCAGCAATTCCGCATCAATGGATAAATTGACCGCTTCCGCCTTCGCTGTTTCGCCCGGACGGTTGATGTTCATTGCCTTCCAAAATGACGTTCAATTCACCCAGTTACCCTGAGCAGAAATGATGAAATTCACATTTGCCAGCATCGAAGCGCCAACATTATTACTCGATGAGCAGGTTGCCAGGGCCAATATCCATAGGATGGCGGAGAAGGCCCGGCGTTTCCGCCTGAGTTTTCGCCCTCATTTCAAAACCCATCAATCGGCTGTCATCGGTGAATGGTTTAAAAGGGAAGGCGTGGGGCAGATCACGGTCTCGTCGGTGGAAATGGCCGAGTACTTTGCAGACAACGGTTGGCAGGATATTCTGATCGCTTTTTCGTTGAACGTTCGCCAAATCGAACGGATCGATGCCCTCGCCAAACGCGTCCATCTGGGTGTGCTGGTCGAAAACATCGAAGCGGTTCGCGCTCTGGCAGCACTCGAAGGCCCAAGAGTCGATGTTTGGCTGAAGATTGATATCGGAGCTCACCGAACAGGGCTGGACTGGCGCGAGCTCCAATCTGGTGCCGAGATCTGCCGCGCTGTCAAGGCCAATCCAGACCGTATGTTCCTGCGCGGTCTGCTCACCCATTCAGGGCACACATACGAAGCGCATTCGAAGGCGGAGATACTGGCTCTCTTTGCCGAAACACTAACCCGGCTGCAATCGCTGAAGCGCGAGCTTGACGCGTTAGGCATTGGGCCGCTCGAGATTTCCGTAGGCGATACGCCCGGCTGCACACTGGCCGAGGATTTCGCAGGCGCGAATGAGATCCGCCCGGGCAATTTCGTTTTCTACGATGTGCACCAGCTTTCGCTCGGCGTGTGCGGGTTTCGTGAAATCGCTGTTGCTGTCGCCTGTCCCGTGGTTGCGGTTCATTCGGAACGCGAAGAAGTGGTCATCTATGGCGGGGCCGTTCATCTGTCAAAGGAAACCATCGCGTGGAATGGCGATATGACCTATGGACTGGTGGCTCTCCCTCAAGGTGAAGGATGGAGCGAGCCTGTGCAGGATGCCTATGTCGCCCGCGTCTCGCAGGAACACGGCATTTTGCATTATCCCTTGGCCGCGATGGAGCGGAATCCGCTTAGGGTCGGGGATTTGGCTTTGGTGATCCCTGCCCATTCGTGCCTGGCTGTGCAGGCCTTGGGACAATACCAGACCCTGGGCGGCGTAAAGATCAGGACGCTGCTCAAGCCTTACGCACAGGCGTGAGAACTCTCCCTTATTCATCGAATTATTACTGCCTGCGTCCATTGCGCTCATTGGTATCCTGAGCGCAGTGAACGATTTTCAAGTGGCTCTCAAAGGTGTCACGCTTCTATCAAGACCCCGAGCGTTTTACGTCAAAGTGGAAAATTCTTTGCTCCCCTCAGAATAACAAGAAAATCCGGTGCGTGAAAAGCCATCGGATTTTCTGACACTTATCCTTGATTTTTGCTAGAACAGGAAAGTGATTGGAGCAGGAATAAACGTGAGGATGAATACGATCAGAGCGATCACTCCAATCAACTTCCGCTTCTTATCCAGCGGGGTGATCTCGTCAAGCGGCTGGGCGTAGAACCGCCCGAAAAGGAACACCAGGAAAGCCCACAGCCACCAGCCGTTCCATACGAATCCGAGAAGCACGAGGGCAACCAGGATGATCGGGAAGAGCATTCGCGTGGTTTTCGTTCCGAACAACAGGTGGAATATATGCCCGCCGTCCAATTGCCCAGCCGGAAGCAGGTTCAGCGAAGTCACCAGGAACCCTGCCCAACCCGCCCAGGCTACCGGGCTGATCATCACATCAAGGCCTCCCAGTGGAGACGGTGTTCCCGTAAAGAAATAGCGAATCCAGTAAAGGATGGGGTTTAGATTGCCGTAACTTGCCGGCGTCGGCAGGAGCTGTCCGAATTGCAGGTACTTCATGATCAGATACAACAGCGAGTTGCCTTCGATCTGGAATACCTGGCCGGCTGGAATGCTTGCCGGGATCGGCTCGACCTTCGACAATGATAGCCCGATCGCCATAACGATCACCGACACCACCATTCCCGCCAGGGGTCCTGCCGCGCCGATATCCATCAAGGCATTCTTATTCTTTGGGCTGTCCTTCATGTTGATGAAAGCGCCCATTGTACCGAAGCCGGTGTATGGCAGCGGGATGAAAAATGGTAAGGTGACATGTACCCCGTGCGCTCTACCCGCAAAATAGTGCCCGAGTTCGTGAATACCGAGGATGGCGATCAGGCTGACTGCAAACGGCCAACCCGCCTGTAGTACTTGCACGATGTTTTGAAAGATGTCGCTCGATGAAAAAGTCTGGTTCGAGAATAGCCATCCAGACCAAATAACGCTCAGCAGGGTAAGAATAAACAAAATCAGATTCACCGCCGGTCTCGAAGGTGGAGGTACTGGTTTTGAGCGTACGATAAAAATCACCTGCTTGCCATCTTCCATGCGGAAGAGCGGTGTGAGTTGATATTGAGCAAGCCATTCGGTCAATTGATCGTACGCAGCAGCAGAATCCTGTCCGATAAGATGCCCTCGGTAACGGAAGAGATAGCCTTCTTTGCCGCCGCCTAAAGTGCTGTCCTCGATCGCAAAAACCCGCCTGACAATTTGGCCGATCGAATCTACAGTCTCGAAGTTTTCCATTTTCACTCCAGTTCAGTATCCATGAAAGGCGGGAATGAATGGGAGTCGAACCCACCGCGGCCCGCATAGCGACCCGCCACCAGTTTTGAAGACTGAGGAACCCACCGGGATCCATTCACTCCCACATGTAAGCATACTCAAGCCAATGCCAAACTGCAAGGGTCAACTGGGTAGATCAGATCGAGATCAAAGCGGTCTTTTTAGAATAGAAACGGGAATACAGACATGAGCACGGGCGCAAGGGCGGTCACCAGCCAACCGGCGAAGATACCCAATAGAATACCTGCCAAGATATCCGAAATGTAATGCACCCGCAAACTCACTCGCGCCAGGCAGACCAGGATGCACCATACCCCAAGCACGATTCCCAGCCAGGCAGTGCCAAAGGCGAACGCCAGGAAGGTGAGCATCGCAGTACGGGCAGCATGCCCCGATGGGAACGAATGAGGATCGGTATTTCGATAGACGGCTCCCCATTCGCCTTCAGGTCGTTTGCGGCCGATGAGGAACTTGACCGCAAGCACGAACAATGCCAAAACGATGATCGAACCCGCCATGAGGGTGGCCATGCTGTGCCATGGATTGGGCGCAAATAACCAGAGAACGAAAAGTGCAATCAGGTCGAACCACGAATCCCCCGAGTGGGCGAGAAAAGCAAGCAGTTTCTTGACCAAAGGCTTACCATCATGCAGGCGCACATCTTCCGTTAAAGTGACATCGATCTCGTTCAGCTTCAGCAACATGGTCACAATTTTACCTTAACCTTTTTGACCGTCAAATCCACTCGACAGTTTAGTAAGGTTGTAGGAATTGCAGGCTGATTCTCGTATAATTCCTTAATTGGATGCGTGTGTCCCCATTCGAACCTAATAAATCAGACTGCGAGACTCATCATGAAGATTCGCTGCGTTCACGTTTCGTTCTCGACTGTGCTCATTATCGGAATCCTGTTGAGCGGCTGCCAACCTCAAGCTGGGCAAGCCTCCGCAGCAAATTTCGTACCGCAGACCGTGGCTGCTGCCAATTGCAGCTATGGAGGCGAAATTCGCAGCGTCGAAGCCATTGATGTCAATACGGTGATGTTCACCCTCTGCAAGACGGACACGTCCTTCCTGTCCAAAATCTCTTCGCCGATTTTTGCGGTCCAGGATGAATATGCGCTTGACCAGACTGGCGGAGATTCGCAGAATCTTTCGTCCTCGGTCAATGGAACAGGTCCCTATCGCCTGACGAAGTATTCACCGGGAGTCGAAGCCATCCTCGAGCCATCATCATCCTACTGGGGCGTGCCGCCAAAGCCGCAGAAGATCACATTTCGCTGGGTACCTGATTCGATCGTTCGATATCGCGATTTCACAGCCGCCAACGCCGATGTGCTGCTTTCACCTCCGGCAGGGTTGATCATGCTTATCCGCGATAACAAATCGCTCAGTGAAATCTCTCAAATTGGATTGAACACGATTTATATCGGTATCAACAACAAAGTCCAACCTTTTAATAATCCCAAGGTGCGCCAGGCTCTGGCTACATTGATCAACCGCGAGTATATTTCGTCGTCATACCTTATCGAAGGTTCTGAATCTGCAAGCCAGTTGGTGCCTTCAACAATCAACCCGGGTTTTAGCGCGAATATTCCCTGGTATACCAACGATTCGGCAACAGCCAGGGCTCTGCTTACTGAAGCGGGCTTCGACTTTACGCAGCACCTCAGCCTGGCTTATCCCGATAGCGGCTTGCCAGGTGTGGATTCACCGGCCGTGATTGCTCAGGAGATCAAAAAAGAGATGGCAGACATCGGCGTTGCTCTTGATCTCAAGCGCTTGCCTGAGGTCGATCTGCGCGCTTCGATCGCTGCCGGAAGCGAAATGCTCTATCTTTATTGGTTCAATGTCGATTATCCTGACGGTCTGGCCTTCTTCGAGAAACCCTTCGTGAGCGATATTGGGATTTTGGGGCAAGACTATCCCGATGTCGTCAGCGCCATTGATAACCTGCGCGGCATCGACGATGCCAACCAGCGCCAATCAGCTTTCAACTCGATCAACCGTCTGATGAAGGATACGATTCCGGTTGTTCCGATCAGTCATGCGCTCGATGTCGTTTTTGCCAAGAGTTCGCTCAAAAACCTGCTCACCAACGGCTTGTATCAAAACTTTGAAGATGTGAGCTCTCCTACAGGTGAACTCTTGATTTATTCGGGGAGCGAACCGTCGAGCTTCTGGCCGGCAGACGAAACCTCGGCCGATACCTTCGAGGTCACCCGGCTTCTTTATGATACTCTGTTGACCCCAGCGATCGAAGGAGGCGGATTCGAGCCGTTGCTTGCCGAATCGTGGGAATCCAATTCCGACTTCACTCAATGGACCTTCCACCTGCGTTATGATGTGCGCTTTTCAAACTCGGCCTATCTCGATGCAAATGATGTTGTTGCTTCCTTCTCAGCGATTTGGAAGACTTCTGACCCGAATCATAAGGGCCGCACAGGTGAGTTCACGGTATTCAAGAACCTCTTCGGGAATTTCACCGATTGAGCAAATGCATTTAGCCATTTAAACAAAGAGAGCGCTGAAATCAGCGCTCTCTTTGTTTAAAATCTCGCTAATTGAGAGGCGCATCAAGGCGTGCAAGCGCCGATTCCACGATCTTGCGAACAATGTCGGTATAGGTGTAACCGGCCGCGTGTGATGCGTAGACGAGTGATGCCTGCTCGGGGTCGGGGTGCATCAATGGGATCGGATTGACCTCGAGGATATATGCGTTTCCGTCTTTGTCCATCCGCAGGTCCATGCGGCAGACGTCTTCAAGCGCCAGGATTTGCTTCGCTTTCATGGCGATTTCCTGAAATTCGCGTGTCTTTTCCGGGGGAAGATCGGCAGGGCAGATACGGTAGACTTCACTCTCCACATCTTCCTTCTGCTCGCGGTCATAAAAGCCGGTGGGGCTGACGATTTCGACGATGGGCAAGACCTCATCACCAAGAATGCCTATGGTGAATTCGCGCCCCTCAATGTACTCTTCGACAAGAACCAGGCTGTGCACTGTATTCAGTATGTACGAAGCTTGTTGTTCGAGCTCTTTTTGGTTATGCACCAGCGCTTCTGTATTAATGCCGATGGAAGACCCTTCGCTTGCCGGTTTCACAAAGAGCGGATATTTGAGCTCCCGATGATCCAATTCTTGTATATTGTGGAGAACAAAAAAGTTGGCTGTTGGCAACCCGGCATAGCGAAACATCTGCTTGGCGATATGCTTGTTGTGAGCCAGCGACATACCGAGAACTCCTGCACAGGTGTATGGGATGCGCAGGATATCCAAAATGGCAGGCATTTGGGCTTCGCGCGATTCGCCATAATGCCCTTCGCTTGAGTTGAAGCAAATATCCGGGTTGAATTCCTGGAGGCCTTGTATTGATTTAAGCTCTGCGGGGAAATATTTTGCCTCGTAACCGATCGATCTCAAAGATTCGAGGATCGTATCGATGGTGAGGTTTTCATCCAGATCATCCCAACGCCCAGGAGGGTCGTCGGGTGATACGGGTGCATCTTCTTTCAGGTTTGCCAATACTGCAACTTTCATGATTTTTAAGACTCCTGGTTTGTTTTAACAAAACATGTTGATTATAATAACATTCGGATTTTCTTCAAGATGTAGATGAGACCAATTTGAAGAATTCACCCGATTTTCACAACATTCTTATTGTAGTGAACTGGTAGGGATGGTCTACAACCTAACGTGTGATAACTGACACATGAAAATTAAGCGTTAGTGTTGTATAAACAATTGCTGCCTGTTCTAATCCGAAGCGCGCAAGGAGGAATAATTCATGGTTTGGCAAATGCTGATCGCAATAGGCATTCTGGCCAGTGCTGTCCTTGCAATT
The DNA here is from genome assembly GCA_021779955.1 of Chloroflexota bacterium. Taxonomy (GTDB): domain Bacteria; phylum Chloroflexota; class Anaerolineae; order Anaerolineales; family Anaerolineaceae; genus UBA6107. Next base: position 8,511 of record JAJXZS010000019.1, on the reverse strand, counting down.
ATATCGAAACGCCTTCTCGTCTCTGCCATTTGGTTGGCGCTGACGAGTGCTTTAACGGCGTTGATGATCTATTTGCTTGGCGCACCACAGATTGCTGTCATCGAATTGAGTGTCGGCGCGGGCCTCGTCACAGTTCTCTTCGTCTTTGCCATCAATATCGCGGGTGAAGAGCCGATCGAGATCAGGTCGTTGGTCTCGAAACCGGTTGCCTGGGTGCTTTTAGTCGTCGCTGCCGGGTTGGCAATTTATATGCTCCTGCCAACGCTTGGTCTGGTGCCGACAACCTCGCCGGACATTGCAACAGCATCCATCTTGTGGAACCAGCGCTACCTGGATATTCTGCTGCAAATCGCCATCTTCTTTTCCGGAGTGCTCGGTGTTCTCGGCCTGCTTTCGGATGGAAAACCCAGAGTTGCCGGGGAAGAGGAGGAACAGCATGCAGCTTAATATCACAACCATTACCCTCGTTGCGATCCTTGGATTGGCAGCTATCGCTTTCTATGGTCTGCTGATTTCGCGGAATATGATCAAGCTCGTCGTTGCGCTACAAATCCTGGTCAAGGGCGCGATCCTTGCATTCATCCTTGCAGGCAATATTCAAGCGCCCGTAACCAGCGCTTCTACATCCCAGGCGGTCACTTACGGGGCGATCAGCGATGCCCAGACCCTCGCATTGACGATCATTGTCGCAGATACCATCGTCGCAGTCCTGGGGCTCGCTTTTGCCGTGCAGATCCGCAGGCGTTTCGGCACGCTTGATATCAAAGCACTAACCACCCTTAAGAGGTAGCCATGGCTAAAATATTGATTGCACTCACAGTTTTGCTCCCATGGTTAGGCGCGCTCGTTGTCTGGTTCGTGGGTGATAAACACGAAAAACTGCAACATATTCTAGCAGTCGGATTCAGCGTGCTTTCGGTGGTGGCCCCCGGCTTGCTTCTCTTCAACGCAAGCGCTGAAACGGTCACCTTCTTCAACATCGGCTATTACTTTGGTGCTGCCTCGTTTGTACCTAACGGATTGGGAGTATTCCTCAGCGTCATCGCTACCGCCATTGGTTCACTTGCAGTGATTTTCTCGACAAGTTATATGAAAGGTGAAGAATCGCTCGGCAGGTATTATGCTTATGTTCTCTTCTTTATCGGTTCGATGGCAGGGCTTGTGCTTAGCAGCAACATCCTGCTCATGTTTGTGTTCTGGGAATTCACTGCCCTCTGTTCGTACGCCCTGATCGCCTTCCACAACGACGACCCTAAAGCGGTTGCCGGAGGTATCAAGGCGCTTATCATCACCTCGATCGGTGGTGTCGGTTTGCTCGTCGGCGGCATCCTCATCTTCGTCTACACCGGAAGCTACGATGTAGACACCTTCATCGCAGCAGTCACTGGCGGCCCCTTCGACGCGCGAATCCTTGCGCTCATCGCCTTTGGCTTTCTGGCAGCAGCTGCAGCCAAATCGGCACAGTTCCCCTTCCAAACCTGGCTTCCCGATGCCATGGAAGCGCCGACACCCATCAGCGCGCTCATCCATGCAGCCACGATGGTTAATGCAGGCGTGTATCTGCTCGCCCGTTTCTACCCGGCTTTTCAGTCTGTGCCCTACTGGCGTCTTTCGGTGATGCTTGTCGGCATGATCACAGCCTTGCTCGCAGGTATCATGGCGCTGACGTCGAATGATATCAAGCGCGTGCTGGCTTACTCGACCGTTTCCCAACTGGGGTACATGGTCTACGCCATTGGAGCAGGCAGCGTCTTTGCCAGCCAGTTCCACCTGATGAGCCATTCCATCTTCAAGGCGCTGCTCTTCCTTGGAGCAGGTGCGATCATCCACAATGTCGGCACTCGCGACATGCTCAAGATGGGCGGACTCGGCAAGCAAATGCCGTTCGTCAAGTGGGTGTTCATCATTGGCTCGCTGGCCCTTGCGGGAATCCCCATTCTCAACGGATTCTGGTCGAAAGAGGTCATTCTTGAGGCTGGCATCGTGGGAGGGGGCGGATATAAGGCCTTCGCAGTCATGGTCGCCATTGCAGGTTTGACTGCGCTTTACACCATCCGTATGGTCTGGATGGTCTTCTACGGCGAACCCCGCTCTGAGCTTCACGTCCATCCCACGTCGATTGCCATGAAGATTGCACTCGTACCTCTGGCGTTTGGCGCGATCACTTCATGGCTCGCGGTTGGACGCTTTTCCCTTCTTTTGGGACCGAACACACTTCCATTCCATCACATCGAACCCTTTGGGCTCGCAGACATGTTTCGCGAGATCCTAAGCTGGCCGACCTTGATCGCACTTGTAGTGATCGCGGCCGGGATCCTGGTATGGGTGTATCGCGAGAAGTTTACCGGGATAGTCAAAAACCTCGAATGGGGACGCAAGATTTCGGTGGAGAGCTTTGGGTTTGAGCACATCAACCGCTTCATCGTCAATGTCACCCAGGGTTTTGGCGAAGGATTGCGTGTCACCCAAACCGGCGTGCTTAGCTGGAATGTGGTTGGCATCCTGCTGACGCTCATTGCCGTTTTTGCCCTGTTTGTCATCTTCGGTCTGGGAGTGTAGTCAATGGCTGATAATTCTCTTTATGTGATGTTGATTGGGCTCCCGCTCTTTGCTGCTCCCCTGGTTTATCTCTTGGGGCGAATCTCGGCACGCAGAGGCGAAGATTGGGGTCTGCTATTTGCCCGCTGGTTCACCGTTGTGATTCTCGTCCTCGATGGTATTGTGCTTTATTTTGCCACTTACGGGGCTGTTCACGGAACTGCGTTGACCACGCTAACCGTAGGATCGATCACCCTAAATTTGGATGGCGTAGGGCTGGTGGTATCGGCAGTGGCGATCGGGCTCGGGTTGTGCGTGGCCATCTTTTCCACAAGCTACATGGCGAACGAAGAGGGAGAAGAGAAGTTCTACGCGCTCCTTCTCATTACAATAGGCGCGATTGTGGGTATGCTCGCAACCCGGGATCTTTTCAACCTGTGGGTCTGGTTTGAGGTGATGGCGGTCAGCACTTACTTCCTAGTCGCTTTCTATAACAAACAACCTGCCTCGCTCGAGGCTGGTGTCAAGTATCTCGTGCAATCGGCTATCGGCTCGACGCTGGTGCTCTTTGGCATTGCTGTGATCTATTCGCAGACCGGGTCGGCATCGATGCAGACACTCTTCAGTTCACGAGGCCAAGGCATGACTCTCGTTGGCTTGGGAGGCCTCCTCATGATCGTTGGTTTTGGCGTCAAGGCTGCCCTGGTGCCTTTGCACACCTGGTTACCCGACGCACATTCTCAGGCGCCCAGTGGGATTTCGGCCATGCTTTCAGGCATCGTCATCGAAGCGGGGCTGGCAGCGATGCTGCGTGTACTTAGCGTTATCGGTCCCGGACCGTTGCCATGGGGGTATATCCTCATCGGTTTTGGCTGTCTCAATATCCTCTTTGGCAACCTGCTGGCGCTTCGGCAAAAGGAAGTCAAGCGGCTGCTGGCCTTTTCGAGCCTCAGTCATGTGGGCTACATGCTTCTCGGTTTTGGTTTCGCTTTTGCCTACGGATTCCCCGAAGGAGCTCAGGGAGGTTTCTTCCACCTCATCACGCATTCCATGATGAAGGGTCTCGCCTTCCTGGCTGCCGGCGCGCTGCTTTATGCCCTGTTTATCTCCCGCGGCGATCATTCTCCACTGACCCTGGATGATCTCAACGGCGCTTCGAGCAAGTATCCGTTGACCGCGTTTGCCTTCAGCGTAGCGGTGCTCGGGCTGGGCGGCTTACCCCCAATGGCCGGTTTCTGGTCGAAGTGGCAGATTTTACTTACCGGCATCGCAGTCAAGGATGTGTCGATGACAATAATTGTCGTCTTCGCCGCACTCAACAGCATCCTCTCATTGGCTTACTACGCTCCCATGGTCAACCGCATCTATCGAAAGCAGCCGTCTATCGCCGTTCAGAACGGCAATCGAATTTCGTGGCAGATGGCCGTTCCCATGGTGATCATGGTCGCAGTCCTGATCGCGATTGGCGTCTATCCGCAAATCGTCAATTTCATTACCAGCGCTGCAGCTACCCACCTGATGGGCATCTTCATAGGATAAGGAGATCGATAACTCATGGATATTTTGCTCAGTCCCCCTCTGGCGTTTCTGATCTATTTACCCCTGGTGTTTGCGATTTTCCTTGTTGGGAAAGCGCTGGCAGGCAAAGAAAGCCCAAATGCTGCCAAGTCTGCACTTTATGGCAGCGGCGAAGCTGCGCCTACGAGCCTGGCAGCGCCTGGATATCAGCCCTTCTTCCTGGTTGCCTTATTCTTTGCCATGCTGCACCTTGGCGTGCTGGTTCTTGGCACTGGGTCGCTGGATTTAAGACTCATTCCACCGATCGCGGGCCTTGTCCTGGCGCTCTTTGCGCTGATCCTGGGCTAGTTCTTATCGGTATGTAAAAGGAGATTATATGACATCACCTATCGAAGGGGTAATGGATAAAGTAAAAACCTGGGCCCGCGTCAATTCGCCTTGGGCGATCCACTTCAACAGCGGATCCTGCAACGGATGTGACATCGAGATTCTTGCGACACTCACTCCACGCTACGACGTCGAGCGCTTCGGCATCAAGCTACAAGGCAGCCCGCGTCATGCGGATGTTCTCATCTGCACAGGCCCTGTCACCTTGCAGGCACGCGACCGGTTGGTTCGCATCTACGAGCAGATGCCCGAACCCAAATTTGTCGTGGCCGTCGGCTCTTGCGGCATTTCCGGTGGCGTATTCCAGGGATGCTACGGCGTCGTCGGCGACATCGGCGACGTGATTCCTGTAAATGTGTATGTTCCGGGTTGTCCACCACGACCGGAAGCCATCATCTACGGCGTGGTCCAGTTGCTAAAGAGTCTTCAGAGTTAAAGGAGCAGACTATGGATATGGAACAGAAACTTCAAGCTGCGACTGATATTGTCAAGGAATGGACGATTTCCACCAATAATCCTGAAGCCAACCGCGTCGATGCCGTCATCGCTCCCGAAAACGTGAAAAAAGCCGTCGCCGCCTTGTTGGATGCTCCGTGGGGATACCTCTCCGCTATCACTGGAGTCGACCACCCTGAATATTCAACCGACGAAGCTGGCGTGAAGCATGTAATCCCCGATAAAGGCACGCTCGAGCTTTTGTATCACTTCTCGGGTGGGGCAGTGGTCTTCACCTTGCGCCTGACGCTTCCGTATGATCATGCGGTCGTAGATACCATCTGCGATATTGACATGGCTGCGCAACTGTATGAGCGCGAAGCGGCTGAGCTCTTCGGTATCGATTTCGCAGGAGCTCCAAGCAAAGAGCACCTCGTGTTGCCCGAGGATTGGCCCGCCGGCGTCTATCCGCTGCGCAAGGCATTTACCGGATTGAAACAATCTTAGGAGGATGCGAACCATGGGATCAGAAAAGAAACCTGAAAAATTTGTCGTCTCGATCGGTCCGCAGCACCCCGCGTTGAAGGAACCCGGCCATTTCGAGTTTGGTGTTGAGGGCGAAATCGTCACAAGTGCTACTGCCCGCCTTGGATTCGTCCACCGCGGTATGGAAAAGGGCACCGAATCGCGCACCTGGGTGCAGAATCTCTACCTGATGGAACGCGTATGCGGCATTTGCTCCCACGTCCATGCGATGGCATACGCTCAAGGTGTCGAAAAACTCGCTCATGTCGAAGTTCCCCCACGCGCCCGCGCCATTCGCGAGCTGATTGCCGAGCTTGAGCGTATTCATAGCCACCTGCTCTGGCTGGGTGTGGCTGCTCATGAAGGCGGCTTTGATACCCTCTTCATGCTCTCCTGGCGCGACCGCGAAACCGTGATGGACCTGCTCGAATCAATCACGGGCAACCGCGTAAACTATTCCGCGAACGTGCTTGGCGGCGTCAAAATTGACATTGACGAAGCCAAGATCTCTGCCATCCACAAAGGCATGGACTTCCTCGAAGAGCGGACCAGGCATTACATGAAAGTGGTGACTGAGGACGAGACCTTCCTGGGACGCACACGCAACATCGGTTCGATGAGCCTCGACCTGGCACTGCGCCTGGGTGCTGTTGGACCCACAGCGCGTGCTTCGGGCGTGACCTATGATGTCCGCGTCGATTCCCCATACGCCGCTTATGCCGACTTTCCGATCAAGGTCGTCACCGATACCGCAGGTGACCTGGAAGCCCGCTTCGTGGTGCGCATTAAGGAACTCTACGAATCCTTCAGAGTCATTCGCGAACTGATCGATCACATGCCTGCAAGTGAGCTGACCACGCGCATTCCACGCCGCATGCCCGAAGGTGAAGTGGTCAGCCGGGTGGAAGCCCCTCGTGGTGAATTGTTCTACTATCTGAAGAGCAATGGCTCTGACATGCCAGAGCGGATCAAGGTGCGCACCCCAAGTCTGTGCAACTGGGGCTCCGTGCTCTCCACCGCCGTTGGCCACAAGCTGGCCGACATGCCCATGATCCTCGCTGGCATCGATCCCTGTTTCTCCTGCAATGACCGCATGGTATTGGTCAATCAAGACAACAATCTCAGCACCTGGAGCTGGGAAGATCTTCGCCAATACGGAATTGAGTATTACAAATGAATATTTCCCTTCCTCCGCTTGTTGCTTTGCTCCTCTTCCCGGGTGGCCTCGTCCTGTTGATCAGTGGCCTGGTCTATGAATACGCCGATCGTAAACTGGTGGCGCGCTATCAGAACCGCATCGGCCCGCGCTGGTTCCAGCCGCTGGCTGATATGATCAAGCTCCTGGCAAAAGAAGAAGTCATCCCCACCGGCGTAATCAAGGGATTGTTCATCTTCCTGCCGATCGTTGCGCTTACAGCCATCCTCACCGCAGCTCTCTACGTGCCAATGTTTGGATTCAAACCCGCCTACAGCTTCTCGGGCGACCTGATCGTCACGGTCTACCTGCTCAGTCTGATGACGCTGTGCATAGGCCTTGCAGGCGCTAACACCGAAGACCGCTTCTCCCTCGTAGGCGCCACCCGTGCCCTAACCCAGATGTTCTCTTATGAAGCACCCTTCCTTTTTGCCCTGCTTGGCCCTGCAATTGCCCTGGGCACCTGGAACATCGGCACGATCAATGCGGCAGCCGGTCAAAATCTCTGGTTCATTATTGCCCAGCCGCTTGGTTTCCTGGCAGCGCTGATCGGCCTGATGGGTAAGCTTGAACTTTCACCATTCGATGCTCCGGAAGCAGAAACCGAAATCGTCGCCGGCGCCCTAACCGAATATTCCGGCCGCGGACTCGCGCTCTTCCGCATTGGCAGGGACGTCGAATTGGTGATCGGCCTCACTCTTGTAGCCTCATTCTTCCTGGGCGGCCTCGGTTCACCTCTGGATTTTCTGTGGAAAACGCTTATACTTCTACTCGTAACCGCTGCACTGCAATCGCTTTTTGCGCGTTTGCGCATCGATCAAACGGTTGGTTTGTGGTGGCGGTGGGGATCCATTCTAATCTTGGCTCAATTAATCCTGATCGTTATAGGTAGATTTGTGGGTCCATTCATTCCGTTTTTAGGAAGAGGTTGATGCCATGACTATCGGCTCAATGCTTGGTGATATCGTAAACTCATTTATCAAGAAGCCGGTTACTGAAAAGTACCCGTTTGTCAGAAGTGAGACTCCTGAAGACTTCCGCGGTAAGGTCGTGTTTGATGCCGAAACCTGTACCGGTTGCGGCCTGTGTGTCAAGGATTGCCCGTCAAAAGCCCTGGAACTCTTCACCGTGGACAAGGCTAACAAGAAATTCGTCATGCTTTACCGGGTCGATCGCTGCACTTACTGCGCCCAATGCGAGGTAAGTTGCCGCAGCAAAAGCATATCGCTATCGGATGATCAATGGGAGTTGGCTGCGACCTCACTGAAGCCGTTCGAGGTCTACTATGGAAGAGAAGAAGACGTCAAATACGTCCTGGACCAGGCAGCTCAAACAGCGGCTGGAGCTTCTGAAGAAACAGAGAAGGAGTAACCCTCCACAATCGATTCGGGCAGAGCTGCTCCGCAGCGCGATAGTAGGCGCCGGTTCTGAATTGAATGGTGATGATGCGGCAGGTTTGTGGGTGGTACGCGGCTTACAACGTACGCTCGAAAACTCGCCGCATTTTCTATGTCTCGAAGCCGGGGTTGTCCCCGATAATGCGCTGGGTCCGCTGCGTAAGTTTCGGCCCGATTTGGTCCTTCTGGTGGACGCTGCGGACTTCGGCCTGGAGCCCGGCACGATTCGTTTGGTGGAAAACTCCGCAATCGCCGGTTTCAGCGCTTCGAGCCATACCCTTCCTCTCGGCATGATTGCCGGGCATTTGAGCAGCGAACTGGACTGCCCGGTCTGGATAATCGGTGTCCAACCGGCTGCCCTCGAGTTTGCCGAACCGTTGACCGATTCGATGCAACGTGCGGTCGATGAACTCGTAAATGAAATACCCAAACTGAATCAGGAATGAATTGGAGTCACCATGACAGTACAAACGGTCGATGTCGCTGCTGCAAAAGACAAGAATAACGCTGCTCTAA